>DASVUV010000034.1:0-56191 GCA_036386875.1 Allosphingosinicella sp.
CTTCTCGAACGGCAGGTCCTGGTGGGCGTAGGCGCCAAGGGCGGTCTCGCGGACCTGGGCGAGGAGCTCGCGGAAGGTCGGCGCTCCGGCAAGGTCCGCCGGAAGCGCGAGCGTGTTGGCGAAGAAGCCGATCAGGCCCTCCGTCTCGGCGCGGGTACGGTTAGCGATCGGTGTCCCGACCACGACCTGCTCCTGGCCGCTCCAGCGCGAGAGGATGAGCTGGTAGGCGGCAAGCAGGACCATGAACAAGGTGGCGCCTTCGCGCCGGGCGAGCGCCTGCAGCTGCCCGGCAAGCTCTGCGGGAACGGTGAAGCGGTGGATGTCGCCGGCAAAGCTCTGAACCGCCGGGCGCGTCCGGTCGGTTGGAAGATCGAGAGCGGCCGGAGCGCCGGCGAGCTTTTCGCGCCACCAGCCGAGCTGGCGCTCAAGCTTCTCGCCCTGGAGCTGGCTTCGCTGCCACACCGCCCAGTCGGCATATTGAACCGGCAGGGGAGCAAGCGGGCTTGGCGCGCCGAACAGATGGGCGGCATAGAGCAGCCCGACCTCGCGCATCATTACCCCCATCGACCAGCCGTCGGTAACGATGTGGTGGAGAACGACCGCGAGGACGTGGCGCTCGGGCGCGACCCGGAACACCGCGACCCGAAGCAGCCGGTCGTTCTGAAGATCGAACGGGCGCCGGACGAACTCAAAGACACGAGCCTCGACCCGGGTCGGCTCGACATCCTCGGCCGCGAGCGCCAAAGTCCAGGGAGCGTCGATCCGCTGGACCGCACCTTCGCCCGCCACCGCGAAACGGGTCCGCAGCGCCTCGTGGCGGGCAACAAGATCCGTGAAGGCATCGCCGAGCGCCGCAACGTCGAGCGGACCCGCAATCGTCGCCGCGGCAACATCGTTATAGACGGCGCTTGCGCCGCCGAGCTGGTCGAGAAACCAGAGTCGCTCCTGGGTGAACGAGAGCGGAAGCGGGCCGCTGCGGTCTGCGATCGGGATACCGCGTTGGCGGTGCCGTTCCGCCAAATGGGCCCGCAGCTCGGCCTTACGCGCGGTGAGATGCTCGCGATCGAGTGCGGAAAGGCTCCCGACGGATCCGCGAACACGGATATTGTCCCCTTCGAGAGCGAGATGGATGCCTCGCCGCTCGAGCCCTTCGACCATATCCCCCGTGGAGCCGAAATCCCCTGACGTCACAGGAGAAATCCCTCAAGATCCCCGGCGTTCTCCTGACCGGCCAAGGCGCGGGCGAAGTCGCTAATCACTGGATGGTCGAAGAACAGGCTCGCTTCCGCATCGAAGCCAAGTTGCGTCATCCGGTTCAGCACCAATAGCAAGTGTACAGAGTTGGCACCCTGTTCGAACACATTGCAGGTCGGCGTCACTGGTCTTGCGAGCACCTCTGACCAGATATTGGCCAGTTCCAGCTCCATCTCGGACGAATCTCGATAGGTATCAAGCACACGCCTCCCCCCCCTCCAAGCCTGCATTACGGCAGGCGTGTCGCCACACGCAATTTTAGGGCGCTCGGAAGCTGCCCCCCCCAACATTGACAATTAGGATGATGACATCACTGAATTGGTAGCGTCAAGCCGGACACGTCCATTTTTTACACAAATATAAAAGATTTAGCAGTTGAATCTTTTATCGGGTCTAGAACATAATTTCGCATTGACAGGCTGAAAAACTAAGCGAAATATGGTCAGCGCAACGCCGGGGGGCATTATGTGGGACGCCGAGAGTCAACGATTCCGCGCGGTCAAAAACGGGGCAGGCGACTTCTCGATTTGGCCCGAAGAAAGACCAGTCCCAGCCGGCTGGTTCGATGCCGGCGCTGTCGGATTTAAGGCAGATTGCTTGCAGTTCATCGAACGCGAATGGAAAACGGCTCGAGGTGCTTAGAGTCTGAGAGATATAGATAGCTCTCCGGTATTTCGCGAGGAATATCTGGCGCCGTTAAGTTAAAGTGTGGGGGAGGTACGCATGACCGTAGAAGCAGAAGTTCTTGATATCATCGCTAAATGTGGGAAAATCGACCGGGAGACCCTGACTCGGTCCAGCGTCCTGGCCGATCTCGGTATCGAGTCGATCGACGTGGTCGACATCATCTTCTCCATAGAAGAAAAGCTCGACATCGAGATTCCCTTCAACGCCAATGCGCGCGGCGAGGCGGAGGAGACCATGAAGTTCACCACCGCGGCCGACGTCATCGACGGCGTTCAGAGCCTGATGGATGCCAAGCTCGCAGGGGGCGCGCCGGCGGCAGCAGCAGCTTAATCGACGGGAGGGAACCTCTATGAACCGGGTGGCGATCACGGGGATCGGGGTTGTCTCCCCGATCGGGCAAGACGCAGAATCCTTCGGGAAAGCGATCCGGGCAGGGACTTGCGGCATCGAAGCCCTCGACGTCGATGTTCCCGAAGGCATCGAGCCTTCGCGGATCACGATGGGTGCTCAAATCAAGGGCTTCGACTCCGAGGCTCATTTTCCAGCCGACCAGCTACCGCTGTTCGACCGCACCACTCAGTTCGCGGTCATGGCGGCCCGCGAGGCGCTCGCGAAATCCGGACTTTCCTTCGCGGGAAAACTCGGCGAGCGTAGTGCGGTTATTCTCGGATCGGGCTTCGGCTCGGCGGAAACGGTGGACCGCAATTTTCTTCGCCTGTACTATCAAAAGGCGAAAAGGGCGCACCCGCTTACCGTCCCCCGGCTGATGATGAACAGCCCGGCAAGCCACATCAGCATCGCGTACGGGATCAAGGGGCCTTCTTACATGATCTCGAGCGCGTGCTCCGCTGCGAGCCACGCCATCGGCGCCGCATTTCAGATGGTGAGGGCGGGTATGGTCGATGCTGCCGTGACAGGCGGCGCGGAGGCTCCGCTTACCCTTGGCGGCCTCAAGGCTTGGGAAGCTCTGCGGGTCACCGCTCCGGATCGCTGCCGTCCCTTTTCTCGCAACCGGCTGGGGCTCAGCCTGGGCGAAGGCGCGGGAGCCATCGTGATCGAGAATTACGAACATGCCCGGGCGCGCGGCGCGCGTATCTACGCCGAGATCGTCGGAGCATCGGCGACGTCGGATGCCAGCGACATGCTTGTCCCGAGCGGGGACGGGCTTTGCGCCGCGATGTCCGCATGCCTCGCCGACGCCGGCATCCCCGCCGGCGAGTTCGGCTATGTCAACGCGCACGGCACCGGGACCTTCGCCAACGATGTCGCCGAAACGCAGGCGATCCGGTCGGTGTTCGGCCGGCATGCGGACGATATTCTCGTTTCCTCGACCAAATCGATGCATGGCCACGCACTCGGCGCAACCGCAGCGCTCGAGCTGGTGGCGACGATCATCGGCCTGGACGAGGGCTTCGTGCCGCCGACCGTCAGCCTCGACGAGCCCGACCCCGAATGCGACCTCGACTACGTTCCGGACATCGCCCGGGAACGCCAGGTCGAATATGCGCTGTCGAATTCGTTCGCCTTTGGCGGTCACAACGGCGTGCTCGCTCTGCGACGGGCGCCCTGAACATGCTTGAAAGCCAGGTTTCGGCCGAATCCGCCGAAGGGGAGCGCGCGGCCCAGCCAATCCTCCCGCCGGACGGTGACGGGCCGCCGCCCTATTGCGATCTTTCCTATCGCTGGGATCCACGCGAGATTGCGTTCCACCTTTGGGAATTCTTCCGCGTCGAGTCCTGTCTCGGCCAGGCGCCCTGCGAACAGGTGACTCGCAGCGATGTCGAAGCGCTGCTCGAGCGGGCGGCCGCGCACGCCGCCGACCTTGCCCGTGCCAATCCGGAGGGCGATCGCGACCCGG
The DNA here is from genome assembly GCA_036386875.1 of Allosphingosinicella sp. Classification (GTDB taxonomy): domain Bacteria; phylum Pseudomonadota; class Alphaproteobacteria; order Sphingomonadales; family Sphingomonadaceae; genus Allosphingosinicella. The sequence continues at coordinate 3,800 of DASVUV010000034.1, forward strand.
CCCGGCTGATGCCGGACGGCTCGGTGCACATACCCACTGCGTTTCAGGCTTTGTGGGAGGAGCACCGGCGCGATTGGTTCTGGCTGCGCCAGCAGATCGACGGCAGCCGGCAGGTGGACCGCGGTGGCAAGCAGTTGCCGCACATCGTCATCCAGGCTGTCGGCGAGATGTTTCTCGGCGCGAATGCCTCGTTCATGACCTATGCCGGCTTCACGCCCGCCGGAGCGACGTTGATCCGCAAACGCGGAACTCCGGAGCAGCAGGCGATCTTCCTCGACAAGCTGGATTCGGTTCGCTGGGATGCCTGCTTCACGGCTACCGAGCCCGAGGCGGGGAGCGATCTCGTCGCGATCAAGACTTCCGCGCAAAAGCTCGCCGGCGATGTTTACGCGATTACCGGCGAGAAATGCTACATCACGGCCGGGATGCACGACCTGACGGAGAACACCGTCCACATCCTGCTTGCACGCACTCGGGGTGCCGCATCGGGCCCGCTTTCGCTCTCCTGTTTCCTGGTTCCGCGCTTTTGGCCGAACGAGGATGGGTCGCTTAGTCCCAATGGTGTCCATTGCACGCGTGTAGCGGACAAGATGGGGCTCAACGGCTGCGCCAATACCCATCTGAGCTTCGGCCAACGCGAACAGACTCGCGGTTTTCTTCTCGGCGGCAAGGAGAATGTGGCGCTCCTGCAGATGGCGCACATGATGCGGCTGGCACGGATCGGGACCGGCCAGATTGCGCTCGCAATGGCATCCAGCGCATATCTCCATGCGCTCGACTATGCGCGGCGGCGCGTGCAGGGCGCCCGGTTCGACGAAGCAAGCAATCCGCGCGCGCGCCGGGTGCCGATCATCGAGCATCCCGACGTCCAGCGAATGCTTCTCGACATGAAATCGCGCGTCGAAGGCAGCCGCATCCTGCTCGGCAGGATCGCCGACAGCGGGCTGCGGATGCATCAACTTGCACTTGCCGGCGCCAGCGCGGAGGAGATCTCGCGGGTCGAGCGGCTGTCGATGGTGCTCGCGCCCGTCGCCAAGGCGCATATCTCCGACGAGGGATGGCGCACAATTTCTCAAGCGCTCCAGGTGCATGGCGCGGTCGGCTACTTCCGCGACCGCCCGATCGAACAATATCTGCGCGATGCCCGCATTCTCTCGATCTGGGAGGGGACCAACTACATTCAGGCGCAGGACCTGGTCCGGGACAAGCTCCGCTTCGGCCGCCAGTCGCTGCTTTTCACGGACCTCAGCGAGGAGATCGGGCGCGTGATCGAAAGGGCGCGCGCGGACTCGAGCCTGACGGCCGAGGCCGATGCGCTGGAGAATGGGCTCAACGGCCTTGCCGCCTGCCTGGACACGGTCGCGCTCCATGCCGCCGCGCAGGACTTCCTGCCGATCGCGCAATTCTGCACGAGAGTGATGAACCTTTTCGGAGCGGTGACGATGGCCTGGGGCCTGGTCGAGGCCGCCTGCATCGCCACCGAAGCCTTGAAGAGAGGCTGCGGGAGCGATGAGGCCTTCTATCGGGGGAAGATCAAGTCCGCCCGTTTCTACCTGCATAACGCGCTGGCCGAAGCCGTGGCGACGGTGCCGGTGATCAGGAACATGGCATTGGCGTACACGGCGATGGACACAAAAGAGTTCGGCTCCACGGACATTGCGTTGGGGGGACCCCGGGCAACCGGCTGAACCTTTTTGTCTAAGGTGCCGTGGGGGAAGCAGGCATGGAAACGATCGCCACATTTTTAGACCGTGCAGCAGCATCGAGGCCGGAGAGCCCGGCGCTCATTCATGGAACGATGCGCATCACCTTCGGCGACCTTGCAAAGCGGGTGGACGGCCTCGCCGCGAACTTCCGGAGCCGGGGTCTGCCGCCTCTCGCCCGAGTCGCGGTATACCGGGAAAAATCGATCGACATGGTTGTTGCAGTGCTCGCGGCCATGAAGGCGGGCATGATCGCGGTTCCGATCAACCCGAAACTGAAGCTTCCCCAGGTACTTCACATCGTTTCCGATTGCGAGCCGAGCCTGTTCTTCACCACTGCTCATCGCGCAGGGACGCTGGCCCCCCATCTGCCGGCCGCCACGGCGCTGCTGACGGAGGCCTTGCCGAATGACGAAGCAGCCTGTCCGGCCCAGGCTCCGAAGCCGATAGTCGATGCGGATCCGGCGATCATTTTCTACACGTCGGGTTCGACAGGGCAGCCCAAAGGGGTTGTCGCCTCACACCGCAACCTCGTCGCGGGGGCGACATCGGTTAACGCGTATCTGGGCACCCACTCCGACGACGTAATCATGGCCGTCCTGCCGCTCAGCTTCGATGCAGGATTCAGCCAGATCACGACGGCGTTGCACGCGGGATCTTGCGTCGTCCTTCACGAATATCTTCGGCCGCTCGAACTGATCAAGCTGTGCGCGGAGCATAAGGTGACGTCGATGACGGCGATTCCGCCGCTTTGGGTACAGCTTGCCGGCGCCGTCTGGCCGCCCGAGGCGGCCGAGTCGCTGCGCCTGTTCGCGAACACGGGCGGGCATATGCCCACCCCGCTGCTGCAAAAGCTGCGCAGCCTGTTTCCGCGTGCGGCCCCGTTCCTGATGTACGGCCTGACTGAGGCGTTCCGCTCTACCTATCTGGATCCCCGAGAGGTCGATGTTCGGCCGAATTCGATCGGGAAGGCCATTCCGAATGCCGAGGTGCTCGTGCTTCGGGAGGACGGCAGCGAGTGCGGTCCAGACGAGCCGGGCGAGCTGGTCCATCGCGGCGCCCACGTCTGTCTTGGCTACTGGCGCGATCCGGGTCGCACGGCCGAGAAATTCCGGCCGCGATCAATCTTCGAAGGGGCGTTCGCGCAGCCCGCGGTCTGGTCGGGTGACATCGTCACCCGCGACGAGGAGGGGTTCCTCTACTTCGTCTCGCGCCGGGACGAAATGATCAAGACGTCGGGATATCGGGTCAGTCCAAGCGAGGTCGAGCAGGCCATCCTTGCCCTCCACGGGATATCGGAAGCGGTGGTCTTCGGCGTTGCCGATCCGGACCTCGGGCAGCGGATCGTCGGCGTGGTGCGGAAATCGGAGCTCGACGAGGCCGATCTGCCGGCGCACCTGCGCCGTGTCTTGCCCGCTTACATGGTCCCACAAATCGTCGCGATCGAAGCCCTGCCGCGCAACCCGAACGGAAAGCTCGACCGGCCGCGGATCAAGGCCGACTATGTCGCTGGCCTGGTCGCCGAAACGGTCGAGCCTCTGCCCCGGATCGCAGCCGGCGGACGCGCCTGACGTGCTCGCCCGGGGCTGCGGGATCGACACCTCCCCGGCAGGGGAGCCGCCAATGCGCCGGTCGCCGCCCTTCGCGCCGCCCGCCGCCGATGAGGTTTGCCTCTACCTGCTCGAGACTCGTCCGGTGACACCGGCGATGGAGCTGGAGCTGCTTTCACTACTCGATGCTCCTGAGCGCGCCCGGCGCCTGCGGTTCGTTCATCCGGCGGATCGTTTCACGCATCTGATGGCCCACGCGCTTCTCCAGCGGGTACTTCGAGCCGCAACCGCTCGGCCGATGTGCTCGCTGCGTCGCGACGCATCGGGAAAGCCGCATCTTGATCCGCCGCCTGCACGGCCACTTTGCTTCAATTTGACGCATACCGAAGGACTCGTCGCCTGCGCGACCGCCAGGGTTCCGGTCGGCGTCGATGCCGAATTCATCGTCGATGACAAGGCGTGGATGCAGATCGCTCGGCGCTTCTTCTCGCCGCTGGAGGTGTCCAGGCTGGCGGGGCTGACCGGTAAGGACCTGGCCCGGCAGTTCTTCGCCATTTGGACGTTGAAGGAGGCGATCGTAAAGGCGGCGGGCTGCGGCATAACAATCCCGCTCGAACGCTTTTCCGTTGATCCGTCGAGCAGTCCGCAAAACATGGTGACGGATCTCGCAATGCTCGCCGGAGGCTGGTGGCTGGACCGAATCAGCCTGCGCACGCACGAGGTGGCCGTCGCCATTCGGGCCGAAGCTTCGTCTCCAGTGCGTTTGAAAACGATATTGTGCGTCCCCGGGGACATCGTCGATCCACCCGACGCCCCTCGCGTGCCTTACCTGCTTTAGGTCAGGGTGCGGAACCGGCACGGGCGCGCGGCGATTGACCGGGCGAACCCCTTCCCGGAGACCGCCCATGACTTCCCCGAACGACGATGACCGCGCCCGCGTGTGGGAGATGATGTCGAAAATCCGCTTCTGCATGTTTTCAACGCTGGACGAAGAGGAAATCCGCTCCCGCCCGATGGCCGCGCATCCCGAGCCCGACCAGGGCTCCATCTACTTCCTCACCGACGCCGACAGCGCCAAGGATGAGGACGTCGAGGCCCGCCCGCAGGTCAACCTCGCCTTCGCCGACGCCGGCTCCCACTCCTACGTTTCCGTCGTCGGCCGCGCTGCGGTTTCCAACGACCGCGAGAAGATCAAGGAACTGTTCAACACTCCAGCCAAGGCCTGGTGGGACAGCCCCGAAGACCCGGCAATCCGCGTGCTCAAGGTCACTCCGTTGGAGGCCGAATATTGGGACAGCCCGGGCAAGGTCCGCGCCATGATCCGCATGGCCGCCGCCGCCGCGTTCTCGGATGCGCGGCCCGACATGGGCGACAATGCGAAGGTCGATATGGCCTAGGTCTTCAAGGAACGCGCCGCTCAGTAGCGAACCGCGGCCCACGGTGTTGTCCGCCCAGCGTGGCCGCCGCGCTTTTTAGCTCTTGGCCGCCTTGACCGTGATATCTCCCGCGGCCGGCGCGGCTTCTTCGTCGGCGGGGATCGGCTGGCAGGCTGGCAGCTTGATACTCGCCAGATTGCCGCAGCGGCGGACCTGGACATTGCCGTTGGGCGCGATGAACACCGCCCATTCGCCGCTGTCGGTGCAGTTGGCGGTCCACATGGCCATATTCTGATATTCCTGCTGGAAATGGCCGCGGTCGACCTTTTTGCAGCGCTGGCCGTTGTCGACGATCGCCCGGCGAAGGCCAAGCGAGCGGTAGATCGGGGTCAGCGTCTTGAGCCCGTCAGAGGTCGGGTTCGCCGCCTTGATCGCGGTGCGCTGCGGCTGCGGCGCGCCGTCCTCGCAGCCGCCCAGTCCCAGCACCGCCAGCACCGCCGCCGCACCTGCCATCATCCGCTTGCGCATCTTCGCCTCCTGTTTCCCCGGCTTAGATCGCTCGGGCGAATGTCTCGTTCCCGACAAAGCCGAGATTCTGGATGCCGGCTTTCTTCACTTCCGCGAGCACCCGGTCGAAATCCTCGTAGCGCGCCGTGCCTTCTACCTGAAACCGGAATTGCGCCTTGGGATTGGCGTCCTCAAGCCCGCGCATCCGGCCGCGCAGATCGGCTTCGGCAACCGCCGCGCCGTTGAGAGTAAGCGCGCCCGCCTGGCTCATCACCAGCTTGTGGGTCACCGGCTCGAGATACGGCGGCGGCGGCCCGACGGGCAAATCGATCTTCACGGCATTCGTGGTCAGCGGAATGGTGATGATGAACATGATCAGGAGGACCAGCATCACGTCGATCAGCGGCGTCGTGTTGACCTCCGCGATCGGCGAGCCGTTGTCGATGTTGTAAACCGGAGGCATGCGGCGGCGGCGGATCATGGCGGCTCTCCTTCGCTGTGTAATGTGATTACATTACATGAAAGCCGGAGCGCCGCAACGGTTCCGTTCCAGGTGTTCAATCGCCCGTATAAATGTGCCAGCCTTTTTGCGCCGCCGTCGCACGGGGCGCTCCGTTCGCACGCCGGAGCGTGATGCTGCCCGCGCTTCCGAAGCCCTTCCCGCCCTTCATCCGGCCGGTGATCATGATCGGCACTTCCACGAAGTCCCATCCATTGCCGGACACCGGCTGGGTCGGCTGGCCAAGCGAGACCTGGTAGCTCTCATATCCTGTGAAGTTGCGGGCAAAGGCCTCCGCCCCTTCGGCCTTGCCGCCGCGCATCGCCCAGGCGTCGTCGAAGCGGCCGGCCTGGATGTGATCATAATATCGGCGGAGCACCGCGGCGGCATCTTCGCCCGCCTGACGCGCTTCCTCCTCGGCCTGCGTCGGCGGCGCGGCCGGCGGCTGCGCCTCGGCCCTCCTCACCTTTTTCGGCTTGGGCTCGGGTGAAGGATCGCCCCCGCCGCACTGGGCGAGGAGGAACAGCGGCAGGAGAGGGAGGAGGCGGCGCATGCCTCCCCCTAGCGCGAAGCGCCCGCCCGGCGAAGCGGGCGGGCGCGGCGATTACGCACTCATCTTGGTCTGCACGCCGTTGACCAGGTCGGTGGCCCGCTCGAAGCTCATCGGGCGGCCGAAAAGGTAGCCCTGGATCTGGTGGCAGCCCAGTTCGCGCATCCGGTTGAAATCGTCGGCTGTCTCGACGCCTTCCGCGGTGATGGTCATGCGGAAGCTCTTGGCCAGGCTGACGATCGACTGGATGATCGCCACGGTTTCCCGGTTGGTCGCGGCCTCGCGGACGAAGCTGCCGTCGATCTTCAATTTGTGGAACACCGCCTTGTTCAAATACCCGAGCGAGGAATAACCGGTGCCGAAATCGTCGAGCGCGATGCCGACGCCCAGCGAGCGAAGCCGCTTCAGAACATCCAGCGAGGTTTCCGAGTTGCCCAGGAACACCGATTCGGTAACTTCCAGCTCGATCCGGTTCGCCTTCACCCGATATTTGGCGAGCGCTTCCGAAACCGTGTTGGGCAAGGCCGGCAGGATGAGCTGGCGGGCCGAGACGTTCAGCGCCACGCTGATATAATCGGGCCAGGTGGCGGCGGCGCGGCAGGCTTCCTCGATCACCCAGTCGCCAAGCTGCATGATCAGCCCGGTTTCCTCGGCAAGCGGGATGAAATCGGCCGGCGACACCATGCCGCGGGTCGGGTGGTGCCAGCGGATCAGCGCCTCGAAGCCCATCAGGCTCTGATCGGCGGCGTTGACCAGCGGCTGATAATCGAGGCGGAACTGCTTCAGCGTCAGCGCCTGGCGCAGGTCCTGCTCGAGCCGGAGGCGGTCCTCGGCCTCGTTCTGCATGTCGTCGGAGAAGTAGCAGCAGGTGCCGCGGCCCTGGTTCTTCGCCTCGTACAAGGCGAGATCGGCCTTCTGGATGAGATCGTCCACCGTTTGCCCGTCGATCGGCCCGAAGGCGCAGCCGACGGAGACGCCGATGCGGATCTCGGCTTTGTCGATATGGTAAGGGTCGGCAACCGCGGCGATGATCCGGCGGGCGAGATCCTCGACCTTCTTGCGGCTTTGGGCGTCGCGGATCACGATTGCGAATTCGTCCCCGCCCATGCGGCCGACATGGCCGACTTCGCCCACCTCTTTCACCAGGCGCTGCGAAACGCTTTTCAGCACCGCGTCGCCCTTCGGGTGGCCGAACGTGTCGTTGACCGGCTTGAAGCCGTCGAGGTCGAGAAACATGATCGCGCACGGCACATTGCCCGTGGTCGCTCCGGACAAGGCCTCGCCGAGAAGCTGGCGCACCCGGCCGCGGTTGGGCAGGCCGGACAGCACGTCCATATTGGCGAGGTTGGTCAGCCGCTCCTGCGTCTTGCGCACTTCCGTGATGTCGGAGCCGACTCCCCGGAAGCCCTGGAACTGGCCGCCCATGTCGATGATCGGATCGCCGGCAAGGCTGATCCAGCGCGTGCCGCGGCGGGTCTTGAGCTCCATCTCGAGGTTGGCGAACGGCGCACGGGCAAGCAGGGTCCGGCCGAGCGCGCTGTTGCCGCCCAGGGTCGCCGGAAGCGAGTGGCCGATGAGCTGGTTGGCCGAGCGGCCAAGCAGGCTCGTCATCCGCGAGGAGATGTAGACGACGCGGTTTTCCGCATCGACCTGCCACAGCCAGCCGACGCCGCGATGCTCATATTCCTTGAGCAGCAGGCGGACGGATTCGGCCTGGGTGCGGACCTTGGCGATGGTCTGGAGCTGCTCGTACGTCCAGCGGGTAAGCCGGGCGACCCCGAAGATGCCGACCGCGGCGACTCCGATGATTGCCACGCCGACGGTGGGCGCAAGCTGGTCGCTGCCGAGGTAATAAGCGCAGCACAAGGCGGCGGTGATCGCGGCGATCCAGGCGAAAGCGGCGGCGGGCGCGGCGGCAAGGCCGACGGCCGCGACGATCATCGCCGCCATTGCGCCGCCGATCACCACCTGCACTTCGTGCTCAAGGGTGGCGAAGGCGTAGACCGGAAGCGTCGCCCAGATGGCGGCAAGGCCCACGGCCTCACCGACCGAACGCACCATGGCGCGGCCCCGGGCGGAGCGGCTGTTCGCCGCAAGCCCTTCGCGCGCCGCGGCCCGCCAGTAATGGAAGAAGGCAGCGCCGACGATCGCAACCCAGACGCCGATCAGGACGACATGAACTCCGCCGTACATCGCCCAGGCGACCAGGCAGGCGCCGGCCACGGCCGTTACCGAGAAGAACGGCGCGAACAAGGCGCGGGTCTGCGCCTGGCTGTTGTGGAGATGGGCCTCGCGCAGCCGCGCGCTGCTCGCATCGGTGCCGACACTGTCGTCGGCGATTTCCACCGGCTCGTGGTCCTGCTCATCAAGATCGAGATTTACGGGCGCGTGATACATAGGAGTCCTGCGTGCTGCGGCGTTCCCATCCTCCTACGCCCAGAGGGTTTGATGGAGTGTTAAGGACGCGGCGAAATACCGGCCCGGCTGCCACCAACCCACATCAGCAATTCTCATATTTCCAGTTGCGCCTTTTCCCCACGGCCATCCATTCCGCCGCCTCGGCAACGCGTTTGGCGCGCGTTTCCGGGCGCTTCGCCTCCAACACCCATTCGACATATTCCCTGCGGCAGCTTGGCGGAAAACCATCGAACGTGGCGCGGGCGGCGGGGTTGGCATCCAGCGCCGCGAGGAGGTCGTCGGGTGCGGCGGGTTCCGGCTTCGGCGCCTTCCTGGGCCGTGGCTTGGGTCCCTCGGCCGACGCACCGGCGGCGTGGCGAAGGAGCGCCTTCATCTCCTCTTCGGGCGGAAGATCGGCAATCGCGGTCAGGCGGCCGAACTGGCCCATGGCGTTGGTCTTTGTGTCAGTCTTGCCAAGCACCTCCTCGGCCTGCCGGAGGGCAAGGGTGGCGTGCGCCTTGAAGGCACCCATGGCGCCCAGAATTCGCCCGCCGACCGTGAAGTGCGGCATGCTCCATTTGATCGTCTCCTCCGCCTCCGGCACCACCTCGCGGACAAGGCGGCGGATATGCTCAAGGATCGGCCGGGCGAAGTCCGCTTGGGCGGCAATGTAGGCGTCGATGCGCGGGTCGGTGCTGGCCATCGGCCAAGGATAGACTCGTTCGGGCGCGTAATCGATTCGCTTCGGCGCTGACGGCGGAACAGCCGATTCCGCGAAGCGCTCCGGCACGATTCTCCGTGAGGAATCAACATGCTACGCGCCGCCCGTCTGTCCTCCAGCACCATTGAACGGATCTGCTACGACGAGGACGAAAAGTCGCTGAGCATCTGGTTCAAGGAAACCGGCCGGTACATCTACGCCGATGTGCCGCGCGCGATCTTCGACGGGCTGAAGAAGGCGCCGTCCGCCGGCCGCTACTTCAACGACTGCATCAAGCGCCGCTTCCCCTGCCGCCCCGATCCCGAGCGCCGCAAGTTCCGCCCCGATTTCTGCGGCGCCCGCAGCTTCGACAGATAGGGCGGACGCCGCTTTCCAAGCTCCGCCCGCGCTTTCCGCGGTCAGCGCACCCGCAGCTTCCCGATCAGCCGAACGCTTTCGTCCTCGGCATCCCGATCATCGCCGCGGTCCGGCAGCAGCTCGATTTCCACCAGTTCCTCTTTCTCATCCGGGCGGCCGAAGTTGCGGATCAGGCGCGCATTGATCCGGGAGGCTCCGTTCGGATTGATCGAGTCCGCGGAAAACACGTTGGCGCGAATGGTGAAGGTCCCCGCCGGCGCGCGGCGAAGCAGATATTCCTCCGGCCCGTAACCCTCGGTCATGTCTTCGGACATGCGCCCGCCGATCCGGGTTTCGTCGTTGTTGTACATGGCGCGTTCGCCATTGGGCTCGTCGACCCACAGGTCGAGGTCGGTCTCCTCGGTGTTCCATTCGATCACCACCCGCAGATCGACGTCCAGCATCGCGATCAGCCGCGGATCGAGCGGCACCGCGCCGCCGCCCAGCGCCCGGTAGCGGACGATGAAGCGGTTGACCTCCATCAGGGCGATCAGCTCGATGCCTTCATAGCTGCCTTGCCACGGCCTGGTGATCACCTGGGAAAGCAGGTCGATCGCGCGCGCGAGATCGGCGCGCGCCGCCTCCGGCGGCTGCTTCTCGCTGCGTTTGCCAAGCGCCAGGGCAAGGCTGCGCAGCGGCTGGGGCCGTTCCGGCTCGGCGGCGGCGACCGCTTCGAACATTTCAATGGCCCGCGCCTCTTCGCCATAGCGGAACAACCGGTCGGCGACGATCGCCAGGGTTTCGTTGTTGCGGGTCGGCAGATCGAGCGCGGACAGCAAAAGCCGCCGTGCCTCCTCGCGCCGCCCCTCCCGCCAGGCGAGTTCGGCAACGTCGAACCAGAAAGCGGGAAGCGCCCCGTGCAGCGCCTGCTGCTCGGCAAAGACCGAGTCCCGCCGCGCCGCCGGAGCCGCCCGCAGCGGCGCCATGTAGGGCCGGGTCGAGGCCCATTCAGCCGTGGCCGCCGGTTCTCCTTGAAACGGAGCGCTCATCTGCAGCTCGGACTGCTCAATGCGGGTGCTCGTAACGACGATCTCCTCCCCGCCGCTGTCTGCCGCATCGGCGCTGGATATCATGCCCTGCATAATCGCAGGTTCGGCCGCACCCGAGGCGGGCGGAGGCGGCGGCGCCGGCGCCACTACCGCTGGCGGTAACTCAGCCTCCGCAGCGTTATCCCCGCGCTTTCTCGGGTCCGCCTTCGCCTTGGGATCGAAGCGGGTCTTCCACCATGTCTTCTGGTCCTCCCAGGCTTCGACGACCTCGTCCAGCCTCGCCGCTTTGTCCTCCGCTTCCTCTTCCGCCGCCTCGGCAGCCAACGCCCGGTATTGCGCAACCTGGTCGGCGGGGAAGTTGGCGGGCGGCTCGATCTTCGAGCGGGCATAATCCTCCGCCGTTTCAAGCACGAGAAAGGAGATGTCGGGACCGGCCACCGAATAGCGCCGGGCGAACGCAACCAGCGCCTCCCGGCCCTCGTTCCCAGCCGAGCCGCGCGCCGCAATCCGGTCCGCCGCCCACACGTTCGCCGCGCCGGACCAGGCGGCGTCCCGCTTCGGCGGTGCATAGAGCCGGTCTTCCGGCGCCGCGCCGACGCCGCTCAGCGTCACCACCACGCCGCCGCCTTGCGGCATCGGGCCGACCAGGCGCCAGCCGCCTTCCGGCGCGTCGAGGCGCACCGCATCGATCGGCGCCCCCGCCGCCGAGCGCACCCGCACCACGCGTGCTCCGCCGCCGCTCAAGCGGCGAAGCAGCTCCGCCTGGTTGTCCGCGCCCAGCCGAAGCGCTTCCCCGCCCAAGCCTTGCGCAAGCGTGCCAAGCGCCCCCCGATCCGCGTCGGCGGCGCTGGAGATCGCGGTCAGCGGACAGGACGGCGCGGGGGCGGCCCGGCGGTCGATCGTCACCAGGCCATCGGTGAACAGCAGGCACTGGTCCGCCTGGATATTCAGCGCGGCGAGCGGCGCATAGCTGCTCGCCCCGCCATAGCGCACCGAGCGCAACCGCTTCGCCACCGCCGCTCCATCGGCAAGCCGCACCCGCTCGGCGCTGCTCGCGTCGAACAGGATGAGGTCGATCGCCGCCGGCCGCACCGCTTCCAGCCAAGCGCGAAGCAAAGCGATTTCATCGGCCACCCGGTCGTCGGCGCGCGACAGCGAGCGGTCCCACAAGATGGCGACGCTGCGCGGACGCGAAGCGCCCCGCGACGCGCCGGCAGGCGCCGAATCAGCAATCTCGAAGAAGCGCTCGCCGCCTGGTCCGGCGCCCACTGCAATCGCCGGGCGCGCAGCGGCGGGGCGGATCGCGAGGTTGCCCCGCAACGCCTTGCCCGCCGTTTCAAAGGAAAGCTGGTGCCCGGGCCCCTCGCCGCTCCACCGCGCCGCCGCGCCGCCGGGCAGCTCCACCGCCGGGGCGCTTTCGCCAGCGGCCTCGACCGCCAGCGAGAAGCGCCCGATCTTCGCGTCATTGTCGAGCGGCAAAACATAGCCGCGGCGGGGATCGAGCGGCGTCACGAAGCGCACCCGCACCGTCCGGCTCTTGCCGGGGTCGATCGGGTAGACCCGGGTAGTGAACTGGAACTCCCGCGAAACCTCGCCGAGGCCCGGATCGATGCGCTGACGCACCTGGCTTTCGTAGGCGCGGCGGGCCTGAAGCTGGTCGAGCAGCACGCCCTCGATCATCTCGCCGCCGATATCCAGCGCGTAGCCGGTGACCACCGACGCGTCCGGCATCTGCAGCCGGAATCGGCCCTCAAGCTCGTCGGTGCCGGCGTTATGAAAGCGGGCGGTGACCACCGTTTCGGCGATCCCGCCGTGCAGGCGCACCGCAACGTCCATGCTTTCGATCCGAAGGCTGGTGCTGCGCGCATCCTCGTCGTCGACGCCGCGGACCAGGGCGGTAAGCTCCGGGTTGGCCGCCGCTAACGCGGCGCTCGACATGGCGGTGAGAAGAAGCGCACCCGTGCGCAGCGCAAGCGATAGCCTGTTCATCGAAAGCCCCCTGTTTGGGGCGAGGCTAGTGGATCGCCGCACCCCCGCCAAGGCGGTTGGCGCGGCCCCCGTCAGGCCATCTCCTCCGCCGGCAAGGGCTCGGCCGAGCCCTCGTCGACATCCGGCTCCGCTTCCGCCCCGGCGCCTTGCTCCAGCGCCTCCTCGTCCGCCGCAAGCCGCGAGGCATCGGCGGCGCGAATGCCGAAGCGCTCCGCCACATCCGGCGCGAAGCGGAGGAGATCGGGACGCAGCTTGAGGATGGAGAGGTCCTTGGCCTTGCCCTCCATCATCACGTCGAACTCCAGCCCTTCCGCCATGCGCATGAAGGTCGCGAATTCGAACGGGTTGGTGAAGTCGCTGTGCCCGGTCCAGATCGGCGGCACGAGCACCGTCTTGACCCGCTGCCCCGCTTTCACCGGCGCCTTGGTGACTTCCTTACCCCTGCCCTTCTTCCCCGCCGCCACATTGGCGCGCTCCCTTGCGCCGATCGCGCGCTTCACTTCCCGCATCTCGGTGCGCGGCGAGGAAAAATGGATCTTGGGCCGCACGCCGTCGGGCCAGCTCGCCAGGAACCTCTCCAATGTCGGCCGCATCTCCAGCCGCTCGGGGTTCAAGCACCAGAAATGCTGGTAATCGAACACCAGCCGCACCCCGGTCCGCTCGTGAATCCACAACGCGTCGGCGGCGGAGAAGCGGATGTCGTCATTCTCCAGCACCAGCCGATTGCGGACATGCTCCGGACACTTGTTCCAGCCCTCGATCCACCGCGCCCGGCTCGCCTCGTGGTCGCCGTAGACGCCGCCGACATGGGTCACCAGCACCGCCTCCGGGCCGCAGCCCATGCGGTCGAGCATCTCGGCCTGGCTCGACAAGTCCCAAATGCTCTTGGCGGTGAGTTCCGGGTCCGGGCTGTTCAAGAGCACGAACTGGGAGGGGTGGAACGACAGCCGGAAATCCAGCGCCCGCGCCTTCTTGCCGAGGGCCGCCAGCTCCGCATCGCTTTCCGCGACCATGTTGTGGAATTGCGGCATGTCCGGGTGGGTCGCGTAAGGCGCCAGGTCGGAGGAGAAGCGGTACATGTCGATGCCGACCTTGGCGAGATAGTCGAGGATCGCGTCCACGCCCTCCAGGCTGCATTTCAGATGCGGGTTCTTCTGCCACCGCCGCGTGTCGTTAGACTTGAGGTCCGGGCGGCCGAGCACCTTGACCGGAAAGCCGAGGCGAAGCGGGCGGGGGTCGGTCATGCGATCTGCTCCTCGGGAAAGCCGAGTTCGGTGATGAAGTGGTTCCAGTCGGCCGGCCGAAGCGCGCCGCCGGTCGCCTGGCGGTGGCCGCTGCCGTAATTCTCATCCGCGCCGGGCGGGCGGCGTTCGGCCAGGAAGTCGATCAGGTCACGGCCCGAGGCGGTGCGCGCCGCGAAATGCACCCAGCCGGGCCGGTAACCCGTATTGGCGGCAATCACGATCTTGTCGCCGAGCCGCGAGCGCCATTGCTGCGCCACCAGCGGGTGGATCTGGCACGGCGAGGAGAATGCGATCAGCGCCACATCCCCGCGCACCTTGGGCCCGATGCGCTTGGCCGCGTCGAGAGCGGCGCGCACCTCCTCCTTGGCGGCGTGCAGTTCGGCGGTCTCCGCGTGCTGCCCCGAGAGCAGCTCCTTCGGCGAGTGGCACTTGAGGAGCAGCGCCAAAGCCGGCGAGGCATCCGCCTTCGAAGCCCGCCGCGGCGCATTGATCAGCGACACCGCGCTGCGCAGCGCCGTCTTGCCGAAGCGCTTCTGCGCCTCGGCCATTTCCGCGAAGCCCTTATCCTCCGCCATGTCGCCGATCAGCCCGATGGCGGCGAGCCAGAGCAAATCCTCCGCCTCCCCCACCCCTTGCGCGCACCAATAAGCCAGAAGCGCACTGGTCGGCTCAGGCACCTCGTGATGGCCGCTGATCACCAGCGCCTCGCCCGGCGTGCCGGTCGGCACATGGTGGTCGATGACGATCGTCGGTGTGCCCTCGAGGATCGCGCCGTCCCGAACCCCAAGATCGGCAACGATCAGCCCCTCCGGTCGAAGCGCGGCAAGCTCGGTCCGCATCTCCGCCGACCACGGGTTCTCGCCCTTCCCGACGATCCGCACCCGCGGCTCGAACCCGCCACGCACCAGCGCCCGCTGCAGGATTGCAGCGGCGGCAAGGCCGTCAGCATCAAAATGGCCGAGGATCAGCGGGCGCTTGCCGAAACGCGTCAGCGCCTCGGCAAAGCGCCGGCCTGCCTCAGCCTGAAACGGCTCGCGCTCAATGCGTGCAAGCGAAGCCACAACCCGCCCCCTAGCTATCCTTCTTCAACGCACTCGGCTTATGCGCCGCCCGCTTCCCCTCGTCCGTCTCCACAATGAACTGCGGGTCCTCTTTGGACGCCGCCACCTTGTGGCCCTTGATGTGGGTCTCGCTGGTCTGCTTCTTGACCACCTTGCCATGCGCCTCGCCGCCATGGCTCTTCCACGTCACCTTGTCGCCGGCTTTCAGATCCTCGGCCATGTCCCATCTCCTGCGTCGGTTTCCCTCCCCAACGCAGCGGCAAGCGGCTCATATCCCACTACCGGCTAAAGCAGGTATCAGCCCGCCGCCGTGTTCCACCCGGCTCTGGGCGGCTGGTGCAGGTTCGCCTCCGGGATCAGCCGGCGAAGCTTGCGCGCGAAGCTCCTCAGGCACACTTCGCTTTCCCCCAGCGGCCCCGGAGTCCAGCTGCGCGACGCCATGCCCTGCTGCACGCCCTGGATCAGCATGGTATCCTCGTCGTTCACCCGCCGGTTGATCCGCCAGTTGAGGTAGCGCGCCGCCTTCATCTCCCGCCGTCCGTCGGGCAGCGCATAGCTGATCTCGCGGATCAGCGTTTGCGTCGGCGAGACCGGCAGGAACTGCATGAAATCCACCTGGTCCGGATAGATGTCGAAGGCCACATTCGGCCACAACTTGAAGTACAACCAGCGGCGGCGAAGCGCGGGCGGCAGATGCTCCGCCTCCGGCAGAAACCTCTGATACGCGCGCTCCGACAGGTTCGCAGATGGCCGCTCCAGCAGGTCGCCGGCCATCCGATCGACATGCTCCTCCGCCGCGATCGTATAACCGCGCCCGAACAATCGCGTCAGGCCCGGATGCGCGATCGGAATGTGCAGCCCGTCCGAATAATTGTCGGCGACGTTCTTCCAGTTCACGTCCCGCGGCCGCAGCGTGACCCGACCGATCGCCTCGAGCGCTTCGAACCGGTAGGGCTCCACCTCGTGGTCATAGGGCGCCATCATCTGCGCCACCGATGGCCCGCCGCCCTCCAGCCGAACGAACAGGAAGCCGCGATATTCCTCCAGCTCGACGGGATTGAGGCCGAGCTTCGATTGGTCGAGCCCCGGATAATCGTTCTTGTGCGGCACCCCGATCAGCCGCCCGTCCAGCGCATAGGTCCAGGCATGGTAGGGACAGGTCAGCCGCTTCGCGCAGCCCGAAGTCCCCGACACGATCCGAGACGCCCGGTGCCGGCACACGTTCGAAAAAGCCCGCGGCTCCCCATCGTCGCCGCGCACGACGAGGATACTTTCGCCCAGATATTCGATGCTCTGCCACTGCCCCGGCGCGGCGATATCGCTCAGGTGACACACGATCTGCCACGAAGGCCGGATCACCCGCTCCATCTCCACGCCAAAAAACTCGGCGTCGTGGTAGATCCAGCCGGGCAGGCTCAGGTGATCGTCGTGGACGAGGTGCGGCGCTGTGGACATCCGCGCACCTTGGCAAGAGGCGCGCACTTTGTCACGGTGCCGCCATGACCATTGAACTCTCCGTCCTCGCCTGGGGCTGCGTCCTCGCCGTCGTCCACATCTTCATCGCCGTCCGCTTCAAGACGCGGCAATACGGCACCAAGTGGAACATGGGCGCCCGCGACGAGGACCTGCCGGCCCCGCAGCCGATCGTCGGCCGCCTAGCCCGTGCGCAGGCGAATTTCTTCGAAACCTTTCCGATCCTGGCCGCAGCGATCCTGATCGTCAGCGCGGCCGATCTGGAAAGCCACGTCACCCAGATTGGCGCCATCCTCTGGCTCGGCGCGCGCGTGCTGTACCTGCCGCTCTACGCCGCGGGCGTGCCGGTGGTGCGCACCTTCGTCTTCCTGGCAAGCGTGGTCGGCATCGTCATGGTGCTGCAGCCGGCTCTGGTCGCCTCACTGGGCTGAAGGCGTCCGCCGGTCCTCGATCACCGGGATGCGCGCAATCGTCGCGTCGCCGCAGCGGATCGCCACCGATTTGGCGCGCTTGTCGAACGGCATCGATCCGCGCACCCGCTCCTCGGTGATCGCCTGGGTCGCCATGCCCTCGGGCGCCGCTGTGCGCAGCAGCACCTGCTGAACCGGCGGATCGAGCGCGACCAGCGGCCCCTTGTCGATCGCCAGTTCGAAGCCGCCGGTCGGAACCGTCACGGTTCCGCTCACCACCAGAGCGACTTCCTCGGGGAAGGGGAATTTGCCCTCCTTGCTCACCTCCAGATGCGCGCTCCAGTCGCGGGTCTCGATCGCCTTGCAGGGCGTATAGAGCACCTTCCGGTCCGGCGTGGTGACGCAGCCGCTGAGCGTCAGCGCGCCAAGGGTCAGGCCGGCAAGGAGCAATGGAAAAGCGGTTTTCAAAGAAAGCCTCCGCCAAGGAACAGGCGCAACACCGCAATGACGATCACGATGATGTTGAGGTTCCGCCCGGCCCGTCCGTTCGAAAGCATGCCGGCGATCAGGCCGACGACCGCGATCGGCAGAACCAGCCAGTTCAGCCAGCCTAGGAACGGAATAAAGGCGGGGAGGGCCAGAAGCAGGCCGATCGCGCCGATGATGATGGAAAGGATGTTGAGCATCCACCTTCGATAGCGGCTCCGCCCCGCCCCGGCTAGAGCGCCGCCTGTTCCTTCCTGCGCACCCGCGCCGCTGCCCGGCCGGTGCGCACCCCTTCGAACACGAAGATCACCAGCGCCGCCCAGATCGCGCCGAAGCAGACGATGTGCGGGGTGGTCAGTGTCTCGCCGAAGACCAGCACCGCCAGCAGGAACTGCAGGGACGGCGCGACATATTGCAGGAAGCCGAGCGTCGAATAAGGCAGCCTTCGCGCCGCCGCGGTGAACAGCAGCAGCGGGATCGCGGTAATCGCGCCGCCCAGCACCAGCAGGATGTCGGTGCCGCGAGTCTCCAGGAAGCTCCCGCTCCCGCTCGCCTGAAGCCACATGATGTAGCCGAACGCGACGGGGGTGAGGATGATGGTCTCAATCGAAAGCCCCTCCAGCGAATCCACCGGGGCGACCTTGCGAAGGTAGCCGTAGAGCGCGAAGCTCGCCGCAAGCGTGAGGCTGATCCAGATCGCTCCGCCCGCCCGCACCGCCAGGATGGCGACGCCCACCGCGGCGAGTGCCACCGCAAGCTTCTGGGCGGTGCTCAGCTTTTCCTTGAGCAGGAACACGCCGAGCAGCACGTTGACCAGCGGATTGAGGAAATAGCCGAGGCTGCCTTCCAGCACATGATCGTGCACCACCGCATAGATGTAGACCAGCCAGTTCACCCCAATCAGCGTCGCAGTCAGCGCCAGCGTCATCAGCACGCGCGGTGTGGCGATCGCCGTGCGGATCGCCGGCCAGCTTTTCCACCAGGTGGCGAGCGCGGCGAGAAAGAACAGCGACCAGACGATCCGGTGCGCGACGATCTCCACCGCGCCGACATGGTGCACGGCCTTGAAGTACAGGGGAAGAATACCCCAGAGCAGGTAGGCGCTGAGGCCAAGCGCCATGCCGCTGCGATGTCGATTTTCGGTCACGGGGCGCGCCTAGCCGAGCGCCCGTGCGGGGACAAGGATTTGGCGCATGGCGGGAGGAGCAGTAAGGTGCCTTATGGCCGCCCTCGCCGATCCGCATGAAGTCCGCCTCCACCTCCTCGCCGCCGCGCGCGCCGGCCACGCGCTCACCTATTCGGAAGTGCTGGAGCGGCTCGGTTACGCCTTCTCCCGCCCCAAGATGCGGGCGCTGTGCGCGATCCTCGGCACCGTCGACGAGGAAGCGGCTCGGGACGGCGAGCCGGAGCTTGCCGTGCTCGTCGTCCGCCAGTCCGACGGGCTCCCTGGCCAGGGCTGGTGGGTGGCCGGCGGCGCCCGCTCGCGCGGCTATCTCGGCCCGTGGGAAGGTCCGGAGGCGAAGCGCTTCATCGAGGCGGTTCAGGCCGAAACCTTCGCCTGGCACCAGTCCCATGCCGGGACAGAAGCGGCTGCCCCGTCCGTTAACCATTTACGCTCACCCATTGGCATGGGGAATACGGCATAAGGGACGCTCAAGGGAGTGCCTGCATGCCGAATCCGACTTCGAGGACGATCGCCTTTGCCGCTCTTGCGGCGGCGCTGGCGCTGGCCGGCTGTGGCCGCGGCGACGACGGCGGCAATCTGTCCAGCCTCGACAATCAGCTCACCAACGACAGCGATCCCGCGCTCACCGCCGCGCTTCAGGATCAGATCGCGGTCGATCCCAACCTTGCCCAGCAGTCGAACCGCAACGCCGTCCGCCCGCCCGAGACTCCAGGCTCCGCGCCCTACCCCACCGATACCGTGCGCGCGCCCGAGCCGACGCCCGCCACCCCGGGCGGAGCCGCCGTGCCCAAGGCCGGCGCCCAACTCGCCAGCGCCCCGCAAGGCGGCGGCGCCGGAGGGGGTGGGGGCGCAAGCTGCACCAGCGGCACCAACTTCGACTACAACAACGCCTGGGCCCAGAAGCTTCCGGCCGCTTTCCCCTTCTACCCAAGCGGCAAGCTCACCGAAGCGGCGGCCAACAATGCCAACGGCTGCGCCACCCGGGTGGTGAGCTTCACCACCGCCGACAATTTCCAGCGCGTGCTCGACTGGTACAACACCCGCGCGGTCCGCTCCGGCTACACCTCCGAACACCAGGTCCGCGAAGGCGACCACATCCTCGCCGGCGCCAACGCGGGCGACAACGGCGCCTTCTACCTGATCGTCACCCCCAGGGGGAACGGCTCGGAAGTCGCCCTGATCGTCAACAACGGCCGGTGATCCCTTAATCCTCCCCCGGTTTCCCGGGGGAGGGGGACCATGCGCAGCATGGTGGAGGGGCCGGAGCGAAGCGGAGGTGCTGCTTCCTCGCTTCGCTCGGCCCCTCCACCGCACTTCGTGCGGCCCCCCTCCCCTGCAAATGCAGGGGAGGAATAGGGGCCTTCCCCCCTCCCCCTCCGCCCGCTACATCGCGGGGTATGCCCAATCTCCTCCTCGTCATGATCGGCGGCGCCGCCGGCGCCGGCTTGCGCTATGAGGCGGGGCGGCTGAGCCTCGCCCGCACCGGCACCGCTTTCCCCTGGGCCACGCTCGGCGTGAACCTGCTCGGCAGCCTGCTGATCGGCCTGCTCGCCGCCTTGCTCCTGCAAACCGGAACCGCCGACCGCCCCGCCTGGCTGTTCCTTTCCGTCGGCCTGCTCGGCGGTTTCACCACCTTCTCCGCCTTCAGCCTCGATCTCCTGCGCATGCTGGAAGGCGGCCAGCCGCTCGCCGCCGCGACCTACGCCGCAGCCTCCGTTGCAGGCGGCCTCGCGCTTGCCGCCGCGGGCTATGCCGGCGGGAGGACGCTGGCATGAGCAGCGAAGTACGCCAGTTCACCGTCTCCGCCGAGGACGACGGCATCCGCCTCGACCGCTGGTTCAAGCGCAACCTGGCCGACGCCAGCTTCAACCTCGTCTCGCGCTGGGCCCGCACCGGCCAGCTCCGCATCGACGGCAAGCGCGCGACCCCGGGCGACCGCATCCTCGCCGGCCAGGTCATCCGCGTGCCCCCCGCCGAGCCGGTCGCCGCCGCCGCGCCGGCCAAGCCCAAGGTCGAACGCGCGACGCTCAGCGACGACGAGATTTCCTTCGTCAACGAAATCGTCATCCACCGCGACAAGCACGCCCTCGTCGTCAACAAGCCCCCCGGCCTCGCCACCCAGGGCGGCACCAAGACCGTCACCCACCTCGACGGCCTGCTCGACGGCCTCGCCGACGAGGCCGGCAACCGCCCCAAGCTCGTCCACCGCCTCGACAAGGACACGTCGGGCGCACTGCTGCTCGCCCGCAGCGCCCGGGCGGCGGCTTTCTTCTCCAAAAGCTTCTCCGGCCGCACCGCCCGCAAGGTCTACTGGGCGATCGTCACCGGAGTCCCCGCCATCGACGACGGCTACATCGACCTGCCACTCAACAAGCAACCCGGCACCGGCGGCGAAAAAATGCACGTCGATGAAGGCGAAGGCGGCCTGCCCGCCCGCACCCGCTACCGGGTGATCGACCAGGCCGGCAACCGCGCCGCCTGGGTCGAGCTTCAGCCGCTCACCGGCCGCACCCACCAGCTCCGCGTCCACATGGCGGCAATCGGCCACCCCATCGTCGGGGACGGCAAATATGGCGGCCAGGACGCGTTCCTGACCGGCAACATCAGCCGCAAGCTCCACCTCCACGCCCGCCGCCTGCGCATCGACCACCCGGACGGCGACCGCATCGACGTCACCGCCGAACTGCCCAGCCATTTCGCCGAAACCATCGCCAATCTCGGTCTCGATCCGGTGCTCGCCGACCTGCCGCTCGACGAGCCCAAGTACAGCGAAACCCCGGAAGGCAAGCGCAAGGCCGCCACCGCAGCGGCCAAATCGCGCCGCAAGGAACGCAAGGGCGAACGCCGGAACCGGGGGCGCGGCCGGGAGGAGAGCTGATGCACCCCAGCGCCCGCTTCCACATCGCCGACCACGCGGAAATGGCGGCGCTGGTGCGGGCCGAGGGTTTCGGGACGCTGACCGTGAACACAGAAGCCGGGCTGCGCACGGTGCATGTGCCGGTGCTTCTCGACGGCGATCGGCTCCGCTTCCACGTCTCGCGAAGCAACCTCGTTTTCAAGGCGCTGAGCGAGGGCGCCGAAGCGTTGTTCATCGCCAACGGCCCGCACGCGTATCTCAGCCCCGATTGGTACGGCCTGCCCGACCGGGTCGCGACCTGGTCCTACGTCGCCGTGGAGCTCAACGGCCCCGTTCACCCGCTCGCCGACGACGCCTTCATCCGCCTGCTCGACGAGATGTCCGCCGAGCATGAACAGCGCCTCGCACCCAAGGCTCCATGGACCCGCGCACAGATGAGCCCGGGCCGCTTCGAAGGGCTGCTCAAAGCTATCGCCGGCTTCGAGATGCACATCGCGGACTGGCGCGGCACGGCGAAGATCGACCAGGACAAGCCGGAAGAAGTCCGCACCCGCATCGCCAAAGCGCTGTTGGAGCGCGGAGAAGTTGCCATGGCCGCCCTCTATTCCTCCCCATCGCCAGATGGGGAGGGGAACCATGCGAAGCATGGTGGAGGGGTAATCTCCGCAGGCCCCGGCAAAATACCCCTCCACCACCCTACGGGTGGTCCCCCTCCCCACGCTTCGCGCAGGGAGGAACTGGAATGATCCGCCTCGCCATTTTCGACTGCGACGGCACCCCGGTCGACAGCCAGGCGAACGTTCGGACCGCCACGGAAGCCTATTCCTCCCCATCGCCAGATGGGGAGGGGAACCATGCGAAGCATGGTGGAGGGGTAATCTCCGCAGGCCTCGGCAAGATACCCCTCCACCACCCTACGGGTGGTCCCCCTCCCCACGCTTCGCGCAGGGAGGAACTGGAGTGATCCGCCTCGCCATTTTCGACTGCGACGGCACCCTGGTCGACAGCCAGGCCGCCATCTGCGCCGCCATGGAAGAAAGCTTCGCCGCCGCGGGCCTTCCCCCGCCCTCCCGCGAGCAGACCCGCCGCATCGTCGGCCTCAGCCTGGTCGAAGCCATGCAGGCGATCCTCCCGAACGCCGACCACGCACTCCACCACTCCCTCGCCGAGGGTTACAAGACCGCCTTCCAGCACATGCGCGGCCGCGGCCAGGTCGAGGAACCGCTCTACGACGGCATCCCCGAACTCCTCGACACCCTCGAAGCCGACGGCTGGCTGCTCGGCGTCGCCACCGGCAAGTCGGACCGGGGCCTCGGCCTCTGCCTCGCCTGCCACGGCCTCTCGCGCCGCTTCGTCACCCTCCAGACCGCAGACCGCCACCCGTCCAAGCCGCATCCGTCGATGATCCACGCCGCTCTGGCGGACGCTGGCGCCGAACCCCACTTGAGCATGATGATCGGAGACACCAGCTACGACATGAGGATGGCGAAAGCCGCCGGCGTCACCGCGATCGGAGTCGCCTGGGGCTACCACGCCCCGGAGGAGCTGATCGCGGCGGGCGCCGATTTCGTGGCGCACCACCCGTGCGAGGTGGCGGAGTTTATGAAGGCGAGCGCATGACCGACGAGGATCCCGACGCCCTGTGGCGCAACCGCTTCATCGCGGTGAACATGATGCGCATCGGCGCGACATTGGTGGTGCTGCTCGGTCTTGCCATCTGGCAGTCCGATCTGATCGTGCCGGGCGGCTCGTGGCTCGGCATGCCGATCACCTTTATCGCGCTGATCGTCAGCTTCGTCGGCCCCATCTACCTGTCGCGCCGCTGGGGAGCGCCCAAAGGCAAATGAAGCGTTTCTACAAGAATGCGGAGGCGGTGCCGGCCGCCGGCGGCGTTGCGATCCTGCTCGACGGCCGTTCGGTCAAGACGCCGGGACGCGAGGCGCTCAAGGTCCCGACCGAAGAGCTCGCGGAAGCCATCGCCGCCGAATGGAACGACCAGGGCGAGGACATCGACCCCCGCTCCATGCCGCTCACCGGCCTCGCCAATGCCGCGATCGACCGGGTCACGCCCGATCCAGCCGCCTTCGCCCGCAACCTCGCCGCTTATGGCGAAAGCGACCTCCTCTGCTACCGCGCCGAGGGCCCGCGCCCGCTTGCCGAGCGCCAGGCGGCGCAGTGGGACGTGCTGCTCGATTGGGCCCGCAAGCGCTTTGCCATCGAGTTCGAGACGGTGTGCGGAGTCATGCACCGCAGCCAGCCGCCCGCCACGGTGAACCAGCTCGCCGCGGCCGTGGCGGCGCGCGACCCCTTCCGCCTCGCCGGCCTGTCACCGCTGGTGACGGTCAGCGGCTCCCTGGTGATCGCGCTTGCGCTCGCGGAAGGCGCGATCAGCCTTGAGGACGGCTGGGCCGCGGCGACCTTGGACGAAACCTGGCAGGCCGAACAGTGGGGCGAGGACCCCCTGGCCGCGGCGGGAATCGCGGCGCGCCGCCACGACTTCGACGCCGCGTACCGCTTCCTGACGCTTCTCTGAGCCCGTGAAGCCGTTCGAGCTTCATTAGGAACGACCCCCACCCACCTCCGCTCATCTCGAGCAAAGTCGAGAGACCCGGCACACACTCCCCGCCACCGTCTCTCGACTTCGCTCGAGATAAACGGGGATGTCAGTGCGCCGGAATCCAGTGCGCCCAAACTGCCGAACGCGCGTGCTTACCCGATCAGCCCCCGCACGAAATCGTGCAGGAATATCCGCCTGGTCGCCTTCAGCCGCTCTGCCTTCAGGATGTTGTGCACAAGCTCGCGGCACTTCTCGGCATTGTTGTTGATCAGCACATAATCGTACTCGGCCCAGTGGCTGATCTCGTTGGAGGCGCGGTCCATGCGCCTCCGGATCACCTCCTCGTCGTCGGTGCCGCGGTGGCGCAGGCGCCGTTCGAGTTCCTCCATGGACGGCGGCAGGATAAAGGCGCGGACGATGTCGGGATCGACCTGCTTCAACTGCTGGGTGCCCTGCCAGTCGATGTCGAGCAGCACGTCGCGGCTATTCTCGATCACCCGAACGACTTCGCTCTTCAGCGTGCCGTAGCGGTTGCCGAACACCGTCGCCCACTCCAGGAACTGCCCCTGCGCGACCAGCTCGTCGAAGCGCTGGTTGGAGACGAAATGGTAGTCGCGGCCGTCCACTTCGCCCGGCCTGGGCGTCCGCGTCGTCGCCGACACCGACATCGCGATGCCGTCGTCGGCCGCAAGCAGCATGCGCGCAATCGTGGACTTGCCAGCGCCGCTGGGGCTTGAAAGGACGAAGAGAAGGCCTCGCCGCTTGAACGCGCTTGCGATTTCCATGGGCGCTAGTGGCGTGGGCCGCGCACCGCCGTCAAGGGCAGACATGGGCGAACGGCGTGCTAAGATGCGCGCATGGGGGCGAAAGTCGCGCTGCTGCGCGGGATCAATGTCGGCGGGAACCGGAAGGTGCCGATGGCCGAGCTGCGAGAGGTGGCGGAGGGCCTCGGCCTGACGCGCGTGCGCACGCTGATCGCCAGCGGCAACCTCGTCTTCGAGGGCGAGGGCACGCCGGACGCGCTCGAGGCCAAGCTGGAAGCCGCCATCGAAGGCCGCTTCGGCTTCCCGGTCGCCGTCGTGGTCCGCACCGCCGCGCAGTGGCAGGCTTATGCCGCCGCCAACCCCCTCCCCGATGAAGGTGCGGCCGATCCAAGCAGGCTGATGATGACGGTCGGCAAGCGCCCCGCCACCGAGGCGGATGCGGCGGCTCTGCGCCCGCGCGCCTCCGATGGGGAGCAGGTGGAGTGCGCCGGCGCGGCGATCTGGCTGTGGCTCCCGAACGGCGCCGGCTGCTCGAAGCTCGCCGCCGCCCCGCCGGGCAAAGACGTCTGGACGACCCGCAACTGGCGCACGGTCCTCGCCATAAAGGAGATGCTGTGCAGCCCGTCCCCGTGATCGAGCGCCGCTACTGGCTGCTCGCCTTCGCCCTCGCGGCGGCCGCCGCGCTGGTCCTGCTGTGGATGGGCCGCCCGGCGATCTGCACCTGCGGCACGGTGAAGCTTTGGGTCGGAACGGTGAACGGGCCTGACAACAGCCAGCACCTCGCCGACTGGTATACCCCCAGCCACATCATCCACGGCTTCCTGTTCTACGCGCTTGGCTGGGCCGTGCTTCGCCGCAACCCGCCGGGCGACCGCCTGCTCGCCGCGATCCTGATCGAAGCGGGCTGGGAGCTCTTGGAAAACAGCCAGTTCATCATCGACCGCTACCGCGAAGCGACCATGGCGCTCGGCTACAACGGCGACGCGGTAATCAACTCACTGGCCGACATCGGCTGGATGATGCTCGGTTTCGGCATCGCCCGCCGGCTACCGGTGTGGGGCACGGTTGCGCTCGCGGTGGCGTTCGAGCTGCTCACCCTAACAGTAATTCGCGACAACCTGACGCTCAACGTCGTCATGCTCCTCGCGCCCGTAGACGCGATCCGCCTATGGCAAGCCGGCGCCTGATCAAGTTCCTCCCTGCCGCGCAGCGGTGGGGAGGGGAACCATGCGAAGCATGGTGGAGGGGTAACTAGCGTAGGCCTCAGCAGCTCCCAAAAGAGCCACAAAGGCCACGGCCGCTACCCCTCCACCACCCTGCGGGTGGTTCCCCTCCCCATCTTACGATGGGGAGGAATAAGCGTCAGCGCATGCCGCGGGCTTGCTCGAGGTGCTGGCGAACGATCGGCGTCGCGGCCGAGGCAACCGCGCGCAGGGCCGGCGTATCGCCGCTCGACGCATAATTGCTGTGCAGCGCCAGCGCCATTTCATGCGCCATCACCTGCTGACGGATGAACACCTGGTCGAAGCTGGAGCCGGACGCGGCGCGAAGCTCGGTCATCATCCGGGCTTGCATCGGCATCAGGTCCGGCGTCGGCATCACGCCCGAGGCGGTTGCGGCGGCGGTGAGCTGGGCGGTGGTCTGGCTGTGGTGATCGACCAGCATCTGGCCGAAGCTGCGCACCGCGGCGCTACGGCCCTGCTGGGCGGCAAGGCGGCCGGACTGGATTTCGAACAGATCGCTTGCGGCGGCCATTTCGACATAGGCGCCGCGCTGGGTCGGCGTCATGTCGCCGGCGGCCATGGCGGCATCCGCCTGCATGTCGGCCTGGGTGCTCGCGCAGGCGGAAAGGGCAAGAGCGGCGGCGGCGGAAAGCAGCAGTGGCTTCAACATTTCGGTCTCCTTAGGTGTCGGCTTTGTCCCTCGGGGACGCACCGGGAACCGGGAGAACGGCGACTCGGTTCCGCAAAAAACCGTGCGCTTGATTGAGGTTAGGAGGTTCGTTGCGATCCTGGGACGATCGCGCACCGGCTCATCCGCCGGCGAGACCCTCGATCACCTTGCCGGTGCCGTCGCACACCGGGCACGGCGTGCCGTCATGCTCGCCGGTGCCGTTGCAGTGGCGGCACAGATTCTCACCGGTGCCTGGGGTTCCTGGCGCGGCTTCGTCGCCGGGCGCTGCTGGTGTCTGGGTCATGGGGGATCAATGCGGCAGCCGCGCCGCATGTTCCCTGAGCGTCCTCAGCCGGGCTCGCGGGCAAGCTCGCAGGTCATGCAGTGCACTGCCCCGCGATTGGCGGTGAATGCGCCGACCTGCCGCTCGATCACGCGGTAGCCGCGCCGCCGAAGCTCGCCGTTCAGCCGTTCGTTTCCCGCAACCGAGATCACACGCTTGTCGCCAAGGCCGAGCAGGTTGCAGCCGAACGCCTCCTTTTCCTCGAGCGTCACGTCGATAAGGTTGATCCCGAACGCCTCCATCTTCGCGCAGAAGTCCGGCCCAAGCAGCGCCTTGCACGCCACCGCCTCGTCCTTGCCAATCACGGTGAACAGCAGATCGAGGTGGAGATGCCGCTCCTCGAACGGGTGGAAGTAGCTGCGCCACCCCTTCGCCTCGAAGATCGCCGCAAGCGCCTTTGCGCCCTCCAGGGTGGTGCGTTCGCCCGAATAGCCGACCACCAGCAGGCCCGGCCGGACCACGGACACGTCGCCGCCTTCGACATGCCCCTGGCGCACCTTCCCTGCGACGGGAATGCCGAGCCCTTCCACATACTCCCGGAGCCGCGCGTCCTCGCCGCGCCGCGCCGGCGCCTGCATGGCAAGCTCCACCAGGCCCCAGGGCGTCATCAGCAGGGGATCGCGGGTGAACGGCATGTCCGCCCGCTCCGCCCAGCTCGGCGCAAGCTCCACCGCCACCCCTTCGGCCTCCAGCGCCTCGCGCAGCGAATTGTGCTGGTCCTCGGCGCTATGATGCCAGTCGTCGTGCACCGGGGGCGGCGAGAGAAGCACCCGGGTCAAGCGGCCGTAAGCGGAATCGGCGCCCCAGGCGGTGCTTGCCGAAGGACGAAGGATGGGAAGCGTGTCGAGCAAGGCCGTGTGAACTCCGTTTGCATTCGTTTCCAAAGCGCACGCGCCCGCGCCCGGTTCCGGCGGAACCGAGGGCGGAGCGCAAACGCTTCACCGGCGCACCAGCCGCGGCTACAAGGACCAGCTATGCGCCCCATCACCCTCGCCGCCGCCGCCCTCGCCTGCGCCGCCGCCTCCCCCGCCGCCGCGCAGGAGATCTTCGGCGGCGTCTACGTCCACGACGTCGACACCGGCCTCACCAAAAGCGGGATCGAGGACGGCGCGGATTTCGAACTCGGCTGGCGCGGCAAGCGGATCGGCTTCCTGAGCATCGTCGGCACCGCCACTCCGCATGCCTTCGTGTCGGTGAACAGCGCCGGCGACACCCACTTCGCCGCCGCCGGAGTGAACTGGAAGATTGGCAAGACGGTTTACATCCGCCCCGGCATCGGCCTTGCCGTCCACACCGGCCCAAGCCGCGTCGTCCCCGGCGACAACCGGATCGACTTCGGCTCGCGCGTCCTGTTCGCGCCGGAGATCGGCGCCGGCATCCAGCTCAACCCGCGCCTGTCGGTGGAGGCAAGCTGGGTCCACCTCAGCCACGCCCAATTGTTCGGCCCGCAGAACCCGGGGCTCGACACGATCGGCATGCGCCTCAACTACCGCTTCCGGTGACCGCTGGGGGCTGATAGCCTCCGCGTCATGCAAGCCGCCGTTCTCGCGCCCCTGCTCCTTCTCCTCGCCGCGCCGGCCGCCGCAGAAGTACCGTTCGTCGGCTGCGCTTCGGACGGACAGGTCGGCGCCGTCGCCGCGCCGGCCCGCGGCGAAGTCGACCACATCCCCGCAGCCGCCGCCCCCGGTTTGGCCTATTACGGCACGCGCAGCCTCGGCGCCCTTGCCCCCCGCGGCTGGCACTGTTTCGCACTCTCGGGATCGGGCGGCGAATACCTCCTCATCACCCCCGAGCGCCACGGTTCCACCGACCTGCTTGGCCGAGCCAAAGGTGTGACCAAAGGCCCAGCCGTGGCAGTCGGCGTAACCTACGGCTTCACCTCGGGCCGCTTCGAAGTCGCCCGGACGATCGCCAGGTTGTTCCCCCGCCACCAGGACTTCGTCCGCGAAGTCCAGGCGCTGGACACCGAGACCGCCCTCCTGCCGAACCACCCCTACCCCGCCGACGCGCTGGTCCGCCTCGGCGACGAGGCGATCGCCTTCACCACGCCCGCCAACAAGAAGGGCCTCGGCACCACCCACTTCCTGCTCCCCGCGCGCGACCCGATCACCGGACTGGTGATCCTGCTCCCGGACGAAGATATGTCGATGCTGGAGCTGAGCGTCCGCCTGCCCAGGAAAGACAAAGCGCTGGAACGCTTTATCCTGGAAGGCACCGCCGCCCGCAGCGGTGTGGCCCTGCCGCGCACCACCCCACGCTGAATCGCCGCGCAAGGGGCCCGGGCGAAACCCGCGGGTAAGGAATGCCGGTTAAGCAAACATAGCCATGTCCGCCGCCGCAGCCATCTTCACCGCCGTCCTGCTGATCAACGTCTGGACGATCTGGCTCTTCCGGCAGGACAAACGGCGCGCCGTCGCCGGCGCCCGGCGCATCCCCGAATCGAACCTTCTCAGCTTCGCCCTCATCGGCGGCACGCCCGGCGCCTTTCTTGCCCGGCGCCTGTTCCGGCACAAGACGCGCAAGCAGCCCTTCTCCACCCACCTGTGGGTGATCGCCGCCCTGCAATGCGGCGCCGCGATCGGGCTGCTGCTGTTCTGAGCCGCGCTTAGCGGCCCAGCATCGTCTCCGGCTTCACCACCCGGTCGAACGTTTCCGAATCCACCAGGCCGAGGTCGAGCCCGGCTTCCTTCAACGTCATGCCGTTCTTGTGGGCGTGCTTGGCGATGCCGGCGGCATTGTCGTAGCCGATCTCCGGCGCCAGCGCGGTGACCAGCATCAGCGAGCGGTTCATCAGGTCCGAAATGCGCGTCTCGTCCGGCTCAAGCCCGTCGAGCGTGCGCTCCGTGAAGCTTTCCGCCCCCACCGTCAGCAGGTCGATCGAGCGCAGCACGTTGGCCGCGATCAGCGGCTTGAACACGTTGAGCTCAAGATGCCCCTGCAGGCCGCCGATGGTCACGGCGGTGTGGTTGCCCATCACCTGCGCGGCGACCATCGTCAGCATCTCGGCCTGCGTGGGATTGACCTTGCCCGGCATGATCGAGCTGCCCGGCTCATTCTCCGGAAGCTTGAGCTCGCCAAGACCGCAGCGTGGGCCGGAGCCGAGCAAGCGGATGTCGTTGGCGATCTTGGTCAA
Source organism: Allosphingosinicella sp. (assembly GCA_036386875.1). Classification (GTDB taxonomy): domain Bacteria; phylum Pseudomonadota; class Alphaproteobacteria; order Sphingomonadales; family Sphingomonadaceae; genus Allosphingosinicella. The sequence continues at coordinate 33,884 of DASVUV010000034.1, forward strand.
CGAAACGGCGATGACGTTGAGCACGCCCGAAAGCTCCACCAGCGTGTCGTGCGCCGCAAGCGCCTCGAACTTGTTGGGCGCCGAGGTGAAAGGCAGCTTGGTGAGGCTCGCCACCTGCTGGGCAAAGGCTTCGGCGAACCCCTTGGGCGCATTGAGGCCGGTGCCCACCGCGGTGCCGCCCTGGGCAAGCTGAAGCACGCGCGGCTGCACGCCGCGCAGCCGCTCGATCCCCGCCTCGACCTGCGCGGCGTAACCGGAAAATTCCTGGCCAAGCGTCAGCGGCGTTGCGTCCTGCAGGTGGGTGCGGCCGATCTTCACGATCCGGTCCCACGCGCCCGCCTGCGCCGACAGCCGCCGGTGCATGTGCTCGAGCGCGGGGATCAGCCGGCCTTCCACCGCCCGCGCCGCGGCGATGTGCATCGCGGTCGGGAAGCTGTCGTTGGACGATTGGCCCTTGTTGACATGGTCGTTGGGATGAACCGGGCTCTTGCCGCCGCGTGTCCCCGTCAGGATCTCGTTGGCCCGGCCGGCGATCACCTCGTTGGCGTTCATGTTGCTCTGCGTGCCGGAACCGGTCTGCCAGATGACCAGCGGGAACTGGTCGTCATGGGTGCCGGCTGCAACCTCCCCCGCCGCCTGCTGCACCGCTTCGGCGATCTCCGCGTCCAGCCCGCCGATCCGTGCATTCACCCGCGCCGCCGCCTGCTTCACAAAGCCGAGCGCGTGCACGATTTCCGCCGGCATGGTTTCGCGGGGGCCGAAGGGGAAGTTCTGGATCGAACGCTGGGTTTGCGCGCCCCAATAGCTGTCGCCGGGCACTTCGATGGCGCCGAAGCTGTCGGTTTCGGAGCGGGTGATGGACGTCATTGTCTTCCTCGATCAGGCGCTGGAACTCGCCGCCGCCCTAAGGCGGTTCGGGAAGGAAGGAAAGACGGGCAAAAAGCGATGGGCGCGCGCGGCCGATGGCAAAAGCCCCTCCCCTTCAGGGGAGGGGTTGGGGAGGGGAAGGTAAGCCGCGCGAAGTTCGGAAAAATCCCGCTCCGGTTACAGGCCCCTCCCCCAACCCCTCCCCTGAAGGGGAGGGGCTTGAGAAGCCCTACTTCTTCCGGCTGAAATCCACCGACACGACGTTGGAGCCATCCTCAACCGGCTCAACAACCGGCCGGTCGTTCTCCGCTTCCTCATGTCCCTGCGCGTCGGCCTCGTCGACCTGCGCCTGGAACTGCAGCGCGAAGTTCACCGCCGGATCGACGAAACCGGTGATCGCCGCAAACGGAATCACCAGCCGCGCCGCCTGCTGGTTGAAGCTCAGCCCAACTTCGAAGCCGTCTTCGTTGACCTTCAGATCCCAAAACCGGTTCTGGATCACGATGGTCATCTCATCGGGGAAGCGCTCGGACAGGTGCCGCGGGATATCGACGCCGGCCGCGGCGGTCTTGAAGGTGATGTAGAAATGGTGCTCGCCGGGAAGGACGCCGGTGGTTTCCACCTCGCCCAGCACCCGGCCAACCACCGCGCGAAGCGCCTCCTGGACGATTTCGTCGTACGGAATCAGGCTGTCGGGCATGTCGTCCTGCATGATTTCGTTGGTAGCGCCGCGCGCCGCTCGGTCAACCGTCTTGCTTCGCCTCGCTAATCCATGTTGGAGCCGCGTGCGACAGGAGGAGCCCGCATGCCGATCGACGCCACCCGCCCTTACGACCCGCAGAACATCTTCGCCAGGATCCTGCGCGGCGAAATCCCCAACCGCACCGTCCACGACGACGAACACGCACTCGCCTTTCACGACATTGCCCCCGCCGCGCCCGTCCACATTCTTGTCATTCCCAAGGGCGCCTATGTCTCCTGGGACGATTTCTCGGCCCGCGCCTCCGCGGAGGAAATCGCCGGCTTCGTCCGAGCGGTCGGACATGTCGCCCGCACCCACGGCCTGGTCCAGCCCGGCTACCGTCTGCTTGCCAACGTGGGCCGACATGGCGGCCAGGAAGTGCCCCACCTCCACGTGCACCTTTTCGGCGGCGGCCCGCTCGGCCCGATGCTCGCGCGCTGAGGGCGTTTAGCGCTTTGCTGTTGCCGCATTACTGGCTAGGTTTCGCCGCACTGACACACAGGGGCGCCGTTTTCGGACGCCCGTCGCAAGGGGACGGATATGATTTTCGGGCGCGTTAAGCCTCTCGACGCAATCCTAGCCACCGCCGAAAAGAAGTCGCTGCATCGCTCCCTCGGGGCCATCCAGCTGACTCTGTTCGGCGTTGGCTGCATTATCGGAACGGGTATTTTCGTGCTGACTTCGGTTGGCGCCCAGAAAGCCGGGCCGGGCCTGCTGATCAGCTTCATCATCGCCGGCGCGGTCTGCGTCGTCGCCGCCTTGTGCTACGCCGAAATCGCCTCAATGGTGCCGGTCGCCGGCTCCGCTTACACTTACTCCTACGCCGTTCAGGGCGAATTCCTCGCCTGGACGGTGGGCTGGGCGCTGCTGCTCGAATATGCGGTCGGCGCGTCCGCCGTCTCGGTCGGCTGGTCCAATTACTTCATAGACACGGTGATCGAGCGAAGCTGGGGATTGAACTTCCCCGATTGGCTGAGCTCCGGGCCGCTGATCCTTGGCGGCAAGGCCGGCGGGTTCATCAACCTTCCCGCTTTGACCATCGCGCTCCTCATGACCCTGCTCCTCGTCCGGGGCACTTCGGAAAGCGCCAAGTTCAACGCCATCCTGGTGGCCATCAAGGTGACGGCGCTTACCGCGTTCGTGATCCTCACCCTGCCGGTCTCGAAGGCGGAGAATTTCGCCCCCTTCGCGCCCGCCGGGATGTTCGGCGGCTTCGGCAGCGGCGTCGGCGTGGTCGGCGCGGCGGCAACGATGTTCTTCGCCTATGTCGGCTTCGACGCGGTCTCCACCGCGGCCGAGGAAACCAAGAACCCGCAACGCAACGTGCCGATCGGCCTGATCGGTTCGCTCGCCATCTGCACGATCTTCTACATGCTGGTGACGGCGGGGGCGATCGGCGCAATGGGCGGCCAGCCGGTGATGGGCGCAAACGGCATTCCGCTTCCCACCGGCGAGGCTTTGTCCACCCAGTGCGCCACCGCGCAATATATGAACGCGCTGGTCTGCTCGCGTGAGCCGCTTGCCCACGTTCTCCACACCATCGGCTACGGCACCGTCGGCAACATGCTCGGCTACGCCGCCTTTATCGCGCTTCCGTCCGTTATCCTTATCCTGCTGTTCGGCCAGACCCGCATCTTCTTCGTGATGGCCCGCGACGGCCTGCTTCCCGAAGCACTGTCGCGGGTCCATCCGCGCTGGAAGACGCCGCACGTCGTCACCTTGATCACCGGCGTGATCGTCGCGGTTGCCGCGGCCTTCTTCCCGGTGGGTGCGCTTGCCGACGTCGCCAATGCGGGCACGCTGTACGCGTTCCTGATGGTTGCGATCGCGGTGTGGCAGCTTCGCAAGATCGATCCCACCCGCCGCCGCGCCTTCCGGGTGCCGGCCGTAGGTCTGGTCGCGACGCTGACGGTGCTCGGCTGCTTGTTCCTGTTCTTCAACCTGCCGCTCGAAGCGATGCTCGTGCTGCCGGCCTGGACGGCGATCGGCGTGGTTTTCTACGCCCTCTACGGCTACCGCAACAGCCACCTCGGCCGCGGTCTGGTGGAGGTGCACGAAACCGAAGTGTCGGCGCTTGAGCCCGGCATTCCGGGCGTGGACGACGACAACCGCACCCGCTGAGCGGAGCGGCCCAGCCAAAGAAAAAGGGAGGCCCCGGCCTCCCTTTTTTTGTCTTAGCGGGGAGCTCCCTAGTTCCTCCCCATCGCCAGATGGGGAGGGGGACCACACGAAGTGTGGTGGAGGGGTAACTGCCGTAGAGTCGGTGGGTATGGCGCGAGATGGCAAAGGCCCGCGCCTTCTACCCCTCCACCATGCTGCACGGGCACCCGCCAAAGTATTACTTTGGCGGGAACCCCGCATGGTTCCCCTCCCCATCTCACGATGGGGAGGAATAAGGCTCACCCCAGCTTCTGAGCCACCAGCGCCTTCAGATCCGCCTCCGGCCGCGCGCCATAGTGGGAAATCACCTCCGCCGCGGCGATGGCGCCCATGCGCAGGCTCTGCTCAAGGCCCCGCTCCTGCGCCAGCCCGGCCAGGAAGCCCGCGGCGAACAGATCGCCCGCCCCGGTGGTGTCGATCACCTGGGAAACCGGCTCGGCGGCCACATCCACACGCTGCCCGCCTTCCACCGCAATCGCGCCCTGCTCGCCGCGCGTCACTACCAGCAGCGGCACCCGCTTGGCGGCACTCGTCACCGCCGAGTCGAAATCGGCCTCGCCGGTCAGCGACACGATCTCCGCTTCGTTGGCGAACAGGATATCGACCTTTCCATCGTCGATAAGCTGGTTGAAGCCGTCGCGGTGGCGATCAACGCAGAAGCTGTCCGACAGCGTGAACGCCACCCGGCGCCCCGCTTCATGCGCAACCGCGATCGCCCGCTCCATCGCCGCCCGCGGCGTCTCAGGATCCCAAAGGTAGCCCTCGAGGTACAGGATCGCCGCATCGCGCACCTGCGCCTCATCGAGCTTGGCCGTGTCGAGCGACTGCGCCGCGCCGAGGAAGGTGTTCATCGTCCGCTGCGCGTCGGGCGTCACCAGCACCAGGCTGCGCGCCGTCGGCATCTCCGCCGCCGGGGAGGCCGGCGTGGTGAACTCCACCCCGATCGAGCGCACGTCATGGGCGTAGACCTCGCCCAACTGATCGTCCGCGACCTGGCCGACGAAGCCCGCTTTGCCGCCCAGCATCGCGATCCCCGCCGCGGTGTTGCCGGCCGATCCGCCGCTGATCTCACGCCCCGGACCCATCTTGCCGTAAAGCCGAGTCGCCTCCTCCGCGTCGATCAGCCGCATCGAGCCCTTGTCCAGGCCTTCGGCGGCAAGAAAGGCATCGCTTGTCGCGGCGATGACATCGACGATGGCGTTGCCGATGCAGAGGACGTCGAGGCGGGTGTCGGCCATGGCTTGGAAGCGCTTTCGTGTGTGGGAGAAAGCGGCGCCCTAGCGGCGGGAGCGAAGGGGATCAACCTGCCGGGGGCGGTGGGGCTCCACCGTTGGCATCAACCAGCACCGTCACCCCGGACAGGGTTCCCGCCAAAGTACTACTTTGGCGGGCGCCCCGATCCGGGGTCCACCTTTTGCTTGAAGCCGCAGGAGAGAAAACAGGTGGATGCCGGATCAAGTCCGGCATGACGCCGAGGGCCGAGGGTTGACGCCCCCACTTCCAACCCGCACCCCTCCCCCATGCTCACCGCCTTCGCCCGTGCTCTCGGAGACCTCGCCGACCCGGCCGTGCGGCGCGTGCTGGTGAAGTCGCTTGCCGTCACGGTCCTCCTCTTCGCCGCGCTGGCGGTGTTGCTCGGCTGGCTGCTCACCGGCACCAACCCCTGCGGCCTCGGCCCGCTCTCCTACGAATGCCGGATCGACGCCGGCTCCGGGGCGCTGATGTCGCTGCTGCTCGGCTTTGCCGGCCTCTGGTTCCTGTTTCCCGCCGTCGCCATCGGCGTGATCGGCGTCTTCGCCGACGAAGTCGTGGAAGCCGTCGAGCGCCGCCACTATCCCCACGCAGCCGGCCGCGCCGTGCCGCTCGGCCGGTCGCTCAAGCTCTCCCTCGCCTCGGTCGCCCGCCTCCTCCTCTGGAACCTGCTCGCCGCGCCATTCTACCTGATCCTGATGATCACCGGGATCGGGCCGTTCCTGCTGTTCAGCCTGGTCAACGCCCTCGTCCTCGGCCGGGACCTCGGCGAGATGGTCGCCGCCCGCCACCACGACGGCCAGGCGATGAAGCGCTGGCTTGCGGCCACCCGCCTCCGCCGCGCAACGCTTGGCCTTGGGTCGGCGTGGCTTTTCCTGATCCCCTTTGCCAATCTCCTCGCGCCGCTGCTAAGCGCGGCGGCCGCGACGCACATGTTCCACCGGGGGAAGAAATGACGCCTTACGCCAGATCTTGCGCCCTCGCCCTGTTCCTCCTCGCCGGCGCCTGCGCGCCCAAGCAGACCGTGAAGCCGGTCGCCGCCCCCCCGCCGGTACGTGTGCAAAGCTACCCCGTGACCGGCCTCGAAGCCGTCATCGGCCGCACCGCCGCGACCCTCCAGGCCCAGTTCGGGCGCCCCGATCTCGACATCCGCGAAGGCCCCGCCCGCAAGCTCCAATTCTCCGCCCCCGCCTGCGTCCTCGACGCCTACCTGTACGCCCCCAAGGCCGGCTCCAAGGAGCCGATCGTCACCCACGTCGATGCAAGACTGCCCAACGGCGCGGATTTCGACCGCGCGAGTTGCGTGGCGGCGCTGGCACAGGCGCAGCGGTAGAGGAGGGGCAAAGGGGTAAATATCCTCCCCGAGACGGGGAGGGGGACCAGGCGACGCCTGGTGGAGGGGGCTTTGTGGAGGGCTCCCAACCCCCTCCACCGCACTACGTGCGGTCCCCCTCCCCGTCCCGGGGAGGATTTTCTAGCTTACCGACCGCCCACCCGGCCGCCTCCGCCACCACTTCATCCTCATCGCGCGTGAGCCGCTCCAGCACCGGCAACAACTCCGCCCGCCCGCTATTGCCCGCCGCGATCGCCGCGTTGCGCACCATCCGCCCCCGCCCGATCCGCTTGATCGGCGATCCCGAAAACACCTGCCGGAACCCGGTATCGTCCAGCGCAAGCAAATCCGCCAAGGCCGGCGCCGCCAGTTCCGCCCTCGGCAGAAACGCCTGATTCCGCCGCGCCGTATCCGCAAACCGGTTCCACGGACACACCGACAGGCAATCGTCGCAGCCGTAGATGCGGTTGCCCATCGCGGCCCGGAACTCCTCCGGGATCGGCCCCTTATGCTCTATCGTCAGATACGAAATGCACCGCCGCGCATCCAGGCGGAACGGCGCCGGAAACGCCTTCGTCGGGCACGCGTCGAGGCACGCCGTGCATCTCCCGCAATGCACCGGGTGCGGCGCCGGCGAGGGCTCCAGCTCCAGCGTGGTGTAGATCGCGCCAAGGAACAGCCAGCTCCCGTCCGCCCGGCTGACCAGGTTGGTATGCTTGCCCTGCCACCCAAGCCCCGCCGCCTCGGCCAGCGGCTTCTCCATCACCGGCGCCGTATCCACGAACACCTTCAATTGGCAGCCTGCCTCCTCGACCATCCACCGGGCCAGCGCCTTCAGCGCCTTTTTCACCGTGTCGTGGTAGTCCGCGCCCTGCGCATAGACCGAGATCCGTCCCACCTCGGGGGAACCGGCAAGCGCCAGCGGGTCCACCCCCGGCGCATAGCTCATGCCGAGCGAGATCACCGACCGCACTTCCGCCCACAGCCCCCTCGGCGAGGCGCGGCGCTCCTCGGTCTCCGCCATCCAGATCATGTCGCCATGGCAGCCTTCGCTCAGCCACTGCCGCAACCGCTCGCCGGTTTTCGGCGCCGCATCGGCCCGCGCCACGCCGAACGCCGCGAAGCCGAGCTCGCGCGCCTTTTCTTCCAGCCGTTCGCGTGAATATGGTGGCTTGCCTTGGGACACCGCGCCTCGCTACCACAGTGTCGGGGAAGGGGACACAGGGTGACGCGCTTAGCTATTGAGGCAAAAGGCCTCTTCAAGGCCTTCGACGGCAAGACCGCCGTCAACGGAGTCGATATCGCCGTGCCCGAAGGCACGATCTACGGCATCCTCGGCCCCAACGGCGCCGGCAAGACCACGACGCTGCGCATGCTGCTCGGCATCATCGATCCCGACCAGGGCACGCGCACGATGCTGGGCCACAAGGAGCCGCTCCAGGCCGCAAACCTCGTCGGCTACCTGCCCGAGGAGCGCGGCCTTTACCCGGCGATGACGGCGCGCGACGCAATCGCCTTCATGGGCGCCCTTCGCGGCCTGCCCCTCGCGGTCGGCCGCGTCCGCGCCGCCGGCCTCCTCAAGGACAACGGCCTCGGCGATTACGTCGATAAGCCGATCCGCTCGCTTTCCAAAGGCATGGCGCAGACCGTCCAGCTCTTCGGCACCATCGTCCACCGCCCCAAGCTCATCGTCCTCGACGAGCCTTTCTCGGGCCTCGACGCAATCAACCAGGGCCGTCTCGAAACCCTGATCCGCGAGGAAGCGGCCGGCGGCGCGACCATTATCTTCTCCACCCACGTCATCGCCCATGCCGAGCGCCTCTGCGAGCGGATCGCGATCATCGCCGGCGGCGAGGTGCGCTTCGAAGGCCAGGTCGCGGAAGCCCGCGACCGCCTCCGCCCGCAAGTCCGCCTCAAGACCCGCAACGCCGACGGCCGCTGGCGAGCCGCCCTCCCCGCCGGCGCGGCGCTGCACGAAGGCGTCTGGCTGTTCGAGCTTCCCCCCGTCGGCATCGAGCCTTTGCTCAAGGCGCTGATCGACGGCGGCGCGGGCATCGAGGAACTCTCCATCGAGCGCCCCGGCCTCCACGACGCCTTCGTCGCAATCGCCGGCGAGGCCGCGGCCCGCGCCATGAACCAGGCCGCCGAGGAGCGCGCAGCATGATGAGCTTCGTTCAAAGCGCCTTCGTGATCGGCCGCCGCGATTTCATCGCCACCGTCTGGTCGCGTACCTTCCTGTTCTTTCTGCTCGGCCCGCTGGTGATCATCGGCATCTCGGTGATGTTCGGCAACGTCAGCAGCAAGATGGCGCGCAACGACGTGCGCTCCACCGTCGCCGTGATCGCCAACGCCGCCGATTTCGCCCCGATCGAGGCGGCCCGCGCCCGGGTCGAGCCTGTGTTCCGCGAAGCCACCCTGCCCGATCTCAGCCGCATCGAGCCCGATTACGACCAGGCGCTCCAGACCGAGCAACTGCTCGGCGCGGGCGACAAGAAGATCGTCGCGGTGCTCACCGGCGGCCTCGCCCGTCCGGTGCTCACCGGATCGGTCAGCCCCGACGGATCGATCCGCAAGCAACTGGGCCTGATCCTCGACGAGGCGCGGCAAACCCAGGCGCTTGCCAAAGCGGGCGGCTTCGCCCCCACCGACATCCGCGTGGTGGAGGTCGAGCAATCCGCGGGCGCCCTCGCCACCGGCCGAGCGCTCACCGCACGCATGGCCCAGCTTCTGCTGTTCATGATCACCGTGCTGCTCGCCGGCATGCTGCTTTCCAACCTGCTCGAGGAGAAATCGAACAAGATCATCGAAGTGCTCGCCGCCGCCTTGCCGATCGACGCGGTGTTCACCGGCAAGCTCTTCTCCATGCTCGCCGTCAGCCTGGTCGGAATCGCCGTCTGGGCGGCGGGCGCGCTGATCGCGGTGTCGATCTGGATGAAGGATCCAGGGAGCTTGCCCGAGCCCGCGACGGGCTGGCCGCTCTTCGTCATCCTCGCCATTCTCTACTACGCGGCCAATTACCTGCTGCTCGGCGCCCTGTTCCTCGGCATCGGCAGCCAGGCCAACAGCGTGCGCGAGGTGCAGACCCTGTCCATGCCGGTCACCGTCGCCCAGATGCTGGTCTTCCTCCTCGCCTCCTTCGCCATCGGCCAGCCCAACAACCTGCTGGGCCTGGGCGCGGCGATCTTCCCGTTCAGCTCGCCGCTGACCATGGTGGCGCGGGCCGCGCAATTGCCGGAACTGTGGCCGCACCTTCTGGCGCTCGCCTGGCAAGTCCTCTGGGTCTGGCTCATCGTAAGCCTCGGCGCGACGCTGTTCCGCCGCAACGTGCTCAAATCCGGTGGCGGCTCCATGGCCGTAATCCGGACGAAGAAGGGCAAGGCCTAAATCCTCCCCTGCATTTGCAGGGGAGGGGGACCGCGCGTAGCGCGGTGGAGGGGCGGCGCAGGCGAAGCCGAAGCCGTTCTCCTCGCTTCGCTCGGCCCCTCCACCGCACTTCGTGCGGTCCCCCTCCCCTCGAAATCGAGGGGAGGATTAGAACAACCTCACCCCGCCCCCTTCGCCTCCCAAAGCTCCAGCTTCACGCCGTCGCAGTCGAGGATCCACGCGAAATTGCCGTAATCCTCCTCCTGCCGGCCGAGGATCTCCACCCCCTTGCCCTCAAGCTGGGCGATCAGCCCGTCCAGATCCTCCACCAGCAAGTTCACCATGAACCGCTCGGCGCTCGGCGCGAAATAGTCGCTGTCTTGCTTGAAGGCGGAGAGCAGGCTGAACGCCTCCCCCGTTTCGTCCGCCTTCCACGGCATCATGATCCCCCACTCGCCGCCAAGCCCGAGCGTCTCCTGATACCAGCGCGCGGTACGCTCGGTATCGGCCACCTTGTAGAACACGCCCCCGAGCCCAATCACTTTCGCCATGTGGATCCCCCTCCCGTTCTAAATCCTCCCCGGGACGGGGAGGGGGACCGCACGAAGTGCGGTGGAGGGGGGCGATGCAGCGCACTGCCCAAGCCCCCCTCCACCAGACTTCGTCTGGTCCCCCTCCCCGCAAGCGGGGAGGATTAAGTCCTACCGCACCACCCGGCGCGAGGAAACGACCTTGCCCGCCGTGTCCGTCACCACTTCCAGAAGCTGCCCCGCATTGTCCCGCACCTGGCGCACCGTCTGGCCGGTGCCGTTCACCGTCCGCGAGACTTCGGTCAGCCCAGCCTTGGCGAGATCCAGCACCACGCCCGAACGCAGCGCCGAGGACGCAATGCCGCCCACAGTGCCCACCGCATTGTTCGCCACGCCGCCGACGGTGCCCACGGTGTTGTCCACGGTGGAAAGCAGCTGCGTCACGATCTGCGGATTGTTGTCCAGCGTCTGCAGCGTCCGCTCGATGATCGCGCGCACATTGTCGAGCCGCACCACCAGGGTCGCGGTCGCCTGCACGCCCTTGATCTGGATCTTGACCTGATCGACGCTGGCATGCGCGCCGGCGGTGAGCTTGAGGAGGTTGGCGAGCCGCGCGTCGAGCGAGATGTCGACCTCCAGATTCTGCACGTCCACCGTGACTTCGTCGATCGACAGGTTGGGAATGTCGAGGATCACGTCCGGCTGCTCGCTGCCCGAGGAGACCTGCTGGGCAAGCGCCGTGGATTGCGGCGCACCGCGCGCCGGCTGCTGCTCGCGCCGGTTCTGGGCGCTTGCCGGAGCGGCGGCGAGGGCAATGGCCGCAACGGCGGCGAGTGGAACGTAACGCATGTGAAATCTCCCTTTTAACGGGAGGCGTAACGTTATTCCGGGCGCTGGGTTTCCGCCCTCGCGTCCACTTTCACGCCCTCGCCCACACGGGCCTCGGCGCGCAGGTTAACCTCGACATTGCGCAGCGACGTGCGCCCCTCCGGCACCGGCTCGACCCGCACGTCCACCCGGCTCCCCCCATCAGGCTCCGCCCGCACTTCCAGCTTGGCCTCGCCCTTATTCTCGATCTCCACGGATCGCGCCCGCGCACGAACGTTGAGCTCGATATCCGGCAGCGGCTGCGCGGCGGCGGCCTGAAGCAGAAGAACAAACAGCATAGTCACCCTCTCGTCTTAAGCCCCTCCCCTTCAGGGGAGGGGTTTGGGGAGGGGCCTATCAGTGAAGAAGTAGCCCCGTTTCAACACAAACTTCCCCTCCCCAACCCCTCCCCTGAAGGGGAGGGGCTAAAGCCTCATCAGTGAACGAACCTGGCCACCACGTCGCGGTACGACCGCGAAACCTTCACCTGGCTGCCGCTCTCCAGCACCAAAAAGCATTCGCCATTGGTATGCGGCTTCACCTGCCGGACCTGGTCGAGGTTGACGATGCAGCTCCGGTGCACCCGCTGGAAACGGCGCGGATCGAGGCGCTTTTCCAGATCCTTCATGGTCTCGCGCAGGATCAGCGTGTTGTCGCCGGTGTAGATGCACATGTAATCGCCGGCGGCGTCGATCTTCTCGATCGAGTCCACGTCCACCCGGAAAATCTGCCCGCGATCCTTGATGTTGATCAGCTTCTCGTAGCGGTTGGAGGCCGGCCCGTCGTCGGTGCTGGTCGCCGCCGCCACCTGGTCCACCGCGTCGGGCGCGACCTCGGCGAGTACTTCCTTGAGGCGCCCCACTTCCTCGGCGCCCCGCTTCTCGGCGAGGCGGTTGCGCACCCGGTCGAGCGTGTCGGCAAGGCGGTCTTCCTCCACCGGCTTCATCAGGTAATCCACCGCCTGCGCTTCGAAGGCGCGGATCGCGTGGTCCGAATAGGCCGTGACGAACACGAACAACGGCGGCTCCACCTCCATCAGGCCCTGGATCACCGAGAAACCGTCGAAGCCCGGCATCTGGATGTCGAGAAACACAAGATCGGGCTTGTTGGTCTTGATCGCGCGGATCGCCTCGCGGCCGTTCGAGCAGGTTTCGACGATTTCGACATCGTCGAACCGCTCGAGGCGGAGCTGCAGGCCCTGGATGGCGAGCGGCTCGTCGTCCACGAGAATCGTGCGGATGGTCATTTCGGTTCCTCGGCTGCGTCGATTTGATAGGGGATTTCGATGGTAACGCTGAACCCCCCGTTTCTGTTCGAGTCCGTATCGATTTTCTGGTCCGGCCCATAGGCCTGGGCAAGCCGGTCGCGGATATTGGCAAGGCCGACGCCGGTCGATTCCTGCGCCTTCACCCAATGGTCCTCCGCCCCCGGCCCGCTATCCTTGACCCGGATCAGCACCCGCTCCCCCACCCGGCGAGCGGACACCTCGATATCCGCCCCCTCCTCCTGCGGCGTCACCGCATATTTGATCGCATTCTCGACCAGCGGCTGGAGCAGCAAGGAGGGCAGCCGCGCCAGCGACACGTCCGGATCGATGTCGAAGCGCGGCCTCAAGCGATCCTCGAACCGCATCTTCTCGATCTCGAGATAGAGTTTCAGAGTCTCCACCTCCTGCGCCATGGTCACCGTGCCCATCGGCTCGTTGACCAGCGTATAGCGCAAAAACGACGACAGGCGCGACAGCATCGCATTGGCCCGCTCGGTCTGCTTCAAGAGCACCAGCGTCGAAATCGAATTCAGCGTGTTGAACAGGAAATGCGGGTTGAGCTGGTAGCGCAGCATCGCAAGCTGGGCGCTCGACGCTTGATGCTCGAGCCGGAGCAAGCGGTCGCTCTGCTCCTCCAGGATCAGATAATAATTGATCGAATAATAGAGCGCCGACCAGGCGACCAGCAAGGCGGTGGTCAGCAGGATCGAGCTCAGGAACTGCAGCCCCTCCGGCCGGAAGCCGGGGCGGACAAAGGTCGCATGGCTCCACGTCTCGATCGCCGAAAAGGTGCCGGCGGCGAGCAGCACCAGGAAGATCGAGATCGTCCAGGTCAAAAGCGGCTTCATCCGGATCAGCCGCCGGAAGATCGCGCCCATCAGCAGGGTGATCGAATAGCCGGTCGCGGTCAGAAGCGAGGTGTGGACAACGAAGCTCCACCCCATCGCGTTGGCGATTCCCGACAGGGTGCGCAGCACGAAATAGCCCGCCCACCCCGCCGACTGGAGGATCCAGAAGGCGCGGTTCTTGTCTTCAAAGAAGGGCTGCTGCTGGAGCTTCAGGGGCTTCCGGCCGCTTGCCGCTTCGCCCCGTGCCGGGGCTGCTGCCTGGATTGCGTTAGTTGACACCGGGCAGGAGTCTAGCGGGCAAAACCAGGATCGACCAGTCGCCCTCGTCGCGAACGTGGCGCGCCACGGCGTCCCGCACCTCCGCCGCCGTCATTGAGCGGTAATCCGACAGGATCGTGCGGGTCTGGTCGATCAGCCGCGGATCGCGCGACCAGCCTTCCATCGCCGACAGCCAATAGCCGTTGGTCTTCATCCGCCGCTCGACCCCGCTCAGCACCGGATTGATCGCCCGGGTGAACTCGTCCGCTTCCACCGGCGCGGCGGCAAGGTCCGCCACCGTTTCGCGCGCCAGCCGGAAGAACAGGTCCGCCCGCTCCGGCCGGATCTCCGCGGCGGTGTAGAACAGGCCCCAGTCCCCGAACGTTTCGGACGAGGTCGCCCCGGCGCTCGGCGAATACGTCGCGCCCTCGACATCGCGCAACTTCTCGAACAAGCGCACCTGCACCATGTTGCCGGCAAGCTGCAGCGCGCGCCGCTCGCGCATCCTTTCCACCCCGCCGAATGTCGACCAGCCAAGCAGCGCATAGGCCTGGTTGGGATCGCCGCGATGGCTGAACGTCACCGGCTTGGCCATCGGCGCGGGCGGCAGCACCTTGAGCGAGGCGGCCGGCGCCTTGACCTCCGCCCGCTTCGGCAAGGCCGCAACCGTGCCCAGCATCGCCTTCACCGCCGCTTCGAGGTCCACATCGCCAACGATCACCGCCTCGATCGGCCCCTGCCGCATCAGCGGCGCGAACAGCTGCTCAAACGCCTGCGGAGTGGCGGCGGCGATCTCCGCCTTCTCGGTCGGCGTCCAGCGCGCATCGCCGCGCCGGGTCACCCCGCCGAACTCGCGCGCCGCCCGCGACGCGGCGGAGGAGAAGGCCAGATCGTAATTCTCGAGCGCCGCCGTCCTGTACCGCCCAAACAATTGCGTGTCCCAGCGCGGAAAGGCGATCTTGCTGGCCAGCAGCCGCAACTGGTCGGGGAGCTCCGCCGCATTGGTGGTGCCGCCCATCTCGAACGCATCCTCGCCCACCCCGAAGCTCAGGCTCATCCGCCGCCCGGTCAGCAGCCGCTCCAGCGCGTCGAGATCGAGACCCGCCACGCCGGTCGAGCCGATCAGATTGCCCATCCACGCCAGCGTCTTGCGGTCGCTCGGCAGGCCCGAAATCCCCGTGCCGAAGCGCAGCCCGACATTCACCCGCCCCTGCTCGAAATCGGTTTTCTTGAACACCAGGCTGGAGCCGTTGGAGAAGCGCACAATCGTTACGCCCAGATCGGCAATCTGCTGGCGCGAGACTTCCCGCCCCGCTTTGCCGAGCGCTGGAAGGTCGTTCATGGTCACGGTCCGCTCGGCCGCGCGCACCGCCGGCGCGGATTTCTCCGCCGCTGCAAGCGCTTCGCCGATCCCGGTCACCGGCGCGGGCGAGAGCATCACCACCCGCGGCCCCGATCCCGTGAACAGCGCCTTCATCCGTTCTTCCACGAATTCGGGCGTCATCGCCGGCGCCAGTTCCTCGATCAGCGCCGCATTGGCGGCGGCCGTGGAGATCACGCTGTTGCCGTCGATCGCGGAGATCAGCCGCCCGGCATGGCTGGGCGATTTGGCCGTCGCCTCGCCCTCCACCGCCGCGCGGGCACCCGTCCGCAAATTCTGCATCTCGCGCGCAATCTCGGTGGCGCTCGGCGGGCTGTTCAGCGCGTCCGCCAATATCCCGTAGGTCTCGGCCAGCGCTTCCTTCCAGCGCCCCTCCTTGGCCATCACCTGCACCTGCGTGTAATCGGCGATGTTGACGTTGTCGTCCCCACCGACCTGGGCGCTGAGAAAGCTCGCCTCGCCCCGCGCCTTGGCTTCGAGGCGGCGGTTGAGGATTCGCTTGGCGATGGCTTCGGCAAGCTCCCCCTTTTCGCGCGCCTTTGTCGGCGGCAGTCCCTGGTAGGGGCGCACCCAGCTCAAAGTCGCCAGGTGGGGCGAGCCCGGATAGGAAAGCGCCGCCGTCCGCTCCGCGACTTCGGCGGGCTTGCCGTACTCCGGCTCGGCGGGAGCCGGGCCGCTGCCCTTCCAGCCGCCGAAATGCTTTGCCGCAAGCTTTTCGAGCAAGGCCGGATCGGCATCGCCGACCATCACCAGGGTCGCGCGCTCCGGCCGGTACCAGCGCTCGTAAAAGGCTTGGAGGCCCGGCGCATTGGCGGCCTTGAGCGTTTCCTCGGTGCCGATCGTGTCCCGGTCCGCATATTTCAGCCCGGCGAAGAACAGCGGCCGCATCAGATCGCCGAGCTTTGCCGAAATCTCGCTGCGGCGGCCCCGTTCGGAAAGCACGACGCCCTTTTCCACCTCGATCAGCTTGGGGTCGAAATTCGCCTTGTCGGCCATCTCCGCGATCAGCCGCAGGCTGGTGTCGAGCGAGGCTTCGTCATTCTTGGGAAGGTCGAGCTGGTACACCGTCTGGGTCGGCTCGGTGGACGCATTGGTATCGCTTCCAAAGCTCGCGCCAAGCCGCTGCCAGGTCTCCCGCGCCTCGCCGTCGCCAAAGCCCGCGGTGCCGCGAAACGCCATATGCTCGACGAAATGCGCCCATCCCCGCTCGGCATCCGCCTCGTGCAGCGAGCCGACGTCCATGCGCAGGCGTATCGAGACCTGCCCCGCCGGAAGCTTGTTCTGCCGAACCGCATAGCGAAGCCCATTGGGCAGCGTCCCGAACCGCCAGGCGGGATCGCGGGCGATATCGGTGTTCTTGTAGAACCAGTTGGTGTCGCCCTCGGCTACAACCGGCGCGGCGGCGAGAAGTAGAACGGCGGCAAGCGAGCGACGGAGGAGGTGCATAGGGGGGCAATTCTCGTGCTGGTCGAAACAGAAAAACCGCTCATCCTGAGGAGGGACTGAGCAGGGTTCCCATCAAAGTACTACTTTGATGGGGTCCCAAGTCGAAGGCCCGTCTCGAAGGACCCGGAGAGAGAGGCTGTGCGTCCTTCGAGACGCCGCTTCGAGACGGCTTCGCCTCCTCAGCGGCTCCTCAGGATGAGCGGATTTAATGAACAACATACGCTTATTCTCCTCCCCCCAACCGCCTTGACTCTCGCTGAACGGAGGCGGAACATAAGAGGAACAAGCCCGTTCCGAGTCGCCGCCATGAACCTGCCATCCACCCGTTCCGATCGCCTCTCAGCCTTGCGGGAAGAAGTGCGCGCAATCGAATCGGCCGGACCTGCGGAGGCGCGGCCATGCCTGCCTTTCGGGGTTGAGGCAATCGACTCGCGCCTCGCCGGCGGCGGCCTCGCCGGCGGCGCCCTCCACGAGGCCGCGCCCGACCGCTCCGGCCTCCCCGACGACGCCGCCGCCACCCTGTTCCTCGCCTCCATCGCCGCCCGAACCGACGGCCCCATCCTCTGGGCGCTGGGCCGCCGAGACCTCTTCGCACCCGGCCTCGCCCTGGCCGGTCTCGACCCGAACCGCGTGCTCTACGCCGAATGCGGCCGTGACGAGGACGTTCTTGCGGTAATGGAGGAAGGCCTTCGCCACGGCGGTCTGGGCGCGGTGGTCGGCGAGGTCGCGCGCGTCCCCATGGCCGCCACCCGCCGCCTCCAGCTCGCCGCGGAGGAAGGCGGCACCCTGGCCCTGATGCTGAAGCGCTGGCGCAAGACCGAGATCGATCCGCTCGCCGAACCCTCCGCCGCGGTCACACGCTGGCGAGTCGCCTGCGCGCCTTCTTCGCCGCTCCCCGTGCCCGGCCTCGGCCGCGCCCGCTGGAGCTTGTCGCTCGCCCGCCAGCGCGGCGGCGAGCCCCACCACTGGACCCTGGAGTGCCCCGATGACACGGGTAGCCTCGCTGTACCTGCCGACGCTCAGCATCGACCGCCTCCAGCGCGCATCGCGGCGTAACCGTCCTAAATCCTCCCCTGCATTTGCAGGGGAGGGGGACCACCCGAAGGGTGGTGGAGGGGCCGAGCGAAGCGAGGAAGACGGCTCCGGCTTCGCCTCCGCCGCCCCTTCACCGCGCTCCACGGGCACCCGCCAAAGTACCACTTTGGCGGGAACCCTTGCGCGGTCCCCCTCCCCCGGAAATCCGGGGGAGGATCAAAAAGCCTGGCACCCGCCTGCGCGCACCCCCGAAAACACCAAGGAACGCGCAAAACTCCTCGCCCTGCGCAAGGAGCTCGGCATCCCCGACGGCGCGCCCGATCCAGGCCCCGGCCAGCGCCTCGCCGACTGCTCCTGCCCCCGCGAAGCCCATTGGCGCCCCGGCGCCCGCTGGGCCCAGGACACCCCCGCCCACAAACGCCCCCCAATCCGCGAACTTGGCCGGCGAACGGAAGCGGCGGAGGTGGTGTTCCGGAAAACAATATCCTCCCCTGCATTTGCAGGGGAGGGGGACCACCCGGGTTCCCGCCAAAGTAGTACTTTGGCGGGTTCCCTGAAGCATGGTGGAGGGGCGGCGGAGGCGAAGCCGGAGCCGTTAAGACCCTCCGCTTCGCTCCGGGCCCCTCCACCACGCTCTGCGTGGTCCCCCTCCCCCGGAAATCCGGGGGAGGATTTAGAGCCCCTTGTTACCACCCGCGTCCTGCGCCACCCCAGTTCCTCCCCATCGCCAGATGGGGAGGGGAACCATGCAAAGCATGGTGGAGGGGTAGCTGCCGTAAACTCAGAGGCTCCGGAGAGAACCGCTAACCTCCCGGCAATTACCCCTCCACCACCCTCTGGGTGGTTCCCCTCCCCAAGCAGGCTTGGGGAGGAACTTGGGCCTTTCGTCACCGCCACCCGCACCGGCAACCGAGTCCTCGTCGCCGCCGTCTGCCCGCAAGCCCAGGCGCTCGGCCTCAGCGCGGGCATGGCCCTCACCCAGGCCCGCGCCCTCGTCCCCGGCCTCCGGATCGAGGACGCGGACCCCGAAGCCGACCGCGCCCTGCTCACCAGCCTCGCCCTTTTCGCCGCCCGCCGCTGGACCCCGCGCGCCGCGATCTCGGGCGAAGACGGCCTGTTTCTCGACTTGACCGGCGTCGATCACCTGTTCGGCGGCGAAGAACGCATGTGCCGCCGAATCCTCGCTTTCTGCGCCCGTGCCGGTTTCGCCGCACGGATCGCCGTCGCTGCAACCCCCGGCGCGGCCCACGCCCTCGCCCGCCACGGCGCCGCCCCCCTCACCTTCTGCCCGGCCGGCGCCGAAGCCGAAGCGCTTGCCCCCCTGCCACTCGCCGCTTTGCGCCTCGACGCCCGCGCCATCGCCGCCGCCCGCCGCCTCGGCCTCGAGCGGATCGGCGAGGTCTTCGCCATGCCGCGCGCGCCGCTCGCCCGCCGCCTCGGCAAGCCGTTCCTTACCCGCCTCGACCAGGCGCTCGGCGCCGCCGGCGAAGCGATCGAGCCGCTCGTCCCGGAAGACCCGCCGGTCGCAGAACTGCGCTTCGCCGAGCCGATCGCCACCGCCGAGGCCATCGCCGAAGCCCTCGCTCTCCTCATGGCCCGCCTGCTCGACACGCTGCGCAAGGCCGGTCTTGCCGCCCGCGCCTTCACCCTCCTGTGCGACCGGGTGGACGGCGCGGTGCAGCGCATCGCCATTGGCACCGCCCGCGCCACCCGCGACGGCAAGCACCTGCTCCGCCTCCTCTCCATGCGCATCGAGACCATCGAGCCCGGCTTCGGCCTCGATGCGATGCGCCTCCTCGCCGGCCGCTGCGAACCGCTTGGGCCCGAGGCCATTGAAGGCGAGCTGGCCGGCGCCAAACCCGCGCCCGATCTCGCGCCCCTGGTAGACCGCCTCGCCGGCCGCCTCGGCCACCGCCATCTCTACCGGGCAAGCGCGGTGGAAAGCGACGTGCCGGAGCGCAGCGTCCGCCGGGTCGGCCCGCTCAGCCCCTGCGCGCCCTGGCCAAGCTGGCCGCGCCCGGTGCGCCTGCTCGTGCCGCCGGAGCGGGTGGAAAGCGTCGTCGCCCTGCTCCCCGATCTGCCGCCGCGCCGCTTCACCTGGCGCGGCCGCCCCTACCGCGTCCGCGCCGCCGACGGGCCCGAGCGGATCCACGGCGAATGGTGGCGCCGCTCGGGCGAGGCCGAGGCGGTGCGCGATTATTTCCAGGTCGAAGACGAAGAAGGCCGCCGCTTCTGGCTGTATCGGAGGGGGGACGGCGTGGATGGCCGCACGGGGGACCTGAGCTGGTACCTCCATGGGTTGTTCGGGTGATGATTATCCTAAAATCCTCCCCTGCATTTGCAGGGGAGGGGGACCGCACGAAGTGCGGTGGAGGGGCGGCGGAGGCGAAGCCGGAGCCGTTTACCTCGCTTCGCTCGGCCCCTCCACCACCCTACGGGTGGTCCCCCTCCCCTCGAAATCGAGGGGAGGATTGAGGTGTACCACGAACTCCACACCACCACCCACTTCAGCTTCCTGCGCGGCGCGTCGGGCGCGGACGAACTGTTCGCCGCCGCCGCCGTTCTCGGCCTGCCCGCCCTCGGCGTGGTGGACCGCAACTCCGTCGCCGGCATCGTCCGCGCCTGGGAAGCGGCAAAAACTACCGGCGTGCGTCTCGTCGCAGGCTGCCGCCTCGATCTCGCGGACAATACCAGCCTGCTCGTCTACCCCACCGACCGCCCCGCCTGGTCCCGCCTCACCCGCTTGCTCTCGATCGGCAAGGCCCGCGCCGGCAAGGGCAAATGCGAGCTCCATTGGGGCGACGTCGAAGCCTGGTCGGAAGGCCTCCTCGCCATCCACCTGCCGGACGACGCCGACGCGGAGAACGCCCGTCTCCTCCAGCGCCTGAAGCGCGCCTTCCCCGGCCGCGCCTACCAGGCGCTGACCATCCACCGCCGCCCCGGCGACGCGCTCCGCCTCCACCGGCTTGCCGCCCAGGCGCAGGCCGCGGGCGTGCCCCCCGTCGCGACCGGCGACATCCTCTACCATTCGCCCGACCGCCGCCTGCTCCAGGACGTGATGACCGCGATCCGCGAGAAGTGCACCATCGACGAACTCGGCTTCCGCCGCGAACGCCACGCCGACCGGCACCTGAAATCCCCCGAGGAGATGGCCCGCCGCTTCGCCCTCTACCCCGAAGCCGTCGCCGCCACCGCCGAGATTGCGCGGCGCTGCACCTTCGACCTCAGCGAGCTGCGCTACCAATATCCCGAGGAAAACGTGCTCCCCGGCATGACGGCGCAGCAGGCGCTGGAGAAACTGAGCTGGGACGCCGCCCACGCCAGATACCCCGACGGCGTGCCCGAACGTACCGCCGCCCAGATGCGCCACGAGCTAACCATGATCGCGCAACTGAAGTACGCGCCCTATTTCCTCACCGTCCACTCGATCGTGAACTTCGCCCGCTCGGTCGGCATCCTGTGCCAGGGCCGCGGCTCGGCGGCGAACAGCTGCGTCTGCTACCTGCTCGGCATCACCTCGATCGATCCGGTGAAGCACGAATTGCTGTTCGAGCGCTTCGTCTCGCCCGAACGGCCCGAGCCGCCCGACATCGACGTCGATTTCGAGCATGAACGGCGCGAGGAAGTGATCCAGTGGATCTACCAGACCTACGGCCACCACCGCGCCGCCTTGACCGCCGTGGTCTCCCGCTACCGCGCCCGTGGCGCCGTCCGCGAAGTCGGCAAGGCCTTGGGTCTCCCCGAGGACATGACCGCCGCTTTGTCCGGCCAGGTCTGGGGCTGGTCCAATGAAGGCGTCGAAGACCGCCACGTCGAAGAACTTAACCTGGATCAATCAGACCCACGCCTTGCCCTCACCCTCGATCTCTCCCGCCAACTAATCGGCACTCCGCGGCACCTTTCGCAACATCCAGGCGGCTTCGTCCTCACCCGCGACCGCCTCGACGATCTCGTCCCCATCGAACCCGCCGCGATGGAAAACCGCCGGGTCATCGAATGGGACAAGGACGATATCGAGGCGCTCGGCTTCATGAAGGTCGACGTCCTCGGCCTCGGCATGCTCGGCTGCATGCGCCGCGCTTTCAACCTCCTTCGCGATCACAAGGGCGTCGATATCGGCATGGCCGACCTCCAGGACGACGATCCCGAAGTGTTCGACATGATCCAGAAGGCCGACACTTTGGGCGTCTTCCAGATCGAAAGCCGCGCCCAGATGGCGATGCTGCCGCGCATGAAGCCGACGCGCTTCTACGACCTCGTCATCGAAGTCGCTATCGTCCGCCCCGGGCCGATCCAGGGCGACATGGTCCACCCCTATCTGCGCCGCCGCGAGGGCAAGGAGAAGCCGCAATATCCCCGCCCCGAGCTTCGCGCCGTGCTGGAAAAGACGTTGGGCGTGCCGCTCTTCCAGGAGCAGGCGATGAAGGTCGCCATCGTCGGCGCCGGCTTCACCCCCGGCGAGGCCGACCAGCTCCGCCGCGCCATGGCCACCTTTAAGTACACCGGCGGCGTCACCCACTTTCGCGACAAGTTGATCGAAGGCATGGTCGCCCGCCATTACCCGCGCGAGTTCGCCGAACGGACGTTCAAGCAGATCGAAGGCTTCGGAAGCTACGGCTTTCCCGAAAGCCACGCCGCCTCCTTCGCCAAGATCGCTTACGCTTCGTCTTGGATGAAATGCCACCACCCGGACATCTTCTGCGCCGCCTTGCTCAACGCCCAGCCGATGGGCTTCTACGCGCCGGCGCAGATCGTCCGCGACGCGCGGGATCATGGGGTGGAGATCCGTCCTGCGTGCATCAACGAAAGTCGGTGGGATACGATGGTGGAATTTGCCCCTCCCCCCTCGCGGGGGAGGGGTTGGGGAGAGGGGGAGCATCAGCTTCGGCTCGATGCCGGAGCTGATGCTTCGAAGCGCACGACGCGGCGTCGAGCCGCGCCGCACGCACCCCTCTCTCTC
>DASVUV010000035.1:0-7748 GCA_036386875.1 Allosphingosinicella sp.
AGCTCGCCGAGATCGACCTTATCCGCACCGGCATCGACGTCATCGACGGCCGCCTTCGCTACCAGCTCCTCCCCGGCCTGCGCGTGAAGGTCGAAGGCGGGCGCTGGCCCTTCGCCGGCGGCGAGCTCATCCTCGAGGAGACGATCCTCGATTTTTCCAAGCCCTCCGCCAAGCAGCTCACCTTCCACGTCTCCGGCATGGACGCGGCGCTCTTCGTCCAGAAGATGGAATTCTCGAACATCTCCGCCACCGGCACGTTCGACGGCGTCATCCCTATGGTGTTCGACGAAAGGGGCGGCCGGATCGTCGGCGGCTCGCTCGTCGCCCGCGATCCCGGCGGCACCCTCTCCTATATCGGCGAGCTCACCGACAAGGAGCTCGGCACCTACGGGAAGCTCGCCTTCGATGCGCTGAAGTCGCTGCGCTACTCCAAGCTCACTATCGGCCTCAACGGCGACCTCGCCGGCGAGTTCGTCGCCGACATCGAGCTCGACGGCGTCGCCCGCGACCCCGCCGCCACTGTGGTCCGCACCGGCGGCGGCATCCGCGGCCTCGTCGCCGGCCGGGCGCTCCGCGAGCTCAGGAAGATCCCGTTCGAGTTCAACATCACCGTCAAGGGCCCCTTCCGGACCCTGATCGCGACGATGCGATCGTTCGAGGATCCGACCAACCTCATCCAGTCGGTCCTCCCCGAAAAGCTGCGCGCGCCGGACGCGCCCGCGATTCAGCCGGAAAATGAAACCGTTCAGCCCCAGGAAAGCGAGATTGTGCGATGACAGCGTCGATATTGACGGGACTGCGCCCCAGTGCGACGCAGGGTAGGATGAGAATGGCGAAATCCCTTCTTCTCCTGCCGGTATTGGTCCTGACGGGCGGGTGCGTTGAAGTGAGCGCGCCGGAAAAGCCGATCGAGATCAACCTCAACATCAATATCAGGCAAGAGGTCGTCGTCCGCCTGCAGGAGGATGTACGCGACCTCATTGAGAAAAACCCGGGAGTGTTCTGATGAACCGCCGTTCCAAGACCGTCCTCGCCGCCGCCCTTGCGGGCGCGCTCCTCGTCGGCACCGCCGGCGCCGCTTACGCCTTTCAGGCCGATGCCGCCGCGTCGTTGCGCGCTTCGGGGCAGGTCGGCGAGCAGGCCGACGGCTATCTCGGCGTGGTCGGCTCCGCGCCCTCCGCCGTCCGCGCCCAGGTCGATTCGGTGAACATCAAGCGCCGCGCTTATTACACCGACCTTGCCGCCAAGCGCGGCGCCAAGATCGAGGAAGTCGCCGCCACCACGGCGTGCGAGCTGCTCCGCACCAAGGTCGCCCCTGGCCAGTTCTACCGCGGCACCGACGGCACCTGGCAGAAGCGCGAGGCGGGGACCGCCGTGCCGCTGCCGGCTTATTGCGGGTAACATCACTAATCCTCCCCTCGATTTCGAGGGGAGGGGGACCGCCTGAAAGGCGGTGGAGGGGCCGGCGCGAAAGCGCCGGTTCTTTTTTGTCCATCATGGGGCCTCCCGGGCTAGACGCTCGCTTCGCTCGCGCCCCTCCACCGCACTTCGTGCGGTCCCCCTCCCCTGCAAATGCAGGGGAGGATTAGGCCCTTTCTCATTCCTCCCTGTCCGCGGAGCGGATGGGGAGGGGAACCACCCGGAGGGTGGTGGAGGGGTAAAAGGCGCTGAGGCTGTGGTTCGCGCGTGAACCTCGGCTTCCAACGCCAGTTACCCCTCCACCAGGCTTCGCCTGGTTCCCCTCCCCACCGCTGCGCGGCAGGGAGGAACGAGAGCCGGCGCCTGCGCTCGCTTCGCTCGCGCCCCTCCACCGCACTCGGGCACCCGCCAAAGTAGTACTTTGGCGGGAACCCTGTGCGGTCCCCCTCCCTGCAAATGCAGGGGAGGATTAGGGCCTTTCTCATTCCTCCCTGTCCGCGGAGCGGATGGGGAGGGGAACCACCCGTAGAGTGGTGGAGGGGTAGAAGGCGCTGAGGCTGTGGGTTCGCGCGTGAACCTCGAATTCCAGCACCAGTTTACCCCTCCACCATGCTTCGCATGGTTCCCCTCCCCACCGCTGCGCGGCAGGGAGGAACAAGGGCGACCGCTGCGGAGGCAACCAGCGCCCGCTGTGTGTTGACTTGGCCCCCACCCCTTCCTAAAGGGGCGGCGCCTTGGCGGGATCGTTCGCCGGCATGTCCCACGCCTTTTTGCGACCCGCGGCTTTTCCCAAAAAGACGCGGACGCACATGGAAGAAACGGCATGACGGAGAACGAACCGGACCCGAAGCCCCTTGCGGATGCGCAGCCCGCCTCGTCGTTCGACGAGCGGTTGCGGCGAGCCCAGGAGGTGGAGGCGGCCAGAACGGGCAGCGCACGGACGCCGGCTGATCGCAATGAACAGCTCGGCAGCCGCGCACTGTCTTATCTGATCGCGGGGCTTGGCGGCGGTGCGCTGATCGGCTGGGTCCTTGACCGCTGGTTCGGCACATTGCCGCTCTTTCTGTTGCTGCTGATGTTCCTTGGAACGGCGGCCGGCTTCAGGAACATCATCAAGCTTTCCTCCAGGCAGCCGGATCCTCCGGCGCCCGGAGCATGAACGGGAACCGAGACGTGGCCGCCGAATCAGGCAAGATCGATCCGATGCACCAGTTCGAGGTGCAGTCCATCTTCGACGGGTTCAATCTCGGCGGACATCAGATCGCCTTCACCAACAGCGCCCTCTGGATGCTGCTGGCGATCGGCGCGGTGTGGCTGTTCATGCTCGGCGGAATGAGGCGCCAGCTCGTCCCCACCCGCTGGCAGGCCGCCGTCGAAGGGGTCACCGGCTTCGTGTCCTCGATGATGAACGCCAATATCGGGCCGGAGGGGCGCAAGTTCACGCCCTACGTCTTCACGCTGTTCATGTTCATCCTGGTCGCCAACCTCATCGGTATGCTGCCGACCGGGATCGTCGGCGTTCACCCCTTCACCGTCACCAGCCACCTCACCGTCACCGGCGTTCTCGCCATCGTGTCGTTCGGGATCGTGCTGGCGGTCGGCTTCGCCCGCCACGGCTTCCACTTCTTCTCGCTGTTCGTGCCGCACGGCGCGCCGTGGTGGATGCTTCCCATCCTGGTGCCGGTCGAGTTCGTCTCGTTCATGGTCCGCCCGTTCAGCCTGGCGCTTCGGTTGTTCGTGGCGATGACCGCGGGTCACATCCTGATGAAGGTGCTCGCCGGCTTCGTGATCAACGGCCTCAACGCCGAGGCCTTGTGGGTCGCCCCGGTGGTGAGCCTGCCCAGCTTCATCCTGATGATCGGCATCACGCTGCTCGAGCTGCTGGTCGCCGCCATCCAGGCCTATGTGTTCGCGCTCTTGACGTCCTTGTACCTCAACGACGCGATCAACCTTCACTAAGTTTCGTTCAACACTTTCAACAAAATAGATAAGGAGTTTTTCAAAATGGACGCAGAAGCCGCAAAGCTGCTCGGTGCCGGTTTCGCCGCGATCGGCGTTGGCATGGCCGCCCTTGGCGTTGGCAACGTCTTCGGCTCGTTCCTGTCCAGCGCGCTGCGCAATCCGGCCGCGGCCGACAGCCAGCAGGGCCGTCTCTTCATCGGCTTCGCCGCAGCCGAGCTTCTCGGCCTGCTGGCGTTCGTTGTTGCGATGATCCTGCTGTTCGTCGCTTAAACCAATCTCCGCCGCGCCGCGCCTCCACCCGGGGACGCGACGGGCGGAAGCGGGATTGCCATGCCTCAGATCGACCAAATCTCCGAGATATTCGCGTCGCAGCTGTTCTGGCTGGTCGTGACCTTCGGCCTGCTCTATTTCGTAGTGGGCCGGGGCATGCTCCCGAAGATCGAAGCCACCGTCGACCTGCGCGACAGGCAGATCGCCGGCGATCTCGCCGAGGCGGAGTCCGCACGGGCTTCAGCCGAGGCGCTTGAAGCAAGCAATCGCGAACGCGCCGACTCGAACCGCGCCGAAGCGCTCAAGGTCACCGCGGCCGCCAAGGAAGCCGCCACCCGCGAGGCGGAAGCGAAGTTGAAGGCCACCGATGCCGAGGCGTCGCTCCGGGTCGAAGCCGCCGAGGCCCGCATCCGCTCGGCCAGCGACGCGGCTCAGGGTGAGATCGCCAATGTCGCCGCGGAGGCCGCGCAGGACATCGTGTCCCGCCTCACCGGCAAGTCCGTGTCGCGCGATGCCGCGGCCGATGCAGTAAGGGCGGCACTCGCCAATGGCTGATAACACCACCACCGCGACGCATTCGGACGTTGGCGCCGAGCTCGACACTGTCGTCAAGGGCACCGAAGGCGAGCACGGGGCGATGCCGCACACCGGCGCGGACGCCGTTGCGAGCACCGCCGCCGAGGGGCATGGCGCGCCGCATGCGGAGCCCACCGGGCTCGGCATGGACGCCACCGCCTGGGTCGCGCTTGCGATGATCGTCGTCATCGCGCTGCTGCTCTGGAAAAAGGTGCCGGGGGCAATCGCCAAGGCGCTGGACCGCAAGATCGACGGCATCCGCCAGCAGCTCGACGAGGCCGCGAAGCTCCGTGCGGAAGCCGAGGCCCTGCGCGCCGAGCAGCAGGCCAAATCGGCCGGCGCCGAAGCGGAAGCCGCCGCCATCGTCGAACGCGCCCGCCACGAAGCTCAGGTGATCGTCGCCGACGCCCAAGCCAGCTCCGCGGCACTGATCGAACGCCGCGCCCGCATGGCCGAAGACAAGATCGCCGCCGCCGAACGCCAGGCCCTGGACGACGTCCGCGCCCGCGCCGCCCGCGCCGCCGCCGCCGCCGCCGAAACCCTGATCCGCAGCGAAATGGACGCCGCAAGCGACCGGGCGCTGGTCGACCGGACGATCGCAGGGCTGGGCACTTCGCATTGAGCTTGGTCACCCCTCCCTGAAAGGGAGGGGCAGGGATGGGTGCGGGCGCAGCGAGCCCTTACCTTTACCCGAAGCACAGGCGTCTTCGGGGGCGTCGAGCCCCCTCAGCCGCTACCCACCCCCGGCCCCTCCCTTGCAGGGAGGGGAGTGGCTCGACGCTTCTTCTTCACCCGCCGCGTCCAGGCAGCCGCAAGCGCAGCCTCCAGCACCTCGTCCGGCACCGCCTCTAACAGCACCAAAGCGCCGGCGCGGAAATCGGAGTGGCCCATGTGCGCGCCTTCTTCCGCCTCCGGAAAAGATAAAGCGATACGGCGGAAATCGTCGGCGGTGGCCATAAGCGCCTTGTACCTGAGCGTTCCCCACTCGTCATTCCCGCGAAAGCGGGAATCCCGCTTCTTCTTCTTTCTCCGCTCCGACACCGAGGAAGGAAAGAAGCGGGACCCCCGCTTTCGCGGGGGTGACGCGACGAGTAGATCAAGCTCAACCTATCTCGCGCGCGGAAACAAACCACGAACAAACCATTTTCCTACATGCCTCCGCGTGGGCCATAAGCCCTCCAAACGCCACCGGCTCGAGGAGGAGAGGACATGCCCGTACCCAACAATTTTGCCCGCTTTCCTCCGCTTCACCCCCGGCCAAAGGTGACAAGGGTGACACGATGCTCCAGGCGAAACCCTCAACTTCGTTACCTTTGAACCCCTCTGGCCTCCCCGCGCCCGGCAACCCATATCTGACACCGTGACCGAAACGCCCCCAACCGACCGCTTCAACGAAGAGAAATCCGCCTACACCGTCCGCGGCAGCGACCTGCCGGACCTGGAGGCGGGGGTGCTTGCCATTCGCAGCGTGGTGAAGACGCTGCCGGTGCGGCCCGGCGTGTACCGGATGCTCGATGCCAAGGGCGAGGTGCTCTACGTCGGCAAGGCCCGGGCCCTGAGGAACCGGGTGACCAACTACACCCAGGTCTCGCGCCTGACGAAACGCCTCCAGCGCATGGTGGCGCAGACGCGGTCGATGCAGATCGTCACCACTAATACGGAGGCGGAGGCGCTGCTGCTCGAGGCACAGCTCATCAAGCGCTACCGCCCGCCCTACAACGTGCTGCTGCGCGACGACAAAAGCTTCCCCTTCATTCTGCTGCGCGAGGATCATCCCTTCGCCCAGATCCGCAAGCATCGCGGCGCGCGGCGCTTCAAGGGTGCCTATTACGGGCCGTTCGCAAGCGCCGGTTCGGTGACTCGCACCCTCAACGCGCTGCAGAAGCTGTTCCTGCTTCGAAGCTGCTCCGACACGTTCCTCGCCACCCGCAAGCGGCCGTGCCTTCTTCACCAGATCAAGCGCTGCTCGGCGCCCTGCACCGGCCGAATCAGTCCGGAAGGCTATGCTGAGCTGGTGGCGGACGCCAAGGATTATCTCGCCGGCAAGTCCACCAAGGTGCAGCAGAAGCTCGCCGCCTCCATGCAGGAAGCGGCGGAGAATATGGACTTCGAACTTGCCGCCATGCTGCGCGACCGGCTGCGTTCGCTGACCTTTATTCAGGGCACCCAGACGATCGCCGCCGAAGGGCTTGGCGACGCGGACATCTTCGCGTTGGCGTGCAAGGGCGGCACCGTGTGCATCCAGGCATTTTTCATCCGCGGCGGGAATAACTGGGGGCACCGCAGCTTCTTCCCCGCCCACACCGCCGACCTTGCGGAGGAGGAGGTGCTCGCCGCGTTTCTGATGCAATTCTACGAGGAAGTGCCGCCGCCCAAGATGGTGCTGCTCGACCGCGAGGTTCCGGAAGCCGAGCTGGTCGCCGAGGCGCTTTCGGAACGCGCCGAGCGCAAGGTGACGCTCAAGGTCCCCAAACGCGGCGACCAGGTGCGGATGATGGCGCAGGCGTCGCGCAACGCCCAGGAGGAGCTCGACCGCCACCTCGCCGAAACCAGCACCCAGGCCAAGAATTTGCGGGCGCTGGCCGACATGTTCGAGCTTGCCGAGCCGCCGCAGCGCATCGAAGTGTACGACAACAGCCACGTCATGGGCACCAACGCCGTCGGCGCGATGATCGTCGCCGGCCCGGAGGGGCTGCGCAAGAACGCCTACAGGAAGTTCAACATCAAGCGCGAGGAGACCGCGCCGGGCGACGATTTCGCGATGATGCGCGAGGTCATCGGCCGCCGCTTCGCCCGGCTGGAAAAGGAGGATCCGGACCGGTCGAAGGGCGACTGGCCGGACCTGCTGCTGATCGACGGCGGCAAGGGCCAGCTCTCGGCCGTCTGCGAGACGATGGAGGATGCCGGAGTCCACGACGTGCCGGTGGTCGCGATCTCCAAAGGGCCGGACCGCAATGCGGGCCGCGAGGTGTTCCACCTGCCGGGCAACCGCGAAGTCACGCTGCCGCCCAATTCGTCGGTCCTGTTCTACCTCCAGCGGCTGCGCGACGAAGCCCACCGCTTCGCGATCGGCGCTCACCGCCAGAAGCGGGCGAAGTCGATGACGGCGAGCCCGCTCGACGAAGTCCCCGGCATCGGCCCCAGCCGCAAGCGCGCCTTGCTGATGCATTTCG
The DNA here is from genome assembly GCA_036386875.1 of Allosphingosinicella sp. Taxonomy (GTDB): domain Bacteria; phylum Pseudomonadota; class Alphaproteobacteria; order Sphingomonadales; family Sphingomonadaceae; genus Allosphingosinicella. The sequence continues at coordinate 7,401 of DASVUV010000035.1, forward strand.
GGACTGGAAGAGCGGTCAAGAATGCGGCGCTGGAGGATTTGGAAAAGGCGCCCGGCATTTCCCGGACGATGGCGCGGAGCATATACGACTATTTTCATCCCAGTGGGTGAGCGGTGCTACGCTGCAAATATGCACCTCGTCACCCACGCCATCGTCGTCGCCGTCCGCCCGCATGGGGAGCATGGGGCGATCGTGCGGGCGTTGACGCCGGGGGACGGGGTGCAGCCGGGATATGTGCGGGGCGGGCGGTCGCGGCGGCTGCGGCCGGTGCTGCTGCCGGGCAATCTGGTGCAGGCGGAATATCGTGCGCGCACGGACGAGCAGCTCGCCCAGCTCTCGGTCGAGCTG
>DASVUV010000036.1:0-8289 GCA_036386875.1 Allosphingosinicella sp.
CCCGACTTCACCACCGTGAGCTCGCGAAGCTGCACCCGCTCGAAGGTCGTGAACCGGGCGCCGCAATCCTCGCACTGTCGCCGCCGCCGGATCGAGGCGCCGTCCTCGGTGGGACGGCTGTCCTTCACCTGGCTGGCTTCATGGGAGCAGAACGGGCAGCGCAAGGTTTACTTCTTGCCCTTGATATAGGCGTAGCCCGCGCCCGCCGCGGCGCCGAGGATCGGGCCGATGAACGGCACCGGGATCGCCACCACCGCGCCGAGCGCCGCCCATTTCGCCATGCTCTTGCCGAGCTTCTGGTCGTCCAACTTGCTCACGAGCGTCTCTCCTCAGGCCTGGTAGATAGGGAACCGGGCGCAGAGGTCACGCACCCGCTGCTTTACCGCCGCCTCGACCGCTCCGTTGCCCTCGTGGCCGTTGTCGCGAAGGCCCTCCAGCACGTCGGCGATCATGTCGGCGATGTCGCGGTATTCCGCGACTCCGAAGCCGCGGGTGGTGCCGGCGGGGGAGCCGACGCGGATTCCGCTGGTCTTGATCGGCGGAAGCGGATCGAACGGGATGCCGTTCTTGTTGCAGGTGATCGCCGAGCGCTCCAGCGCCTCGTCGGCGTCACGGCCGGTGATGCCCAGCGGTGTGACATCGACCAGTGCAAGGTGCGTGTCGGTGCCGCCCGCGACCAGGTTCGCGCCGCGCTCCCCAAGCCGCCCGGCAAGCGCCTTGGCGTTGGCGATCACCGCCCGCGCATAGCTCTTGAAGCCGGGCTGCAGCGCTTCGCCGAACGCCACCGCCTTGCCGGCGATGACGTGCATCAGCGGCCCGCCCTGAAGGCCCGGAAACACCGCCGAGTTAATCTTCTTGGCGATCGCTTCGTCATTGGTCATCACCATGCCGCCGCGGGGCCCGCGAAGCGTCTTGTGGGTGGTGGTGGTGACGACATGGGCGTGGCCGAAGGGGGAGGGGTGCTCGCCCGCCGCGACCAGCCCGGCAAAATGCGCCATGTCGACCATGAAGATCGCGTCCACCGCGTCGGCAATGGCGCGGAAGCGGGCGAAATCGATGTGGCGCGGGTAAGCCGAGCCGCCGGCGATGATCAGCCGCGGCTTGTGCTCCTTGGCCAGCGCCTCGACCTGATCGAGATCGATCAGGCTGTCCTCGCGCCGGACGCCGTACTGGATGGCGTTGAACCACTTGCCCGACATCGCCGGCTTGGCGCCGTGGGTAAGGTGACCGCCCGCATCCAGGCTCATGCCCAGGATGGTGTCGCCCGGCTTGGTGAGCGCCAGCATCACCGCGCCGTTGGCCTGCGCGCCCGAATGCGGCTGCACGTTGGCGAAGCCGCAGCCGAACAGTTCCTTCGCCCGCTCGATCGCCAGCGTCTCGACAGCGTCGGACGGCGCGCAGCCCTGGTAATAGCGCTTGCCCGGATAGCCTTCGGCATATTTGTTGGTCAGCACCGAGCCCTGCGCTTCCAGCACCGCGCGCGACACGATATTCTCGGACGCGATCAGCTCGATCTGGTTCTGCTGGCGGTCGAGCTCGGCGGCGATCGCTTCGGCCACCGCGCTGTCGGCGTCCGCCAGCCGTTCGGTGAAGAAGCCCTCGTGGCGGATGTCCGAGGTGTCGTTGGCGGGCTGGCTGCTCATGCGGGCTGCTCCGTGAAGTCGGGGTTGGTGAGTTTGTCGATGCGCCGCTGGTGGCGGCCGCCGGCGAACGGCGTGGCGAGGAACTGGTCGAGGCAGTCGCGCGCCGTCTCGATGCCGACGATGCGCGCGCCCATGGCGATCACATTGGCGTCATTATGCTCCCGCGCCAGCCGGGCGGAGAGCCCTTCCGAGACCAGCGCGCAGCGGCAGGCCGGATGGCGGTTCACCGCGATCGAAATGCCGATCCCCGAGCCGCACAATGCCACGCCGCGCTCCACCTCGCCCTCCCCAATGGCGCGGGCGATGCGGTAGCCGTAATCCGGATAATCGACGCTGTCGGTGGACGCCGTGCCAAGATCCAGCACCTCGAAACCGCGCTCCCCGAGGTACGCGACGAGCTGCGCCTTCATCTCGAAAGCCGCATGATCGGAAACGATGGCGATACGCTCGGCCACGCGCGCAAACTCCGTTGGGGTGAGACCGTTCTCTAGGGGAGCGAGGCGGGGTTTGCCACCATGGATTGTGGGTGTCCTGCGTCTGTGCGTCCTTCGAGACGCCGGTTCGACAGGCTCACCGGCTCCTCAGGATGAGCGACTTCCGGCCAGTTCGGCTACCTACCCGCTCATCCTGAGGAGGGACTGAGCTTGTCGAAGGGCCGTCTCGAAGGACCGGGACCGCACTGAAGCCACAAGCTCACGCCGCCTCGCGCATCTCCAGCCGGTCCCAGATCTCGACCAACGCGCCGGTAAGCTCGGCCATCATCGCCTCGCTGTGGCTCGGCCCGGGCGTGAAGCGCAGGCGCTCGGTGCCGCGCGGCACGGTGGGGAAGTTGATCGGCTGGGCGTAGCAGCCATATTCCGCGAGCAGAATATCGCTGATCCGCTTCGCCTTGGCCGGGCAGCCGACCATCAGCGGCACGATGTGGGTGGTCGACGCCATCACCGGCAGCCCCGCATCCTCAAACATGGTCTTGAGCTTGGCCGCGGCCGCCTGCTGCCCCTCGCGCTCGGCGGAGGACGCCTTGAGATGCTTGACGCTGGCCAGCGCCCCCGCGACCAGCACCGGCGACAGGGACGTCGTGAAGATGAACCCCGGCGCGTAGCTGCGCACCACATCCACGATGTTCTGGTCCGCCGAAATATAGCCGCCCATCACCCCGAACGCCTTGCCAAGCGTGCCCTCGATGATCGTCAGCCGGTCGGCCACGCCGTCCCGCTCCGAAATCCCGCCGCCGCGGGCGCCGTACATGCCCACCGCATGCACTTCGTCGAGGTAGGTAATGGCGTTGTATTTGTCCGCCAGGTCGCAGATCTCCGCGATCGGCGACACGTCCCCGTCCATCGAATACACGCTCTCGAACGCGATCAGCTTGGGCGCCTCCGGATCGGCCTCGGCAAGCAGCTCCTCGAGATGCGCCAGATCGTTGTGCCGGAACACCCGCTTCTCGCAGCCCGAGTTGCGGATGCCGGCGATCATCGAGGCGTGGTTCAGTTCGTCCGAAAAGATCACGCAGCCCGGCAGCAATTTGCCGAGCGTCGCCAGCGTCGCCTCGTTGGAAATATAGCCCGAGGTGAACAGCAGCGCCGATTCCTTGCCGTGCAGGTCGGCAAGCTCGGCCTCCAGCTCGATATGGTAATGCGTATTGCCGCCGATGTTGCGCGTGCCGCCGGAGCCGGCGCCGACATCGTGCAGCGCTTCTTCCATCGCCGCGATCACATCGGGATGCTGGCCCATCGCCAGGTAGTCGTTGGAGCACCAGACGGTGATCGGCTTCGGCCCATTATGCCCCGCAAAGCAGCGCGCATTGGGAAACGCGCCCTTGTTGCGCAGGATGTCGATGAACACCCGGTAGCGCCCTTCGGCATGAAGCCGGTCGATCGCAGCCGCGAAAATCCGCTGATAGTCCAACTCACCGCTCCCCGGAGTCCCGCGGCCCTTATAGCCGACCCCAACGCCCTTACGCCAGATGGGGCAGGTCCATTAGGGATCAACCGCTACAGTGTCACCAACTTCGTAAGCCCGAAGCGCGCCAGCCCCGCCCGGTACGCCTCGATATCGGTGCCCCGCCCGGTGAAAACCGCAATGCCTTCCACCGGGGAGCCAGCCCATTCGCGCCCGCGCAGCAGCCAGGCGGTACGCCGCGCAATCCCCTCCTTGCCGTCGACAAAGCGCACCGGCCGCGAAGACGCCGCGGCAAGCTCCTCCTCGACCAGCGGAAAATGCGTGCAGGCAAGCACCACCGTGTCGATCCGCTCCCCACCCGGTGCCGCGTACAGCGCGTCCAGGATGCGTCGATAGGCAAGGGGGTCCGTGGCCTCGCCCCGCAACTTGGCCTCGGCAAGATCGACCAGCTCCGCCGAGCCGTGCCGCACCACCATGCAGTCGGATGCGAACTCCTCAATGAGGCGATCCAGATAAGGTTGCCGCACAGTCGCTTCCGTCCCAAGCACCCCAATCGCCCGGCTCTTCGACAAAGCCGCCGCGGGCTTGATCGCCGGCACCGTTCCAACCACCGGCAAATCCAAAGCGAACCGCACCGCGTCGAGCGCAATGGTGGAAGCGGTGTTGCACGCGATCACCACCAGCTCCGGATCGAAGCGCTCCGCCAGCCGCCCAAGCATCGCCGGCACCCGCGCCTCGATCTCGGCCGCACGCCGCGTGCCATAGGGATATCCGGCGCTGTCCGCCGCGTAGACGATCGGCGTCTGCGGCAGCAGCGCCCGGATCGGCCCCAGCACCGAAAGCCCGCCGATGCCGGAGTCGAAGACGAGAATGGGCCGACCTGCGTTCACCCGCTCGATGTAGCCCCCGGCGGCGGCGCGGCAAACGCCATAATCATCGGCTTTGATGTAAATCGATTGCGCCGCTTTGCCCTTTTGGTAGAGTCGGGCGGGCTTCGGGGGACGAACGCGTGACGATGGGGACGATGGCGGGGCCGCTTGCTGCAGTGCTGCTCGCCTATCTGCTCGGCTCAATTCCCTTCGGCATCATCCTCACCCGCCTGTTCGGCGCCGGAGACCTTCGCAAGGTCGGCTCGGGCAACATCGGCGCCACCAACGTGCTGCGCACCGGCCGCAAGGGTCTTGCCGCCGCCACCCTGATCCTTGACGGCCTCAAGGGCACCGCCGCCGTGATTCTGTGCGAGCGGCTGTTCCCCGGCACCGCCGGCCTCGCCGCGATCTTCGCGCTCCTCGGCCATCTCTACCCGGTCTGGCTCAAGTTCGCCGGCGGCAAGGGCGTCGCCACCTTGTTCGGAATCCTGATCGGTTTCTCGGTCGCCGGAGATCTGCACTGGGCGGCGCCGCTTGCTTATGCCGCCGCCTGGCTCGGCCTGCTTCTCCTGATCCGCTATTCCTCGGTGGCTGGCATGTCGGCGGCGCTTGTCACGCCGGTCGTCGCCGCGATCCTCGGCCGCTTCGATCTCGCCTTGCTGTTCCTCGGCCTCGGCCTCGTCGTGCTTTGGAAGCATCGCGGCAATCTCGAACGGCTGCTGTCCGGCACCGAGCCCAGGATCGGCGCCGCCAATAATGGCTGAAGGCGGCGCGAGCGAAGACCAGATCGCCCGGCTGCGGCTGATCCGGTCCGACAATATCGGCCCGATCACCTATTTCCAGCTCCTGTCCCGCTTCGGCTCGGCCGCGGCGGCGCTGTCGGCGATCCCCGATCTCGCCGCCCGCGGCGGCGGCCGCGCGCCGCGCCTGGTCAGCCGCGCCTCGGTGGAGCGGGAAATGGACGAAGTCGCCCGGCTTGGCGCCCGCTACCTGTTCCTCGGCCAGGGCCTCTACCCGCCGCTGCTTGCCGAAATCGAAACCGCGCCGCCGGCCCTCATCGTCAAGGGCCACCTCAACATCCTCGACAAGACCGCCGTGGCGGTGGTCGGCGCCCGCAACGCCTCCGCCGCCGCCTGCCGTTTCGCCCGGATGCTCGCCACCGGCCTCGGCGACGCGGGCGCGTCGGTGGTCTCCGGCCTCGCCCGCGGTATCGACAGCGCCGCCCACGACGGATCGCTTGAAAGCGGCACCATCGCCGTCGTCGCCGGCGGCCTCGACGTGGTCTACCCGCCCGAAAACGAAGGCCGCCAGCACGCCATCGCCGAGCGTGGGCTGCTGGTCGCCGAGCAGCCGCCCGGCACCGAGCCCCGCGCCCGCCACTTCCCGTCCCGCAACCGGATCATCGCCGGCCTCGCCCACGGTACGGTGGTCGTCGAGGCCGCGCCCCGCTCCGGCTCCCTGATCACCGCCCGCTTCGCCGCCGAGTTCGGCCGCGAAGTGCTCGCCGTCCCCGGCTCCCCCCTCGATCCCCGCGCCCAGGGCTGCAACCAGCTCATCCGCGAAGGCGCCACCCTGATCCAGAACGCCGACGACGTCATGGAAGCGATCAACCCCTTGCGCATCCGCCCCTTCCGAACCCCCGAACGCGCCTACGCGGCGGCCGAAGCCTCCGCCGACGCGGAAGAGCGCGACCGGCAGGCCGTCACCCGCCTCCTCAACGGCACGCCGGTGCCGGTCGATGAGGTCATCCGCCAAGCCGGGCTCGCGCCCGCGGTGGTCCACACGGTGCTTCTCGAACTCGAACTCGCCGGCCGCCTGGAGCGGCACGCCGGGGGTAAGGTCAGCCTGATCGGGTGAAGAAAAAAGAAGCCCCTCCACCCCCCTTCGGGCGGTCCCCCTCCCCCGGAAATCCGGGGGAGGATAAGTGCCGCCGCCCCACCCAATCCTCCCCTGCATTTGCAGGGGAGGGGGACCATGCGAAGCATGGTGGAGGGGCTTCTTCTGAGACCAGACGCCCGGAATCCCCCACCGCCCGTGCCCGCCGCCTCCGCCGCAACCTCTCCCCAGCCGAAGCGATCCTCTGGAACCACCTTCGAACTCGTCCGGCAGGGTTCAAATTCCGCTGCCAGCACAAGGCCCCGCCATACACGCTGGACTTCTACTGCCACGAAGCGGCTCTCTGCATCGAGGTGGACGGCGACGCCCACGACATGGGCAACAATCCGGAGAGCGACGCGCGACGGGACGCCGAACTCGCCACCCGCGGCATCCTCTCCCTGCGCTTTCTCGCCGCCGACGTCTTCCACCACCTGGATGCCGTTGCGGCGCACATCGACTCGATCTGCCTCACAAGAGCCCCGCGCCGTTCGCCATTGTGACCGGCGCAACCCCCCGAAAAAATCCACTTTCCTACATCTATTCGTTCTTCCTATGTTCCCCACATGGAAGACCTCCCAGCCTTTCTCCGATTCGCTCCGGTGCCTCTACCCGTTCAGCACAACGGCTGGACCGCCCCCCGGCAACTCCGCTTCGTGCTGGAACTCGCCCGCGGTGCAGGACCGGCCCAGGCGGCACGGCTGCTCGGAATGACTCGCCAGTCCGCCTACAACCTGCGCAAGCGCCCCGGCGCCGAAAGCTTTGTCGCCGCCTGGGACGAAGCGCAGACCTTTGCGGGCCAGGCGCGGGCGGCGGGCCGTGCCTCGTTGGGCAGCCATGCGGTATCGAGACGATCCTGGTGCCCCGCCACTATCGCGGCCGCCTGATCGGCTTCGTTCAGCGCGAGGACGTGTCCGGGGCGATGCGCCTGATTGGCCGCCTGGACCGGATCGCCGACCGGCTCGGCAACAACGACGACATGCGCGCGCTCAGCGAACGGCTGGACGACTTCGAAACCCAAATGGGAATTGACAGCCTTGACGCAAATCCCCTCTGAACGGCTCAACATCGTCAAATCCGGAAAGCCGGCGAGACGCGCTTGACGGGGCATCCCTGGGGTCATCACCCTATGCGCGTACGTGTAAGGACCCCTCGCTTATGAAGCTCGTCGTCGTCGAATCGCCCGCCAAGGCCAAAACCATCGAGAAATATCTAGGGTCCGGCTACCGGGTGCTGGCCTCCTACGGCCACGTCCGCGATCTGCCGCCCAAGGACGGATCGGTGAACCCGGACGAAGGTTTCGCGATGGAATGGGAAACCTATGCCGACAAGGCGCGGCAGCTGAAAGCGATCACCGACGAGGCCAAGAAGGCCACCTCCCTGATCCTCGCCACCGATCCCGATCGCGAGGGCGAGGCGATCAGCTGGCACGTCCAGGAGGTGCTTCGGAAGAAGAAGCTGCTGCCCAAGGACGTCGAGCGCGTGACCTTCAACGCCATCACCAAGGCGACCGTCACCGAGGCGATGAAGCATCCGCGCGCGCTCGACGAGGATCTGATCGACGCCTACCGCGCCCGCCGCGCGCTCGATTATCTCGTCGGCTTCACGCTTTCGCCGGTGTTGTGGCGCAAGCTGCCGGGGGCGAAATCGGCGGGTCGCGTGCAGTCCGTGGCGCTGCGGCTGGTGGTGGACCGCGAGCGCGAGATCGAGGCGTTCAAACCGCAGGAATATTGGTCCGTCTTCGCCGATATGGAGCAGGACGGCACTGCCTTTCAGGCGCGTCTGGTCCGCTTCAAGGGCCAGAAGATCGACCGGCTGACCATCGGCAAGGCGGCAGACGCCGAAGCTGCTAAGGCAGCCGTCGAAGCAGGCCGCTTCTCCCTAGCGAGCGTCGAGGCCAAGGAGCTTCGCCGCAACCCGCCGCCGCCTTTCACCACCTCGACGCTTCAGCAGGAAGCGGCGCGCAAGCTCGGCTTTTCGGCGAGCCACACGATGCGGGT
>DASVUV010000037.1:0-42076 GCA_036386875.1 Allosphingosinicella sp.
TCACCGCCGAACGCGCCGTCGCCCTTGGAATCGAGAAAGTGGAGCTGGACGAGCTTCTCGCCCGCGCCGATTTCATCACGCTTCACACGCCGCTGACCGATCAGACCCGCAACATCCTGTCCCGCGAGAACCTCGCCAAGACAAAGCCGGGCGTCCGCATCATCAACTGCGCGCGCGGCGGGCTGATCGACGAAGCGGCGCTCAAGGAGGCGCTGGAAAGCGGCCACGTCGCCGGCGCTGCCCTCGACGTCTTCGCCGAGGAACCGGCCAAGTCGAACCCGCTGTTCGGCACCCCCGGCTTCATCGCCACGCCCCACCTCGGTGCCTCCACCACCGAAGCGCAGGTCAACGTCGCCATCCAGGTCGCCGAGCAGATCGCCGAATACCTCACCAGGGGCGGGGTCACCAACGCGCTCAACATGCCCAGCCTGTCGGCCGAGGAAGCGCCCAAGCTTCGCCCCTATATGGCGTTGGCCGAAAAGCTCGGCTCGCTGGTCGGCCAGCTCGCCCACGGCTCGCTCGCCGGCCTGTCGATCGAAACGGAGGGCGCGGCGGCCGAGCTCAACATGAAGCCGATCGCGGGTGCCGTCCTTGCCGGCTTCATGCGGGTCCATTCGGACTCTGTGAACATGGTCAACGCACCGCTGCTGGCCAAGGAGCGCGGGCTCGACGTCCGCGAGGTGCGCCACGACCGCGAGGGCGACTATCACACCCTCCTGCGGGTCTCGGCGACCACCGCGGCGGGCGAGCGCTCGGTCGCCGGCACCCTGTTCGGCAACGCCGCGCCGCGCCTGGTGGAGATATTCGGCATCCGGGTCGAGGCGGAGCTGGAGGGCGACATGATCTACATCGTCAACGAAGACGCGCCCGGCTTCATCGGCCGCCTCGGCACCGCGCTCGGCGAGGCGGGAATCAACATCGGCACCTTCAGCCTCGGCCGCCGCGCCGCGGGCGGGGAGGCGGTTGCGCTGATCTCGGTGGACAGCCCGGTGAAGGCGGACGTGACGGCCCGTCTCGCCGCGCTGCCGGGGGTGATGCGGGTTACGCCCTTGCGCTTCTAAGGTCCCGCGCCTCCCCGCGCTCTTCGCTTTGCACGATTACCGGCTCTCTCCGTATTCCTCCCCATGCGCAGCATGGGGAGGGGAACCACCCGCAGGGTGGTGGAGGGGTAGCTGCAGTGGAGTGGGAGGTTCCGGCGCGCGACGGCAAATGCCTGCGCCTTTTACCCCTCCACCATGCTGCGCATGGTTCCCTCCCCATCTTACGACGGGGAGGAACTGGACGCTCTAGCGCCCCAGCGCCTGCCGGATCGCCGCCTCGAGGTCACCGATCTGATACGGCTTGGTGACCAGCGGCGCGTCGGCGAACTCGGCGGTGGAGCCCGCCGCGCCATAGCCGGTGGTGAATACGAACGGCGTGCCCGCCGCGCGGAGCAGCGCCGCCACCGGCAGGCTCTGCTGGCCGTTCAGGTTGATGTCGAGCAGAGCGAGATCGAAGCCGCCATGCTCGGCGCACGCCATAGCTTCATCTAGGTTGGCCGCCATCGCAGCGATGGTGCAGCCAAGCTCCTCCAGCATGTCCTCGGCGGTCATGGCGATGATCGCTTCATCCTCGACCAGCAGCACGCGTACGCCGTCCAGGCTCATCATATTCTCCCGCGCGGCGCCGCTTCGGCAAGCGACGCCTCGATTGTGCAGACCAGCCCCGTGGACTCGAAGTTCATCGCCACGCCGCCGGCCAGGTCCGCCGACAAAGCGCGCTCGATCATGCGAAGGCCGAAACCCCTGCGGCCGGGCGGATTGACCGGCGGGCCGCCTTCCTCGCGCCAGCCGAGTTTCAGCCGGTCGCCGTCCACCTGCCAGCGCACCGTCACCCGCCCACCGGGCACCGAAAGCGCGCCATATTTCGCCGCGTTGGTGGAAAGCTCGTGCAGCGCCATGACAAGCGACACCGCCGCCTTGGGGCCGAGCGTCACGTCCGGCCCCTCGATCGCCACCCGCCCTTCCACCCCGGTGAGGTGCCCGAGCGCGCCTTCGGCAAGTCCGCGCAGGGTCGCCCCTTCCCAGCTTTCCCGGGTGAGGAGATCGTGCGCCGCGGCAAGCGCCGACAGCCGGTGCCCAAAGGCATTGCGCGCTTCCGCCGGATCGCGCCCGTCGCGAAAGCTCTGCAGCGCCAGCCCCTGAACCAGCGCCAGCGTGTTCTTCACCCGGTGGTTGAGCTCGTTGACCAAAAGCGCCTGGCGCTCCTCGGCCTTGTGCCGCTCGGTCACGTCGCGGGCGATGGCGTGTAGGCCGACCGGCTTGCCCGCCTCGTCGACCGTCAGGGTTGAATTGACCTCCCAATGCAGCCGCTTGCCGCTTTTCGACACCACTTCAAGTTCGTGGCTGGTGGTGCCGCCCTCCTGCAACTTCTCCATCAGCTTGCCACGCGCCTGGTCGCGGCTGTGCTCGGTCAGGAAGACGTGCATCGATTGACCGATAATCTCCTCTCGCGGCATCTCCACGGCGGCGGCGGCGGCGGGGTTCACGTCGGTCAGCACCTGGTCGAGCGTCGCGGTGATGATCAGGTCGCTGGCTTGCTCGAAGATGCGGCGATAGCGTTCCTCGCTTTGGCGCTGCGCCCATTGCGCCCGCGCCCGGCTGATCTCGCGCCACAGGAGGTGGCTTGCGTCGCGCAGCAGCCTTTCCTCGCCGTCGGACCAGCGCCGCGGCCGGTCTTCATGGGCGAAGAGCAAAGCCTGGTAATTGGCGCCGGCGATCAGCGGCACCACCAACGCCGCGCCGATGCCCATCGACTGGTAGCGGCGGGCAAGCGACGATTCGGTCATCTCGGCATCGGTGTCGACATCGTCGATGCGGATTACCCGGCCGCCTTTCAGCGCCCGGTGAAAGACGTCGCCGGTCCTGGCGATCGGGTAATGGCCGGCCATGTCGGGCAGGTGCCCGGAGGTTGCGGGAATGGTGATCCCGCCTTCCTCCTCGTCCACTTCGCCATAGCCGACCCGGCCGGCCTTCAGAGACTTCGCGATCAGTTCCAGCCCTTCGTGCAGCATCTCGTGCGGATCGGTCAGCCGGCGGAGCGTATCGCTCAGGTCGAGCAGCAGGGTGTCGCGGCCGGCGCGAAGCACGCTGTCGGTGGTCTCCCGCGCCTGGGCGAGCACGCCGCCGACGCTGCCGTCCTCCGACGCCACCGGCAGCAGCGAATAACTCCACCAACTGTCGAACTTGGCACCGCCCAGATGGCGGGCGAGCAGGGCGTCGATCACGTTCACCGCCTGGGCGCGGTCGACGGCGGTTCGGAACTGGGGCTCGAGCACCGGCCAGATGTCCGCCAGCACGGTCGCGGCCGGCCGGCCGAGCGATGCGGGGTGGCGTTCGCCGATCAGGGCCGCCCAGGCATCGTTGTACAGGAACAGGAGCTCGGGGCCCCAGCAGACGGCGGTCGCGCTCGGCGAGCGCAGGCAGATCGAAAGCGCCGAGCGAAGCGACTGCGGCCAGCTTTGAATCGGGCCAAGCGCGGTTGCGGACCAGTCGTGGCCGCGGACCAGCGCGCTCATCTCGCCGCCGCCTTCCAGAAAGGCGCGGAACTCAGGCACGGAGAGTGGCCAAGCGGGTGATCGTCACGGTCGCGTCCCCTGAACCGCTAAGCGGGCGCAGGCAAGGGCGGAAAAAAGCGAAGCCGCGACGAGCTGTCCCAGCGTGCCCGTGCGCCCGCAGCCTTACTGGCTGTTCGCCGAGCTGTTGGCCTCGGCGGCGCCGTTGCCCGCCCCGTCGTTGCGGTCCAGCCTGTTGCCGGCGGCATCGACTCCGCTTTCCACCGCATTGGCGGCGTCATCGGCGACATTTTCGGCACCCGCGGCGGCTTTCTCGGCAAGGTTCCCGACATCGGACGCGGCGCCTTCCGCTGCGGCGGCGATATTCTCGTCGGCCTGGCCTTCGCAGGCGCCAAGCGCAAGCACCGCCACGGCGGCCACGGCGAGTTTCACGATGCTCTTCATGATTGCTTCCCCTCCTCATGCACCCCGCTGTCGCGAGGCGCACTGAAAGAACCTGCAGCGCCCCGGGAAGGTTCCGCCTCCGTTACATCCCACCGCGGCCGAGAGACGAAGCGGCACCCGCACGCACAACCCGGCACGCCCGCCTGAACCGCCGATACGGCCTTTTTCCCGTAGGAACGCGGTGCGCCGTCCGCTTGTTCTAACGAGTGCCCGCCGCACCTTCCCGGCACGAAGCCGCACGCACCGCGGCAGCACTGCGGAAGACATCGAACGGGCGCGATATCGCCGGAGACACGGATGACCGACGCCAGCCTTGAACATATGCTCGACCTCCTGGAGGTCCGGCTCGACGCCTTCGCGGTCTGCGAGATCGCGGAAGGCTGGCGCCTCGCCTGCCCGCCGATGGACGGCATCCTTGTCCACTTCGTGCTCGCCGGCGAAGGCGTGCTGCGCTGCGAGCGCGGCGACGTGCCGCTGCGCCCCGGCACCATGGTGGTCGTGCCCCAGGGCCTCGCCAAGATGCTCGACGGCCCGGGCCTGCCCGTCCACACCGCCGACATGTCCTCCTCCTGCCCGCTGCCGCAGGGCATGGTGAAGTTCCGCGCCGGCCATGCGGAAGGCGGCCTCGTCCTCGGCTGCGCCGCGGTCACCGCATCCGCGGGCGAAGGCTACGGCCTCTTCGACCACCTCGCCGAGCCGCTCGCCGAAGCCGCGCCCGACGATGCGCCCGCCTTGCTGTTCGGGGCGATGGTGCGGGAGCTTGCGCGGCCCGGCATCGGCACCCGCGCCCTTGTCGGCGCGCTGATGAAGCAGATCCTTGTCCTCCTCCTGCGCAGCCATGTCAGCCGCCACGGCGCAAGCTCGCCGCTCTACATGCCGCTGATGCACCCGCAGCTCGGCCGCGCGCTGGTCGCCATCGTCGGCCGCCCGCATGACGAGCACAGCGTTGAAAGCCTCGCCCGCCTGTGCGGCATGAGCCGCTCGCGCTTCAGCCACCATTTCACCGCCACCTATGGCCGAAGCCCGATGGCCTTTGTCCAGGCCGCCCGCCTGCGCGCCGGCGCCCGCTTGCTGAAAAGCACCCGAATGCCGGTAAAGGCGATCTCCGCCACCGTCGGCTATGCAAGCCGAAGCCACTTCTCCCGCGCCTTTCGCGCCGAATACGGCCTCGACCCATCCGCTTATCGCGGCGACCCCGCGCCCGGGGCGCAGGCGCAGATCGAGATCGTCGCGGCGGAATAGCTTCCATCCCGCCCGTTCGTGCGGCTAGTCGGTGGCCGAAGGGAGTACAGTGGTGGCCGACGCAAATGCACTCACTGCCGGCGTAGAGCTGGGCGGCACTAAATGCGTCTGCACGCTTGCCGATGCGAACGGGCAGATCCTCGACCAGCACAGTCTCCCCACCACCGGGCCGGACGAAACGCTGGGCGGCATCGGGGACATCCTTGATGGCTGGCAGCAAGCCCGCGGCTTCCGCGCGATCGGCATCGCCAGCTTCGGACCCGTCCACCTCGATCCCGCATCGCCCAATTGGGGCCACATCGCCAACACCCCCAAGCCAGGCTGGCGTGGCGCCGACATCGCGCCGCGCTTCCGCCGCCGCTTCCAAACGCCCGTCGCGTTCGACACGGACGTCAACGGTGCCGCCCTGGCCGAGCTGCGCTGGGGGGCGGGCAGGGGGCTCGGCGACTTTGCCTACATCACCGTCGGCACCGGCGTTGGAGCCGGACTGATCGCCAATGGCCGGCCGGTGCACGGCTTCGCCCACCCAGAGCTTGGCCACGTGCCGGTGCAGCGCCTGCCCGGCGATGAGTGGCCCGGCGCCTGCCCGTTCCACGGCGCCTGCGTCGAAGGCCTCGCCTCCGGCCGCGCCCTCGAAGCGCGGCTCGCCGGCCGCGACATCGCTGCGGTCGCCGCCGACGATCCGCTCTGGACCACCGTCACCCACGCCCTTGCCCAGCTCTGCCACGTGATCGTCTGCGCCGCCGCGCCCGGCCGGATCGCAATGGGCGGCGGCGTCCTCACCCGCCAGCCGCACCTCCTCCCCCGCATCGAAGCCGCGCTGGTCGAGAGCCTCGCCGGCTACATCGATCTTCCCGCCGAGCCGTACCTCGTCGCCCCGGGTCTCGGAGCGCAGGCCGGCTCGCTCGGCGCCATCGTTCTGGCGCTCGACGCGTAACCGCTCGCTTGCCACACTCGAAACAACAAAAGGCAAAGCGCGGCACATAGCAGCCAATCGGCGGCGCTAATTCCCCCTCACGGCCAATCCCGGCCGCGAGAAGGGGCGGGCCGAGACCCGCGAAGCGCCGAACCGCCATGACCAACGCCCGCCACGCCATTGCCTGCATCGCCGCGACCCTGTTCGCCCTCGCCGCCTTCCCCCAGGCAGCGCCGATCGCCTCCGCCGCGCCCATGACTGCGGTGGAACCGGCCGAGGCGCCTGCCCCCGCGCTTCCCGAACCGCTCCCCGCCTTAGGGGAGCCCGAACTCGCCCCGGGCGAATTCGTCTGGAATCCGGAGCGAGCCGCAACCGGGCGGGTGGAGATCGTCGTCTCCATCCCCCTCCAGCGCGCGTACGTCTATCGCGGCGGCACGCTGATTGCCGTCTCCACCGTTTCCACCGGGAAAAAGGGCCACGCCACGCCCACCGGCACCTTTCCGATCCTGCAGAAGCGCCCGAAGCACTTCTCCAGCCTCTACAACAATGCGCCCATGCCGTTCATGCAGCGCCTCACATGGGACGGCATCGCCCTCCACGCAGGCCAGATCCCGGGCCACCCCGCCTCGCACGGCTGCGTCCGCCTGCCGCTCGATTTCGCTAAGCACCTGTTCGGAGTCACCAAAATCGGCGCCACGGTGCACATCGTGCCGCACTCCCCCTCGGCCGGCGAAGCGCTCGCCACCGTTCGCGGCGGCGCCGGCGCTTACACGGGCATGGGCGGCCCGCTGGAGGAGATCGACACGCCGAACGAATAAATAATCGCGCATTCGCCCCCTCAGCGCCGCCCTTCTTCTTGCCCTGCGGCGGCGTTCATACTAATCACCCGCCATGCACGGCCGCTCCGCGAAGGGGCGGCCCTTATTGTTTGTGGAGACGATCCGTGGCTCAGCCGCTCATGCCCCATGCCACCGCGTCCTGGCTGGTCGATAACACCGCTTTGACGTTTGAGCAGATTGCCGAATTCTGCGGCCTGCATATCCTGGAAATCCAGGCGATCGCCGACGACACCGCCGCCACCAAGCTGACGGGCCGCGATCCGATTCGCGCAGGCGAGCTCAACCAGGAGGAGATCAACCTCGGCCAGGACGATCCCGAGTATCGCCTCCGCCTCCTCAAGGAGCCGGAAGGCGCCCGCCGCTCCAAGGGGCCGCGCTACACGCCGGTCTCGAAGCGCCAGGACAAGCCGGACGGCATCGCCTGGATCATCCGCAACCATCCGGAAGTCACCGACGGCCAGATCTCCAAGCTGATCGGCACCACCCGCACCACAATCGCCGCGATCCGCGACCGCAGCCATTGGAACATCGCCAACATCCAGCCCAAGGACCCGGTCACCCTGGGCCTGTGCTCGCAGCGTGAACTCGACGCGCTCGTCGCCAAGGCCGCCAAGGCTGCCGGCATCGAACAGCCGACCACCGACCTGCGCCTGGACGGCGACCGCGAAGTGCTGCTCGAACAGCTCCGCCGCGAACGCGCCGACGCGGTCCGCGATGCGGAGCTCGGGGTGAGCGGTGAAACCGCCGCGCCCGGCCCGCGCGACTTCGATTCCTACTTCAAAAGCTGAGGATATGGCCTCCGGCGCCTCGCTGGCCGATGCGGGCGAGGCGTATAGCCACAAAGGCCTCACCTACCCGCTCGGCCGCCGCTTCCCCGAACCGGGCGAACTCATCCCGCTGGCGGACGGGCTAGGCTGGGCGCGCCTGCCGGTCCCCGGCGCGCTCAAGCACGTCAACATCTGGGTTCTCGAAGACGGCGACGGCGTCGCGATCGTCGACACCGGCCTCGACATCGCGCCCTGCCGCGAAGCCTGGGAAGCGCTGCTCTCCGGCCCGCTCGCCGGCCGGACGGTCACCCGCATAATCTGCACCCACTTCCACCCCGACCACCTCGGCCTTGCCGGATGGCTGTGCGAACGTTTCTCGGTGCCGCTGTGGATGACGCGCGAGGAATGGCTGTTCGCCCGGATGCTCACCGCCGACGTCCGCGACGCGCCGCCACCCGCGGCCATCGCGCACTGGCGCGCGAGCGGCTGGAGCGAGGAGCGCATCGCCGCCGAAGCCGAAAAAGGCTGGGGCCGCTTTTCCGCCGTCGTGAGCCCCGTGCCGGTCAGCTTCATCCGCCTCGGCGACGGCGACACGGTCCGCATAGGCGCCCGCGTTTGGCGCGTGGTCACCGGCAACGGCCACTCCCCCGAACATGCGTGCCTTGTCGACGACGCCGGCGGAATCCTGATCGCCGGGGACCAGGTCCTCCCCCGTATCACCTCCAATGTGTCGCTGAGCCTGAGCGAACCCGAGGGCGATCCGCTCGGCGACTGGCTCGCCTCCATTGCCAAGCTCGGGACCCTGCCCGACACCCTGTTCGTCCTCCCCTCGCACGGTGATCCCTTCACCGGCCTCCACGCCCGTTTGGCGGCCCTGGATTTCGGCCACCGCGACCGCCTCGACGCGCTCCACGCCCTGATCGGCGAGGAACCGCGCCGCGCCACCGACTGCTTCCGCACCCTGTTCGCCCGCAAGATCGAGGATAATATGCTTGGCCTCGCCACCGGCGAAGCCATGGCGCACCTCCGCCGCCTGGAAGTGGAGGGCAGGGCGCTTCGCGAGGTGCGGGACGGGGTGCATTGGTACCGCGCCTGCTGATGGACACGCCGTACACCCCTCTCGCCGAGATCGACTGCACCGCCCCGGACGCGCCGTTTGCGGAAGTCCTTGCCGGCGACCGGCCAACCGTTTTACGCGGGCTGGTCCGGCACTGGCCGGCGGTGAAGGCGGGCCTGGCGTCGCCCGAGGCGCTCTCAGCCTACCTTGCCGCTTTCTACAACGGCCGCCCGGTGACGGCCTTCGTTGGCGCGCCCGAGATGAAGGGGCGCTTCTTCTACGCGGACGACATGGCGGGCTTCAACTTCGAGAAGCAAGGGGGGCCGCTCACCGGCGTGCTCGATTTCCTCGCCCGAAGCAGCGGCGATCCCGGCGCGAAGGCGGTCTATGTCGGTGCGACGGCGGTGGACGAATTCCTGCCCGGCTTTTCCGCCGAGAACGATCTGCCGGCGCTCATCGCGAAGGGCTCCGTGCCGCGCATCTGGGTCGGCAACCGCACCACCGTCAGCACCCATTACGATCTGTCGCCGAACCTCGCCTGCGTGGTCGCCGGCACCCGCCGCTTTGTCCTGTTCCCGCCCGAACAGATGGCGAACCTGTATGTCGGGCCGCTCGACCACACCATGGCAGGCCAGCCGGCCAGCATGGTCTCGGTTCACGAGCCCGACTTCGAGAAATACCCCCGCTTCCGCGAGGCGCTCGGCCACGCCCGGGTGGCGGAGCTTGCGCCGGGCGACGCCATTTTCGTGCCGCCCTTGTGGTGGCACCATGTCGATGCGCTCGGCGGCTTTAACGTCCTCCTCAACCATTGGTGGAGCGATGCGCCCGCCGATGCCGCATCGCCCTTCGAGGCCATGGTGCACGCCATTCTCGCGATCGGCAGCCTGCCCGAAGCCCAGCGGGACGGGTGGCGGGCGATGTTCGACAATTTCGTGTTTCACCGCAACGGCCATCCGGGCGAGCACTTGGCCGAGGCGCATCGCGGCGTCGTCGGCCCGTCCACGCCCGAGCTGCGCGCCCGGATCAGGCAATTCCTGGTGCGCGCCCTCACCCGCTCCTGAATTCAGGGGAGCCCATCACTCGCCCCGCCACAGGCGCCTTGTGCCCTCGCCAGGCGCTGCCCTTACCGAGCGGGCCTGGAGAAGCTGGGCAAGGCAGCGATTGCCGTAGTCCGCCGGGTCCTCGGAATAAGCCGGTCGCATGAGCAACTCCGGCGTCCTGCCGGGTGTGCGCATGATGAGATCGCCTTTTCCAAGTGCGACGGCAGATCGTGCGGCGGAGAGTGTCGCAGTATTCTCGCTCAGCCACGCGCCGCGCGCGTAGTTGAAGTCCCGCATTGCCGCCCGGGTGTTCCCCGATGCCAACAGCGCGACACCGAACAGGGCTGCCGCCGCGAGTGCCGCCGGCTGGCCCGTCCACCGCGATGTGAAACCCGGTGGGATCCGCGCCGCGCCGGCAAACAGGGTTGCCGTCCACCCGATGATGAAAACGGCATAAAACAGCGCCTGCAGCCGTCCCGGTGGCGCAAAGCCGATCCCGTAGGCCGCCAGGAACCAGCCGGACAATATCGCTGCAAGGGTGATGCCGGGAATTAGGAGGAGCCACGGCAGCGGGGTCTCGCTCCAGCGGCGCCGATGCGCGTCGAGATCGATGCAGAACGGAAGAAGGCAGGACAGGGCGATCAGCCGAATATCGGCCAGCCAGCGCAAGGGCGTGCTCTCGGGCGAAAAGGCGATGCGCATCGATAGCCCCACATCCTGCGCGTGGGGGAAAAGGCCGTTTCTAAGCTGGTTGCCTGGGGCAAGCCGATTAAGGGCAAGCCCCGCCACCACGATCATCGCGGCAAGAAACCAGTATGCGGCCTGCCGGCGCTTGCCCAAGAACAGTAAAGCCGCCGCCCCGCACACCGCCGAACCGACGCAAAGCGCGCCCGCGAATTCGTGTGCGCCCGCTGCAAGAAAGCCTGTTCCGCCCGCCGCCAGCGCAGCCGCAAGGCCCCGGCGCGTCGCGTCCGCGGCCGCAAGCAGGCGCCACGATGCGACCAGCAGTACGAAGGGGATGCCGTATTCGAATGCGCCGCTGAACCAGTAAACCGCCTCGCTGATGCCGGGATTTCCCGCCCAGAACACCGCCAGCAGCAGGGCCGCAAGGAGCCACCGGTCCCGTGCCCAGCTCTCCGGCCCGAGGAGGAGGCCAGCCGCCAAACGAAAGCCGGCAAGCCACACGCCCAACCCGGCAATCAGCGCGAGGCCGTAGCCAAAGCCGAAGATGCCAATGCGCGGCGTCGTCCAGCTGAAGAACAGGCTCGCCAGCCAGCGGCCCGTCCACACATTGTACAGGGTCGCCGTCTGCTTCAACGCATCTCCGGGCGCGACCGCCGCCCTGCAGAAGTCGTCGCTAACCGGAACGGCGAACTGCGTGTAGGCGACTGCAAGTGCCGCAACCACGAGCAAGGGCAGCCCAACCATCACGAGCATGAGCGGCTTGCCTGCGGGCGAAGCTGTCACCCGGCGCCTGCACATGCTGATCTCTTCCCGAGCATGGCTGCCCGTAGCGGCCCCCGGCGGTGAAGCACAAGCACGGCGCCCGCCCGGCACAAACGAAAGCCCCCTTTCCGCCCGCGCTTGACCCTCGCGGCGCGCCGGACCAAAGCTGGGCCGATGTCCGATCAGCCTTCCCCAATCTCCGAACTGTCCTTTGAAGCCGCGTTGAAGCGGCTGGAGGAGATCGTCCGCCGCCTGGAAAGCGGCGATGCCTCGCTTGACGAATCGATCGAACTCTACAGCGAGGGCGACCGCCTTCGCCAGCAGTGCGAAACCCGGCTCCAGGCAGCCCAGGCCCGCATCGAGAAGATCCAGATCGGCCGCGACGGCCAGCCGTCCGGCACCGCGCCGTTCGACCCGGCCTGAGGTCCGGGTCGGTGGGCCAGCCGGAAGCGATCCTGAGCGACGCGCTGGAGCGGATCGCCGCCGAAGTGGACGAAGCGTTCGACGCGTTCCTGCCGCTTCCGCCCGACCCGCGCGCGCCGCTCTACGAAGCGATGCGCTACGCCGCGATCGGCGGCGGCAAGCGCCTCCGCCCGCTCCTGGTTGTCGCCTCGGCAAGCCTGTTCCACGTCGACCGAAGCCGCGCCGTCCGAGTCGGAGTCGCCGCAGAGGCGATCCATGTATACTCCCTGATCCACGACGATCTGCCGTGCATGGACGATGACGATCTTCGCCGCGGCAAGCCGACGCTGCACAAGGCGTGGGACGAATGCACCGCCATTCTTGCCGGCGATTCGCTCCATGCCTTGGCGTTTGAAATCCTCGCCGACGAAGCCACCCACGAAGACCCGTTCGTGCGCGCCGAACTGGTGGTGGAGCTTGCCCGCGCCGCCGGCCCGGCCGGCATGGCGGGCGGCCAGATGATGGACATCGCCGCGCCCGGCGCCGCGCTCGACCTCACCGCCGTCACCCGCCTCCAGCAGCTCAAGACCGGCGCCTTGTTCGGCTTCTGCCTGGAGGCCGGCGCGATCATGGGCCGCGTTCCGCCCGAAGGACGCACCAAGCTGCGCGGCTATGCGCGCGACATGGGCCTCGCCTTCCAGATCGCCGATGACCTCCTCGACGAGGAAGGGGAGGAGGAGAAGACCGGCAAAAAGGTCGGCAAGGACCGCGATCGCGGCAAGGAGACGTTCGTCACCCTGCTCGGCCACGAACGCGCCCGCCAGCAGGCGCACCTGCTGGTCGAACAGGCGGTCGCCTACCTGGCAAGCTTCGGCGCGGAGGCGGACCTGCTGCGCGCAATCGCCCGCTTCGCCGTCGAGCGCGATCATTGAGCGGCTTCAAGGGGGAATGACGATGCGGACGGGCGTCTATCCGGGGACCTTCGATCCCCTCACCTTGGGCCACATGGACATCATCCGCCGCGGCGCCAAGCTGGTCGACCGGCTGGTGATCGGAGTCACCACCAACCCCTCCAAGTCGCCGATGTTCAGCGTCGAGGAGCGCATGGAAACGGTGCGCCGCGAGGTTGCGGGCGTCGAGGGCGACATCCACGTCGTGTCGTTCGATTCCCTCCTCATGGACTTTGCGGAGCGGGAAAGCGCATCGCTGATCCTGCGCGGCCTGCGCGCGGTCGCCGATTTCGAATATGAATATCAAATGGCGGGCATGAACCAGCAGTTGAACGACCGAATCGAGACGGTCTTCCTGATGGCCGACGTCTCGCTGCAGCCGATCGCCTCGCGGCTGGTCAAGGAAATCGCCTTGTATGGCGGCGACATCGGCAAGTTCGTCAGCCCGGCGGTTGCGGCCGAGGTTGCAGCCCGCGTTCAGCTTGTTGGGCGCAAAGGCTCTTGATCGGCGCGCCGCCGCGCCGCAATATGTTCGAAGTTCCGGGGACCAGGTAAAATCATGCGCTTGAAAGCACTTATCGCCCTCTTCACGGGGATGCTCACCGCGAGCACGCTGGCCGCGGCCCAGGTGCCCGCGGCGGCCGGCCCGCCGCCGCTCGATCCCGAAAACACCCTGCTGCTCGATCTTTCCACCGGCGGCCGGGTCACCATTCAGCTCCGGCCGGACATGGCGCCCAGCCACGTCGAGCGGATGAAGACGCTGGTTCGGCGCGGTTTCTACAACGGCCTCACCTTTCACCGGGTGATCGAAGGCTTCATGGCCCAAGGCGGCGATCCCAAGGGCGACGGCACCGGCGGTTCCGACCTTCCCGACCTGAAGGCCGAGTTCAATGCCCTCCCGCACCTTCGCGGCACCCTGTCGGCCGCCCGCGCGGAATCCCCGGACAGCGCCAACAGCCAGTTCTTCCTGATGTTTGTCCCGCGCCTGTCCATGGACGGAAAATACACGGTCTATGGCCGTGTCGTGTCCGGCATGAACTTCGTCGACGCGCTGAACCGCGGCGAGCCGCCCGCCGAGCCGAGCCGGATCCTCAAGGCTTCCATCGCCGCCGACGGCGCCGCTCCGCCCACCGCAGCCGAGGCCGCGGCACCGGCTGCGCAGGTGCCCGCGCCGGCTGTCCAGGTCCCCGCGCCCGCCGGAGCGGCGACCACGCCTCAATAAGCCGTTGCGCGTCGACCTGTTCGATTTCGAGCTGCCGGCGGAGCGCATCGCGCTGCGCCCGGCGGAGCCGAAGGACTCGGCCCGCCTGCTGCGTGTCGCTCCGGACGGCCTTGCCGATTTCCGCGTCTCCGATCTGCCCACCCTGCTGCGCGCCGGCGACACGCTCGTCTTCAACGACACCCGGGTCATCCCCGCCCAGCTTGAAGGCACGCGCGGCGAGGCGCGGATCGGCGCCACCCTCCACAAGCGCGAAGGCCCGCGCGACTGGCGCGCATTCGTCCGCAACGCCAAGCGGGTCCGCGACGGCGACCGCATCGATTTCGGCCACGGCGTCTTCGCCCGCGCCGGGGCAAAGGAGGAGGGCGGCTCCATCCTCCTCTCCTTCGAAGGCGATGAGCCGGTCGAACTCCTCCTCGAACGCGCCGGCCGAATGCCGCTGCCGCCCTACATCGCCGGCAAGCGCGAGGCGGACGAACAGGACGCCGGCGACTACCAGACCATCTTCGCCCGGGAAGCAGGCGCCGTCGCCGCGCCGACCGCGTCGCTCCACTTCACGCCCCGCCTGATGGACGCGCTCGCCGCCGCCGGCATCGGCCACGAAATCCTCACCCTCCACGTCGGCGCCGGCACCTTTCTTCCCGTCAAGGCCGACGACACAGCCGACCACCGCATGCACGCCGAATGGGGCCGGATCGACGCCGCCACCGCCGATCGCCTCAATGCGGCGCGCGCGCGCGGCGGCCGCATCATCCCGGTCGGCACCACCTCGCTGCGCCTGCTCGAAAGCGCGGCCGACGAGCACCGCCGCATCCACCCCTTTGAAGGCGACACGGCGATCTTCATCACCCCCGGTTACCGCTTCAGGGCCGCCGACGGGCTGATGACCAACTTCCACCTGCCGCGCTCGACCCTGTTCATGCTGGTCTCGGCGATGATGGGCCTGGAGCGGATGCGGGCCGCCTACGCGCACGCCATTGAACAGGAATATCGCTTCTACTCCTACGGAGATGCTACTCTGCTGCTGCCGTGATGTATTTTACCCGGGGGCAATTGACCACGGGTTTATACCCGGATAAAACATTGCGATAAGCAGCGGCGCAAGCGGGGGCGGGAAATGATCGAGGAGATGGAGACCAGCCGCCCGCCCGCCGGGCGACGGCCGAAGTCGTCGCGCGACCTCACCACCGGCCCGATCGGCGGCCACCTGCTGCAGATGGCGGCGTTCATCGCCCTCGGCCTGATCGTGCAAACGCTTCAGTTCCTGGTCGATCTCTACTTCGTCGGCCACCTCGGCGAGGCGGCGGTCGCCGGTGTGTCGAGCGCCGGCACCGCCACCTTCGTTGCAATGGCCGCGACCCAGTTGGTGGCGATCGGCTCCTTGTCGCTGATCTCCCAGGCTGTCGGCCGCAAGGATGACGCAGACGCCCAGCGCGTGTTCGAAGGCGCGCTGTCCCTGTCGCTCGTTATCGGCGCCGCGACCCTGCTTCTCGGCTACACCGCCGGAATGGCGGGCGTTCGGGCACTTGCCGCCGACGCCCCCACCGCCGCCGCCGGCCAGGCCTACCTCGCCGCGTTCCTCCCCTCCTTGGCCCTGATGTTCCCGGTCACGGCCATGGCGTCCGCACTCCGCGCCTCCGGGGTGGTCGGCGCGCCGATGCTGATCCAGCTCCTCACCGTTCTGCTCAACGCAATCCTCGCGCCGTTGCTGATCACCGGCTGGGGAACCGGCCATCCGCTCGGCGTCGCCGGTGCCGGTCTGGCGAGTTCGGTCGCCACCCTGCTCGGCGCGACCGCACTCGCCGCCTTGTTCGGGCGCATGCAGGGCCACCTGCGCCTAAGCGCGCCGTTGATGCTCGGCCGCCTCGACATCTGGAGGCGAGTCACGGCGGTCGGCCTGCCCGCGGCCGGCGAGTTCCTGATGCTGTTCGTTATCAGCGGCTCGATGTACTGGATCATCCGGGGTTTCGGCGCCCACGCCCAGGCGGGCTTCGGCATCGCGTCGCGCGTCATGCAGTCGATCTTTCTTCCCGCAATGGCAGTCGCCTTCGCCGCCGCGCCGATCGCCGGGCAGAATTTCGGCGCCGGCCTTCCGGACCGCGTACGCGCGACCTTCCGGCACTCCGCGGTCGCCGGAAGCCTGATCATGCTGGCGCTGACCCTGCTCTGCCAGATCAAGCCCGAAGCGCTGCTCCAGCCCTTCTCGACCGACGCCGATGTGATCGCGGTCGGCGCGCAATATCTGCGCATCACGTCGTGGAACTTCGTCGCGATCGGGCTCGTGTTTGCCTGTTCCGGCATGTTCCAGGCGTTCGGCGACACGCGCCCCTCGCTGTTCAGCAGCTCCGCCCGGATGCTCACCTTCGTGCTTCCCGCCTTGTGGCTCGCCCGCCAGCCCGGAGTCGAACTGCGCCACCTTTGGTACCTTTCCGTCGCCTCCGTATCGATCCAGGCCCTGACCAGCCTGGCCCTGCTCCACCGGCAGATGCGGATGAAATTGCAGCCCGCCACACCACCGGTGTCGCTTGCGGTCTGACGGTATGGGCGCCGGCCGGGGCTCAAGAGCGACCGGCATCATCCTCGGCATCTGGGTCCTGTGCTTCCTGATCGGCACCTTTACCCATGCCCGCACGCTGCTCAGCCACGGCTGGCTCCCCTACGATTGGGTGCCAATGCCGGTGAACATCTTCTGGACGCTGCTCACCTTCGCCGATCCGCTCGCCGCACTGCTGCTGCTCGTTCGGCGCAACGCCGGGATCGTCCTCGGCCTCGCCATCATGATCGCGGACGTCGCGATCAACACGTGGGTCGCCTACGCTGAAGGTTTCGGCGGCCTCTCCGGTCCGCTTCAGGCCCAGACTCTGTTCCTGGGCTTCACCCTTGGCTCGTTCCGGCTGATCTGGAACGCACGCCCCGAGGAGCTTTCCCCGGTCTCCTCCCTCGGCTAGGCAGCCGCCCGTGACCCGTTTTGCCTTTTCCATCGCCGCCACCGACGGCCGCGCCCGCACCGGCACCATCCAGATGCAGCGCGGCGAGATCCGCACGCCCGCCTTCATGCCGGTCGGCACCGCCGCCACTGTGAAGGCGATGAAGCCCGCCGACGTGCGCGCGGCCGGCGCCGACATCATCCTCGGCAACACCTACCACCTCATGCTTCGCCCCGGCGCCGAGCGCGTGGCGCGGCTCGGCGGCCTCCACAAATTCATGGGCTGGGACCGGCCGATCCTCACCGACAGCGGCGGCTACCAGGTGATGAGCCTGTCGGAGCTCAACAAGGTCACCGAAGAAGGGGTCACCTTCAAGAGCCACCTGGATGGCTCCCGCCACATGATCTCGCCCGAACGCTCGATGGAGATCCAGCGCCTGCTCGGTTCCGACATCGTCATGGCCTTCGACCAACTCGTCCCCACCACCGCCAGCCGCGACGATCAGGCGGCGGCGATGGACCGCTCGATGCGCTGGGCGAAGCGCTCGCGCGAAGGCTTCAACAGCGGCGAAGAGCATTCGGCACGCGCCGCCCTCTTCGGCATCCAGCAGGGCGCGCTGGACGAGGGCTTGCGCAAATCCTCGGCGGATGCGCTGATCGATATCGGCTTCGACGGCTACGCGGTCGGCGGCCTTGCCGTCGGCGAGGGGCAGGAGGCGATGTTCGCCTGCCTCGATTTCGCGCCCGGCCAGCTTCCCGCCGACAAGCCGCGCTACCTGATGGGCGTCGGCAAGCCGGACGACATCGTCGGCGCGGTGGAGCGCGGCATCGACATGTTCGATTGCGTCCTTCCCACCCGCTCCGGCCGCACCGGCCAGGCCTTCACCCGCACCGGACCCCTCAACATCCGCAACGCCAGGTTCGGCGAGGACCAGGGCCCGCTCGACCCGGAATGCGGCTGCCCGGTCTGCCTCACCTGGTCCCGCGCCTACCTCCACCACCTCAACCGCGCCGGCGAAATCCTCGGCGCGATGCTGATGACGGAGCACAATATCCGCTTCTACCAGGCGCTGATGGCGGACCTTCGCGCCGCCATTTCCGAAGGCCGCCTTGCCGCCTTCGCTGCCCGGTTCCGGGACCGGTACCGGGGAGGCGGCAAGGCCCCCGCCTTGTAAAAACCCCATTTTGCGTCCATTTAGGGGCTTCGCGCGTAGTGTTGCGTTCAAGCCGTTGATCGAAGCCGGGCACCGCTTTGCCGGTGCCTTGCTTGCCAGCCGCCCTCCCCAAGTCTTATGGGGCCCGTCCTTCCAAACCGGAGTCTTGGATGTTCATGTCGACCGCTGCACTGCCAGACGACGCGCTTCCGCGCGCCGGCAAGAAGCAGCTGGTGGCCGGCTTCGTGCTCTTGACGACGATGTTCCTCTACGTGCTCGCGGGCCTCAGCCTCGCTTTCCTCGAGCCCGCCGCCAATCCCGCCAACGCGAAGCTGAACGGCATTCCCTCGGTCATTCCCGGCCTCGGCAAGGTGCCGGAAGCCGAGCCGATGCGGCTTCGCGACGTCGCCCCGCAGGACGCGATCGCAATCAACGCCGCGGTGCCGATCCCCGACCTGCCCAATCCCGCCGCCCGGCCGTTCGCGATCACCTTCGCCAGCTCCGCCGATCGCCTGCGCGCCATCGAATGCCTCACCGCCGCGGTCTATTACGAGGCGGCGACCGAGCCGCTGGACGGCCAGCGCGCCGTTGCCCAGGTCGTCCTCAACCGCGCCCGCCACCCCGCATACCCCAAGAGCGTCTGCGGCGTCGTCTTCCAGGGGCATGAGCGCGCCACCGGCTGCCAGTTTACCTTCACCTGCGACGGCGCCATCCGCCGTACGCCGATCGCGTCCATCTGGGCGCGCGCCCGCCACGTCGCCGAGCAGGCGCTGGCCGGCAAGGTCTACGCCCCGGTCGGCTGGGCGACCCACTACCACACCAACTGGGTCGTGCCCTACTGGAGCTCCAGCCTGGTCAAGCTCGCCTTGGTCGGCACCCACATCTTCTACCGCTGGGAAGGCGGCTGGGGCAAGGCGCCGGCCTTTGCGCGTTTCGGCCCCAACGGCCGCGAGCCGCAATTCGCCGCCATGCGCCCGCTCACCTCCGATCCCACCAGCCTTGCCGGCGCGGTGGAGATCGTGCCAGTCCTCACCCCCGACGCCGCCGCCGAAGCCGCCGCCCAGGCCGCGCTCGCCGCCGGCACGCTCACCTCGGTCGATGCGGCGGTGAAGCCGGCCAACCCCGGCGAGGATCTGAGCAAGCGCCCGGTGATCCGCCGCTACGAGCCGATGACTCGCGAAGCGTCCACCGCCGCGGCAATGGCCCGCACCAAGGAACCGGCCAGCTCCAGCCTGCACTGGGCGCTGTCCGGCCTCCCCGACAAACAGGCCGCGCCGCTGGGCAAGGAGGTCGAGAACGACGCGACGCCTGCCGCCGCGCCGCCGCGCTGCCTGGAGGGTGTGCGCAAGCTTCCCGCCGCAGGCGACGGCAAGGTCCAGACTCAAGCCTGCTAGGCGTCAGGGCCGGCCGGCACTTCGCAGGGCAAAGCGCTGAAGCTTGCCGGTTGGGGTTTTCGGCAAGTCCGCCACAAACTCGACATCGCGGGGATATTTGTAGGGGGCGATTGCCGCCTTCACATGCTCCTGCAGCGTCGTTGCCAGATCGTCGCCCGGCGCGTGCCCTTCGGCCGGCACCACGAACGCCTTTACCCGCTGCCCGCGCTCCTCGCAGGGCACCCCGATCACCGCGCACTCGGCAACCGCCGGGTGGGCGTAAAGCGCATTCTCCACCTCCGGCGCCGCGATATTGTAGCCGGCCGAGATAATCATGTCGTCGGAGCGCGCGACGTACCAGAAATAGCCGTCCTCATCGGCGCGGTAGGTGTCGCCCGTCACGTTCCAGCCGTCGGACACGTACGCCGCCTGCCGCGCGTCGTCGAAATAGCGGCACCCGGTCGGCCCCTTCACCGCAAGCCGCCCGGTGCCGTGGGGCAGGGGGCGGCCCTCCTCGTCGAGCACGCAGGCGCGGTAGCCCGGCACCGGCTTGCCGGTCGCGCCCGGGCGGATGTCGTCGCCCGAGGCGGAGATGAAGATGTGCATCATCTCCGTCGCGCCGATGCCGTTGACGATCCGCAGCCCCGTCGCCTCCCGCCAGGCCTCCCAGGTGGCGGCGGGCAGATGTTCGCCCGCCGACACGCAGGTGCCGAGCGACGACAGATCGTGCTCCGCCACCGCGCCGAGCATCGCCTTGTACGCTGTCGGCGCGGTCGCGAGGTTGGTGACCCGAAAGCGCTCCACCGCCTTCAGTAGCGCCCTGGGCCCCGGCTGCTCCACCGTCACCGCCGTTCCGCCGAACCGCCACGGGAAGATGAGCTGCATCCCAAGCCCGAAGGTAAAGGCGACCGGCGCCGAGCACAGCCAGCGGCTCCCCGCCTCAGGCTTCAGCACGTATCGGGCAAAGCTGTCGGCGCAGGCCAGCACGTCGCGATGGAAATGCACACAGCCCTTGGGCTTGCCGGTGGTGCCCGAGGTAAAGGCGATCAGCGCCACATCGTCGCGCAGGGTGGCCACGGGCTCGAAACCGGGCGCCGTGACCTGCAACCGCGCCTCCAACTCGCCCGTGCCCTCATCGCCCTGGTAAGTGAGGAGCGACCGCACCGTCCCCGCCTGCGCCGCCGCCGGCGTGAAGTCGTCCAGGCACCGCGCATCGACGATTGCGTGGCTCACCCGCGCCCGCTCAAGGATGGTGGCGATCTCGCCTGCCCGAAGGATCGGCATGGTCGCAACCACCACGCCGCCCGCCTTCAGCACCCCCAGCCAGCAGGCGAACAGCATCGCCCCATTCGGCCCGCGCAGCAGCACCCGGTTGCCGGGCACCAGCCCTTCCTCCTCGGCAAGCAACCGCGCGATCCGGTCGGACAGCGCGTCCATCTCGCCATGGGTCCACCGCCCCGCATCGTTCAGCACCGCCAGCGCGTGCCGATCGCCGCCCCCGATCAGCGCCGCCGCCGCATTCAGCCGCTCGGGATATCGAAGCTCCGGCAGCTCGAACAGGAATTCCGGCTGCTCCTCCGCCGCCGGCAGCCGATCGCGCACGAATGTGTCGAGGTGCGCCGTCATGCCCTCACCCTCCCATTGCTGCGCAATGGGCCCCTCCCTCTCCCGAAATGGGAGAGGGGATAAGGGACGCCTGCCGAAAGCCCCTCTCCCCTTGCGGGAGAGGGAGGGGCCCGCGATGCAAAGCATCGTGGGAGGGTGAGGGCACGATGTTCCTCAATCCGGCACCACCGCAATCGTCTCGATCTCAACCTTGGCCCGAGGCTCCACCAGCGCCGTCACCGCCACCACCGCCATCGCCGGATAATGCGCCCCCATCAGCGCCCGCCACGCCGCGCCGATCTCCCGCAGGCCCGCGACATATTCGTCCCGATCGGTGATGTACCACGTCATCCGCACGACATGCTCCGGCCCCGCGCCCGCTTCGGCGAGAATGGCGAGCGTGTTCTTCAGCACCTGCTCGAACTGCCCGGCGAGCGTGTCGGAGACGATCGTCTCCGTTTCGTCCCAGCCGATCACCCCGGCTGTGAACACCAGCCGCCCGCGCGCCTCAATGCCATTGGAATAGCCCTTCGGCCGCGGCCAGCCAGGCGGGAGCAGCGCCCTCACCGCCGATGCTCCGCCAGATGCGCGCGGGCGATCACCACCTTCTGCACCTCGGACGCGCCCTCGTAGATGCGCAGCGCCCGCACCTCCCGGTACAAGCGTTCGACCACCACCCCGCGAGTCACGCCAAGCCCGCCGAACATCTGCACCGCCTTGTCGATCACATTTTGCGCGCTGTCGGTGGCGTGGAGCTTGGCAAGCGCGGCCTCCTTGCTGTTGCGCAGCCCCTTCACGTCCCGAAGCCACGCCGCGCGATAGATCAGCAAGGCCGAAGTTTCGACATCCAGCACCATCTCGGCAAGCTTGGACTGGGTGATTGCATTGTCGGCCAGCGTTCCCGCGCCAAGCCGCCGGGTCACGGCCCGCTCGGTCGCTTCATCCAGCGCCCGCCGCGCGAAGCCGAGCGCCGCCGCGCCCACCGTGGTTCGGAAGATGTCCAGCGTCGCCATCGCCTGCGCGAAGCCGCGCCCCCGCTCGCCGAGCAGAGCATCGGCGGAAAGCCGCATATTCTCGAACCGCAAGGTCGCAAGGGGATGCGGCGCGATCACCTCGATCCGCTCGCTGTCGTCCAGCCCCGGCGTGTCGGCATCGACGATGAAGCAGGAAATCCCCTTCGCCCCCGGCGCCTCGCCCGTGCGCGCGAACAGGATGTAGTAATCGGCAATCCCGCCGTTCGAGATGTAGGTCTTGGCGCCGTCCACCACCCAGCCGCCGTCCGCTTCCACGGCCCGCGCCTCCATCGAGGCCACGTCGGAGCCCGACATCGGCTCGGTCAGCGCGAAGGCTGCGATCTTCTCCCCCCGCGCCACCGCCGGCAGATAGGCGGCTTTCTGCGCCTCCGTGCCGAACAGGCTGATCGTCCCAGAACCCAAGCCCTGCATCGCAAAGGCGAAATCCGCCAACCCCGAATGCCGCGCCAGCGTCTCCCGGATCACCGCCAGCGAGCGAACGTCGAGGCGCCCCTCCGCGTCGGGGATGCAATGCTGGAGCCACCCGCCGGCGCCCAGAAGCCGCACCAGCGCGCGGCACGCTTCGTCCACATCTTCGGGCTCCTCGTCGGAAAGGTTGGCCGCGCACCAAGCGTCGAGGTCGGAGGCAAGCACCCAATGTCGATCCTCGAAGAACGGCCAGTCGAGGAAGGTCACGTCAGCCATCAGCCCCTCTCCCCTTGCGGGAGAGGGAGGGGCCCGCGCGGCGCCAGCCGCGTGGGAGGGTGAGGGGATGACAGTGCAGCAAAGATCGCATCACCCACCGAAGCGGGGCGGGCGAGGATATCATTGTTCCAAAAGCGCAAAATTTGGAACCGCTCCCGCCGTAGAAACCCGTCCCGCCGGGCATCATCCTTGTTGTCGGCATGCTGGGAGCCATCGGCTTCAATGATCAGGCGACGTTCCAGGCACACGAAATCGACGATGTAGGGGAAAATGATTTGCTGTCGCTTGAACTTGTGAGCTGCCAACCGTTGATCCCGCAGCATGGACCAAAGGCGTTTTTCTGCCTCCGTGGGGTTGGCGCGCATCCATTTCGCGCGAAGCAGCAACTGGTCTTTGGTGACCTGCAACCCCTCACCCTCCCACCCGCTTCGCGGGCGGGCCCCTCCCTCTCCCGCAAGGGGAGAGGGGCTAGTTTTTCCCCTAATCACCCCGAAACTCCGGCACCTTCTTCGCCGCGAACGCTTCGAACGCGCGCCGGAAATCGTTTGTGGCCATGCACAGTGCCTGCGCCTGCGCCTCCATTTCGATCGCGGTCTCCAGGCTCACATTCCATTCCTGGTTGAGCTGCGTCTTGGTAATCCCGTGGGCAAAGCTAGGCCCCGCCGCCAGTTCCCGCGCCAGCGCATGCGCCGCTTCGAGCAGCCCGCCCGGCTCCACCAGCCGGTTGTGAAAGCCCCAGCGCTCGCCTTCCTCCGCAGTCATGAACCGCCCCGTATACAGCAGTTCCGCCGCGCGGCCCTGGCCGATGATCCGCGGCAGGATCGCGCAGGCGCCCATGTCGCACCCCGCAAGCCCCACTCGGCTGAATAAAAAGGCGGTGCGCGCCCGCGGCGTCGCGAGCCGCAGGTCCGACGCCATCGCCACGATCGCCCCCGCGCCCGCGCAGATGCCGTCCACCGCCGCGACGATCGGTTGCGGGCAGCCGCGCATCGCCTTGACCAGGTCGCCGGTCATGCGCGTGAAATCGAGCAGCTCCGGCATCGCCATCTTCGTCAGCGGCCCGATGATCTCGTGCACGTCGCCGCCCGAGCTGAAATTGCCGCCCGCGCCGGCGATCACCACCGCCTTCACCGCCCGCGCATAGACCAGCGCCCGGAACAGGTCGCGAAGCTCGGCATAGCTTTGAAAGGTGAGGGGGTTCTTCCGCTCCGGGCGGTTCAGCGTCACCGTGGCGACGCCGCTCTCGAACGACCACAGGAAATGCTCGGGCGCATAGGTCTTCGGATCGAACGTCACATCACCTCTCCGCCGGCCACGGCGATTGCCTGGCCCGTTATCCCGCGGCTTTCCGGCAGGCACAACCAGACTACCGCATTGGCCACTTCCTCCGGAGTCACCAGCCGGTTCTGCGGGCTGAGCCGGGCGAGCGCACCGCGCGCTTCCTCCTCCGAGCGGCCGGTCGTGGCCTGGATCTTGGCGATGGCCTCGGACGCAATGTCGGTATCGGTGAAGCCCGGGCAGACCGCATTGGCGGTCACCCCCGTCTTGGCAAGCTCAAGCGCCAGCGCCCGGGTAAGCCCCACCGCCCCATGCTTCGCCGCCACATAAGGCGCGGTGTAGAGGTAGGGCTTGAGCCCCGCGGTGGACGCGACCGTCACGATCCGCCCGCTTTCCGCCGCCAGCAGATCGGGCAGGGCCGCCTGCGTGCAATGGAGCAGCGCATCGAGGTTGACCGCCATGATCCTGCGCCAAAGCTCTTCGCTGACCTTGGCGAACGGCGCGGCCTCGGCGGCACCGGCGTTGTTGACGAGGATGGTAATCGGCCCGTTCGCCTCGCGGGCTTGAGCAAAGGCGGTATCCACCTCAACACGGAACGTTACATCCGCCGTGCAACAGAAACATCCGTTCGTCTCGAGCGAAGTCGAGAGACGCCCTTCAGAGGCCGTGGCGGGGTTTCTCGACTTCGCTCGAAACGAACGGATTTGGTCTGCAGTCTCCTCAAGCTTCTCGAGCCGCCGCCCGACCAGCGTCAGCTTCGCCCCCTCCGCCGCCAGTGCACGTGCAATTGCAGCGCCAATCCCCGTGCCGCCGCCGGTGATCAGGGCGTGATGTCCCGAAAGGCGGGTCACAGGCCCTCACCCTCCCAGCCTTCGGCTGGGCCCCTCCCTCTCCCGAAATGGGAGAGGGGTTTCCGGTCGGTGCTGCTTCTAACCCCTCTCCCTTTACGGGAGAGGGAGGGGCCCGCGCGCGCCAGCGCGTGGGAGGGTGAGGGCCTTCTGCCCCTCATGCCTTGAGCGCCATTTCCTGCTCCCGCTTCATGTTGCGCGCCAGCTGCGCCACCCCGCCGAGATACGGCGGCGGCACCCACTGCTCGCGGTAATCGAAGCCCGCCGCGGCCCGGATCGTCCACATCGGGTCCACCAGATGCGGCCGCGCCAGCGCCACCAGATCCGCCCGCCCCGCGGCCAGGATCGAATTCACATGGTCCGGCTCGTAGATATTGCCCACCGCCATGGTCGCGACGCGCGCTTCGTTGCGCACCTTGTCGGCGAACGGAGTCTGGAACATGCGGCCGTAAACCGGGCGGCTGTCCGCCCAGGTCTGCCCCGCCGAAACGTCGATCAAATCCGCGCCCGCCTCGGCAAAGGCCCGGCCGATCGCCACCGCTTCGTCGGGCGTCACGCCGGCATCCCCCATCCAGTCGTTGGCCGAAATCCGCACCGCCATCGGCTTCTCCGCCGGCCAGGCAGCGCGCATTGCCCGGAACACCTCCAGCGGAAAGCGCAGCCGGTTCTCCAGGCTGCCGCCATAATCGTCGCCCCGCCGGTTGGTCAGCGGGGTGATGAAGCTCGACAGCAGATAACCGTGCGCGGCGTGGAGTTCGACCATGTCGAACCCCGCCTCCGCTCCGCGCCGCACCGACGCCACGAACTGCGCGCGCACCGCGTCCATATCGGCGCGGGTCATCGGCCGGGGCACCTGGTTGGCCACGCTCCACGGCACGTCGGAGGCCGCCATCACCGGCCAGTTGCCGCCGTCGAGCGGCACGTCATAGCCCTCCCAGCCGACCCTGGTGCTGCCCTTCGGCCCGGAATGGCCGAGCTGCAGGCACATTCTGGCGCGGCTGTTCGCGTGCACGAAATCGACGATCCGCGCCCACGCCGCCGCCTGCGCACCCGTGTAGAGCCCCGGGCAGCCCGGCGTAATCCGCCCCTCGGCCGACACGCAGGTCATCTCGGTATAGACCAGCCCCGCGCCGCCCTGCGCCCGCGTGCCGTAATGAACGAGGTGGAAGTCGTTCGGCACGCCGTCCTCCGCCGAGTAGGTCGCCATCGGCGAGACCACGACGCGGTTCGCCAGCCGCATCTCGCGCAGCCGGTAGGGCGCGAACATCGGCGGCGCGGGATCGTTGACCGGGGCCCCGCGCGCCTGAGACTGGAACCAGCGCTCCACCCCCTCCAGCCACTTCTTGTCGCGCAGCCGCAGATTTTCGTGGCTCACCCGCTGCGACCGCGTCAGCAGCGAGTAAGCGAACTGGATCGGCTCGAAGTGGAGGTAGCGCTCCAGCGTTTCGAACCATTCGGTGGAATTGCGCGCGCTGTTCTGAAGCTTGAGCACCTCGACGCTGCGCTCCGCCTGGTATTCCTCCAGCGCCGCCTCCCGCGACAGGCCAGGCCGGCTCAGCACCTCGGCAAGCTTGATCGCATCCTCCAGCGCAAGCTTGGTCCCCGATCCGATCGAGAAATGCGCGGTATGCGCCGCATCGCCGAGCAGGATCAGGTTCTGGTACGACCAGCGCTCGCACAGGATTCGCCGGAACTGCAGCCACGCCTGCGGCCCCGGCAAATGCCGCGCATTGGATTGAAGTGCCTTGCCGTCGAGATACTTGGCGAAGATGCCCTCGCACAAGGCAATCGCCTCGTCCTGCTCCATGCCGTCGAGCCCGAGCCCCGCCCAGGTTTCCGGCGCCATCTCGACGATAAAGGTCGAGTGTCCTTCGTCAAACCGGTAAGCGTGCGCCCACACCCACCCCGCCTCCGTTTCCTGGAACGCGAAGGTGAAGGCGTCGAACACCTTCCCCGTCCCGAACCAGAAGAAGCGGTTGGGCCGAAGCTGGATGTCGACTCCAAAATGCTCCTGATTGGCGGTGCGGATCCGGCTGTTCGCCCCGTCGGCGGCGATCACCAGATCGTATTCCGCCCAATCCTCGATCCGCGCGCTCGCCTCCGTCTCGAAGTGCAGCCGAACGCCGAGCTCCAGCGCCCGTGCCTGCAACAGCGCCAGCAACCGCTTGCGGCCGATGCCGATGAAGCCGTGGCCGGACGAGCGGATCGTTTCGCCGTGAATGTGGACGTCGATATCGTCCCAATGGGCGAACTCCGCCTGGATCGCCGCGCCGGACACCGGATCGTTCGCCAACAAATGTTCAACCGTCTGGTCGGAGAACACCACACCCCAGCCGAACGTATCGTCGGCGCGGTTGCGCTCATACAGGTCGATTTCGTGCGCGGGGTCGCGCAGCTTCATTGAAATCGCGAAATACAGCCCGGCGGGTCCGCCGCCCAGGCACGCGATGCGCATTCGCCTCTCCCGCTATTCCCCCCGGGGCGTAACGGCTGGGCCGTGCCGAGGCAAGGCGGGCGCGCCTCAACGCGGAAAGCGCAAGCGGGTCTAGCGCGCTCCCGCGGGCGCGGCACCGGCCGGGGCAAGCGGGCCGGGCGAAGCGGCCGCATAGCTCACCCGCCACACGGTGTTGCCGACGTCGTCGGCCACGATCAGCGCACCGGTCCGATCCACCGACACCCCCACGGGCCGCCCGCGCGCCTTCCCGTCCTTCAGAAAACCGGTGACGAAATCCTGCGGAATGCCGACCGGCTTGCCGTTTTGAAAGCTGACGAACGCCACCTTGTAGCCGTGCGGCTCCGTGCGGTTCCAGCTGCCATGCTCGCCAATGAAGGCGCCGCCGCGGAACGATGCGGGGAAGCTTGCGCCCTCGTAGAAGGCAAGCCCAAGCGCCGCGACGTGGGAGCTCAGCGCGTAATCCGGGCTGATCGCGCGCGCCACCAGATCGGGCCGCTGCGGCCGCACCCGCGGGTCAACATGCTGCCCGTAATAGCTGTACGGCCAGCCGTAGAAGCCGCCGGGACGCACCGAGGTCATGTAATCGGGCACCAGATTGGGGCCGAGTTCGTCGCGCTCGTTGACCACCGTCCACAAGGTGTTGTTGCCCGGGTAGAAGGTCAGGCCGTTAGGGTTCCTGAGCCCGCTTGCGAACACCTTGTAGAGGCCGGTCGCGGGGTCGATCTCCAGGATCGCCGCCCGGTCCTTCTCGGCTTCGACGCCGCGTTCCAGCGCATTGCTGTTCGATCCCACGCTTGCGTAGATCCGCGTTCCGTCCGGGCTCGCGACCAGGCTCTTGGTCCAATGGTGGTTGATCGGCCCGGCGGGCAGGCCGACCACCGTAACCGGCGGCGTGGTGATCCGCGTCTGCCCGGGCGTGAACGGGTAACGCACCACCGCGTCGGTATTGGCGACGTACAGGTCGTTGTTGATCACGGCGATGCCGAAGGGCGCGTTGAGACGATCGACCAGCACCGATCGTCCGTCGGGCCGGCCATCGCCGTTGGTATCGCGCAGGAGGGTTATCCGGTTGCTCGGCCCCGGCGCCTGGCCGCTTTGGCTCTGCCCATGGGCGCGCGCCATGATCAACCCGCGGATCGGGTCCTTGGGCCGCTGCACCGGCTCGCTCCGCTCGTTCTTGGACTCAACGATCAGCACGTCGCCATTGGGAAGCGCCAGCACGTTGCGCGGATTGGACAGGCCGGTGGCGATCGCCTCGATCTTGAAGCCCGCCGGCACGGTCGGCGTCTCGCCCGCCGCCCAGCCGGTCACCGGATAAACGCCGACGTCGGCGATCAGCTGCTCGTCGGGCTCCGGCAGCACCGGGTTCGGACCGTATTGGCTGTTGGGGTCGATCTCCTGCTTGCTGCCGCAGGCGGCGAGCGGGAGCAGGGCCAGGGCGAAGGCAAGCTTGCGGGTCATCGCGGATCTCCAGCCAGGACGCGGCGTGCGGATTGCCAGAACCATCCGGCGAGAAGGGCGAGCACGGCGGCGATCGCGGACAGGGTGATCCCGGTCGGCACCACCGCCGTCCAGCCGTCGCGCGCATGAATGAAGGAGTTGAACACCTCAACCACCCACGCCGCCAGCAGCAGCACGAAATGGATGGTCAGTGCGCCCCGCCGCCCCGATCCGGCGCGAAACAGCTCGGCGATCAGCAACACGCCCGCAACCCCGCCGGCCACCAGCCCGGCAAGCAGCAGCCAGCTCGAAAAATTCAGCCACATCATGTCGGGGGCACTGGCATAAGCGGCGTCGGTGAGGAGCGCGCCGACGAAGCAGACGATCGGCACCGGCAGGAGCGCGGAATAAAAGGGGTGATCGCCTATCGAAAGCGGCGCTCGGGCGGGGCGTGCCGTGCTGTGGGCCAATGTCTGTGATCCTTCCCGGTCAGTCGAGGAGGAGTACGAGCGGCAAAGGCCAGCGGTTCCGGCGCGGCGATGTCAGGCCCGCGAAGGCCGCGTCGGGGGTGGGCGGGGGGTGGCTTGGGGGAGGTGGTGCCGGGTAACGGACTCGAACCGTTGGCCTACTGATTACAAATCAGTTGCTCTACCAACTGAGCTAACCCGGCGTTTCGCCCGAATGCCGCAAGTGCGGCGCAAGGTCCAGCCCTCCGCCGCGTCGTCACAGCACGCCAAAGGTCCACCCTTCGGTGCGGGCCAGCTCGGGCGTCAGGCCTTCGGGCGCGAAAGCCCGCGGATCGGCGGCAAGCGCGCGCATTCCCGCGGCGGTGACCAGCGCGTCGCTCTGGTGGTCGTCCGGCTCGAAAGGGAGCCGGGCGGGCGCGCTGCCCAGCGCCTCGAGCGCCCCGTCGAGCGCCGCCGATGAGCGTATCTTGGTCCCCGAAAGCCCCGCCCGGCGAAGATAGATGCGGGTGTAGATTTCCACGACTGCACTTCCCCCGTCGCCGGGCAGCGGGTCCATTGGCCACACCGCTAGCCTGCCGCCCAGCCGATGAAGCAGCCGCATGCCCGAAAAGCTCGCCTTCGCTACCTGCGCGGCGCCGATTGCATCGTAGGCGCTCGCCGTCTTGCGCCCGCCCTGCGCGTTCAGGCTTGCGTCGCACTGGCGAAAGCGCACGAAATCCGCCTTCACCCCGTCGGCGATGCCGAAATAGAAGTGCCGCCGGTGGGTTTGCTCGAGGAAGCTCGCCGCGCCAAGATCCTCATCCTCGCACCGGCTATCCACATAGGCCCAGAACGCCCGCGCTGTGCGCGGCACGCCCGGCTCTCCCGGCAGATATTCCCCCCGTTCGGCGATCGGCGGCGCGAAGCTGAAATCGAAGCCGAACAGGGTAGGGGCCTCGTCCGCCGCCGCGACTAACCAGTCCAGCACTTGCCCCCGCGACCAGATATGCTCCGGCCGGACAAGGCTTGGCGCCGCCGCACCGGCTTCGGCCAGTGCGACGGCGATCCCCTTGTGCTTCTTCCCCTTGGCGCCGGACCAGTCGATCGCGGCGAAGCGGGTAAACGGCGTCACACCAGCGGCGGCAGGTCACCCGGGGCGCTGCCGACCGGCGGCGTTACGGGCGGAGCCGGAGCAGCCGGAGGAGCCGGAGGAGCGGGCGGTGCCGGAGGGGCGGGCATCCGGTTTGCGTCCGTCCAGCGTTCCAGCAGCTTGTGCGCGGTGGGGCGTCCGCCGAGCCCAAAGGCGAGGGCGCAGGCCACCGCCGCCGATCCGATGATCGAGGCAAAGGCGATGATCACGATCTCGTTGGCAAGCCCCATGAACCTCAGGCCGATCGCCACCGAAAGCGCAATGATCGCCCATTTCAGGATGGTCGGCAGCCAGCCGCCGGCCGAATCGCCGCCGCCGGCCAGGCTGGTGACGAGCCGCGCGATGGCGACCCCGGCCAGGATGATCACCGCGCCGAACAGCACCCGGCTGCCGAGCTCCAAAATCTGCGCCAGCATCGCCGCGATGATCGGCGACTGGAGCAGCTCGGCGGCCTTCACCGCGAAGAACAAGAGGATGGCGATCATCACCACGGTGCCGACGGTGCGCGACGGGCTCGCCACCGGCGAAGTGATGCCCATCGCGCCCACCGAGCGGTCGAAGCCCATCGAGGGCAGCAGCTGCTCGATCGCCTGCTTGGCAAGCTTGCCGACGAAGAAGCCGATGGCGAGCAGGATCAGCGCGCCGAGCACGTTGGGAATGGTGTCGAGAATGGTCTGCAGCATCTGCGTCGCGGGGCGCGAAATCGCCTCGATATGCAGCGCATCCAGGGCCGAGATGGTGACCGGAATCATGATCAGGAAGAACACGACCATGCCGATCGAGCGGCTGATCGAGGTCTTGCCGCCGCCGCTCACCGAAGGCGGCGCGCCCGCGACGCCCGCCGGCACCGTGTTGACGCCTTCCGAAATGCCGGTCTTGCGCAGCCAGCCGTCGGCGTTGGCGGCAAGCAAAGCGCCTTCCACCAGCCGCCGAACGATCCGCGCGACGATCAGGCCGATGAAGAAGATCAGGCCGGCGCCAACCACGTTGGGGATGAAGGACAGGGCGTTGGTGGTGAGCTGGCGCACCGGATCGAGC
The DNA here is from genome assembly GCA_036386875.1 of Allosphingosinicella sp. Classification (GTDB taxonomy): domain Bacteria; phylum Pseudomonadota; class Alphaproteobacteria; order Sphingomonadales; family Sphingomonadaceae; genus Allosphingosinicella. The sequence continues at coordinate 31,307 of DASVUV010000037.1, forward strand.
ACCTGGCCCAAGTTCAGCGGCTGTAGCGCAAGCATGATGCCGATGAGGAGGATCAGCCAGAAGGCGATGTCGCCGATCAGGCTGCCCAGCGTCTTCCCCGGCTCCGTTTCATAATGTTTGCGCAGCGCCGGCACCTTGTCGACAGCCTTGGCGATCGCCCATTTGGCGGCTCGGGCGAGCAGCCAGGCAATGATCAGGATGGCGATGGCACCGACAATGCGGGGCGCCCACGTCATGAATTCGCTCTGCCAGTAACTGGCGTCGCCATCGTTCCGGTACATAGGCGCAATCCCCTGCTGTTTTCGCGATCTGTGCCGCTGCCTTCACAATTCGCAGCATCGGCAAGCGGTTCCGCTCTGCCGGGACAACGGACGGCGCGGGATTGCGCCTGCGGGGACCGCTCACCTATGGGGGCACCAGATGGGGACATTGCGCAACTTCCGCGGCCTGGCCGGCAACGGCGTCTGGGCCGGCCTGGCGCGGGTCGCGCGGGCGGGCGAGTGGTGGGAATATAAGCTCGTCCCGATTTTCGCGATGTTCTACGCCACCGCCCTGGTCGCGGACCTGCCGCTCCACAGCCTGTGGAAATCGGCGCTGCTGCTGCTCCTCGCGGTGGGGGCCGGCGCGGTCTACGTCAGCGTTCTCAACGACGTCGCCGACCGCCACGAGGACCTCGCCGCGGGCAAGCACAACCGCGTGGTCGGGCGCTCGCCGGCCTTTGTCGCCCTGCTGCTCGCCGTGCCGATCGCGGTCGGTCTCGCAGTGGCGTGGAACTGGCGCGAGGATCCCCTGCGCCTCTACCCCTACCTCGCCGCCTGGACCGCCTTTACGCTATATTCACTGCCGCCCTTTCGCCTCAAGGCGCGCGGCGTCGCTGGCGTGCTCGCCGATGCCTGCGGAGCGCACCTGTTCCCGACGCTTGTCGCGGTCGCCATCGTGCTGCGCTTCGGCGGCGTTGCCCCCAACCCGATCTGGCTTGCCGCGACCAGCCTGTGGGCGTTCGCCTACGGCTTGCGCGGCATACTGTGGCACCAGTTGCTGGATGCGGACGCCGACCGTGTGGCGTCGGTCAGCACCTTCGTGCAGCGCAGCGGCCGCGACCGCGCGGTGGCGCTCGCCCGGTGGGTGATCTTCCCGGTTGAGCTGTGCGCGTTCTCCGTGGTGCTGTCGCAGATGCCGAGCTGGCTGCCGCTCCTGTTCCTGTTCCTCTACGTGCTGCTGGTCAGGAAAAAGCTTCACGTCTTCGTGATGCAGGCGGTGATCGTCGAGCCGAGGCCGCGCTACCTCATCATCCTTCACGAATATTACGACCTGTTCCTGCCGCTGTCGCTGCTCCTTGCCAGCAGCTTGCGCTGGCAGCTCGACCTCGCGGCCCTGTTCATCCACTTCCTTTTGTTCCCCCGCCGCCTCCTCCACACCGCCCGCGATCTTTGGAAGCTGCGGCCGTTCTGAGGCTCCGCGCTGGGCCGATCAGTCCCAGTCGATGTCGATGTTCACCAACTGGTTCAGCGCCGCCTTGAAATTGCCCTGCGCCGAGGGTGGTTCGCGGACCAGCAGCGGCTCGGGCGAGTCGTAGATGCCAAGCGTGGCGAGCGCCTGTCCGCTCGCCGCGTCGAGGATACCGGCCCGCATCACATAACGGCCACCAACCAGCGGCAGCTTCGGCACGGTGCAGGTGAACACCCCCTCGCCCGGCACAATCCGGCGCGGCCGGACGTCGGTGTCGCCGGCAATGCAGACCCATTGGTCGTTGCTCCAGATGCTGAAGCCCCAGATCACGTCGAGCGGTTCGGCCGCGCGGTAGCGCACGGTTACCCGCATCGCGCCGCCCGATCGGATCTCGTCGCCCTCCGCCGGCGCTGCCTCGATGCCAGTGACGGCGATCGATCCGGCGCTGGTCAGCGACCGCACACCGCGCGGCTCGGCCAGCGCACGGCGCTCGAAAGAATGGCCGAGCGTATCGACAGCGCTGCCCTCGAAGACGATCCTGCCGCGCTCCAGCAGCAGCCCGCGCGAGCACAGGGTCTGGATCTGATAGGTGTTGTGGGACACGAACAGCAAGGCGCCGCCGCCTTCAAGGTAGCGGCGCATGTGGTTCATGCACTTGCGCTGAAAGGCGATGTCGCCGACCGCAAGCACCTCATCGACCAGCAGCAGATCGGGCTTGAGGTGTGCGGACAGCGCGTAGGCAAGCCGCGCCTTCATGCCCGAACTGTAGCTTTGCACCGGCGCGTCGATGAACTTCTCGAGTTCGGCAAAATCGACCACTTCGTCCAGCAGCCGCTTCGCCTCGCCGGCGGCAAGCCCGTGCAGCGCCGCGCCGACCTCCACATTCTCGCGCCCGCTGAGCAAGCCGTTGAACCCGGTGCCGAGCTCGATGATCGCCTGCGCCTGGCCGCGCAGCCGCACCTCGCCCGCATCGGGCTTGAGCAGGCCGTAGAGGATCTTGAGCAAGGTGCTCTTGCCCGCGCCGTTATGGCCGACGATGGCAAGCGCTTCGCCCGGCGCGATCTGGAACGAGATATCCTCAAGCGCCCAGAATTCGCCGGCGCGCAGGCCCGGTGTGCCCCGCTGCCCGCCAAGCTCCCGGGCGATATCGCGCAGCCCGTAGCCAAGCGACCGGCGCAGGTCCGCCGCGAACTTCTTGGACAAGCCCGAAACCGAAAGAACGCCCTCTCTGCTCAACCCCGCCTCGCGCCCGTCATGCCGGGAACCGGGCGAAGCCGCGCTCGCGCGTCAGGTCCACCCGGCGCCGATACTCGTCGTAGCACGGCGTGTCCGGCCTGATGAGGCCGAGCTGCGGCTCCTCCGAACCGGCGGTGGGGATCAGGGTGATCGGAGTCGCCGCGGGGATGAGCTGGGAGCCCGCGCCCGAAACCAGGCTGCTCAGGATTCCGCACAAGGCGCCGCCGGCCGCCGCCGAAGGGCGCCCAAGGATCACCATCCGGTACTGCCCGTCGAACTGGGTCACCAGGTAGATGTGCCCGGACAGGTGGGGGAGGGACACGAAGCCGGTCTGGGTAAAGGCGGCGTCGAGCCGCGCCGCTTCCACGAAGCGCAGGTGGCAATGCTCCTCGTCCCATTCGATCATGGTTCGGTAGGCATAGATCGCACCGGGCTCGTCGAACGAGGGACGCAGGGTCAGGTAATCGGCCTCCAGCCAGCGCACCGCGGCGCGCGAATAGGAGCCCATCGATTGCGGCGCGACACCGTGTCCCTGGGGCGGAGCCGGCGGCGCGGCGTCGGCCGCGACCGGGCGAAGCTCGATCTTGAGCGCTTCCTCGAGCCGGATCACCGTGCCGAGCGTGAAGGGACGGCGGCTGGACAGCGCCTTTTCCAAAGTGGAAATGCTGATCCTCGCGGCGTCGGAAAGCCACTGGCGCGACAAGCGGCGGCGGGCGAGCTCCTCCCGGATCTTCAGTGCAACGGCTTCGCTTTGCCGAACATCGAGATCGCCCTGCATCTGTTCCCCCAACCGCGGCATCCGCGTGGCGGACCTTTCCGCACATATCCGTACTTTGCGTCAACCGCCAGCAGCACCGGTCCGGCGCGCCAGCCGGCACGGCGGACATTTGCCGCGCCTTGCCGTGGCGGCGGCTTCGCGGGGGGCGCATATGCTTTCCCAGGGATGAAGACGCTTCGCTTCGGTGAGGAGAATGTAAGATGCAGGTTGTCAGGGTCACTGCCGGGCTTTCGGGCATTTTCGCCGTTTCGACGATCCTGCTTGCAACGCAGGTGGCAACGGGCTTGCTTTCCATTCCATTCGCCTGAGTGGGCACAAAGGGGACAGGGACGGTGACGAACAGCAATCGCACTCCACACGAAGGGCGCTCCGCCGCGACGGGCGCGCTGGCCTCGGTGCCGGCCGCCGGCGCAGCCCGGGGGGGCTCGTTCTGGCAACGCTGGAAGGAATGGGAGCGGGAGAATGGCGTGGTGCCGGCACCGGTTCAGGAAAGTGCGCGTGCCGCCTGATGACTGGCCGGCCTAGCGCTGAACGGCGCGGCCCACGTTGTAGAAATCCTCGATCCAAAGGTAGCCGCGGAAGTCCCGCGGCACGTCGTCGATCTGGTCCACCGCCTCCAGGCCGGTGATCTCGCCGTCGCGATGCGGGCCGAGCACCATCACCTTGGTGTTTGCGGCCGCCATTCGGGCAAGAAAGCGGTTCGGCCAGCCCCACACCGCCCACTGCCGGTCCACCGGCACGGCAACCGTGGTGTTGCGGCAGCTTTCCGGGACGAACGAGGTCCAGCCCGTCTTTATATAATCGCCAAGGCAGCCCTCGAGCTCGGCCTTGCCGTAGGTCCAGGCGCCCGGCACGAGCGCCTTGATGCGGGCGGTCACCGCAGGGGCGCCGAAGAAGCTGTACTTCTTGTCGATCTCGACGCCCGCCCGGCCGAACGCCGCGACCAAAGCGTCGGCGTCGGCAGGGTCGGCGGATTTGAAGTTGAAGATCAGCCGCACCGTGCGGACTTCGCGCAGCGCCTCTTCAACGGTCGGCATGCCGCCGACGCCGCGGCCGCGTAGCGGGAAGGTCTTGCCGCCGTCCGCCGTATAGCCAAAGCCGATGTCGAGCGTCTTCAAGGCCGCGAGATCATGGTCGCGAACGCGTCCCTTGCCGTTGGTGCGGCATTCCAGAGTGTCGTCGCGGAACAGCACGACCTGGTTGTCGCGGGTGCGCTGGACATCGACTTCAATCGCGCCGGCGCCGTAGCGCATCGCCTTGTAATAAGACGCCAGGCTGTTCTCGATGTAGCGATTCTCTTCCTCCACCGGCGCGATGCGGGCGGCGGTGCAGGCCCCTTGCGCTTCCGCCTCGCGCGGGAATTGCTGGGCAAGCCCGCGGCGCGCGACGAGCACCAACTGGCCGGCCGGATCGGGTGCGATCCAGGACGCATTGACCAGCGACAGGGCAATCACGACCGCGGCGATGCCGAGGCCGAGCGGCTTCCAAATTCTCAACCCAACCTCCGCCGCGCCTCTGCGCAATCCGCCTCCATTTGCACCGTAAGCGCGTCGAGGCTGTCGAACTTTTCTTCCGGGCGGAGAAAGGAGACCAGCTCCACTTCAATGGTGTGGCCGTAAAGATCGCCTGAGAAGTTGAAGAAAAACGGCTCGAGGAGTTCCTTGGGCGGATCGAACGTCGGCCGGATGCCCAGGCTCGCCGCGCCGCCGACCACCTGGCCGCCAGGCAAGCGCCCACGCACCGCATAGATGCCGAAACGCGGCCGCAAGTAGCTGCCCAGGCTCAAATTGGCAGTGGGATAGCCCAGAGTACGCCCGCGCTTGTCGCCATGCTCCACCACGCCCTCGATCGCGAACGGCCGGGTGAGGAGCCGCGCCGCGGTATCGCAGTCGCCGGCGATCAGCGCCTCGCGGATGCGGCTGGAGGAGATCGCTTCGCCATCCGCTTCCACCGGGCCTACTGCGTCGACGGAAAAACCGTGCTCACCGCCGAGCCGCTTCAGCACCTCGATATTGCCGCCGCGCTTGCTGCCGAAGGTGAAGTCCTCGCCCGTCACCACGCCCGCCGCCCCGATCAGCCGCACCAGCCGCTCCGAAACGAAGTCCTCCGCGCTGGTGCCGGCGAGCCCGCCGTCGAAGCCGAACACGATCATCGCATCGGCGCCGGCCTCGGCGAACAAGCGCTGGCGCTGGTCGAGGCTGGTCAGCCGAAACGGCGCCGCCTCGGGCCGAAAGTGGCGCACGGGATGCGGATCGAAGGTCGCAACAAGCGCCGGGCGACCCTCGGCCCGGGCACGCGCAACCGCGCGGCCAACCACCGCCTGGTGCCCCCTGTGAAACCCATCGAAATTGCCAAGCGCGACGATCCCACCCCGAAGCGCCTCCGGAACCGCCGAGCCGCCGTCCAGCCGCTGCATCGCCGCCGTATAGGAGAGGGGGGAGCCACCGACAACCGGCGCGCTACCCTCCGGCACGAACCAGCCGAACGAACGCGAAGGGCGGGCGGTCCTCCCCGGCAAGGTGCTCCTCGCGGGAGACCTCCCGCCAAGCCGCAGGGTCGAACGGGGGCATCACAGTGTCGCCTTCCGCGTCATACCCCACCTCGGTAAGCTCGACGGCAGTCGCCAGCGGCTCAAGCAAAGCGAATATTTCCGCCCCGCCGATGATCGACACGCGCTCCTCCCCGGCAAGCGCCAGCGCGGCCTCCGGCGAGTGCGCCACCTCAGCGCCGTCCGCCCGCCACGCCGCATCGCGCGTCAGCACGATGTGCCGCCGCCCCGGCAGCAAACCGGGCAGGCTGTCGAACGTTCTTCGCCCCATGATCATCGGCGCGCCGCTCGTCACCCGCTTGAAGTGCTTCAAGTCCGCCGGAATGTACCACGGCAGCTTGCCGTCCTTGCCGATCACCCCGTTGCGCGCCCTGGCCACCACCAGGACGATCTCGGCTCCGCTCACACCGCCACCGGCGCGGAGATGTGGGGGTGGGGGTTGTAGCCCTCGATCTCGAAATCCTCATACCGGTAGCCGTCGATCGCGTCGGGCTTCCTGAGGATGTTCAGCCGGGGAAGGGGCTGGACCTCCCGGCTGAGCTGCAGCCGCGCCTGGTCGAGGTGGTTGGAATACAGGTGGCAATCGCCCCCCGTCCAAACGAACACCCCCGGCTCCAGCCCGCATTGCTGCGCCAGCATGTGGGTGAGCAAGGCATAGCTCGCGATATTGAACGGCACTCCCAGGAACACGTCCGCCGAACGCTGATACAGCTGGAGATTGAGCCGCCCGTTCGCCACCTGCGTCTGGAACAGGCAGTGGCACGGCGCCAAAGCCATCTTCGGCAGCTCGGCCGGGTTCCAGGCGGAAACGATTTGCCTCCGCGACGCCGGATCGCGGCGGATCAAGGCGATCAGCTCGGAAATCTGATCGATATGCTCGCCGTTCGGCCCTTCCCAGTCGCGCCACTGCTTGCCGTAAACCGGGCCGAGATCGCCATTCTCGTCCGCCCATTCGTCCCAGATGCTGACCCGGTTTTCCTTCAGCCAGCCGATATTGGTGTCGCCGCGCAGGAACCACAGCAGCTCGATCAGGATCGAGCGCAGGTGCAGCTTCTTGGTGGTGACCAGCGGAAAGCCCTTCGACAGATCGAATCGCATCTGGTGGCCGAACACCGACAAGGTGCCGGTGCCGGTGCGGTCGGCCTGGGGAACGCCCTCGTCGAGGATGAGCTGAAGGAGCTGGTGGTACGCGTGCATGCGCCGTTTATGGCAACCGCCTTCCGCCAAGGGAAGCGCGCTCGGCGCTTCACCCGCCCGATTTGATCGGCTACAGCCGGGACGGATGACCGCCGAAGCAAGCACCCCCACCCGCATGACCCTGTACCGCGATGCCGGAGGCCGCTTCGGCGGCGCGGCCAAACGCGCCTGGGGCAAGAGGTGGGTGCGCATCCTCGCGTATCTCGCGCTGCTCCCGTTCATCCTCTACATCATTGCTTGGGCGCTGTTCGCCCGCGGTCTCCCCTCGGCCGAATCCTTGCTCACCTATCAGCCGCCGCTGCCCGCCACCGTGCGCGACATCAATGGCGAGCCGGTGCAGACCTTTGCCCGCGAACGCCGGGTCGAGCTCGCCTTCGAGGAATATCCGAAAACGCTGGTGGATGCCTTTACCTCGGCGGAGGACAAGACCTTCTTTGAACATGGCGGGATCGATTATCCCGGCGTGATCGGCGCGGTTGGCGATTATGTCCGCAAGGCCGGCTCCGGCGCCCGGGCGCGCGGCGGCTCCACCATCACCCAGCAGGTCGCCAAGAACCTTCTCCTCGGCGACGAATATTCGGTCACCCGCAAGGTCAAGGAAGCCTTTCTTGCCCGCCGCATCGAAAGCGTTCTGACCAAGCAGCAGATCCTGGAGCTCTATCTCAACCAGATCTTCCTCGGCCGGAATGCTTATGGCGTGCAGGCCGCGTCCCGCGCGTATTTCGACAAGGATGTCGAGACTCTGCAGCTCCACGAGGCGGCCTATCTTGCCATCCTCCCCAAGGCGCCGAGCAATTACGATCCCGACCGCCAGACGCAGCGCGCGCTCGATCGCCGCAACTGGGTGCTGAGCGAGATGGAGCGCAACAGCAAGATCAGCGCACAGGAGCGCGCCGCCGCCCAGGCGATGCCGCTCGGCACGGTGCGCGGCCCGTCCAACACCGTTCGCAACATCGGCGGCTATTATATGGAAGAGCTGCGCCGGCAGCTCATGGCGACCTACGGCAGCGAGACCGAAAAGGGCACCAACGGCGTCTACACCGGCGGTCTGTGGATTCGCTCGTCGATCGACCCGGTGAAGCAAAAGGCGGCCGAGAACGCGCTTCGCGACGGCCTGGTCCGCTACGACCGAGGCCGCGGCTGGCGCGATCCGGGCCTGTCCGTCGAAGCGGACGGCGACTGGCAGGCTCAGCTCAACCGCGCGCCGATCGGCCCCGGCTATGACGATTGGCGCGCCGCGGTGGTGCTTCGCAAGGCCGGCGGCAGCGCCACCATCGGGCTGCCCGATGGATCTGAGGCGGAGCTCCCCGCGTCCGCTGCTGCAATGCCGAAGCGCGGCACCGGCACGCCCGCCTTCAACTTCCTGCGCCGAGGCATGATCGTGGTCGTCAAGAAAGAGGCAAGCGGCGGCTACACCCTTCGCTCGATCCCGGAGATCAAGGGCGGCATGGTGGTCGAGGAAGTCTCCACCGGCCGGATCCTGGCCATGCACGGCGGCTGGGATGCGCGCGGCGACGATTTCAACCGCGCCACCCAGGCCCAGCGCCAGCCGGGCTCCACCTTCAAGCCGGTTGTCTATTCGGCTGCGCTCGACAACGGCATGACGCCCGCCTCTATCATCGTCGACGGTCCGTTCTGCGTCTGGCAGGGCGCGGGGCTGGGGCAGAAATGCTTCCGCAACTTCTCCGGCGCCAATGCCGGGCCGCAGACCATGCGCTGGGGCATCGAGCAATCGCGCAACCTGATGACGGTGCGTGCCGCCAACCAAACCGGAATGGACAAGGTCACGCGCCTGGCCAAGATCCTCGGCGTCGGCGAATATCCCAACTACCTGGCGATCGCGCTCGGCGCCGGCGACACCACCGTCACCAAGATCACCAACGCCTTTGCGATAATGGCCAATCAGGGCCGCGAACTGAAGCCGTCGCTGATCGACTATGTCCAGGACCGCAACGGCAAGGTCATCTACCGCGCCGACCGCCGCCCTTGCGAGGGCTGCAACGCGCCCGACTGGAACGGAAAGCCGATGCCGCGCCCGCCGCTCCGCACCAAGCAGGTCATGGACCCGATGACGGCCTATCAGATGGTCCACATCCTCGAAGGCGTGGTCCAGCGCGGCACCGCGACCACCCTTCGCGATCTCAAGCGCCCGCTGTTCGGCAAGACGGGCACCACCACCGGCCCGACCAACGTGTGGTTCATCGGCGGATCGGCCGACATCGTCGCCGGCGTCTACATGGGCTTCGACCAGCCCCGCTCGATGGGCGGCTATGCTCAGGGCGGAACGCTCGCCGCGCCGATCTTCAAGCAATTCGCGCAGGTCGCCTTCAAGGACATGCCGGCGGTGCCGTTCCGCGCCCCGGCGGGCATCCGCATGGTGCGGATCGACCGCCGGTCCGGCCGCAAGGTGTTCGGCGCCTGGCCAACCGACGATCCCAAGGCCGGGGTGATCTGGGAAGCGTTCAAGCCGGAAAGCGAGCCCAGGCGCACCGTTCAGCGCCAGGAACTGGCAAGCGCCGCGCCCCCACCCAAGCCCCGTCCGCGCCCCAAGGCAGCGCCGCGCCGCGCCGCCGCGCCTGCGCCCGCGGTTTCGCCGCCGCCCAGCCCCTCCTTGCCAATTGAGGGCGGCACCCGTTAGGGCCGCAGGCAAGATGCGGAAGCGGGCGTCGGTCCGGGTTTTCGCCTGTTCTCGTTTGATCTGAGGAATTGTTTCATGCGCGCCGAAGCGCAAGCCTATGTCGACCAGATCAATTCGGCGCTCGCGCTGCTCCGCCGCTTCCTTGATTGGGACCGGGCGCTGCGGCGGCTCGACGAATTGAACGCCCGTGTCGAAGACCAGTCGCTGTGGAACGACCCCCGCGCGGCGCAGGAAGTGATGCGCGAGCGCCGCCGCCTCGAGGAAGCGATCGGCGCCACCCGGGCGATCGAAAGCGAACTCGCCGACACGGTTGAGCTCAGCGAAATGGCCGAAGCGGAAGGCGACGACGCATTGGTTGACGATGCGGTTGCGGCTCTTGCCGCGCTTGCCGAGCGGGCCGAGCAGGACAAGGTGAAAGCCCTGCTCGCCGGCGAAGCCGACGCCAACGACACCTATATCGAGATCAACTCCGGCGCCGGCGGCACCGAGTCGAACGACTGGGCGGGCATGCTCCAGCGCATGTATTCGCGCTGGGCGGAACGCCGCGGCATGAAGGTCGAGCTGATCGACTTCCACGCCGGCGAGCAGGCCGGGATCAAGTCGGCGACGCTGCTGCTCAAGGGCGAGAACGCCTATGGCTATGCCAAGACCGAGAGCGGGGTGCACCGGCTGGTGCGGATCAGCCCCTATGACAGCGCGGCGCGGCGGCACACCAGCTTCTCGAGCGTGTGGGTCTATCCGGTGATCGACGACGACATCGCGGTCGAGGTCAACGACAGCGAGCTGCGCATCGACACTTATCGCGCAAGCGGCGCGGGCGGGCAGCACATCAACACCACGGACTCCGCGGTGCGCATCACCCACCTGCCGACCGGTATCGTCGTCGCCTGTCAGAACCAGCGATCGCAGCACAAGAACAAGGCC
>DASVUV010000038.1:0-1919 GCA_036386875.1 Allosphingosinicella sp.
AGTGAGCTGTTACGCACTCTTTAAATGAATGGCTGCTTCCAAGCCAACATCCTAGCTGTCTGGGCAGACAAACCTCGTTCTTTCAACTTAGCATATATTTGGGGACCTTAGCTGATGGTCTGGGTTCTTTCCCTCTCGGACTTGGACCTTAGCACCCAAGCCCTCACTGTTAGTAAACATTATATAGCATTCGGAGTTTGTCAGGAATTGGTAGGCGGTGAAGCCCCCGCATCCAATCAGTAGCTCTACCTCTATATAACTTTACGCATAACGCTGCACCTAAATGCATTTCGGGGAGTACGAGCTATTTCCGAGTTTGATTGGCCTTTCACCCCTACCCACAGGTCATCCGAAGACTTTTCAACGTCAACCGGTTCGGACCTCCACTGTGTGTTACCACAGCTTCATCCTGCCCATGGGTAGATCACACGGTTTCGCGTCTAACACTACTGACTAAAGCGCCCTATTCAGACTCGCTTTCGCTACGGATCCATGGCTTAACCACTTATCCTTGCCAGCAACGGTAACTCGTAGGCTCATTATGCAAAAGGCACGCCGTCACAGCACGAAGCCGCTCCGACCGCTTGTAGGCGTATGGTTTCAGGATCTATTTCACTCCGTTATTCACGGTTCTTTTCACCTTTCCCTCACGGTACTGGTTCACTATCGGTCTCTCAGGAGTATTTAGCCTTAGCGGATGGTCCCGCCAAATTCAGACAGGATTTCTCGTGTCCCGCCCTACTCAGGATACCACTATCTATTACACTCGTTACCCATACGGGACTATCACCCTCTATGGTGTCACTTTCCAGCAACTTCCGGTTCCTTGTGCATAAAATGTCGTGGTCCTACAACCCCAGCATTGCCGTAACAACACTGGTTTGGGCTAATCCGCGTTCGCTCGCCACTACTTACGGAATCACTTTTGTTTTCTTCTCCTCCGCCTACTTAGATGTTTCAGTTCAGCGGGTTTGCCCACCTATCGGTGTACTATGTCTTCAACATAGTGGGTTGCCCCATTCAGGTATTTACGGATCAATCGGTGTGTGCCCGTCCCCGTAACTTATCGCAGCTTATCACGCCTTTCATCGCCTCTGAGAGCCAAGGCATCCCCCATACGCCCTTATTTTGCTTATTGTACCAATCCTAAAATCAATTAGGACCGTTTTTTTTGTCTTTGCTATTGCTAACAAAAACGCTTTCTACTTTTTATTATTTCTTATCTCAATATGTCAATGAACTTTTATTTACTATATTTACAGTAAATCAGTGGAGAATAACGGAGTCGAACCGTTGACCTCCTGCGTGCAAGGCAGGCGCTCTAGCCAGCTGAGCTAATCCCCCATTTTAATTAAAAATTAAAAATCGTGAATTAAAAATTATGAACTTTTTGATCCTTAATCTTTCAACTTCTAAAATTTCCTTTTCTAAGAACAAAATAGTTGTCTCGGACAGACTCGAACTGTCGACCCCTACATTATCAGTGTAGTACTCTAACCAGCTGAGCTACGAGACACTCTTATTCTTAAAATTTATTATTTGAACTAACAGCAAGAGTAAAATAGCCTGGAAATCAAAACCTTTAAAGCTTCTTCTTTTTTCCTCAGCGTGTCGATAAATCAACTAACACTTGAGGCTCTAGAAAGGAGGTGTTCCAGCCGCACCTTCCGGTACGGCTACCTTGTTACGACTTCGTCCCAATCGCCGATCCCGCCTTCGACGGCTCCCTCCACAAGGGTTGGGCCACCGGCTTCGGGCGTTACCGACTTTCGTGACGTGACGGGCGGTGTGTACAAGGCCCGGGAACGTATTCACCGCAGCGTTGCTGATCTGCGATTACTAGCGACTCCAACTTCATGGGGTCGAGTTGCAGACCCCAATCCGAACTGAGACCGGCTTTTTGGGATTCGCTCCACCTC
>DASVUV010000039.1:0-50845 GCA_036386875.1 Allosphingosinicella sp.
CTCACGCCAGGAAAACCCAACGCGCATGAACTCAATGGAACGACTTAGCTTTAACCAATCCTCCGGAGCCTTAAACTCCCCGGTGACTGGAGCCGCCGCCCACATGTCCCTTCATCTAAACCAACAATGTCAAAGAGCCGACGCGCCTCTTTATCCCCTATACCGGGGCAACCGGGTTACCGATCGTTAAGAGACGCAAGCGAGGTGGGCAACAACCCTGCCCCGCCGGTGAGAGGCCATATATGGGGGCGTTTCCGCCCCGTCAATGGCTTTTTTCGGAACGCTTTCGAAGCAGCCGAACCGCCCGTTTGACCAAGGCCAAGGAGTGGTTCGCGAGGCGCTGAGCCGTGAAGGATGATCCTTTACGGGCGGGCACCTTGCCGCTTCGGGAGCTTTCCGATGGGACGACCTGATCCGCAGACCGCGTCCTCCCGCCGCGTCTCAAGGGCATGCCCTCGAGGCCGCGGCCTCCCAAATACTCGATTTTCAAAGAATGGCCGGTGAGGCTGAATGCGCCAGAAGGCGCCGCCCCATCGACTTGACCTATGTAAGGAAAGCGAACCGTCCTTGCAAGGCCCATGTTTCGGTTTTTCGAAACTTACCAGAGCGTTAAGAGCGCAAGCTCCGATCCCGTCTGATGAGCGGCCATATCGGCCGGCGATGCGCCGCCGTCAAGGCCTCCCGTTCCGATTGCGCCGAAACCCCGCCGCTGACTCAGGGGAGCCGGTGGCGGGAGGGCGCTATTTAGAGCACCGCGCCGGTACGTCAAGGCACGCCGGCGGCAGTTTACGCGCCCTGTATATAGGCGCGCATCGCTTCGGCTTCGTCCTCGATCTTGCGGATTCGCCAGGCGACGAGATCGCCGATCGACACCAGGCCGGCGAGCTTTTCGCCTTCCACCACAGGCAGATGGCGGATCCGGCGCTTGCTCATGTTGGACAAGGCAGCCAGCGCATTGACGCTCGGTTCAACGGTGATCACCGGAGCCGTCATCATCCGCGCCGCCGGCAAATCGAGCGCCGCGGCGCCTTCCCGCGCGATGCAGTAAACAAGGTCACGCTCGGACAGGATGCCGGCGACCGTCTCCCCTTCCATCACCACCACCGCGCCGATTCGGTGCTCGGCCAACAGGCGCACTGCGTCGCGCACCGGGGCGGCGGCATCCACGGTGACGACGCTCCGTCCCTTGGCGTCCAGAATCGCGGCAATCGTCATGCTCCAGCTCCTTCGTTCAGCCCCGACTCGCGTGCCGATGATCCCACGCACGCGCCGCGAAAGGAAGCGGCGATCCCCGCACCTCCTCCGTGCGGGCTTGATGATCCGCCGGCACACCGCCACATGGCGGCGATGCCGAGACACGATCCCGTTCCGCCCCGCCGCACCGCCGCAGCCGAGACGGCACGGCTCGAGCAGGTGCAGCGCGCGGCCCGCGCCTGGGTGCGGTACAAGAAGATGATGAAGTGGATGCTGCTCGCCAGCGCGCTCACCGTGGTGGCGGCGCTTGGCTGGCTGAAGAGCCTGGGCGAGCCGATGCCGATTCACATGATCATCGCCACGGTGGCGGGCGTGGGGCTCAGCGTGCTGGTCGGCACCGGGCTGATGGGCCTCGTGTTCCTGTCGAACAATTCTGGCCACGACGACGCGGCCTCCGGAAGGACCAACAGTGAACACCAGCAATAAAGAGCCGATCCTGCGCGTCGTGCCGCGCCCGGCCGACATCAACGCCAACGGCCATATCTTCGGCGGCTGGGTCTTGAGCCAGATGGACATCGCGGCGGGCATCGTCGCCAGCCGAGAGGCCGACGGGCCGGTCGCGACCGTCGCAATCCAGGCGATGGAGTTCACCGCGCCTATCCTGCTCCACGACCTCATTTCGGTCTATGCGGAGATCGAGCGGGTCGGCCGCACCAGCCTTGCCATCCGGATCGAAGTGATCGCAAGCCGCAACCGAGGGCGGGACCAGGTGAAGGTGACGGAAGGCCTGTTCACTTTCGTCGCGCTCGATGAGAATCATCGCCCGCGCCCCGTGAAGCCTGCCTAGGTTCAGCGCTTCGGCGGGGCCGTCGCCCGGAAACGCAGGCGCGTGGTGCCGTTGGCGGGCACGGTGACCTGCCACACCGGGTAGCCGTCGCGGCGGATCAGCGCGGCATCGGTGGACAGGCTGAAACCCGATTCCTGCAGCTCGGCCTCGTAGCGGATCGGGGCGGGCGTCGCGTTGGTGACGACCAGCTCCCACTCGCCCGAGCCGGCCGCGCCGGCCTCCCCGGGCGCGACTTGCGTCATCCGGGCGGTCACCGCGGTTGCGCTTCCGAAGACGATCTCGACCTTCTCACCCGCCGCATAATCGCGCATCGTGCCGTTGCCGATGAGCAGGGGCCGCCCGCGTGCCTGGGCGGTGAAGGTCACCCGCCCGGCCGGCAGCGGCAGGCCGAGGCCCGCCGCAGCCGTGTTGCGCACGACCAGGACGCGGTTCAACGGCTGCGCGTAGCCGAGGTTCAAAAGGTAATAACGCTGCCGGTAGACCTGCTCCACCGGAACGCCGCGGCGCTGGAGAAGCGCCACCTGCTTCTGACTCCTGGCAGCGACGGTGACCGGTTTGGGGATCCGGTAGAGTTTGAGATCGCCCAGATCCTCCTGCTCCGCCATCATCACCGGCGGCGGGGGCGGAGGCGGCGGCGGCGGCGGCGGGGCCGGCGACATCTCCATGACCATGGGCGCCACACGCGAGCCGGTGACGACGATCTCCTCCCGTTCAAACTCCGTTTCGCGAAGATCGCTGGTGGTCGTGCCCCCTGCCCAGCATTGGAGGGTCAGCGGGCGGACCTGAGGCCGGGGCGCTCGGATCTGCTGACGGTTGATCTGGCCGGCGACCGCTTGCGTATCGGCGTTGCGGAAGCTGGTTTCGTCGCCATTGGCAAGCGTCAGCCAGGCGAAGAGGTCGGCCTTTGTCCCGTCGGGCGACAGCTCGGCGATGTAGCTCGCCTGCCAGTCGAAATCGCTCGCCAGGTAGGACAAGGTGACCGTGGCGGTGGTGGCGCGGGTCGCTCGCGCACGGACCGAGAAGGTCGGTTTGGCGGAAAGATCCGCGGGGACGCCGTCGTAGCGCAGCGTTTCGGCCTGTCCGGTGCAGCGCAACGCCTCGATCCCCTCCTCCGTCTGCAGAACCACGGAACCGTTCGCGCCGGATCGGACAACCGCCTCCATGTCGCGGACTGCTCCGGTGGCGCGCGAGGTGCGGCGCAGGTGCACGCGCTTGCCAAGGGAGGCGTCGAGCAGGCTTGCCGGCGAGAGCAGGCGCGCATCCTGGTTCTTTTCCACCACTTCGGCCGGGAAGCCGGTGACGATGGCGCTTTCCGGGAGGATGCCGCCGGCGACGCCTTCAAACCTGATCTGCGATTCGCCCGCCGGAATTTTGATGCGCCGCGTCTCGCTGATCAGCGCGTAACCGTTCAGCCAGGAGAGCTGCATCCGCTCCCCCGCGCCGCGATAGGGCGCTCGATACACAGTGACGTCCACGGACTCGGGACCCGCCGAGCGCGCAATCTGCTGCGCCGCGGCTGGCGATGCGGCGGCGAGGAGGCCGCTCAGCAGGATGCGCGCAGCCGTCACGGCCGGCGGTCAGTAACGCGATTCGAAGGTGGCGGTGACGCTGGTTTCGCCATTGGCGGGCACGCTTACCCGCCAAAGCGCCTCGTCGGCCGAGCGGCGCGTGCTTTTGCTGCTTTCCTGGGTGATCCGCACGTCGCCCCACAGGCCGGCCTGGATGAGGTCCACCGTCACGCTCTGCGGCTTGGCGTTGGTGAGGGTGTAACGCATGGTGGTGCGCCACCGGTCCCTGGCCACGCTTTCGCGTTTCTCCACCACAGGCTGCACCTTCACGTCGAACGCCTGGCCGGTAACGATGCCGATGTCCGAGCCCATCGGCGTGTGGCCGATCCGGTTTTCGCCAACAAATTGCGCGTTTCCGCGCGCATCCTTTTGGTAGACGCGCACGGTGCCGGCCGGCAACGCATCGCCGAGGCCGCTGTCGCGGGCGCTTGAGAATTGCAGCACGGTGTCGGCGCTCAGCGCCTGGTCGCGCGTACCCATCCAGTCGTTTCGAAAGACGTAGGCGCGGCGGGCGGTGGCGCCGGTGACGTCGAGGAAGCTGACCTGCTTGGTCTGCTTGTCGGCGATCGTGGTCCGCTCCTTCAGCGGATACAGATAGAAGTCGCCAAGGCTTTCGCGCCCCGGAGTCTGGGTGCCCGGGCGGTTGCCGGGCGGCGGCGGGGGCGGCGGGCGGTAACCGCCATAATTGTCGTCATAGCCGCCGCCGCCGACATTGCCGGCAACCAGCAAGGTGTCGGCATTGTTGAAGGTGGTGCCGGTGGTGTTGGTGAGCGTAATCCAGCCCTGGACATCGATCCGCCCCGCGGCCTCGTCGAACAAGGTCACGTAATCCGCCTTCCAGCCCATGCCGGGGGTGAGATAGCTCAAAGTGACCGGGCGGGCGCCGCCGCTTCTGGTTTCCATGGTGACGGAGAGCGTCGGCCGGGCGCGCAGGTTCTCGGGCACCTTGTCGAAGATTACCCGCACCGGCAGGCCATCGTCGCGAAGCACTTCGATGCGTTGGCCGATCTGCAGCACCACGCCGCCATTGACGGCAAGCACCCGCGCCCGTTCGCGCTCCTCGGCGCCGGTGGCCGGGTTGGTGCGCACCAGAGTGATCTCCTCGCCCACCGCTTTTTCCATCAGCTTGGAGGGCGAGAGCAGATCGAAATCGAAGTTCTGCTCCACCACCGCCACGTCGCGCGCGGAGAGCGTTACGGTTTCAGCGTTGATCTGGCCCGAAACGTTGGGGAATTCCTGGCGGGACCGGCCGGCGGGCAGATCGAGCTGCCGGGTGTCCTGCACCAGCGCCAGATTCTGGTTGTAGATGGTGACCGACAGATTGCCTTGGTTAGCCTGGGGGCCAATCTGAGGGGCAGTCTGCGCCGCGGCCGGCGCGGCGAGGCAGGCGGACAGAAGAAGGACGCGGCGCATAGAGGCTCTCCCCAGATCTGCGCGCATGATGATACAGTGTCACCTGCCCTGTCAATCGGGCCTGTGAAGGTGCCGGCGGCAGCAAAAAGGCGGCGCTCCCTGGGAAGCGCCGCCCTCCGCGGATTGGGTAATGTGAGAGCCTGTTCAGGCCGCCGGTGCGATGTCCGCATCGTCGTCGTTGCGGGGACGGCGGGTGCGGCGGCGGGTTGCCTTCGCGGGCACGTCGCCGTCGACGATCGAGATTGCCGGCGGAAGCACATCCAGCGAGATCGTGCCTTCGTCCGCCTGGACAGCCGGTTCCTCGGTGCGGGCGGCGCGGCGGGCGCGGGGACGCTCGAAGCGCGGCTCGCCGCCGCGGTCCTCGTCATTGTCGCGGCGCGGACGCTCGGCGCGCTGAGGCTCGGCGGCCTCGACGCGTTCCGGGCGCTCGGCGCGCTCAGGACGATCCTGACGCTCGGCACGCTCCGGACGGTCGTTGCGCTGCGGGCGCTCGGCACGTTCCGGGCGCTCCTGGCGCTCCGGCCGGTCGCCGCGGTCCTGGCGCTCGGCACGCTCCTGGCGTTCCGGCCGGTCGTTCCGCTCGGGACGGTCGTTTCGTTCCTGGCGGCGAGGCGGCTGGCGCTCGTCGCGGTCGTCCTGGCCGTCATCGTCTTCGTTGTCGGCGGACAGGCTGTTGTCGTCCTCGCCTTCCTCGTCGTCGCCATAATAATCGTCGCGGCGGGGACGCTGCTCCTCGAAGCGGGGGCGGTTCTCATTCAACACGCGGAAATAGTGATCCGCGAACTGATGATAATATTCGGTCTGGACGCGATCGCCCTGCATCTGCGCGTCGCGGGCGAGCGATTTGTATTTTTCCAGAAGCTGGGCGGCGTTGCCGCGGTTGCGGTTGTCCTGCCTGTTGCCCTGGGGAGACTGGTTCGACGGGCGGGGTCCGCTTCCGCCGCGACCGCGGCGACGGCCGTTGCCGTTTTGACGATTGTTGATCAAAAAAAGGTCCTCGTCCTCGTGGTCCTAATCAGCCACTATCGCGGGCCGGGCCCCTCCCGGCCGCATCATCTGCACGACCCCTTTCAGGCAGGCGTCCGCAAGCGGCTCCTGCCACCTCACGCTGTGAGCCGTCCGAGGACGTTCAAGCAATCGGGGGTCGGCGACGGTTGGCCTCACGCTGATTTCGTAGCTGTGAAAGGCCCCGTCCCTCGGCACCTATGTAGCGGTGAGACGGGGGAATTCCAAGCGGAAAAGCACTTGACGCAGGTTAGGGAGCCAAAGCGAGGCAGCGCAGGTGCCCGGCAAGGTCCGGGTGAAGAGCGGGTTGCAGGCCGTGGGCGGCGAAAAGGGCCGAGACGGCTTCGCTTTGCCCTGCGCCGAGTTCGATACAGGCGATCCCTTCCGGCGCGATCAGGTGCGGGATCTGCGTGGCGAGCCGGCGGTAGTCGGCAAGGCCGTCAGCGCCGCCGAACAGGGCTTCGGCCGGTTCCCACTCCTTTACGTCGCGGGGGAGATTGGCCTCGGCCTCCACGTAAGGCGGGTTGCACAGGATCAGGTCGAAGCGGCCCTCGATCCCTTCCGCCCAGTTGCCGGGGCGCAGCTCTGCGCGGCCCGAGAAGCCGAGCCGCTCCGCGTTGCGCCGCGCATAGTCAAGCGCGGCTTCGGAAGCGTCGATGCCCAGCCCCCGGGCCTCAGGCCATTCGGCAAGGGCGGCCAGGAGCAGGGTGCCGGGACCGGTGCCGAGATCGAGAATGCGTTCGGGCGCGCGGCCGCGGAAGTGGGCGACGGCGGTTTCGATTAGCGTTTCAGTGTCCGGCCGGGGAATGAGCACGCCGGGGCCGACCTCCAGCTCGATTGTCCAGAAAGCGCGTCGGCCGGTGATGTAGGCCACGGGTTCCCCAGCCGCGCGGCGGGCGAGCAGGGGTTGGAAGGCTTCGGGTTCGGGATCGGTGAGGCGGAAGAGGAGGAGGGTGTCGCGCTCTACGCCGAGCGCATGGGCCATCAGCAGCTCGGCATCGAGGCGGGGGGTGGCGGAGTCGGCGGCCAGCCTCGCTGTAGCGGCGCTTAGAGCCTGCCAGACCTTCACCTCCCCTCCCTTTTAGGGAGGGGCCGGGGGTGGGTAGCGGCTGAGCCCCCTCGATGGGGGTGAAGCCGCCCAAGAGCGCGCAAGACCGGGGATCGACCCCGCTCTTGCGCGACCCACCCCCAGCCCCTCCCTTGGCAGGGAGGGGAGCTAGGCTTCATCCAAACTCGCCAGTTTCTGCGCCTGATCCTCGGCCACCAGGGCCGAGAGCAGTTCGTCCAGCCCGGGCCCTTCCAGGATCTCCGGTAGCCGGTGCAGCGTCAGGTTGATCCGGTGATCCGTCACCCGCCCTTGCGGGTAATTGTACGTCCTGATCCGCTCGGACCGGTCGCCCGACCCTACCATCGATTTCCTCGCCCCCGCCCGCGCGGAGGCAAGCCGCTCGCGCTCCAGCTCGTACAACCGGGTGCGCAACACCTTCAAAGCCTTGGCCTTGTTCTTGTGCTGCGATTTCTCATCCTGCTGGATCACCACCAGGCCGGACGGCAAGTGGGTGATCCGCACCGCGCTGTCGGTGGTGTTGACCGACTGCCCGCCCGGCCCGGACGAGCGATAGACGTCGATCCGCAGGTCGCGCGCTTCGTCGATCTGCACGTCGACATCCTCGGCCTCGGGCAGCACCGCCACGGTCGCCGCCGAGGTGTGGATTCGCCCGCCGCTTTCCGTCGCCGGCACGCGCTGCACGCGGTGAACGCCGCTTTCGAACTTGAGCTTTGCGAACACGCCCTGACCCGTGACGGAGGCGACCACTTCCTTGTAGCCGCCCATTTCCGACGCGCTGGCCGAGATCAGCTCCACCCGCCAGCCCTGCCCATCGGCGTAGCGCTGGTACATGCGCAGGAGATCGCCCGCGAACAAAGCCGCCTCGTCGCCGCCGGTGCCGGCGCGGATTTCGAGCATCGCCGGGCGGTCGTCCGCCGCGTCGCGCGGGAGGAGCTTCAGGGCGAGCGCGCGTTCGGCGTCGGGCAGCCGCGCCTCGACCGCGCGGATTTCCTCCTCCGCCATGGCACGCATCTCGGGATCGTCGCGCATTTCGGCGAGCGAGCCGAGCTCGTCGCGTAAGCCCCGAACCTCCGCCGCCGCCGCGGCGACGGGCTCGATCTCGGCATATTCCTTGGACAGCTTCACGAAGGCATCGGCGGCGAGATCGCCGGCGGACATCGCCGCCTGCAACTCATCCCGCCGCGCAAGAATTTGCGCGATCCGATCGGCGGAGATCGAGGTCATGCGTCGTCGTCGCCGCCTAGCTGCTGGTACGGCTCGGGCAGCCGCCCAAGCACCTCCAGCAGCAAATCCATTGCCTGGTCGCTAGTCAAACGGACATTCGTAAGGTGCAGGCGATCTCGAGGTAGCGGCTGATCGCGGACGTAGAGAAGAGCATCAACACCCGCCTTCTTCGCTCGTTCGGCTTTCTTTTTGGCATTGCCCCCAAAGGGCATGTCTACTGCCATCCCTCCCCTACGGAGCATTGCTGTCACCCTGATGGCTTCCTGCTCTTGCGAGGGACCGTCAGCAATGACAGCCACCTTGGCAGCTAGAGAGCGTGGCGCCTCGATCATCATCGCCAGCCGCTCGATGCCCGCCGCCCAGCCGATCGCCGGGGTGTGGGGGCCGCCGAGCGCTTCCATCAGGCCGTCATAGCGTCCGCCCGCCAGCACTGTGCCCTGCGCGCCGAGCCGGCCGGTGACGAACTCGAAGGCGGTGTGGCGGTAATAATCGAGGCCTCGCACCAGCCGGGCGTTGCGAGTCCAGGCCACTCCGGCGGCGTCCAGGCCGGCGGTGACTTGGTCGAAGAAGCTCCGCGCTTCGCCGGTGAGAAACTCATCGATGTCGGGCGCGCTGTCCGCGGCGGGGCGGTCGCGGGGGTCCTTGCTGTCGAGGATACGCAGCGGGTTCTTGTCCAGGCGGGCGAGGCTGTCGTCCGAAAGCTCGGCGCGGTGCGTTTCGAAATGCGCGACCAGAGCCGCGCGCCAGGCGTCGCGCGTTTCGGCGTCGCCGAGTGTGTTGAGCTGCAGGGTTACGCCCTCGCTGATGCCCAGCTCCTTGAGGAGCTGGTCGGCGAAGACGAGCAGCTCCACGTCGGCGAGCGGACTGTCGCTTCCCAATATCTCCGCGTCGAGCTGGTGGAACTGGCGGTAGCGCCCCTTTTGCGGGCGTTCGTAGCGGAACACCGGTCCGTGGGTGGCGACCTTCATCGGCACGTGCTGCTGCCAGCCTTCCGACAGAAAGGCCCGGCAGATGCCGGCGGTGAATTCGGGACGAAGGGTCAGCGATTCGCCGCCGCGGTCCTCCAGGCTGTACATTTCCTTGGACACGATATCGGTGGTTTCGCCGATCGAGCGGGCGAAGACCTGCGTCGCTTCGAACACCGGCAGCTCGATGCGCTGGAAGCCGTACAAGCGCCGCACCCGGTCGAACGCCTCCACGACGCGGCCGAAGCGGTCCGCCTCCTCGCCCCAGATGTCCTGGGTTCCCCTGATCCTTTGTGGGCCTTTGCTCATGCAGCGGCGCCTTAGCATTTTTGTGGGGAGGGGGAAGCGGGGTGACGCGGGCCGCTCAACCCGCTAGAGGCCGCGCCCCATGAACATCGACCTTATCCCCGTGGGCGACAATCCGCCCGAAAGCATCAACGTCATCATCGAAGTGCCGATCGGCGGCGAACCGGTGAAGTACGAATTCGACAAGGCATCGGGCGCGATCTTCGTTGATCGAATCCTGCACACGCCGATGCGCTACCCGACCAATTACGGCTTCATCCCGCACACCCTCTCGCCCGACGGCGATCCGCTGGACGTGATGGTGATGGCGCGGGTGCCGTTCATCCCGGGATCGGTGGTCCGCGCCCGCCCCCTCGCCGTGCTGCGGCTGGAGGACGAAGCCGGCGGCGACGAGAAGATCCTCGCCGTCCCGATCAAGAGCACCTCGCCTTATTACGCCAATGTCGAGGAAGGCGAGGACCTGCCGCTGATCATCCGCCAGCAGATCGAGCATTTCTTCACCCACTATAAGGACCTGGAGCCAGAAAAGTGGGTCCGCGTCGGCACCTGGGGCGACCGCGGGGAAGCGATCGAGGTGATCCTGGAGGCGATCGAAGCGGCCAAGCAGGCCAAGGCGGAAGCCGCCGCCGCGGCGGGCACAAGCGCGGGCTTGGGCGCTTAAGTATCGGAGCCGGCGCGATTACCCGCGCCGATCCGCTGGACAGAGGGCGCGGCGCGCGCCATGCGGCGTGGGTTCCCCGTTCGGAGACTCACAGCACGATGCGCCCTGCCCTCACCGCCCTGCTCCTCCTGTCCGCCGCCGCCTCCCCCGCCGGAGCCCAGCAGCTCCCCGCCAACTTCACCCGCGCCGAGCCGTCGCCCAAGATCGACACCATCCCGCCGGCGCGCGATGTCGCCTATCCCGGCACGATCCGGCTGCGCGTGGACGCCACCGACCTCGAGCGCCGCATCTTCCGGGTGCGCCAGACCATCCCGGTCGACCGCACCGGCGACTTCGTCCTGCTCTACCCGAAGTGGATTCCGGGCGCCCACTCGCCGAGCGGCCAGATCAACAAGGTGTCCGGCCTGAAGATCACCGCCGGCAACAAGCGCCTGACCTGGAGCCGTGACACGCTCGACGTCTATGCCTTTCACGTCGATGTGCCCGAGGGCGTGAAGTCGATCGACGTCGAGTTCCAGTTCGTCTCCGCAACCGCGTCCGAGCAGGGCCGCACGGTGATGACGCCGGAGTTGGCCAGCGTTCAGTGGATCTCCCTGTCGCTCTACCCGGCCGGCTATTACGTCCGCCAGATTCCGATCCAGGCATCCTTGACCCTGCCCAAGGGCTGGAAGGCGGCAACCGCGCTTCGCCCGGCGGCCGGCGGCAACGCCCCCGCGAACACGATCACCTACCAGCCCACGACCTACGAGATCCTCGCCGATTCGCCGGTGCTCGCCGGCCAGCATTCGCGCAGCATCCCGCTCAGCCCCGACGTGACGCTGGACGTCTTCGCCGACACGCCGGCCCAACTCGCCGCGACCGACGAGCAGATCGCCCTTCACCGCAACCTCGTCACCCAGGCGGTGAAGCTGTTCGGTGCCCAGCATTACGACCATTACAATTTCCTGCTCTCCATCTCGAACAACCTCGGCGGCATCGGCCTCGAGCACCACCGCAGCTCGGAGAACGGGGTGAAGACCGGCTACTTCACCGACTGGGCAAGCGCGCAGAGCGACCGCAACCTCCTGCCCCACGAATTTGTGCACAGCTGGGACGGCAAATATCGCCGCGGCAAGGACGCCTGGACGCCCGATTACCGCACGCCGATGCAGAACAGCCTGCTCTGGGTCTATGAAGGCCAGACGCAGTTTTGGGGTTATGTACTCGACGCCCGCTCCGGCATGCTTTCGAAGCAAGAAACGCTGGACGCGCTCGCCGCCATCGCCGCCACCTACGATGCGGCGACGCCCGGCCGGAGCTGGCGCCCGCTGATCGACACCACCAACGATCCGATCATCGCCCAGCGCGCGCCGCAGCCGTGGCGCGGCTGGCAGCGTTCGGAGGATTATTACAATGAAGGCCTGCTGATCTGGCTCGACGTCGACCGGATCATCCGCAGCCAGTCGAAGGGCAAGCGCTCGATCGACGATTTCGCCCGCGCCTTTTTCGGCGTCAACGACCGCGATTATGGCGAGCTCACCTACACGTTCGACGACGTCGTCGCGACGCTCAACCGGGTCCAGCCCTACGACTGGGCCTCCTATCTCAACCGCCGCCTGACCGGTTATACCGAGCGCGCGCCGCTCGAAGGCTTCACCGAAGGCGGCTACCGCCTCACCTACACCGCCGAGCCGACCGATTGGTTCAAGTCCGGCGAAAAGAAGCGCAGCGCGGTGGACCTGAGCTATTCGGGTGGCTTCGTGGTGAGCAGCAAGGACGGCGCGGTGACCAGTGTGATTTGGGACGGCCCCGCATTCGACGCCGGGCTCACCCTCGGGTCCAAGATCGTCGCGGTGAACGGGCGCAGCTTCGACGGCGACGCGCTCAAGAACGCGATCAAGGCGGCATCGGGGACCAAGGAGCCGGTGCGCCTGCTGGTGCAAAGCGGCGACACCTACCGCACCCTTGATCTCGACTGGCACGGAGGCCTTCGCTACCCGCGCCTCCAGCCCACCGCCGGCGGAAAGGGCACGCTCGACGCCCTGCTGACGCCGCTGCGCTGATCGACACAGGGGAGAGAATTTTATGCGCTTCGCAAGCCTGTTCGCCGCCACCGCTCTGCTGCCGCTTGGCGCCTGCTCGATGCAGCGGCCAGCAACCATCGGCCCCGCCCCCGCCTTCAGCTCGGGCGACAGCGCAGTGGCCAACACCCAGGCCGCCCTTGGCCGCATTGATGCGGTGGAGCCGATGGTCAACGCCGTGATCGCGGTCGATCCCACCGCCATGGAACAGGCGCGGGCGCTGGACGCCGCCGCCAGGCGCGGCCCGCTCCACGGCATGCCGATCATGATCAAGGACAATATCGAGTCCAAGGGGCCCCTCCCCACCACCGCCGGAAGCCTGGCGCTGGCCAACAACGTCACGAACCGCGATGCGCCGCTTGTGGCGCGGCTGCGCGAGGCAGGCGCGGTGATCGTCGGCAAGACCAACCTCTCCGAATGGGCCAATATCCGCGACGACGGCTCGATCTCCGGCTGGAGCGCGGTGGGCGGCCAGACCCGCAACGCCCATGTGCTCAACCGCAACGCCTGCGGCTCCTCCACCGGCAGCGGCGTTGCCGTCGCGGCCGGCATGGTCCCGGCCGCGATCGGCACCGAGACCGACGGCTCGATCACCTGCCCAGCGTCGCTGAGCGGCATCGTCGGTTTCAAGCCCACCGTCGGCCTGGTCAGCCGCACCCACATCGTGCCGATCAGCCACAGCCAGGACACCGCGGGGCCGATGGCGCGCACGGTGCGCGAGGCCGCCCTGGTCCTCTCCGCAATCGCCGGCAGCGACCCGGCCGATCCCCAGACCGCCGACGCCGATCGCTATCGCGCCGATTACGCCGCCGGCCTGTCCGCCGATTCGCTGCGCGGCAAGCGCATCGGCGTGATGCGGTTCGCAAGCGGCTTCGGAACCGACGAGCGCTTCGAGGAGGCCCTCGCCACCTTGCGCGCCCAAGGCGCCGTCCTGGTCGAGATCGCCAAGTTCGACCGCAAGCCGGAAATGGGCTCGGGCGAATACAAGGTGCTGCTCACCGAACTGAAGGCGGATTTGAACGCCTACCTCGCCACAACCCCGCCGAGCGTCACCAACCGCACGCTCGCCGACGTCATCGCCTTCAACAAGGCCAATGCCGCCCGGGAAATGCCGCTGTTCGATCAGGACACGTTCGAGGAAGCGGAGCTGACCAAGGGCCTGGACGACCCCGAGTACAAAAAGGCGCGCGAAACCAGCCTCCGCCTCGCCGGTGCCGAGGGCATCGACAAGATGCTGAAGGACAATGACGTCGTCGCCCTGGTTGGCCCGACCATGCCGGCCGCCTGGCTGATCGACGCGGTGCACGGCGATTCCTACCCGGGCGGCGGCGCCGGCGGCTTCGCCGCGGTGGCCGGCTATCCCCACCTCACCGTACCAATGGGCGCGGTGCGCGGGTTGCCGGTCGGCCTGTCCTTCATGGGGCCTAAATGGTCCGACGGCATGATCCTGTCGCTGGGTTATGCCTATGAGCAGGCCTCTCACCGCAAGGTGGAGGCGCGGTTCATTCCGTCGGTGGAGGAAAGCGCTGAGGTGGCGCCGCTGCTGGCCCAGCAGCCGAGGTAGAGCGTGGTCTGGTGCGGTCCTTCGAGACGGGCCTTCGCCAAGCTCAGTCCCTCCTCAGGATGAGCGGTTGGGGTGTACCTGGTAACCCACCCCACCCCCGCTCATCCTGAGGAGCCGCTGAGGAGGCGAAGCCGTCTCGAAGCGGCGTCTCGAAGGACCGCCTACACCGCCGCGGTAAGGCGCAGCCCGACGATGCAGCCGATCAGCGCCAGCAGCAGCAGCATCCGCACGCTCCCCGCCGGCTCCCCGAAGAACCAGATGCCGACCAGCACCGTTCCCGCCGCACCGATCCCGCCCCATACGGCATAGGCCGTGCCCATCGGGATGGTGCGCGAGGCGAACTCCAGCAGCCCCATCGAGAGGGTGACGGAGACCAGGAAGCCAATCGTCCACGGCACGTTCCTGAAGCCGTCGACGAAACGCAGGCAGGTGGTGAAGCCGACCTCGAACAGGCCGCCGATGCAAAGCAGGGTCCAGGCCATTGCGGGGTTCATGGCATTGCCTCCAGATGCGGTTCGGGTGCGTGCTTGCCGCGCGCCGCAAGAACGCAGCCCGCGACGATCAGCGCCGCGCCGATCAGGGTGGACGCACCCACCTGCTCATCGAACACCAGAAAGCCGAACAAGGCCGCCCAGATGAGGGCGGTATATTCCACCGGCGCCAGCCGATGCGCCTCCGCCCGGCGGTAGGCCCAGGCGAGCAGCATCAGCGACACGAGCGCGAGCAAGGCGGCGAACACCAGCGCCGGCCACTCCCCTGCGGGCGGCGGCACGGCGATGAACGGCGCGGCGAGGGCAAGCACCGCCACCACCACGACATATTGGTAGAAGGCGATCTCCAGCGGCCTGGCGACCAGCGCCTGCTGCCGCATCAGGATGATGTTGTAGGCGTAGAGCAATGCCGAGGTGAGCACGGAGGCCGCCCCCCACAGGTCGCGCTCCGCCTCGCCGCCCGCTTGCGACAGCACGATCACCAGCACGCCGCCGAAGCCGAGCACGGAGGCGAACACCGCCGTTTTCCCCACCGGCTCTTTCAGGAACACCGCGGCGAGATACAGCGAGATGAGCGGCGCGATAAAGGTCAGCGCCACCGCTTCGGCGAGCGGCATCCGGGCGATGCCCCAGAAGAAGGTGATCGCCATCACCGACCCGACCAGGCCGCGGATGATGTGGAAGCGCATTGCCTGGCGCGTGGGACGCACCCTTTTCTGCGCGAAGTAGAGAATGGCGGAGAGAGCAAGCCCGACCAGCATACGCCAGAACACAGCATTGTAGGCGCCGATCGCAAGCGCCAGCCCCTTCATCACCGCATCCATGGCGGAGAAGAGGGCGATTCCCAGGGTGCCGACCGAAAAGGGGATCAGGACGGAGGAGGGGCGGCTGACCATGGGGTGGCGGATAGCGAAGGGGTGGGGCGGAGGCTAGAGCAGCGAGCGCAATCCCTCCCTGCTCAGGGAGGGGCCACAACTCCTATGCTCCCCTCCCTGTTACAGAGGGGTAGGGGTGGGTAGCGGCTGAGCGGGCTCGATGCCCGCGAAGGCGCCTCGCCGACGGCGGAGGAGCGCTCCAACGCGGGAACAGCCCCTCAGCGGCATCGAGCCGCTTCGGTGCTTACCCACCCCTGCCCCTCCCTGGAAGGGAGGGGAAGATTGGGCCTTACTCCGCCGCCGCGTGGTGGTGAACCGCATGCCGGTATTGCGGCCAGGCGTCCCGCGTAACCTTCAGTGCAGAGCGCAGGAACAGGAAGGCGATCACCCCGGCAATTGCAATGTCCGGCCAGGGCGAGGCGGTGACGGACACCACGAACGCGGCGACGATCACGCCGGCATTGGCCATCACGTCGTTGCGCGAACACTCGAAGGTGCTGGACAGGTTCACGTCGTGCCGGCGGTAGGGCCAGAGCAAGGCGACGCAGCTCACATTGACGATCAGCGCCATCGCCCCGAACACCAGCATCAGGCCGGACGCTGGCGGGTGGCCCCAGAGCACCTTCAGCACGATCTCGACAATGATGCCCAGTCCAAGCGCAAGAATGAAGGCGCCCTTGGCAAGCGCCATCCCGGCGCGCCAGCGAAGGCTCCGCTCCAGCGCATAAAGGCTGATGCCGTAGACGAGGCCATCGCCGAGCATGTCCACCGAATCGGCCATCAAGGCCGCCGAGTCGGCGATAATCCCGGCGCCGAACTCCAGAACGAACATCATCAGGTTGAGCATCATCACCACCACGAGCACGCGGCGGATGTCCTTGTGGAGCGCGATCCGCTCCAGCTCCTGCCCCTTGTCGTGGCAGCAATGCGCGCTCATTCGGCCGCGGCCAAAGCGGGTGCGTCGCTCATCTCGGCTTCGATCTGGGCGGCTTTGGCTTCCACCAGCCGGACGATATGCTCGACCATGTCGGCGTCCTGGACGTGGTGGTCGGTGACGCCCGACAGGTAGACCATGTGCTTGCCGTTGCCGCCGCCGGTGATGCCGATGTCGGTTTCGCGCGCTTCGCCGGGGCCGTTCACGACGCAGCCGAGGACGGAGAGCGACATCGGGGTGCGGATGTGGCTGAGCCGTTCCTCAAGCGTCTGCACGGTGCGGATCACGTCGAAGCCCTGCCGCGCGCAGGAGGGGCAGGAAACGACACGGACGCCGCGGTTGCGGATGCCGAGGCTTTTCAGGATTTCGAAGCCGGCGCGCACTTCCTCTTCCGGCTCGGCCGACAGGGAGACGCGGATCGTGTCGCCAATGCCCCACCACAGAAGCGAGCCGATGCCGATCGCGCTCTTCACCGTGCCGCCGCGAAGGCCGCCGGCCTCGGTGATGCCGAGATGGAGCGGGCAATCGACGGCTTCGGCAAGCTGCTGGTAGGCGGCGACGGCGAGGAACACGTCGGACGCCTTCACCGCCACCTTATACTCGCGGAAATCGTGATCCTCGAGCAGGCGGATGTGGTCGAGCGCGCTTTCGACCAGCGCCTCGGGGCAGGGCTCGCCATACTTTTCGAGCAGGTCGCGCTCCAGGCTGCCGGCATTGACGCCGATGCGGATCGCGCAGCCGTTCGCCTTGGCGGCGTTGACCACTTCGCGCACCCGGTCGGCCGAGCCGATATTGCCCGGGTTGATGCGCAGGCAGGCGGCGCCGGCGTCGGCGGCTTCGAGGGCGCGTTTGTAGTGGAAGTGGATGTCGGCGACGATCGGCACGCGCGCCGCGCGGACGATCTGCTTCAGCGCCCGGGTGGACTCCTCGTCGGGGCAGGAGACGCGGATGATGTCCGCCCCGGCTTCCTCGCAGCGGCGGATCTGGTCGACGGTGGCGCGCACGTCGGAGGTCAAAGTGTTGGTCATCGTCTGCACGGTGACGGGCGCGTCGCCGCCGACCGGAACGGAGCCGACCATGATCTGGCGCGAGGTGCGGCGCGCGATATCGCGCCAAGGGCGTAAGGACATGGCCCCTATATAGACGCTTGAAGCGCAAGGCGAAACCCGCCGCGCCTCCGTTGCCCGTGGAGAAAGGGTGCAGGGGCGGTGGAGGGCCGGCGCTTGTTCGCTCGGGCCGGCGCGGATAGGGGGCTGCGCTCGTGCGTTTCCCCGCCGAATCTTCGGAGCCCATCATGACAGACGCCCCTCGCAACACCCCCTGGAAGCTTGTCGTGCACGGCGGCGCCGGGGTGATCGAGCGCCGGCTGCTGACCGCCGGGCAGGAGCAGGACATCCGCGCCGCGCTCGACGGCGCATTGAAGACGGGGTCGGCGGTTCTTGGCGGGGGCGGCAGCGCGGTGGACGCGGTGGAAGCGGCGGCGCGGTTCCTGGAGGACCATCCCCATTTCAACGCTGGCCGCGGCTCGGTCTTCACCTACCAGGGCACGATCGAAATGGACGCGGCGATCATGGACGGCGCGACATTGGGTGCAGGCGCGGTTGCAGGCGCCTCGGCGACCCGCAACCCGGTGAGCCTGGCGCGCGCGGTGATGGAGAAAAGCCACCACGTTTTCCTTAGCCGCGACGGGGCCGACCAATTCTCCCGCGAAAACGACCTGGAGCAAGCACCGCCCGAATATTTCGCGACTCCCGAACGGCGCGATGCGCTGGAGATCATGCGAAGCCAGGGCGACGATTATTTCGACGTGGACCTGAAATACGGCACGGTCGGCGCCGTCGCGGTTGACTCGAACGGCCATGTCGCCGCCGCCACCTCCACCGGCGGGATTACCGGCAAGCGCTGGGCGCGGATCGGCGATTCGCCGATGATCGGCGCCGGCACCTACGCGGACGATCGCGCCGCGGCGGTTTCCTGCACCGGATCGGGCGAATATTTCATCCGCGCCGCCGTTGCCCACGAAATCTGCGCCCGCATGCGGATGCTGGGCGAAGACGTGCAGACCGCGGCCGACGCGGCCCTGGGCCAGGTTGAGGCGATGGGCGGCACCGGCGGCGTCATCGTCGTCACCCCGGCGGGCGAGCATGCCGTAACCTTCAACAGCGAAGGCATGTATCGCGGGATTGCAACGGCTGACGGCGTCACGGTTGCGATTTACGGGGACGAATAAGCGCGCGCCCCTCGCTATAGGCGGCGCCATGTTGAAACGCCTGCTCGCGCTCTGCGCCCTGTTCCTCGCCGCCTCCCCCGCCGCCGCCTGGTGGGAATATGGCCATCAGACCGTTGGCCGAATCGGCTACATGGAGGCCCGGCCCGCCACCCAGGCCGCAATCCGGGGCCTGCTCGCCCAATCGAAGCTGCTGGACACGCCGACTTGCCCGGCCGCGACGGTGGAGGATGCAAGCTATTGGCCCGATTGCATCAAGGGGCTCGGCGAGCGCTTCAGCTACTCGACGCCCTGGCATTACCAGAACGTCGATATCTGCAAGCCGTTCGACCTTAAGGCCGCGTGCCGCGACGGCAATTGCGTGTCCGCGCAGGTGGAGCGCAACCTGAAGCTGCTCGCCGACAAGACGCTCCCGGCCCGCGAGCGGGTGATGGCACTCGCCTTTTTGATCCATTTCGTCGGCGACCTCCACATGCCGCTCCACGCCGGCGACAAAGGCGATCTCGGCGGCAATCGCTTCCCGGTGACCTACGGCGTCATCGCCGGCCGCACCAACCTGCACGGCACCTGGGACGGCTGGATTGCCGAACGGGGCATCTCCAACCCGCCCGGCGGCCCCGGCGGCGTGCTGGGCGCCTTTTCCGCGACCGAGCGCGCGGGGATGCGCGCCGGCACGGTCGAGGAGTGGAGCCGCGAAGGCTGGGATGTGGCGCGCGAGTTCGCCTACGGCACCGTCATGGCCGACCCGTGCGGCCCCGTGCCGGCGCAGCGGCCGGTGATCGATGAAGCCACGACAAGGAAGCTGGTGCCGGTGGCACGGCGGCAGATCGCAAGGGGCGGGTTGAGGCTCGCGAGATTGTTGGACGAGGCGCTGGCGTAACAGTTCCTCCCCAAGCCTGCTTGAGGAGGGTAACCACCGAAGGTGGTGGAGGGGTAACTGGCGCTGACGCCTGTAGTTCGGGCGCGAGAAGGACGGGCCTCACGGCACTTACCCCTCCACCATGCTTCGCATGGTTCCCCTCCCCATCTTCGACGGGGAGGAACGCGAGGCAGCGCTTGGCCTCGGCCCCAGTTCCTCCCCAAGCTCGCTTGGGGAGGGGAACCACCGCAGGTGGTGGAGGGGTAACTGGCGCCGAACCCGGCGGTTCTCGCGCCGGAGCGGCCTGCCTTACGGCACCTACCCCTCCACCATGCTCCGCATGGTTCCCCTCCCCATCTTCGATGGGGAGGAACGAAGTTACTCCGGCACTACCGTTACGGCGCGGCGGTTTTGGGCCCAGGCGCTTTCGTCGGAGCCGAGCGCTTCGGGCCGTTCCTTGCCCCAGCTGATCACGTTGAGCCGGTTCCCGGCAATGCCGCGGCTCTGGAGATAGGTGCGGGCCGCATTGGCGCGGCGGTCGCCGAGCGCAAGGTTGTATTCGCGGGTGCCGCGTTCGTCGGCATGGCCTTCGATGGTGACGCGGACGTTGGGGTTGCGCTGCAGCCAGGCGGCATGGGCATCGAGCGTGGCGCGGTCCTGCGCGTCGAGCGAATAGCTGTCGGTCTCGAACAATACCCGGTCGCCGCCCATCGCGCCGCCGACGCTGGCGAGGAAGTCGCCGCGCGAGCCAGGCAGCGTTTCCGTGCCGACGCCGCCCGAAGGATCGCCGGTGCCGGCCTGCTCGTCGGTTGTGCCTTCAGAGCCGAGCGGCGGCGGCGGGAATTCCTTGGGCTGCTTCTTGCCGCAGCCGGCGGTGAGGACGAGCGCCCCGGCGATCAAGGCTACTCGGAGGCTGTTGGCCTTCATGGTGTTTCTCCTTCTTTTCTACGCGCACAATCAGGGGAGCAACGGCCCCCAGGTGGGATCGGAGCCTTCAAGCGGCGTCGGGATGCGCCGCTCGTTGACGCCGGTGAGATCGACCTGCCAGACGCTCGACTGGCCGCCGCGGCCCTGGCTGGTCCGGAAGAACTGGATGACGCGGCCGTTGGGCGACCAGGTCGGCGCTTCGTCCTGCCAGCTGTTGGTCAGCAGGCGCTCGCTGCCACCGTCCGGGCTCATCACGCCGATCCGGAAGTTGCCGGTCACCTTGGTGAAGGCGATGAGATCGCCGCGCGGGCTCCATTCGGGCGTTGCGTAGGAGCCGCCGCCGAAGCTGATCCGGCGCTGATTGGAGCCGTCGGCGTCCATCAGGTAGATCTGCTGCTTTCCCGAACGGTCGCTTTCGAAAACGATGCGGCTGCCGTCGGGCGAATAGCTTCCGCCGACATCGATGCCCGGCGAGTTGGTGAGGCGCTGCGATTGGCCACCCTGCGCCGAGACGCGGTAGATGTCGGTATTGCCGGCCACCGCCATGGAATACAGGATCCAGCGGCCGTCGGGCGAGAAGCGCGGCGCGAAGGTCTGGTTGGCGCTTTCCGTCACCACCCGCTGCCGGCCGGTGCCGATGTCGTAGATGTAGATGCGCGGCCGGTTCTCGAGGTAGCTCAGATACACGATCTGCTTGTAGTCGGGCGAGAAGCGCGGGGTGAGCACGGTCGATTGGCCGTTGGTCAGGAAGCGGTGGTTGGCGCCGTCCGAATCCATGATCGCCAGCCGCTTGATGCGGCGGTCCTTGGGGCCGCTCTCGGCGATGTAGGCGATGCGGCTGTCGAAGAACGGGCTTTCGCCGGACAGGCGCCCGTAGATCGAGTCGGCGCACTTGTGGGCGGCGCGGCGCCAGTCGCGCGGCGCCACAACGAAGCCGTTGCGGGCGAGCTCGCTCTGCAGCGCGACGTCGTAGAGGTAGCAGCCGACGGTAAGGTTGCCGTCCCCGTTCGCCCGAACGAAGCCCTGGACGAGGGCGGCGGCGCCGGTGCCGGACCAATGGCCGAAAGCGGGTGCCGTGACTTCGCCATAGGAGACGGCCTTCACCCCACCGGGACCGACCGGGCGGAACAGCCCGCTACGCGACAGATCGCCCGCAACCACCTCGGCAACCTGGCGGCCGAGCGCCTCGGTGTTGCCGGCCGGCGTGTCGATCGTCTCCGGCGTCGGCATCACCGGCACTGCGATGGTGAGGTCGTCCGCGCCCTCGGCGCTGACATCGACCTTGAGCTGCGCCGCCGCGGGCGCCGTGAGAGCGAGGAGGGAGACGGCCGCAACCGCCGCACACTTGGTAAGCATGTTCATTGGGCCAGTCTCAAATCCAGAGTGATGGTCAGTTCTTTCCAATTTTCGTAATATTCCGCCGGCAGCCCGAAGGGCGCGGCAAGCGTCACCGCCTTACGCGCCCGTTCCTGGTGGAGGGCGACCTGGGGGCGGTTGCTCGCCGTCGTGCCGGTGGTGCCCGTAACCCTGATACCGGTGATGGCGCCGCTGCGCGCCAAGGTGATGACCAATTCGGTCTTGAGCTGCTCGGCATCGGCGCCGGTCGGCACGTTGCGCTGCCAGTGCGGCTTCACCTTGCGTCGGACCTCGGCAACCAGCGACGCTTCGACCTTCGCATCGCCCCTTTTAGCGGGCGGCGAGGTCGCCTTGCTTTGGCTGTTGCTTGCCCCAAGGCTCGCGAGGACGCCGTTGAGCCGCCCCGTTGGGCGCGCGGCCGAGCCTTTCGGCTGGCCGGCGGGGGCCGACGGTTTGGCAGCCTGCCTTGGAGCAGCCTTGGCCTGAGCAGGCGCCGGCCTGGGCGGTGCGGGCCTGGCTTGCGGGGGCACCGGGCGCGGCTGCGGACGCGGTACCGCCTTGGGCGTGGGGACGGGGCGCGGCGGCGGCGTCGCTGGCGTCACCCGAGGCGCGGGTGCAGGCTCGACGCGCGGAACGGGGAGCGGCGCGGGTACCGGTTCGGCAAGAGCCGGGGCCGGCGGTCCTTCTTCCGGCGCAAGCAGGGGCGCAGGCTCTTCCGCGGATGGAGTCGGCGCGGTACTTTCGAGACCTACCTCTTCGGTGACCAGTTCAACGCTGATCGGTAGGATTTTGGGCTTTGGATCGGGATCGTCGAAGCCGTAGACG
This sequence comes from Allosphingosinicella sp., assembly GCA_036386875.1. Classification (GTDB taxonomy): domain Bacteria; phylum Pseudomonadota; class Alphaproteobacteria; order Sphingomonadales; family Sphingomonadaceae; genus Allosphingosinicella. The sequence continues at coordinate 22,371 of DASVUV010000039.1, forward strand.
ACGAGGCCCAGCAAGGCGGCGTGCGCTGCAAGCGCCACACCCAGCCCCTTGGCCTCCACCCGCTGCATCATTGCCCCTCGCTTCCCGAGACGCTGACCAGGGCGACCTTGCGGAGGCCCGCATTGTTGATCTCGCCCATCACCCCCATCACCCGACCGTAATCGAGGCCGCGGTCGGCGCGCAGGAAGATGCGCGGCCCGCCTTCCTCGCGGCTGGAGGCGGCGATCTGGGCAAGGCGCGGGCCGAGCTGGGTGGGATCGATCTGCGCGTCGTCGATGAACAGGGCGCCCGAGGGATCCAGCGAGATCTGCACCGGCTTCTGCTCCTGGTCGAGCGCGCCGGCCTTGCTGTCGGGCAGGTCTACCGGAACGCCGGCGACGAGGAGCGGCGCGGTGACCATGAAGATGATCAGCAGCACCAGCATCACGTCCACCATCGGCGTGACGTTTATCTCCGCCATCGGCGCCCGCCGCCTGCGCTGCCCGCCGGAATGGATGGGACCCATGGCCATTACAGTTCCTCCCCATCGGAGATGGGGAGGGGAACCACCCGAAGGGTGGTGGAGGGGTAGATGGCCGTAGTAGCCGTGGAGAGGCATCGCGCGAACGACTGGGCTATTACCCCTCCACCATGCTTTGCATGGTTCCCCTCCCCACGCTGCGCGCAGGGAGGAACAAGGGGGGAGGCCCCCCTCACGCCTCGTGCTCCAGTTCGCGGCTCAAGGTACCGTGAAAGGTGTCGGCGAAGCGGATCAGGCGGGATTCGATGCGGTTGATGCCGTGGGTCATGCGATTGTAGGCGATCACCGCCGGAATGGCCGCGAACAGGCCCAAGGCGGTGGCGAACAACGCCTCGGCAATGCCGGGCGCGACCACCGCGAGGCTGGTGTTGTTGGCGCCCGCGATGTCGGAAAAGCTGCGCATGATGCCCCAGACGGTGCCGAACAGGCCGACGAACGGCGCAACCGAACCGACGGTGGCGAGGATATTGAGCCGGTTGGCAAGGGCATCCACTTCCGCCCCCACCGCCGAATGCATCGCCTGCGCCAGCCGGGAGCGCGTGCCGTCGCGGTCGATGCGGGAGCCGCCGGTGGAGCGGCGCCACTCGGCAATGCCGGCGGCGAAGATCTTGGCGCTGGGCAGCTCTTCGCGCCCGCGCTGCTCGTAGAAGCGGTCGATATCGTCCGCTTTGGAGAATTCGCGCTCGAACTTGTCGGTCTCGCGGCCGAGGCGGCGTACCTTGAGAGCGTGGGCGATAATGATCGCCCAGGTCCAGACGCTGGCGAGCAGGAGACCGACCATCACGCTTTTGACGACGATATCGGCCTGCCAAAACAGGGCTACGGGCGACATCGCGCCGCCCGCCAATGCAACAACAGCCACTCTCAACCTTCCCTTTGCAACCGCTCGAACAACTCAACCCATGCGCGCGGCTGGCGCTTGGGACGGCCTTCCGGAGAGAGGAAAGCAGCCGTCACCATCGCGTCGGCTAGAATTTGCTCTCCGCGCATGACCCTTTGCTGAATAAGCACGGAGGCGGCGCGCACCTCCTTCACCTCGGTGACGACCAGGAGATCGTCGGCAAGACGGGCGGGCGCCTTGTAGCGCACCGACACCTCCGCCACCGCGTAAACGCCCTCCCCGCCTTCCAGCGCCGCACGCTGGTCCACGCCGATGGCGCGCAGCATGTCGGAACGGGCGCGCTCCAGGAAGCGCAGGTAATTGGCGTAGTAGACGATGCCGGCGACGTCCGTGTCCTCGAAATAAACGCGCAAGGGGAAGAGATGCGCCTTGCCGCGCAGCACGCCGTCCGCTGGTTTTGGATCCGCCCCGTCCACGCTCCCCGTCTAGGGGCGGGGGAATCGCCCCTCAACCCCGTTCCGGCTCTCCCCGCCGCCAAGCGAGGGTTTTTGCGGGCCTGTTGAAGGAGCGGCTTTGTAAAAGCGGGGCTTCCCCACCACCTAAAGCCCCGGTTCCGCTGCACTCCTCGATGGTTTAGCGGAAACGGACACATCATTCGGAGCGCCTTTCTGACCGCCGCTTACCTCCACGCCGTCGGCACCGCCGTGCCCGAACACGATGTTCACGACGCTTTTATCGGCTGGGCCGCCGAGCGCATCGCCGAGCCGCGCAAGCGCGCCGTGTTCCTGCGCATGGCGGAGCGTTCGGGCATCGGCCATCGCTGGTCGGTGCTGCCGCGCGGCGACGGCGAGGGCTCGCCGGTGGCGAACGGCGGCTTCTACTTCGAGCGCAATCCCTCCACCGGCGAGCGGATGCGGCTTTATGCGGAGGCGGCGCCCAAGCTTGCGCTGGAGGCGATCGCGCAGTTGAAGGCGCAGGTGGCGCTGGACGGCATCACCCACCTTGTGGTGGCGAGCTGCACCGGCTTCGTCGCGCCCGGCATCGACCAGATCATCGCCGCCGAGCTCGGCCTTCCCGGCCATGTCGAGCGCACCCTGGTGGGCTTCATGGGCTGCTACGCGGCGGTGTCGGCGCTGCGCACCGCTTACCACATCGTCCGCTCCGAACCGCAGGCGCGGGTGCTGACCGTGACGGTGGAGCTTTCCACCCTCCACCTCCAATATGACGACGCGCTGGAGCCTTTGCTCGCCATGCTGCAGTTCGGCGACGGCGCGGCGGCAATGCTGGTGAGCGGCGAGCCGGGCGGCTTCGCAATCGAGCGCCCTTTCGCCGCCACACTGCCCGATTCGTCGGCGCTGATCCGCTGGGATGTCGGCGATAACGGCTTCGTGATGCAGCTCTCGGGCGAAGTGCCGGGCCGCATCGCCGAAGCCCTGCGCCAGCCGGAGTTCCGCGCGCAGTTGCTGGGCGAAGACGGTGCCGGAGCCGTGGACGCCTGGGCGGTCCACGCCGGCGGCCGTTCGGTGCTCGATGCGGTCGAGCATGGGCTCGGCCTTGCGCCCGAAGCACTCGCCGCCTCCCGCGATGTGCTCGCCCGCTTCGGCAACATGTCCTCCTCGACGCTCCCCTTCGTGCTCGCCACGTTGCTGGGAGAGCCGGAGCATCAGCGCGGCATCGCCCTTGCCTTCGGCCCCGGCCTTGCGGCCGAGGGCTTCCACTTCCGGCGCGCGGGGTGAGGGACCTTTCCGTCCGCGCGCTCGAAGAAGAGCAGATGGACGACGCGGCGCTACCGGCGGCGGAATATGAGAGCGTGCTGGCCGACCTTGGCCGGGTGAACCGCTGGACCTTCGCCGGGCGGCCTACGCTCGATTTCCTCCGGCGCGGCACAAGGGGAGCGAAAGTCTTCTCGCTGCTCGACGTCGGCTTCGGCGAAGGCGGCATGCTCCGTGACATCGCGCGCTGGGCGGGAGGGCGTGGCCTCGAGGCGCGGCTGACCGGGGTTGATCTCAACCCCAAGAGCGCCGCCGCTGCCGAGGCTGCCACCCCGGCGGACGTCGCCATCGACTGGCGCACCGGCGATTACCGTGAACTCGGCGGCTTCGACTTCGTCGTTTCCAGTCTCGTCGCGCACCACATGAGCGCCGGCCAGCTCCGGGACTTTCTCGTCTGGATGGAGGCGAATGCCGTGCGCGGCTGGCTGGTCAACGACCTCCACCGCCACCGGTTCGCCTACGCCGGCTATCCGCTGCTTGCCCGCTTGCTGGGCGTACACCGCATCGTTCGCGAGGACGGCCGGCTTTCCATCGCCCGCGCTTACCGCCCCGCCGAGTGGCGGCGAATCCTCGATGAGGCAGGGATTGGGGGCGCCCGCGTGGTGCGCCGCTTCCCGTTCCGGCTGTGCGTCGAACGGCTGCGCTGATCGCGGGCGCCGGGCCGGCCGGCTGCGCCGCGGCGATCCGCCTGGCGGCGGGCGGCGTGCGCGCCGTGCTGGTCGAGCGCAGCGAAGGTCCGCGCGACGTGGTCTGCGGGGGTTTCCTCGGCTGGGATGCCCTCGCTGCGCTGAAGCGGCTGGGCGTGGATGCCGCCAGCCTCGGCGGCAAACCGATCACCCGCTTGCGGCTGGCCACGGGCGGGGCGAGTTTCGAAGCGCCCCTCCCTCATGCCGCCGTGGGTCTCTCGCGCCGCACCCTCGACACCGCCCTGCAGAACGCCGCCGTCGCAGGGGGCGCCGAGCTGCTGCGCGGCCGCGCCATGCGGGCCGCCGACCTGCCGTCGCGGACACTGCGGCTGGAGGACGGCGAGGAGTTGCAGGGCGAGGCCTTGCTGATCGCCACCGGCAAGCACGAGCTGCGCGGCGCCGAGCGCGGCGCGGACCTTGCCGAAGCGCCATTGGGCCTGCGAGCCTCCGTCCCGGGCGCGTCCGATCTGGAAGGCTATATCGAGCTCCACCTGTTCGACGGCGGCTATGCCGGCGCGCTGCTTCAGGAGGACGGCACCGCCAACCTCTGCCTCTCCGTCTCCCGCGCCCGACTCAAGGCGGCGGGCGGAGTGGAGCCTCTGCTTGCCGCGCTTGCACGGGAAGTGCCGGTGCTTGGCCGCCGCGTGGAGGCAGGCGCGCTCACGCCGTGGAGCGCGGTCGCCGGCGTGCCCTATGGCTGGCGTGCGCAGGGCACCGAGACGCAGGTCTATCGCGTCGGCGATCAGGCGGCGGTGATCGCCTCGCTTGCAGGTGATGGCGTCGCAATCGCATTGGAGAGCGGTATTGCCGCGGCAGAGGCGGTTCTTGCCGGGAACTCGGCACCCGACTTCCAGAGCGCCTTTTCACGCAGGGCGCGCCGCCCAATCAGCCTCGCCGAAGCCTTGCGGCGGTCGGCGGAGCGGCCGGTGCCGCGCGCGCTGTTGATGCCGGCGCTAAGGCTGTTCCCCGGCCTTGCCCCCGCCTTCGCCCGCCTCACCCGAATCGGCCACTGACGGCGCGGCAAACAGTCCGGGGGCAAACCGCGCGAGCAGCAGGATGACGGTGGGCAAGAGCATGGTGTTCCACACGTCTTTTACGCTTTCGAGGAACTGCTGCCAGCGCGTCGGCCAAATTTCATATTGAAAATCATAGGCTTCATTGGCGAGCGCCGCCGCCGCAACCGCGAGCCAGGGCCAGGGGCTCGACAGCCGCTTCCTCAGCAAGAGGGCGACCGCCACCTGAGCAAGGACGCCGACATGGACATGCAGCGCATCCATATCGAGGCCGCTGGCGCCCGAGATCCACAATTTGACCTGGTGCCAATCCATTGCGCTATTCGGACCGGCTGATCCGCGGGTTCAATATTGCTTGCGGTAGCGGACGTTGAGGCTGGACGTGCCCTGCGAACCGGCCTGGAAGAGGACGCTCAGCGCCTTGGACAGCGCCACTTCGATCTGCGTGGCGGTGAAGCCCCGCGCGTCGGTGATCAGCTCCAGATAGATGTCGTTGGAAATGTAGAAGCCCGCCGCAACCGCGGTGCCGCGCCCCGTGGTCTCGTCCGCGCCGAGGACGCGCAGGCGATCGAGGCCGGTCGCCGAGCGCAGCTTGCCGAGCGGGTTCAAGCCGCCGCCGCCGCCGCGAAGGGCATTGAGCGAGGAGGCAAGCTGCACCGCCTGAAGCGCCGAAATCTCGCTCACCGAACCGCCGAACAGGATCCGCGACAGGATCTCGTCCTGGGGCAGGCCCGGGTTGGAGGTGAAGGCGATCTGCGGGAGGGTCGCGGTGCCCGAGACGACGATGCTGATGTCCACGCCCTCGATCTCCGAGGTGGCGACCAGATCGATACGCGGATTGAACGTGCGGCCGCCGGTGAAGACGATGTTGCCGCGCGTCACCTCGAAGCGCCGGCCCGAGAAGCTGTAGGTGCCGCGAAGCAATTCCGCCTCGCCGGTGATCTCGGGCGTGGCCGACGTGCCGCGGACGCGCAGGTCCGCTTTCCATTCGGATTCGAGGCCCATGCCCGAGATGAAAAGCTGGTTGTCGGCGCGGACGCGCAGGTCGAGCTTCCAGATGCTCGGCGTACCGGCCTCCTCCACTCCGCCCGCCGGGGGCAGCGGGTCGCCCTTGCGGCGCACGCCGGCAAGCTCGATCACCTGGGCGGCGCCCTGGCGGATGATCTGGTAGCGCAGGTTCGGGATGTTGAGATCGCCGCTGATCAGCGCGCCATTGGCGCGGCTGTTGGTGACGTTGATGTCGCCGGTCACCGTTGCGCCAATATTGTCGCTGCGCGCGAGCTGCGCATTGGCGAGCTTCAAGCGGATGTCGATCGGGTAGCCGGACGTGGCCGCGAAGCCGACCGTGCCGCTGCCCTCGATCGTGCCGCTGCCTGCCTTGCCGGAAATCCGGGTCAGCTCCAGCGTCGAATTGTTGAACCGGCCCTGGACGCCAAGGCTGGTGATCCGCGTGCCGTAGGTCTCGTCGGTAAAGATCAGGTTGTTGGCGCGGATGATGCCGGTGAGTTGCGGGCTTTGCACCCGGCCGCTGAAATCCGCGGCGACGCCGATCGGACCGGACAGCTGCCGGGTGGTCTGTCCGCTGAACGACCAGAGCACTTCGGCGGGGCCGTTGTAGCGGACGCCGCCGACCAGGGGCGCGGCCATCAGGCGCTGCATCCAGGTGCCGGAGCCGGTCGGCTGGAGGCGGGCCTGGACTCGGCCGATCGGGTTGCCGCCGCGGCGGATGACGGCGTTCAGCGATGCGCCTTCCGGACGAAGCTCGCCGAGAACGGCGAGGTCGACCGGCGGCGAGCGGGTGGCGATGCCGGTGCGGCTGAAGCCCGAAACGTTGAGGCGGGCATCGGCGCGCGGGAAGGCAGCGCCCGCCGCCTGGGCGAAGTCGATGCTGCCGCTGACCTTGCCGGACACGCCCATGGTCGGCGCAAAGGCGTTCAGCACCGAAAGATCGAAGTCCTTGAGGCGCGACTGGATCACCATGCCTGCACTGCCGTAGCGGCCGGCGAGCAGTACATTGCCCTGCGGAAGGACGATCTGGGTGGGCGAAAGCTGCCAGTTGCCGCCCGCTTTACGCACCTCGGCCGGGCGGGCGAGACGGAACGGGATGCGGTTGACCTCGCCCTGAAGGTTGGCGCGGATCAGCTCGGGGGTCAGCGCGACGTTGGCGCCGACCCGGAACGGCACGCCGCTCGAGCCTTCGGCGAAGATCTGTGCGGTGCCGCGTCCGCCGCGATAATCCGCCTTGGCGCGGCCGCGGGCGAGGAAGAAGTTGTTCGAACGAACCCCCTCGAACTGCGCGTCGCCGACGACGTGCGGCGCGTCCGGGTAGAGGATCACCGTCGCCTGCACCAAGGCGCGCCCGATCTGGATCGGCGTGTCGCCGGGGATCTGCGCGTTGAGGGCGCGCGCATTCACGTCGGCGCGCTGGTAGCGGCCCTCCGCGGCGAGGCGGATTTGGCCGTCGATGCCCTGACCGGTGACGGTGAGCAGCCCGGCGAACGGACCCGCGGCGGTTTGCGACACGCGGCCGGTGAAGGTCATGCCGGCGAACAGCAGGCGGTGGATGTCCACCGACAGGGTGCGGCCCTGAAGGAGCGTCACGTCGGCGGTGAACGGCCCGTATTGCGACTGGCCGGTGGCGTTGATCCGGTAGCCGCCGGCCACCGCGCGAATCGTTGCCGAGACGTCGCGCAGGCCGATGCCGAAGCCGGGATTGGCGGCGCGAAGCTGGACCTGCGGGCGGTCCACCGTGCCGGTGACCACCACCGCAAGCGCGCCATAAGCGCGCGACACGCCCGCCACTCGGAAGTTGATGCTTCCGTTCGGCGCCCAGGTGCCGCGTCCGGATGTGATCCGAAGCCCTGGCGAATTGAGCTTGATGTCTTCCAGCAGCACGTCGCCCGCCGGGTTCAGCCGCACCCGCGCCGAAAGCGTCGCGTTGCCGCCGAGGAAGTCGCGCGCCGAGGCGTTCTCGATCTGCTTGGTGCGGATCGCCACCCGCCCGCTTAAGCCGAAGCCGCCGGCCGAGGTCACCACGTCCATATTGGTCGTGATGTCCATCAGGCCGATGCCCTGGAGCCGGTAATTGTTGACCGTGCCGTTGATGCCGAAGCGATACTGGCCGCGCGCGGTGTCGGCGGCCATCACCACCGTCGCGTTCAGCCGGTCGGAGCGGATCTTGAGGTCGTCGGAAACGATTCTGGTGCCGCTGACGAACACGGTGCCGTTGACCGACACGTTGGTGAGCAGCCCGCCGACCGAGGGGTCGAGGCCGGTGATCCGCCGCGCCGTTAACGACACCGGGATCCGCATCCGGTCGGTGTCGATCTTGGCCCGGCCGCGGCTTGCAAAGCCTTCCAGCACCGTGCCGTTGAAGCCGACCGCCCCGGCGCGGACATTGTAGGCAACGAACGGAGTCGCAAAGGCGCCGTTCAGCACCGCCTCTACGCGGAGGTCGCGCGCGGTAAGGCCCGGCGCAACCGCCCCCGGCTGAAGCAGGCGGCCGGCGACCTTCAGGTTCTCGAACTTGTTCTGGCCCAGATCGGCGAGCCCCTCGACCGCCAGCGCGAGCGCCGACGAGTTGAGCCGCAGTTTCATGTCGGCGCGGCGATTCGCCCAGCCGGAGGTGAGGTTGAGCTGCACGTCGCCGAGCAGCCGCTTGGCGGGACCATCAGCGAGGACCAGCCCCGGTGAAAGGGGTCCAGCGAAGCTCCAGCGGCCGTCCCTGGCGCCGATCGTCAGGTTGGCGAACTGCTTGCCGGCAAGCTGCGCCCGAGCGCGGCCGTTCCAGTCCTTCCAGGTGCCCGATCCGGTAACCAAGGCGGCGAGCGGCTGCTTGATCCCGGTCAGGCCGGAGACGAAGCCGTTGGCCGGCGCCGTGACCCGAACGCCGAGCGCGAGCTTGTTGGCCTCCGGCTCCGCGTCGATGCGCAGCACCAGCTTGTCGCCGCCCGGAATGCCCGGCGCGTTGAGCGCGCCCGCGTCGAGCGCGACCTGCGCCCGGCCGTCGGCGATCTTTGCCTTGCCGCTGAGGCCGAGCAGGTGGCGGTATCCGGTGACGCCGGGATCGACCATGATCTTGCCGACTTCGAATCGGGTCACGTCGATGTCGATATCGGGCAGCATCGGCGCGTTGGGATCGCCAGGCTTGAGCTCCGGCAGACGATACAGCCGCGCCTGAGGTACGCTCAGCTGTTCGATGTCGATATGGTTCTTGAAGTAGGACAGCGGCCGCCAGTCCAGCGTCGCTTCGGGCGCGGCGAAGAAGGTGCCCTTGGGGTCCTTCAGCGTCAGGCCGTAGACCTTGAGCTCGCCGAACAGCGATCCTTCGATCCGCTGCACGTCGATGTCGAGTCCCGACGCCATTTCGAGATTGTTGATCTGGCGCACCACATAACGGTGGCCGAGGCTGGAATTCAGCCAGATCCAGGCCGCGGCGAGGAGCACAAGGAGGCCGACGAGGACGATCCCCACCCACTTGGCAACCGTGCGGGCGCGATGCCGGCCGGCAGGGACCACGTCGGGTGCCGGTGCGTCGTCGAACTCGGCCTCGTCGGCCATCAGAACGCCTGCCCGATGGAAACGTAGACGCCGACCAGCCCCTCGCCCTTGCGGCGGCCGAGCGGGGTGGCGACATCGACGCGCATCGGCCCGAAGCTGGTATAAAGCCGCCCGCCGACACCAACGCCGAAGCGCATATCGTTCAGCCTCGGCGACTGGCTTTCATAGACCTGACCGCCGTCGATGAACCCGACCACACCGTAATTGCCGAAGCGGTAGCGTGCCTCGAGCGCGAACTCGACAAGGCTTCGTCCGCCGGTCGGCCGCGAAATGGTCGGCGAATCCTTCTCGTCCGGGTCGGTGGGGTCGAACTTCGGATTGACGAAGTCGGCGCGCGGGCCAAGCTCCTGGAAGCCGAAGCCGCGCACCGATCCGCCGCCGCCGGCATAAAGCCGCCGCGACGGGGCAAGCTCGCTCAGCTCAGCGCCAAAAATAGAGCCCACCCGCGCGCGGCCGGCGACGGTGAGCTGGTCGGAGGCGGGGAAGTAGTAGCTGCCTTCCAGGAAGTTGCGGATGTAGGGCTGGCCCGGATCGCGAAGCGAGGTCTCCGGGTTGATCCGGCCGAGCACGCGGAAGCCCTTGGTCGGATCGAGCAGGCTGTTCGACCGGTCGTAGCCGAGCTGGCCGGTAATACCGGCAAGGAAGAAGGCGTCCCCGATCGAAAGGCGCGGCTCGCCGATCACGCTTTCGTTGGTGGCGATCAGCTCGGCGCCGGCGGCGTAGGTCCACTTCTTCTGCCAGATCGGCGTCGATTCGCGGCTCAGCAGGCCACTCAACCGGGCGGTGTAGCCGCGGAAGGCGGCGTAATCGCGCCGTCCCGCTTCGGCCTGGACCAGCATGGTGCGGTCGCGCTTGCCCGCATTGGCGCGGCGGAACTGGAAGCGCAGCGTCTGCTCCTGCGTGCCGGCGATCGCGGTGGCGCGGATCGCGCCCTCCGGCTTGAAGAAGTTGCGGTGCTCCCACGTCCCTTCGATCCGGAAGCCTTCGCCCGTCGCGTAACCGGCATTACCGGAAAGCGTGCGCGGCGGACCGGCATCCTGGCGAACGAGGATGTTCACATATTCGGTGCCGTCGCCAACCGCTTCGCCGGTGCGTACCGGTTCGGCCGACACGGTGGTGAACAGGCCGGTGGCGATCATCGCCTCGCGCAGGTCGTCGACCTTGCGGTGGTCGTACAGCTCGCCGCGCTTGAAGCGGGCGAGGACGCCGACATGCTTGGCATCGAACGCGAGGTCACCCTCGGTGGTGAAGCCCGCAAAGCGCGAGCGCGGACCGGTTTCCACCGGCAGCGTGTAATCGCCGAGGCGCGTGTCGGGATCGAGCAGGATGTCGCGCAGGCCGACCTCGGCGAAGGGGTAGCCCTGCTGCGGCAGGCGCAGGCGGACGTTGGCTTCCGCGGCCTCGACGTTGAGCGCGACGATCGGCTCGCCGCTCTTGAGCGGCAGCGCCTCGCGAGCCAGCCCGGCGGGCTCGGTCTCGGTGCCCGAAACGGTGATCGCGCCGAAATTGTAGCGGGGCCCCGGCACCGCGCTCAGGGTGACGGTCAGCCGCCCGGGCTGCTCCGGCACCTGCTCGATGGTTGATGCCGCGGTTGCATCATAATAGCCCTCGGAGCGCAGGATGCGGACGGCGAGCAGCTCGTCCTCCTCGGCACGCTGCGCAACCTGGGATCCGTTGGTCGCTTCGCCATCGGAATCCTCAAGCGCGGAAAGGTCGCGGAAGCGGCCTTCCAGCTCTATCTCCTCAAGGCCCTCGACTTCCAGCGAGTAGCGAACCGGCTCGACGGGGCCCGGCGCGTCTTCCGCCGCCTCGCTGCCCGGTTCCGGCACGCGCACGTCGAACTCGGTGATCGGGCTGAGCGGCCTGGTGAGTTCGGGATCGGCAACCTGAGCATCCGGGACGATCTCGCCCTCCGCGGTCACCGGCGCGACATCGTCGACCTGGAAATCCTCAAGCGGCTCCAGCGGCCGGTTGATATCCGGGTCAAGCGGCGGCAGCGCCTCCTCAAACTGGCTGTCGGGGACAATTTCGGTATCGGGAGCAGGCGCCGGGGGCGACGGAGTCTGGGCGCCGGCCACCGACGCTGCGGCCAACGCGCTGTATCCGGCCGCCGCCAAAAAAATCGAGGCCTTGATCAAGCGCGCTCACGCTCCCGTAACGAAGTCGCCGCCTTAATCTCAAAAGCCGTGCGAATGAAAGGCCTTGCGGCAAATCGGCATCACAATCCCCGCGCAATGATGCGAAGGTGCAACGCCCGACCCTTCACATCTTGGGCTGCTGGGTCACCCGGCCGTTGATCGAGATGGTGCCGCGGTTGATCGAATCGGCGAGCACCGCCGGACCGGATATGGTGTTGCGGCCGAGGAACGTACCCCTTGGGAAGCTGTCTTTTCGCGACTTTTGCGACATCACGCAATCGACGTAGATGACGTTCACCGACCAGGGCAGAGCGGCCTGGTGGGTGAGCAGGAACTTGCAGCGGTTGAACAACACGTTCTTGTTGTCCGGCAGGTCGCCGATCGGCCGGTCCGGATTCTCGCCGCCATAGACCTTGCCGGTCGGCGACAGCGCCGGATCGTCGCGGAAGGTGCAATTGTGGAACTGGGTGGCCCGCGCGAGATCCTTGTCTCCCCAGGCGCGCACGATCGGCCCGACAAAGGTGCAATCGGCAAAGCGCATGCGCGGCTTGTTCGGCCACGCCGCCCAGTTGGTCGCGCCGACGAAGTTGCAGCGGCTGAAGCTGATGCCCTCGCTGTCGCCGCTGTCGGCGACCATCGCCGGCCCATGGTTGTTGGAAAACTCGCAAGCCTGGAAGCTGATGGCGCGGATCTTCTTGTCCGCTTCGGCCTCGATGTCGACGCCGGCGCCGGGGTTGCTGAACACGGCGGCCCGGCCGGTGTGGTTGAACTTGCAGCGCGCGAAGCTGTAGCCGCGCCCGCCGACCAGGCTGACGCCTTGCCGGCCGTTATATTCGCAGCGCACGTCCTCGATCAGCGACGCCGCCGCCGAGCCCCGGTCCGCATCGAGGCCGTCGATCTGGATTCCGTCCTGGCCGTGGTGATGGCTGTAGACCCGGGCGACCTTCTCCGCGCCCTGGTTGTTCTTCAGGAACAGGCCCACGGCGGGGATCTGCCAGCCGGTGTCGCCATATTGGCCGCCGATTAGGGTCGTGCCGATATTGCCGTCGAGTTCGAGATCGGTGATTTCGACTGCGCCAGCGCAATCCTCGATCCTGATCATCCAGCGGTAGGGCGTCGCCAGCTCGCCGGGGCCGAGATAAGGCATCGGGTTGCTGGTCTTGGCGCCGGTGCGCGGATTGAACGTGCCGAAACGCAGGCCCGGCGCGCACTTCAGGGTGGCGCCGTTGCCCCTGATCTTGAGGCCGCCGCGAAGGCCGACGAACTCCAGGATCTTCATCGGATCGAAGGCGTAAACCGCGCCGGCACGAAGCGCGCGCAGCTGACGGCCGACGATGTAGGTGGCCTTGCGCAGCACGATTTCGCCGCCGCCGCGGATTGCGATCGCGGTGGCGAGATCGGCAAAGGCGGCGCTGTCGTTGGTGACGCCGTCGCCTTTGGCGCCGAATTGTTCGGGTGTCAGCGGGCCCGCCGCGGCCCAGCCGGGCGCGGCGGCGCCGGCGCCGGCAAGCGTGGCTGCGGAGAGGAAATGTCGTCTGTTCACTTTCATGCGCGTCTCCTCGCCTCCGCCGGCTGAACCGCCCGTGAGCGGGGAGCAGATTGCATGGCGCCTGATTGCATGAGGGGGGCCTTTGCGCCAGTGGGAGCCACATGCTCAAGGCACCCTCCGACACCCTGCTGTCCGAACTTGAGTCGCTGCTCGGCCCGCGCGGCTTCAGCCGCGATCCGGCCGACCTCGAATCATGGCTGACCGATTGGCGCGGCCGCTACACGGGCGCAACCGCCGCACTCCTCTCCCCTGCGTCCGCACAGGAGGTGCAGGCAATCGTGACGCGCTGTGCCGCGCAGGGCGTCGCATTGGTTCCGCAGGGCGGCAACACCTCCATGGTCGGCGGAGCGACACCGTGTGCAAAGGGCAGCGCCCTGCTTCTGTCCTTGCGCCGCATGAACCGCATCCGCGGCTTGTCCCCGGAGGACAATGTGCTGGTCGCCGAGGCCGGCGTGATCCTCAGCCGGGTGCACGACGAAGCGGCGGGTGCCGGCCGCCGCTTCCCCCTATCGCTTGGCGCCAAGGGCTCCGCGACGATCGGCGGGCTCGTCTCCACCAACGCCGGCGGCACCCAGGTGCTGCGCTTCGGCTCGATGCGCTCGCTCGTCCTCGGCGTCGAGGCGGTGCTGCCCGACGGATCGTTGTACGAAGGACTGAGCGCGCTTCGAAAGGACAATCGCGGCTACGATCTGCGCCAGTTGCTGATCGGCGCCGAAGGAACGCTGGGCGTGGTCACCGCGGCAAGCCTGCGGCTGGTCGCCGCTCCGGGCTCCCGCGCCGTCGCCTGGGTGGGGCTGGCCGGCCCCGGCGCCGCGCTGCGCCTGCTCCGCTTCCTTGAGGAACGGCTTGGCGAGGCGGTGGAGAGTTTCGAGCTGGTGCCCGACGACGCGCTCGCCCTTGTGCTGCGCTACATTCCCGGTACCCGCACGCCGCTGGGGAGCGTGCACCCCTGGCATGTGCTGATCGAATCGACGGCGCCGCTGGGCGGGTCCGAAGCCGGCTCCAGCCTCGGCGCGGCGCTCGGCGATGCGCTTGAAGCCGGCATCGCCGCCGACGCGGTGGTCGCGACTAGCGAAGCCCAGGCCGAAGCCCTGTGGCGGCTGCGCGAACCCATTTCGGAAGCGGAGCGGCAGGAGGGCCCGTCGCTGAAACACGACATTTCGGTCGCTGTATCGGCCATGCCCGCCTTTATCGAAGAGGCCAGATCCGCGGTGGAAAGCCGTTATCCCGGCAGCCGGATCATCGCTTTCGGGCACCTTGGCGACGGCAATGTTCACTTCAACGTTCAGGCGCCCGCGCAGGGCGATCAGGCGGCCTGGCTGGCGGAGCGAGGACCGGAGGTTTCGGCCTTTGTGTACGACCTCGTCACCGCCGCCGGCGGTTCCATCTCGGCGGAACACGGCATCGGCCAAATGAAGCTTGGCGACTATCTGCGCACCGCCGCAGCGCCCCAGCGCGCCGCGCAGCGGGCCATCAAGAACGCGCTGGACCCGGCAGGCATCATGAACCCGGGAAAGCTTTTTCCCTTGACTTGAGCCGGTACGCCGCTGAGCGCGTTTGGTGTACGAAGAGGGGGCTCAACGTAGGCAGCATCGGTTTTTCTCAATGAGTTTCTTGCGTAGATTTTCCCGCAACCTGGGCGGCCGGGCAGGCTTGCCGCGCGGCAAGGACGGCGCCCGCGCTTATGCCGTCGGCGACATTCACGGCCGGCTGGACCTCCTCAACCTGATGCTGGCGAAGATCGAAGCGGACATCGCGGCGCGGCCCGCGCGCCGCAACTTCATCGTGTTCCTGGGCGACTATATCGATCGCGGGCCGGAATCGGCGGGCGTGATCGAGCGGCTTCGCACCTACCGGCCGGACAACGCCCGGCCGATCTTTCTTGCCGGCAACCATGAGGAGGTGCTGCTGCGCATCCTCGACGGCGGCGGCGACAATGTGCTGTCGAGCTGGTTCAAGTTCGGCGGCGCCGAATGCCTGCAAAGCTACGGCCTTGAGCCCGATTTCCTGCGCCTTTTGGAAGAACCGGCGGCCATCCAGCTTCTGCAGGCCAAGGTGCCGCCCGCCCACCGCGAATTCCTCGACGCGCTGGGCGACACCTTCCGCTTCGGCGACTACCTCTTCGTGCATGCCGGTATCCGGCCAGGAATCGCGATCGACGATCAGGACCGGCACGACCTGCGCTGGATCCGCGACCCCTTCCTGACCGACGCCAAGGAGCATGGCGTGATGGTGGTCCACGGCCACACCATCGTTGGCCAGGTGGAGGAACGGCCGAACCGGATCGCCATCGACACCGGAGCCTATCGAAGCTGCGTTTTAACCGCGCTGGCGGTGGAGGACGACAAGCGCTGGTTCCTGTCCACGTCGCGCGAGGAATTGGGCGAGGCGCCCGCGCATGCGCAATTTGTCCCGGACACGCCCTGACATGGATCAAGCCGGTGCAAGGCAAGTCTTTGTAAACATTGCGGTTACTTCGAACTGGCCATTCAGCGGGGCGTAAGGCGGGTTGACCCAATGGGGCAATCTGCTAACTTTGGGGTCAATATTTTGCAAAATTCAGGACTGTCCGTGTTGTCACGTCTCCACGTCGAAACGGCGGGCGCTTCGCCTGCCCCTGCTCTCGCGAGCGTCCGCGGGCTGCGCTTTGCCGCCCTCGTGACGGCATTGGTGTCGTCTGTTGTACTGGCCGGCTGCGCCAACAAGCGCGGCGGGGACATTCCCTACCATCCTGACGCCGCCGTGTTCGGCCAGCCGGATTCGCCGGCTTTGGCGGCGCTGGAGGAAGGCTATCGGATTTCGCCGCTCGACAAACTCAAGGTCAACGTCTTCCAGGTCGCCGATCTTTCCGGTGAATACGAAGTCGATCTTGCCGGCAACATCGCGATGCCGCTGATCGGCAACGTCCGCGCGGTTAATCTGACCACGATCGAGCTCGATCAAAAGATCACCCAGGCGCTTGGCGCAAAGTATCTCCAGTCGCCCGACGTAAGCGTCGGCGTTGCCTCGTCCAGCACCCGCGTCGTGACGGTTGACGGCTCGGTTCGCTCCCCAGGCGTTTTCCCCGTCAACGGCAACGTCACCTTGATGCAGGTCATCGCCCGCGCGGCCGGCACCGATGAGAATGCCAATCCGCGGCGCGTCGCCGTTTTCCGCCAGATCGGCGGTCAGCGCATGGCCGCCGCGTTCGACCTCACCGACATCCGCCGCGGCAAGCTCGAGGACCCGCGCATCTACAGCGGCGACATCGTGGTCGTGGACGGTTCCAAGGTGAAGTCGGTCCAGCGCGAAGTTCTTCAAGCGCTTCCGATCCTCGGCTTCTTCCGGCCGTTCTGATCCACCGCCCCTTCGCGGTTATAAACTCAGCTGAAAGGCAGCTCTGCTTCGTATGAGCAAGAATGACATCGAACCCGTGGGCGCACAGCCGATCTGGCCGGTTGCCCCCGGCCAGCGCGGCGAAGTGGCGTTTCCCGCGCCCGAGGGCGGTCAGCAGAGCTACAAATCGGTCGGCGGCCTTGATCTGAACTTCGAAAGCCTGTGGCGCGCCATCTGGGAATGGCGCTGGCTTGTGGTGAGCGCGATCGCGATTGCGCTCGCGGCGGCCGTCGGCATCACGTTCATGACCACGCCCCTCTACCGGGCGGAGGCGACGCTTGAACTCAATCCGCCGCGGGTTGAAGTGCTGAGCACCGGCAAGGGCGGCGGCGAGACCGCCGCCGAAGCCAACGATCCGAAATATCTCGCCACGCAATACGGCCTGCTCGCCAGCAAGAGCCTGGCCCTGCGCGTCGCGCAGGATCTCAACCTCGCCTCCAACCAGGAATTCCTGCCCGGCGAAGGCGATCGCGCGCAGCGCCTCAAGGCCGCGGCCGGAATCCTCAACGGCAATTTCGCGCTTGAGCCGATTCCCGGCAGCCGGCTTGTTCGGATTTCCTACAGCTCGACGAATGCGTCGCTCGCCGCGCAGATCACCAACAGCTACGCCGACAACTTCATCAACGCCAACCTCGAGCGGCGCTACGAAGCGTCCTCCTATGCGCGCCAGTTCCTGGAACGGCAGATCGCACGCCTGAAGACCGAGCTCGAAAAGTCGGAACGGCAGCTGGTCGTTTATGCGCAGCAGCAAGGCCTGATCACCACCGCGTCGGTGGGCAAGAACGGCGGCTCGACGGGCGATACCAACTCGCTCGAAGGCGCATCCCTTGTGGCGCTCAACACGGCGCTTGCCGATGCGCAATCGCGTCGCATCGCGGCCGAGCAGCGCTTCCGCCAGGGCCAGGCCCTGAGCGCCGGCGAGATCACCGAAAGCACCGCCGGGCTGCGTACGGAGCGTGCCAGGCTTCAGGCGGAATATCAGGAGAAGCTTTCCACCTACCGGCCCGATTATCCGGACATGGTGCGGATTCGCTCCCGCATCGAATCGATCGAGTCGGCGATTTCGCGCGAAGCAGGCACTGTGTCCGGCGGGCAGACCACCTCGCTTGCCGCCCAGTATCGCGCCGCAGCGGCCGAAGAGCGCGCCCTCCAGGCCCGCGTCTCCCAGCTCAAGGGATCGGTGCTGACCGACCGCGGCAACCGCATCCAGTACAACATCTTCGAACGCGAGGTGGATACCAACCGGTCGATGTACGACGCGCTGCTGCAGCGTTACCGGGAAGTCGGCGTGGCCGGCGGTGTCGGCACCAGCAACGTCTCGGTCGTCGATCGCGCCGAAGCGCCGGGCGCGCCCTATAAGCCGAACCTGATGCTCAACGTTCTGGTCGGCCTTGCGCTCGGCCTGATCGGTGGCATCGGCGCGGCATTGCTGCTCGAATTCCTCAACGACACGATCAAGACTCCCGACGACGTCCGCGAGAAGCTGCGGCTTCCCTCGCTCGGCGTTATTCCCAAGAAAAAGGGCGTGGAGGCGATTTCGGAGGAGCTCAAGGACCAGACCTCGCCCGTCTCCGAAGCCTATTTCTCGCTTCGCACCTCGCTCCAGTTCACCAGCGAAACGGGCGTTCCAAAGAGCCTGCTGATCACCAGCTCGCGCGCCGCCGAGGGTAAATCGAGCACCACTCTGGCGCTTGCCCAGAACTTCGCACGGCTTGGCAATTCGGTGCTGTTGATCGACAGCGATCTGCGCAAGCCGGCCTTTGTGACTGGGCTTGAGCCCAATGAAGGCTTGTCGAAACTGCTCAGCAACACGGACGCGCTCGGCGGCCACGTGCTCAAGACCCAGTTCGAAAATCTGTCGCTTCTGCCATGCGGTCCGCTGCCGCCCAACCCGGCCGAGCTGCTCGCCTCCGCGCGCCTCAAGGCCGTGATCGCGGAAGCCATGGCGGCGTACGACCTGGTGATCATCGATGGCCCGCCGGTGCTCGGCCTCGCCGACGCCCCCCTGCTCGCCGCCGCCTGCCGCGGAACGCTGCTGGTGGTCGAAAGCGGGAAAACACGCACCCGCGCCGCCATCGACGCGGTGAACCGCCTGCAGTCCGCCGGCGGCAACATCGTCGGCGCCGTTCTCACTAAGTTCCGCCAGCAGGCCCATGGCTATGGTTACGGCTACAGCTACGAGCCGTACCGCTATGGCGGCATCGGCACGCGGGAGCGCGAGATCAAGCTGATTGCGCAGCGTGGCAGCGAGTAACGGCGGCAAGCGCGGCGGCTTCGGCCCGGCGAGGATTGCAAAGTACCTCGTCGCGGCCGCGGGCTGCGCCCTGATCGGCTTGCAGGTCGCCCGGACATCGGTTGTCGCTGCCTCCGTGCGCCGCAATCTGCCGCTCGCCCTTGCCGCCGATCCGGAAAATCCCCGCGCACGCATGGCCCTGGCCATGGCCGAATTCAGGGGCCGCAACGGCGCCGTTTCTCCCGCAAGCAGAGCCGCCGCAACCGCGGCGCTTGCCAAGGCGCCGCTGGCGGAAGAACCGTTCTTTATCGAGGGCCTGAACGCCCTCGCCACCGGCAACCCGAAGCGCGGCGAGCAATTGCTGAACGAGGCGGTACGCCGCAATCCGCGCTCGCGCGCGGCGCGCCTTCTTCTTCTCGACCGCCACCTGCGCCGCAACGACGTGGCCAAGGCAGGCTTCGAGATCGCGGTGCTGAACCGCCTGATACCGCGCGCGGGCGAGGTTCTGGTGCCAGAGCTTGCCCGGATGGTGAGCGATCCGCAGACCGGCTCGGCGGTTGTGCGCGTGCTCGAGCAGGAGCCGAAGCTGCAGCAGATGGTGCTGGCGCGACTCGCCTCCACCGGCGCCGATCCGGAGCTGATCCTGCGCATCGCGGGGAGCAGCAATGCCGCCGCGGCCACTGCCCAGGGGCTGCCGTGGCAGCGCGCGCTGATTACCAAGCTCGTGGAAAAGCGCGATCTGGCGCAGGCCTACGCCTTGTGGCGCAAGTTCAGCGGCTTGCCCGCTCAGAACGGCGCCAAGGGTCTATACAACGGCCGCTTCCAGGCCCTTCCCGGCAGCGCGCCGTTCAACTGGGAGTATCTCGGCGGCGCCGCCGGGGCGGCGGTGGCGACCAGGGCACCGGCGCTCGAGGTCGAATATTACGGCCGCGAGAATTTCGAGTTCGCACGGCAGCTCCTGGTCCTCGCCCCCGGTTCGTACCGAATCCGGTTCCGGGCCGAAGGAGACGCGAAGGGCGACGATGCCAAGCTGGCCTGGACGCTCACCTGCCTGGGCTCGGCCGGTCCGCTGCTGACGTTGCCGCTGCAAGGCATCGACGCGTCGCCGCGGTCCGTCTCGGCGAGCTTCAGGGTCGCCCCGGGCTGCAAGGGTCAGTGGCTCCGGCTCACAGGCGTGGCAGGCGAATTCGGGACAACCCAGAGCCTGTTGATCAGCGACATGGTTATCGAGGCGGAGAAGGGCTCGTGATGCATCGGCTGCGCCTCGGCATCGCGCCTCTGTATCTGCTGCTGTGCCTGCTGCTTGGCGGCGCAAGCGCGGCCGGTTTCTGGGCGAACATGGTTCTCCAGCTGCTTGCCCTGCCGCTGATCTTCTGGGCGATTGTGACGGAGCGCCAGACGCCCGCGTCCACCGCGTCGCGCCAGCTCATCGCGCTGTTGATCGTCATGCTCGCGGTGATCGCGGTGCAGCTCGTGCCGCTGCCGCCCTCGATCTGGACAAGCCTGCCCGGCCGCCAGGACGCCGCCGAGGGGCTGCGCATGCTGGGCCAGCCTCTGCCCTGGATGCCGATTTCGCTTGCGCCGGACCGCACCTGGGCTTCGGCCTTGTGGCTGCTCCCGGCCATCGCGACCCTGCTGGCGGTGGTGCGTCTCGGCGGCTTCAAGTCGAACCTGTTCGCGTGGGTCCTTGCCGTGGTCACCATAATTTCGGTGGGGATCGGCGCGCTCCAGATCACCGGCGGCGAAGGTTCGCCCTGGTATCTTTACAAAATAACCAATGTCGGCGTCACCACCGGCTTCTTTTCCAACGCCAACCACATGGCCACCCTGCTGGTGTGCACCATTCCGTTCCTGGCGGCGCTCTATCTCGACGCACGGGCGAAGGGGCGCTCTGCACAGCGCACTTCGGGGATGTTCCTGGCGCTTGCCGGCACCCTTGCGGTGGTCTTCATCGGCATCGCGGCCAACCGTTCGCTTGCCGGCATCGGCCTCGCTGTTCCGGTGTTGGCCGCAAGCGCCCTGATGATCGCATCGCGCCGGCGGCGCTTGCCGGCCTGGCTCTACGGACTGCTGGCGCTGCTGATGGTCGGCGCCGTCGCCGTCGCCTTCACCTCGCCGTTCGGCGCTTCGCTTAACGACGAGGAAGCGGTCGCCTCTCGCGAAACCCGTTCCATCTCCTTCAGCCGCACCATCGGCTTCACCCGGGATTATCTGCCCGTCGGCTCAGGCATCGGCACGTTTGGGGAAATCTACCCGACCCACGAGAATCCCGCCGACGTTTCGCGCATCTACATGAACCATGTTCACGGCGATTATATCGAAGTTGCGCTCGAGACCGGAATTCTCGGCATGGTCGCGATCCTGCTTTTCCTTGCCTGGTGGGCGCGGCGCGCCTTCGCCATCTGGCGCGGCGACGAACCGGATTATTTCGCCCGCGCCGCGACGATCGCGTCGGCCGCGATCCTGGCCCACAGCCTGGTCGATTACCCGCTTCGCACCGCCGCGATCAGCGCGGTTCTGGCGATGTGCTGCGCCCTGATGGCGGAACCGCGCGCGAAGGTGCGCAGGAGCCGCAAGACCGTCGAACCGGCCAACCGGGCACGCCACCTGTCGGCCGATTAAGCCGGATCGAGCGCATCCCTGATCGCCTCGAGGTAGCGGGCGATCACCAGCTTCTCGTCATATTCGGCTTCGATCCGCGCACGGCCGGCAGCGCCCATTTTCGCACGCTCGCGTTGCGGCAGGCGGGCCATGCGCATCATCGCACCGGCAAGCGACCGGGGGGCCCGCACCTCGCACAGAAAGCCGTTCACCCCGTCGGCAACGACATGCCGGCAGCCCGGCACGTCGGTCGTGATCAGCGGCTTGGCCATCGCTGCGGCCTCAAGCAGGGTGCGGGGCAGGCCCTCGCGGTAGGAGGGCAGCACCACGCAATCGCTCGCCGCGATGTGCGGGCGGACATCGTCCGATGCGCCGAGATAGTCGATCAATCCTTCCGCAACCCAGCCTTCCACGTCCTTGCGGGCCACCGCGGTGCGGTTTGGAACATCGAGGAAGCCGAGCAACCGGAAGCGCGCGTTCGGAAGTTCGCGGCGCACGATCCGCGCCGCTTCGACATATTCGCCCACCCCCTTGTCCCAGAGCAGCCGCGCGATGAGGAGAAAGGTGAAGGGGCGGCCTGGCGCAGGTGCTTCAGCGCCCTCCGGACGAAAGCGCGTGATATCGATTCCGGACCCCGGAAGAATGCGCGCCTGGGCCTCTCCAACCAGCCCGCGCTCCACGAACAGGTCGCGATCCTCGCCGTTCTGGAAGAATACGGTGGCGGAGCGGCGAAAGGCGAGGCGGTACAGGCCCGAGACGATCCGGGTCAGCAGCCCCTCGCGGATAAAGGCGGTGCCGAGGCCGGACACGTTGTTGATCACCTTGATCCCCAATGCGTGCGCGGCGAGCGATCCGTAGACGTTCGGCTTGGCGGTGTAGGCGAGCAGGATGTCCGGGCGCAGCCGACGCATCGCCCGCGCATAGCGCAGCAGCAGCTGGAAATCGCGAAGCGGCGACGTCCCCTGCTTGTCCATTTCGATGGGGTGATATTCGATGCCGTGTTCGGCCAGGCGCGGGCCATATTCGTCCGGCGGCGCAAGCGCGACCACCCGGTAGCCGCTTTCCTGCAACGCCCTGAGCAGGCCCAGGCGGAAGTTCAGGATGTTCCAGGCGGCATTGATCGAGATGAGAACGGTCTGCTGGGCCATGGGAGCTTGCTTGCTTGGGGAGGGGTTTAGTGGACGAACCGGGTCGAGCCCCTCTATAGCGGGGGCATGCGCGCTGTCGCGCAAATGATCGCGTCCCGCTCGCCAGGAGTTGATTCTTGTTTCCGTATTGGGTGCTCTTCACCGCGGCTGCCGCCGGTGCCTTTCAGAACAGCGCCGACCCATCCAGGCGGGTGCAGGGCGGGCCGTTGCTGGTCGCGCTTGCCGTCTTTGTAGCCCTGATGGTCGGGCTCCGATTCGAGGTCGGGGGCGACTGGACAGCCTATCTGCAGATCTTCTGGGAGCTGCGCTACGCACCGCTCGAGCAGGCAATCACCATGTCCGATCCGGGCTACATCCTGCTCAACTGGCTGGTTTACCAGTTGGGTATAGAGATCTGGCTGGTGAACCTCGTCTGCGGCGCGCTGTTCGCCTGGGGGCTGCTGGTTTTCTGCAAGCGCCTGCCCAACCCCTGGATGGGTTTCGTTGTCGCCGTTCCCTACCTGATCATCGTGGTAGCGATGGGCTATACGCGCCAGGGCGTCGCCATCGGCTTGATCATGATGGGCATCGTCCAACTGCGCGACAACCACTCCATGGCGCGCTTCGCGTTCTACATCTTCGCGGCCGCCGCCTTTCACAAGACCGCGGTGATCGTCCTGCCGCTGGTCGCCCTTGCGGCAACGAACAACCGCTTCATCCTGGCCGGGATCGGCGCTGTGCTCGGGGCGTTGCTGTATTACTTCTTCATCAACGCCGACATCGATCTGCTGATGACGAATTATGTGGAGGCTAAATATGATTCCAGCGGCGCACTGCTCCGCCTGTCCATGAACCTGCCGCCAGCGATCATCTTCGTTCTTTTCAAAAACCGCTTCAATTTGAATGATTTTGACCGAACCCTTTGGCGCAACTTCGCCTACGCCGCCTTTGTGGGTTTCGGAGCCCTGTTTGTTCTGCCGTCTTCGACCGTGGTCGATCGACTGGCGCTTTATATCATCCCCTTGCAGATGTTCGTCTACGCTCAGCTGCCGACCGTGTTCGGAGCGCGGGGTAGGGAGAATGGCGCGGTGAAAATCGCCATCATCGCTTACGCCGGCCTTGTTCTGTTCGTCTGGCTCACCCAGGCCACCAATGCGGGCCAGTGGATACCCTATTCCGTATATCCTCTCTGGGCCGAACACACGATCACGCTCGGCCGGCAGTGACGGGGCCGCGGATGCGCAACTTCGCACTGATCGGCGCGGCCGGCTATGTCGCGCCGCGCCACATGGAAGCCATCAAGGCGACTGGAAACCGGCTGGTCGCCGCCCTCGATCCCAGCGACTCGGTCGGCGTGATCGACGATTATTTCCCGCAAGCGAGCTTCTTTACCGAGTTCGAGCGGTTCGATCGCCATCTGGACAAGCTTCGCCGGCAGGGCGGTGACGGCCCGGTGGACTATGTCTCCGTCTGTTCGCCCAATTACCTGCACGACAGCCACATCCGCTTCGCGCTTCGCGCCGGGGCCGATGCGGTCTGCGAGAAGCCGCTGGTCCTCAACCCCTGGAACCTGGACGGCTTGAGCGAGATCGAGGCCGCGACCGGCCGCAAGATCAACACCATCCTGCAACTTCGAGTACACCCGGCCATCGTTGCGCTTCGCAGCCGCGTCGCCGCCGAAGCCGGGTCGGGCCGCAAGCACGAGGTCGACCTGACCTACATCACCGCGCGCGGCCTTTGGTACCTGCACAGCTGGAAGGGCGACGAGAAGAAATCGGGCGGCATCGCCACCAATATCGGCATCCACTTCTTCGACATGCTCCACTTCATCTTCGGCGGCCTTCAGGCCAACGTCGTCCACCTCAACGAGCCGACCCGCGCCGGCGGCTACCTGGAATATGAAAATGCCCGCGTGCGCTGGTTCCTGTCGGTGGATTCGAACGACCTGCCCGAAGCGCAGCAGGCCGCGGGCCAGCGCACCTTCCGCTCGATCACCGTGGATGGCGAGGAGATCGAATTCTCCGGCGGCTTCACCGATCTCCACAAGGCGAGCTACGAGCTGATCCTGAAGGGCGAAGGCTTCGGCCTGGAGGAGAATCGCTGCGCGATCTCCACCGTAACCCACATCCGCAACGCCGTTCCCGCCGCGCCGGCCGGCGATTACCACCCGATGGTCGGCAAGGGCGTATGAGCTTCACCAAGCACGAAAGCGCCATCGTCGACGAAGGTGCCGAGATCGGCCAAGGCTCCCGCGTCTGGCACTTCGCCCACATTTGCGGCGGCGCCCGGATCGGCAAGCGGGTGTCGATGGGGCAGAACGTCTTCATCGGCAATCGCGTCACCATTGGCGACGACTGCAAGATCCAGAACAACGTCTCGGTCTACGACAACGTGACTCTGGAGGACGGCGTGTTCTGCGGCCCCTCCATGGTCTTCACCAACGTCTACAACCCGCGCAGCTTCGTGGAGCGCAAGGACGAGTATCGCGACACACTGGTCCGACGCGGCGCCACCCTCGGCGCGAACTGCACGATCGTGTGCGGCACAACGATCGGCGAGTACGCCTTCGTGGCGGCCGGCGCGGTGGTGAATCGCGATGTCGAGGCTTACGCGCTGATGGCCGGCGTTCCCGCGCGCAAGATCGGCTGGATGAGCCGCTATGGCGAGCGCCTCGATCTGTCGCTCGACGGCGAGGGCGAAGCAGCCTGCGCTCATACCGGCGACCTTTACATCCTGACCGGAGGCGAAGTGCAGTGCCTGCCGAAATGATGCAGTTCATCGATCTCAAAACCCAATACGACGCCCTACGCGACGATGTCGGCGCCGCGATCCAGCGCGTTCTCGACCACGGCCAGTACATCATGGGCCCCGAAGTGGCCGAGATGGAGCAGGCGCTCGCGGCCTATACAGGCGCCCGGCACTGCATCGCCGTCGCGTCGGGCACCGAAGCGCTGCTGATGAGCATGATGGCGCTCGGCATCGGCCATGGCGACGAAGTGATCACGACCCCCTTCACCTTCGCCGCCACCGCCGAGACGGTCGCCCTGCTCGGCGCCACTCCCGTCTTCGCCGACGTCGAAACCGACACCTGCAACCTCGATCCCAACGGCATCGAAGCGAAGATCACGCCCCGCACCCGCGCCATCATCCCGGTCAGCCTCTACGGCCAGCCGTGCGACATGGATGAGATCAACGCCCTCGCCGCCCGCCACAATCTGCCGGCGATAGACGACGCCGCGCAAAGCTTCGGCGCCGAGTATAAGGGCCGCAGGAGCGGGGCACTTGCCACGCTCACCTGCACCAGCTTCTTTCCGTCCAAGCCCCTGGGCTGCTACGGGGACGGCGGCGCGATCTTCACCGACGATGACGCGCTTGCTCTCGCTTGCCGCGAGATCCGCGTCCACGGTCAGTCGAAGCGCTACGTCCACACCCGAATCGGCGTCGGCGGCCGCATGGACACGCTGCAATGCGCGGTGGTCCTGCAAAAGCTGAAGCGCTTCGAATGGGAGGTGGAACGCCGCCTGGCGATCGGGGCACGCTACGACGAACTGCTCGACCGCGAAGGCATTGGCCGAGTCACCGTTCGGCCGGACCGCACCAGCGTCTTCGCCCAGTACACCGTGTTTGTGAATGACCGCGCCGGCGTGCAGGAGCGGCTCAGGGCGGTCGGCATTCCGACTGCCGTGCACTACCCGCTCCCGCTCAACCGCCAGCCAGCATATTCCAACCGCAGCGGCGGCGGCGCCACCCCGAAGAGCGACTTTGTCGCCGAGCGGGTGATGAGCCTGCCCATGCACCCGGATCTGTCCGAAGAGCAGCAGGATCGAATCGTGGCCGCGCTTGTCGAGGCGGTTCGCGCAAGCTGATGCGCAACGCCGATTTCGTCGTCGTTGGCGCGGGCATTGTCGGCCTCACCCTTGCGCTCGAACTCAAGCGCCGCCAGCCCGGCAGCACCGTGCTGCTCCTCGAAAAAGAGCCGGAGCCCGGCCGCCATTCGAGCGGCCGCAACAGCGGCGTGCTCCATTCCGGCATCTACTACCCGCCCGGCACACTCAAAGCCCGTGTCTGTGGCCAGGGCGCACGCGAATGGGCGAGCTATTGCGAGGAGCGCGGCCTGCCGCTCAGCCGCATCGGCAAGGTGCTGGTGCCATTGCGCGAGGAAGATGCCGGCCAGCTCGACCTGCTCGAGAAGCGCGCCGCCGAGAACGGCGTCGATGCGGTCCGCGTCAGCGGGCGGGACCTCGCCGAGCTTGAACCCGAGGCGCGCTCCGCCACCGGAGAAGCGCTCTTCGTTCGCTCCACCTCGGTGGTGAGCTCGGCCGATTCCTTCCGCTCGATCCTGCGCGACGCTAAAGACGCCGGTGTGGAAATCCTCTGCGGCGCCACCCTCGACAAGGCCGAAGCGCACCGCCGCGAACTGGTCTGGGGCGGCGAGCGCATCGCCTACGGCCACCTCGTCAACACCGCCGGCCTCCACGCCGATAGTGTGGCCCACATGTTCGGCGTCGGCGGACGCTACACCCTGCTTCCCTTCAAGGGTATTTACTGGAAGCTCGACCCGGCTTCCGGAATCGACATCCGCCACCTCATCTACCCGGTGCCGGATCTGCGCGTGCCGTTCCTCGGCGTCCACACCACCACCGCGATCGACGGCACCGTCTACCTCGGCCCAACCGCCGTTCCCGCCTTCGGCCGCGAGAACTACCGGGGCACGCAGGGGGTGAGCGGCGACGAGCTGTTCCGGATCCTTGCCCATCTCGGCAGCCAGTACCTTTCCGGCCGCAACGGCTTCCGCCGCCTCGCCTGGCAAGAGGGCCGGCGCTACTTCAAGCGCTGGTTCGCGCAAGCCGCGCAGCAGCTCCTCCCCCGCCTCAGGCCGGAGCATCTCCTGCCCTGCAACAAGGTCGGCATCCGCGCGCAGATGCTCGACAGGAACAGCGGTGCTTTGGTCACCGACTTCCTTGTCGAGGATGGACCCGGATCGACGCATGTGCTTAACGCCATCTCGCCCGCGTTCACGAGCGCCTTCCCCTTCGCAAGGCACGTGTGCGACACCCACATCCTCAGATGAGAAGCGCATAATGGACCTGACCGGACGCAAAATCGTGTGCATCGGCGGCGCCGGCCTGATCGGCTCCCATACCGTCGACCGGCTGCTGCGTGAGGATGTCGGCGAGATCATCGTCTACGACAACATGGTCCGCGGCCGGGCCGAAAACCTCGTCGAAGCGCTCAAGGACCCGCGCGTCCGTATTTACGACATCGGCGGCGACATCCTGCAGACGGACATCCTCGCCTCGGCGCTGGACGGTGCCGACGGCGTCTTCCACTTCGCCGCGCTCTGGCTTCTGCAGTGCCACGAATATCCGCAAAGCGCCTTTGAAGTGAACGTGCGCGGCACCTTCAACGTCATGGACGCGTGCGTGAAGGCGGGGGTGAAGCGCCTCGTCTACTCCTCCTCCGCCTCCGTTTACGGCGATGCGGTGTCGGAGCCGATGACCGAGGACCACCCGTTCAACAACCAGAACTTCTACGGCGCCACCAAGATCTGCGGCGAGGCGATGCTGCGCGCCTACCACCACCGCTACGGCCTCGCTTATGTCGGCTTGCGCTACATGAACGTCTACGGGCCCCGGCAGGATTATCGCGGCGCCTATATCGCCGTGATCATGAAGATGCTCGACGCCATCGATCGCGGCGACAGCCCGACGATCCTGGGCGACGGCTCCGAGGCGTTCGACTTCGTCGCGGTCGAGGATTGCGGCCTCGCCAATGTCCGCGCGATGCAGGCGGACGTCGCCGACCGCTTCTACAATGTCGGCACCGGCAAGCGCACGTCGCTGAAGGAGCTGGCCGAGATGCTGATCGAGCTGACCGGCTCGGAAAAGCCGATCACCTACGCGCCGCGCAGCACCGCGACGCTGGTGAGGAACCGCATCGGCAGCCCGAAGAAGGCGTCGGAGGAGATCGGCTTCACCGCCGAGGTCGAGCTTCGCGAGGGGCTGCAGCGCCTCATCGCCTGGCGCGCCGCCCACAAGAGCGAGGTCGAGGCCCGCCGCG
>DASVUV010000040.1:0-3471 GCA_036386875.1 Allosphingosinicella sp.
TTGGCGTGGGCGACCAGCCAGCGCTTGGCGGCGTTGCGTTCGCAGTCCTGTTTCTCCGCGCCGTCCTGGGGCGCGATGAACTCCGGCATCAGGGGCAGCGCCATGGCATGGCCGGGAGCCACGAGCGTGCCTGCCAGCATGGCATGGTAGGTCTCGGTCTTGCCGTTGCCGCGCTGACGCGTCAGGCACTGTGGGCAGCCGAGCTTTTGCGAGCAGAAGTATTCGGTGCCGTCGAGCGCGATCAGCACGCGGCCGTCGAGCCGCTGAAAGGCACGCAGCCCGCCATGCCGGCGCAGCATATCCAGGGTTTGATCGAAGGCAGGCTGCAGGTGCGAGGGATGCACTGGGTCGAGCATGGCGCGGATATGATTGTCGGTCGGGACGGCGGTCATGCCGAACAAGCTTTGGCAGTTCGACATCTTCCGCCCTTCCTCCAGCGCGCGCTGGTGGGCGAGGAACGACCCGCTCTGCATGAAGAACAGCGAAAAGCCCGACAGGCCGATATCCGCCATGCTGTACGTCACCTCACCGCGCCGCTTGTCGGGAAAGGCCGCGCAGGCCGAGCGAACGCCTCGCAAAAGGGTCTCGAGCATCTCCATGCAGACTTGCATCACACCTCAGGCCGAAGCGAAACCCCTTTAAGTCAATCATTGTAACTCCCAAGCACCCCCTCTCGACGGTTATGCCGAGAGAAGTTCCACCAGTTCGTTTGGTGGCATGGTCAGCGCCCGCAGGATGTTGACCCCGTGCTTCCGGGCGGTGGAGATGACCGAGCGCATGGCGGCGAATATCTCCGCGCCGGCCACGGTCCGAAATCCACCGGAGATCTTCATCCGCAGCTTCATCATGCGGATGTCTCGCTCCGCCTGGTTGTTGGTGAACGGCACGTCGAAGTCCGCGGTGAACCGAAGCACGTCGGCTTTGCGGTCGCGCAGGCGGAGCAGCAGATTGTGCCCCGTCCGTCGCGGCGGCCTGCCGCGGGCGCCGGGCGTGCGCAGGAGCGGCGCCTGGCCCTCGTGCAAGGCAAACCCCAAGGCCAGTGCCGCATCGTAGGCGACCGAGATACGCTGTTTGTCGGCCTCCACCAACGCCACCGCGCCGCCCGCGCGGGCCTCGCACACCTGCTTGTTCGCCGCGCGCAGAAGCGCGTGCATCACGCTGGCCCAGGGCTCGCGCTCAATCTCGATGAGCGCCTGGAGCTCGCGCAGATGGTGCGCATTGCATAGGGCGTGTTGCGCACCGCGCAGGGCGTAGTATGCCTTGAAATGATCGTGGACGATGACGCCGTCAGCCATGGTTCTGGGCACGGCGCCACGCTTCTCGCCGACGCGGTACTGCGTGTAGACGGCGGTGGAGGCGCTGTGCAGCCAGCGCGTCTTGCCGCCTATGCGAAAGCCGGTCTCGTCCAGGTGACGCACCTTGGCGGCCACGACGCTCACCGCGATATGCGCCAGCACCGGTGCCTGCGCCTCGGCGGCTTTGCCTATCCAGGCGACCACGCTCGCGGGGCAGAGGCTGGCGGTGGCGAACAGATCGGCCATGGCTTCGCAGACCCGGTCCTCGGGGATCAATTGCTGCACGTTGAGATAGACCGCTGTTGCCCGCAGGCGTGGTCCGTATTGCACCTGCGCCGTCACCGTCTCGGGAAATGCCGCCGTGGTGGCGCCGCGGCAATGGTGGCAGCGGTAGGTCACAGCGCGATGCTCGGTGACTTCCAGGTGCGGCTGCGGCAGGTCGAACACCTGACGGCGCTCCTCCCCCGTGACCATCGCGTCCGTCAGGCATGCCTCGCAGTGCCGGCAGGTGGTGGCGGCGTGGCGCTCGATACAGTCTGGCTTGTCGGTCGGGCGCAGGGTGTCGCCATGGTGGCCCGTCTGGCCGCCGCTCTTCTTGCCTGATCGGCCGCGCAGGCTTTTGAACACGCGCGGTGGCTTCTTGAGGCCATCGCTGGAGGGCGGCTTGCTGCTGTTGGAGCTGTTCTTGTCCAGTTGGCGTCGCAGCTCGGCGACCTGCTGCCTCAGCGCGGCGTTCTCTTGGCACAAGGCGGTGTTTTGCTCGCGCAGGACATCGACTGCATGTCGCAGCGTGTCGACCAGCGCGCTCAGAGCAGGGGTTTCGTCCACCTCAGTCTTGACTCACGGCGCGGCCTCGAGCGCCAGCCCTAATCTGAGGCCGTCCAACGATTTTCTGTCACTTGCTGCTTCGGCAACTCAACGCGGCCGTCGAGAGGGGGTGCTTGGGAGTTACATAAAATCAATAATTTATGGGTTAACTCCGACAGGCTGCTAGGCTGGGCCGGCACGCCGAGGGAGAACGCCATGCCCCACGACCTTGCCGCCCTGTGGGAGGCGCATTGCCGGTACGAATTCGAGACCCGCGACGTCGATGTCACCATGGCGACGATGGTGCCGCAGCCCTATGTCAACCATATCCCGACCATGACCGGCGGGGTCGGGCATGATCAGCTCAAGCGCTTCTACAAGTACCATTTCGTCGGCGCGAACCCGCCGGACACCGCGCTGGTGCCGGTCAGCCGCACGATCGGCGAAAACCAGCTGGTCGATGAGATGATCTTCTCCTTCACCCATACATCCGAGATCGACTGGATGCTGCCGGGCATTCCGCCGACCGGCCGCCGGGTGGAGGTGCCGCTGGTCGCCATCGTCCGCTTCGAGGGCGACAAGCTGGTGCACGAGCACATCTACTGGGATCAGGCTTCCGTCCTGGTGCAGATCGGCCTGCTCTACCCGAAGGGATTGCCGGTCGCGGGCGGCGAGACGGCGCGGAAGGTGGTGGACAACGGCCTGCCCAGCAACACGCTGATGGCGAACTGGGGGAAGAGCGAGGGCAAGCCCCTCTAGCCAGGGCTATTCCGCGTAGATCATCTTCCGCGTCATCCCGCCATCGGTGACGAATTCCGCGCCGGTGACGAAGCCGCTCTCCGGCCCGCAGAGCCAGGCGACCAGCGCCGCCACGTCCTCCGGCCGGCCGACGCGGCCGGCGGGATGCTGCGCCTCGTCCTCGGCCGACAGCGCTGCCCCTTTGGTCTCGATCCAGCCGGGGCTGACGCAGTTCACCCGCACCTCGGGGCCGAGACTTATCGCCAGGGCATGAGTCAGTGCCAGCAGCCCACCCTTCGAGGCGCTGTAGCTCTCGGTATGCGGCTCCGACTGGTGCGACCGGGTGCTGGCGATGGTCACCACCGCGCCGCGCGCGGCACGCAGCATCGACTCCGCCGCGCGGACAAGGAGGAAGCTGCTGGTCAGGTTGGTGCCGAGCACGGCGTTCCACTCCGCCAGCGTCAGGTCGCGAAGCGGCTTGCGGATCATGAAGCCGGCATTGCAGACCAGCGCGTCGAGCCGTCCCTCCTCCGCGGCGATGCCGGTGACCAGCGTCTGGACCGCGGCTTCGTCGGACACGTCGGCCGCGACGCAGCGCGCTGGATGGGGCGGCCGCGCAAGATCGCGGTCG
>DASVUV010000041.1:0-18909 GCA_036386875.1 Allosphingosinicella sp.
ACGTCAGGCCACCGAGGAGGCTGTGAGTCCGGATCCGCGTATCCGTGTCGCCGTTGTTGAAGGCCACCATGCGGATGTTGTCGACGTTGAAGAAGCGATACTTCACAGTCACGTCGATGTTGTCGGAGATCGCCTGGCGAACGCCGGCGATGACCTGCCACGCGAAGCGCGAGTCGCTGTCGTCAAGGAACGGCGCGGAGTTGGTAAACACGCGCTGGTTGTTCAGCTTGACGCGAGCCATGCCGACACCGCCGCCAACGAAGCCGGAAATCCCGTCGTCGTCGCCGAAGTCCAGCATGCCGTTCAGCATGAAGCTGAGCGCGCTGATGTTGCCGCCGGCGAAATCACGGTTGCCCGGGAACGTCGCCGAATTCTCACCGGGAAGGCCGATGATGGTGTTAAAACCCTTGAGGTCGGCCTTCTTGTAGGCAGCTTCGGCCTCGATGCGGAAAGCGCCGAGATCGTAGCCGACGAACAGACCGCCGTCATAACCATATTCATGGTCGAGAGTGATTGCATTATCACGAGTGCCGACATCGATCGCGATGTCTTCAACGATCATCGCACCAAACTCGCCGCCAAAGTACATCGCGCCATCGCGCGCAAAGGCTGGTGTGGCGAGCAAGGTGGATGAAAGCGCCAATGCGATGGCAAGCTTCCGCATAAAAATTCCCCTTCTTTATCCGTCCCAACAGGAACGACCTGAACTCATTACGGTAAGCGGGGTTTCCGTGCAAGCACGCTTGATCCCGCCGATGTTGCCGAAATGCCTCAGATATTGGTGGACCAAATCCGGAGGCCTTCGTCAGACGGCCCCTCAACCCCCCTTTGGCGGGTTGGTTGCGCCTCAGCAACAAGGCGCCTCATTCGATCAGGCCGTGTTGCATCAAAGCAACAATGATCTGGTCCACCGCCGAGCGCGCTTCCGCGTCGATTATTGTTCCGCCAGAAGGACTTGGCACCGCCGGCAAGCGCTCGCCGACGACCTGCTGCCCGCCGATGAAAAGTGCGGAACCCTTGAGCGCTCCAACAGCCCAGCCGCCCTCTGCCCAGCGCCACTCCACCCCCTGCGCCTTGTTCCACACCGCCAGACCGTCGGTTGGCGCAATGAATCGCCACCCGCCCGATGACCAGACCGCAACCTGATTCTCCCGGCCGTTCCACGCGCCCACTGCCGGTGCCGTGACGATCCATGCCGCCCCGGGGGCCGGAGCCGCAGGCGGTTCCGCCTCCGCCCCTTCCGCCGCGGCGCACAGGAGAGTGTCGATACGCAGCAGCGCCTCGTTGTGGAAATGCTCCTTCTGCGCCTGCCCCGGCAGAATGAAGGGCAAGGCAAGGCGCGGGCTCGATTCGTCCATGTTCAGTTTCCTCCCAAATCCAAGGTGGTCGAAGCAGCGCGCGAAGCCGCATGGGTGCCGAGCTGGACCACTTCGACACCAACCAGGCCCGAGGCCCCATCCGCCGCCTGCAGCGTCGCCGGATAGGTAAAGGCCGCCTCGGACACCTCGGCCGTTCGCACCCCGAAGTCGCCCGCGATCGTCACCCGATAGCTTTCCCGCTCTTCCGCAAGCGGCGTGTCCACGCCGTTTGGCCAGCTCCAGCCGCCCCGGCTGCGGCGTACCCAAGAAAGCAGCAGGTCGCCGCCCGCCGCCCGCTCAGCCCGCAGGTGCACGGGCGAAGGCGGCCGAAGCGCCTCGCCCGTCACAACGGCGCTCGCCTCCACGCCGGCCTCGCCGTCACCCAGTCCCGTGGCAAGCAGCCGCGCTTCCGCGCCGATCGCCGCCGCCGGCACCTCCAGCGCCGCAAGGCTCTCCGGCTCGATCAGCACGAAGCGCTCCCCTGCGCCATGTCCCGCGGCCCACTCGGTGCCGCGCCGCCCCCGCAGCAGCCGCGACAGCCGGAACAGCCGCGGGCCGATCTGCTCGGCCTCGCCGAATTGAAGCAGCTCTTCGCCAAGCACCGCCATGTTCGCGCCGCCCGCCAGCGCTTGGTCGTTCCGGCTTTCCAGCCACATGCCGTCTTGCAGAAGTTCGATGGTAAGCTGCGTGTCGAGATCGATGAGCGCCGAGCCGCGCGCGGCCGCCGGAGCAACCAGGGTGCCCATCGTCGCTGCCGACGCGGTGCCCCCCGCCGCCTGCCAGCTCGTTCCCCCATCGAAGCTCACCGCCAGGGCCGCGCTCCGCCACCCCGCCTCCTCCCCGGCGGCCGCCGCAAGCAGCCGCGGCCGAAGCGCGATCTGGTCATTCTCCGCCAACGGCAGATCGAGAAGCAGCACCGTCGTCGGCCCATGCACCAGGTCCGCCTGCCCCACGGGCCGGCCCGGTGCCGCCGCGGCCATCCCCGGTGCGGCCGCCGGAGCGCCGGCCAGGCCCAAAGTCACCACCATCTTCTCCAGCGACCAGCGCGTCAGCCGCCAGCGTCCCGGATGCCCCGGCACCCGCACATCCCCTCCCGGCCGCAAGCCGGCGAGTGCCCAGCCGTGATGCGCCTTGATCTGCCGCCGCGCCGCCCACCCCTCTGCGAGCCTCTGCTCGGCCGAAGCCTTGGCAACATCCGCCGAAACAGCGGCCGGAAGCACCCGCCGCTCCGCCCGAAGCCCCGCCTCTCCGGTCGAAGCGCGCTGCAGCCCCGTTTGGAAATCGCGTGCCGGATCGTAGAACGCGACGCTTACCTCCGCCGCCACCGCGCTCGCCGCGCCGCGCTCCACTTCCACCCGCCCGCCGGCACCGTCCGGCCCGAAGGCGTCGCCACCCGCCGGCAACAGCACGGCGGCGCCGCCTCCCGAAAGGCGCAACAGCGTCCCATCGTCCGCCACCCGCAACGGCAAGACGTCGCCAAGCGCTTCGATCGCGCTGCGCACGCTGTCGCCGCTCGCCGCATAGCCGATCAGCGGCACGGACGCGTCCGCCGTCACCTCGCCCCCGCTCAGCGCCTCGGCAATGGCAAGCAGGCTCGCTTCCTCCTCCGCCACCAGCTCAAAGCTCAAAGACGGAATCCGGTTGCCGAAATCCGCCAACTGCAGATCCTCGAACACCGCATAAGCGATGCCTCGATAGGCCGGAGTGCCTCCCGCCCCTTCCGCGGCGGCGATCAGCGGGTCCGCCGCCTGATCCTCGCTCCCCCGATGCAGCCGAAACGCGCCAAGCTCGCTCTTGAAGTCGCCCGCGGCGCCGCGCAGCAGCTTGCCGTCCGCCCAGATCCGCCGCACCTCGCTTACCCGCCGGCCGGACAGCGCAACCGCGAAGCTCGCGCTGTAGCTGTAATTCACCGTCTTGGGCTGCCCCTTGCCGCCGCCCTTTTTCTCCTTTTGCTCCTTCAGGTCGGTGGACCAAATCACCGTTCCCGCCACCCGCATCGTTCCGAAGATCCTGGGGATCTGGCTTCCGTAGCTCGACGTCTGCACCGCCAGATCGCCAAGCCTCGGCCCGTGCCGCGCCTTTGGGGCGAACAGCCGGCCATCGATCTGCTGGCCGATAAACGCACCGATGGCGCCGCCCACCGGGCCGCCGATAATCGACCCTGCGGTGCTGAGGACCAAAGTCGCCATCAATCCTCTCCCTCATCGTAATCGCCGCTCGCCATCCGCCACGCGCTCACCATCGGCCACGGCAAGGGCAGCGGCCGCTCGACCACCAGCCGAAGCCGTGCATCGGCATGAACGAAGCCGCTCCCCGTCATCACCGCCAGATGATATTGCGAAGGCCCCGCGCGGCACACGACCAGGTCGCCCGCCCTCAGCAGCGTTCCCACCACCGGCCGGCAGCCGAAGTCGCAAAGCCCTTCCTCCATCTCGGCCAGCAGTTCGCCGCGCATCTGGTAATCGCGTGGCACCGCCTCGACCGGCGCGCCGACGGCGACCGCAGCCGTGCCCACGCAGTCCAGCCCATAAGCCGGATCGCGCCCCTGCGGCCGAAAGCGGGTTCCCACCAGGCTTCGCGCCCGCGCCGCGATCGCCTCGCCCATCAGGCTCATGACGCACCCGGATAGCGCGTGAGGAGATCGATCCCCGGCAGATGCGGCTCGCCGCGGAAGTTCAGCTGGTTGCCGAACCGCCCCCCGCAGGTCGAAAAGCGCTTGTCGCACCCTTCCGAAATCTCGACGAGATCGCCCGCCTCGACCGCAAACGCCGGCGGCTCCCGCAACCGCAGCCGAGCCCCTTCCGAACTCAGGATCGCACCCTCCAGCCCGCTATTCGCCCCACCGATCCAGCGCAGCCGGCCATAGCCGTAGACATTCTCCCCCTCGGCCGCCGCCGCGACCTCAAGCACCGTCTCCTCCACCACCTCCGTCACAGCCGCGATCCGAACCCGCCGGGCCATGTCCACCCGGCACCGCCGGTCTCCCAGTGCTGCGCGGCATTCGGGCGAAGTCTCCTCCACCGCCGGCCGCTCCAGCATCGCCGTGGGCCCAAGCAGCTCGGTCTCAAACCCGCCGCCCTTCATTCGCACCTCGCCCAGCACCCCCCGCGCAATCGGCACCGTCTCCGCCTCCGGCTTCTCCCAGTCCGCCAGAAACAACCGCACCGCCGCCCCGTCCCAACGCCCGGCAAGCAGATCCTCGCCCGTAATCGCGCCGCTCGCCAGCGCCCCCGAAACGCTCAGCATGTTCGCCGAAAAGTCGTCCGAAAGTTCGATCGCCGAGGGCGCCATCCCCGGCGCCGCGCGATAGCGAAAGCCGCCCAGCACCATGTCCCGATCATGGCTGGTAAAGCCGATCGCCGCCCCGTCCCGCCGCTCAAGCCGCCAGCAGAACGCCAGGCTGGTCAGTTCTCCCTCAAGAATCGCGCTCATGCCCCGTCCTCCCGCAACTCGATCAACGGCACCGAAGCGATCTCCCCCGCCTCGAACGTCGCCCGGCTCACCGCCAGCCGGTCCTCGGCAAAGCGCACCGGCACATCGAAGCGAAACCCCGCCCGGACCTCCGCGCCTTCACCCGGCGCCTCCTCGAACAGCACCCGCCCGCCGGCGGCGAGCGTCCAGCCGCTCACCCGCTCCACCCCGTTCACCGACACCAGCACGCTGCCCGCCACGGGCCGCGTGATCCGCCGCTCCTGCCCCCCATAATGCTTCATCAGCGCGAAGTCGGTCCGCACCCCATCGCCCGCTCCGAGCAGCTGGTCCGCCGACGCTGGAACCCCGGTCATCCCATTCGAACTATGGTCGAACGGATCCTCG
Source organism: Allosphingosinicella sp. (assembly GCA_036386875.1). GTDB lineage: Bacteria > Pseudomonadota > Alphaproteobacteria > Sphingomonadales > Sphingomonadaceae > Allosphingosinicella. The sequence goes on from DASVUV010000041.1 coordinate 5,175, forward strand.
AACCGGAACCCCACCGCCGCCCCGCGCCGTGCCCGGAAGAAGCCGATCAGCGCATGCAGATCCGCCTCCCCCCGCACGCCTGGCCCAACGTCGAAGCGCAACCGCGCATCCGCCCAGTCGCTGTTGCGCTGCTCCGCGCCGCCGGCCCCGGTCACCACCTGGGTCGAAAAAGCCGACTCCACGCTCGCCTCCCGCCCAAGGCTGATCGGAAAGCGCACATCCTCGAAAGCGTCCACCTCGCCCTCCCCTTCTCCAAAATAGGTAAATCCGTCGCGCAGCACCTGCGGCAGCGCCCAGGCGAACACCTCCGCCACGCCGCGCGCCCAAGCCGCGTCCGCCGCCGCCGCGATCGGCGCCCACTGCCCCGCATCCTCCGGTGCCAGCACGAAGCCCGAAAAATAGTGCTGCCCCTCAACCGGATACCCAAGCCGCGCCGTCGCGGCGGCCGCGCCGCGCGCGCTCGCCCCGGCATTGCCCGCCGTTACCCAGTCGTAATCCTCGAGCTGGAGCACATCGAACGCCGGGCTCGCCCACCCGAGCGGCATGTTCGCCCGAAGCACATCCGCCCCGTCCAGCACCGTCGGCAGGTAGACGAGCAGCAGCGACTCCGCATCCGCCGCCACGGCTTTCATCGCCTGGCAAAGCGCCGCCGTCGAAGCCGCAAGCACTGCCCCCGCCGCATCCAGCGTCGCCTTCTGCGCCAGGCTCAGCGCCCCCCGAACATCCCCGATCTCCACCGGCGCGAACGCCGCGGCAGCCGCCGCATCGTAGATGCAGATCGCCCCATCCGCCCGTACCCACCACCACGGCTCGCCCACCTGGAACCGAACCCGAAGCCCCGCCGCGCCCGCAATCCCGGCAAAGGCCTGCGCCACCAGCCTCAAATAGCCCATCGCGCCCTCATGCGCGGGCGACAGCAGGGCCGAAGGCGGCTCCCACCCGGTCAGCGCCGGAGAGCCGTCCGCCGCCCTTTGCTTCCAGTCCCCCCAGACATGCTGGTCCAGAAGCTCGTACGACAAGGACCAGATCAGCTCGTACCCAAGCGCCTCCGCCCGCACCGCGAAGTCTAGGTGCCACGCCGCGCAGGGCCCGTTCAGCACGCCCCCCGCCAGGCTGATGTAGAAGGCGCCCGAAGCGCTCTCGAGCCGGAAATAATGGCTCATGCCGACATAATGGTTGATCGCCCCGCGATAGCCGAGCTGCAGCACGTTCCGCAGCACCCGCGCCGGCGTGAGATGATAAAGGTCATCATACCCTGTCGCGATCCGAAGCCGGTGCTCCGGCACCAGTACATCGCCGATGGCCAACACCGACCCCGAACCCTCGCAGGCAATCGCGGACATCTCCGCCCACCCCTCGGCGGGCGCGGCAAGCGCCACCGCCTCTCCGGTGAACCCCGGCGCCACCAGCGATACGAACATCCGATCGACGTCCCCCGCCCACACCGGATCGTCGCCTTCCCAACCCCCGGCAAGATCGGCGAAGTCCAGCCGAACCGCCGAATCCTCCGCCGCGCCGTCCGCATAATTCCACAGCCGAACGAACCAGCTGCGCGCCGCCCCGCTCTCGTCCCGCCCCTCGATCGTCAGCGTCGGCCCATCCACCCCGTCCAGCGCCCGAACGCCCCCGCTCCGCCACCGAAAGGACAGCACGCACGCCCGAAAGTCCCGGCTCGTTTCATAGGAAAGCAGCGGATGATCCCACCGATCTTCCGCCTCCCAGATCAGCCCCGCCAGATCGTCCGCCTTGTAGAAGACGCACTCCACGCGAAGCGCATCCGGGGCGATGCTCGTCACCCCCGCCATCATCGGCCGCGGAAAATTCACGGTCCAATGAAGCGGGTCGAACCTTTTCACCCACCCACGCCGATGGGCGCCGCTCCCACGCGGAGCCAGCCAATACGCCATGTCGCTTCTCCTTGATCGGAATGCTGCGCCGAGGAGTGCCCCGGTCGCTCACGCCCAACCCCGTTCGTCCCGAGCGAAGTCGAAGGGCGCACCGCCGCCACTCATTGCAGGCACCAGGCAGCGAAGTCTGTTCGGCAGGCCAACGACGTCCGCCCTAATCCTCCACCCGCATCAGCGCCTGCTTCACCGCCCGCGCCACCTGCCGCGAAGACCGCGCAAGCGCCTGCGGCTCACCCGCCCCGCCGCTATCGATTTTGATGCTCACCCGAACGTCGCGCCCGCCGCCACCGCCGCCATGCGCTTCCACCCGCCCGCTCGTCGTCGGCACGAACAGCTCCGGCCCGCGCTCGCCGACCATGTATGGGCGCCCCGGCGACACCGGCCCGCCCGTCGCCCGCCCCGGCGCGCCCAGGAAAGTGGAAAGCACCTGCGCCGCAGCGCTGATCAACCCCCCGGTCCCGCCGCCCCCGCCGCCGCCTCCCCCGCCGCTCAGCGAGTTGAGCCCGTTGCGGATCGCCGCTTGGGCGATCTCCGCCAGCGCCGCCAGCGCCACCCGCTTCAAATCCTCGAAGCCGAACTTGCCGGTGGTCACCGCCCGAACCAGCGCATTCTCAAGCACCCGCCCGGCCCGCTCCACCCCCGCGGCAAGCGGCCCCTCGAGCTGCCCCCGCATCTCCGCCACGTCGCGCGCGAAGGCGCCCGTATCCGCCCGCACCGACACGATCAGCCGATCGATTTCCTCGTCCATCTCTTATTCCTCCCCATCGGAAGATGGGGAGGGGAACCAGCCATAGGCTGGTGGAGGGGTCCCTGCCCGATCCGCCTGTGATTACCTGTCCGGAAACAGCGCCGTCAGCCGCTGCAATTCTTTCGCGTCCATCCCCTCGGCCGCCTCCGGCAGCATCGCCGTCAGCACCGCATGGAGCTCCGCCGGCGTCGCCCGCCAGAACTCGTCCGGCCGCCACCCAAGCAGCGCCCCGGCCACCCCCGCCAACCTTCCGGCGGCCTCGGCGAACAGCATCTCAGCGCCCCTGCAATATCTGCCCAAGCAGCCGCTTCAGCACCGGCGCCACCCCCGCCAGCCCCGCTTCCGCGATCGCCGCCCCGATCCGCTCCCGGGTCACGCCTTCGCCCCGCGCCGCCGCGCAGTGCCAGAACAAGGCCGCCATCTCCGCCACCTTGAGCCGCCCCTCCGCCGCCCTTTCCACCAGCGCAAACAGCGGCCCAAACTCCTCCTCCGCCGCCACCAAGGCCTCGAAGCTCGGCCGCAACACCAGCGTCTCGCCGCCGACGCTCAGCCCCGCCTCCCCGCGCACCGGGTTCGCCGCCGCGCCGCTCACAGCGCCGCCACCTGGCCGGAGCTCTCAAGGCTCAGCGCGTAATTGCGCTCGCCGTTGTAATCGCCCGAATAATCCAGCCGCGTGACCAGGAACCGCCCCCGCATCCGCTCGCCGCTTTCAAAGCTCAGTTCGTAATCGTCGAGCAGCCCGGCCAGCGCATTGGCTTTCACCCGCAATTCCGCCGCCGATCCGGTGAATATCCCGCTCGCCGACACCGACACCGATCGCACGCCCGCGCCCGAAAGCAGCTCGCGCCACCCGCCGCTATCCTTGGTGGTGATGTTCACCGGCTCGCCGTTCACCGACAATTGAGTCGTCCGCATACCGGCGACAGTGAGGTAAACAGGCGGCGCTAAGCCGTTGCCGATCTTCAACAAAAAAGCGCTTCCTTTTTCCGCGCCCATGGCTCACTCTCCTCTTTCTCAAAGCTTTTGGTTAGGAATTAGGGGATGATTTCTTCCGTGCTTGCCATGGCGCTCGCCGCTGCCGCGCCCGGCCCTTCCGACACGCTTCCCAAGGCGCGGAAGGCCTACTCCGTCTGCCTCGGCGCCTTTTTGAAAAAGGGCCTCAAGGACAATCTGGATGGGGATGCGTTCGATGCCGGCATCGGCCCGGCCTGCGCCGCAGAGGAAAAGGCGTTCCGCGCCGCCGCGGTTGCCGTCGATACGGCGGCCGGCATCAAGCGCTCCGACGCCGAAGAAGGCGCCAAGATGGAGGTTGAGGACATGCTCCTCAACAACAAGGAACAGTATAAGGACTACAAGGCGTCGAGCACCAAGCCCGCCGGCTGAACCGCAAGCAATCGGGCGCGATATTCCACCATCGTCGCCGCCAGCCCGTTGGGGCTCGGCGGCCGCGGCGGCACCGATCGCTCGCGCAGGAATTGCAGCGAAACGAGGTCCCAGCCCTCGCCTTCCCCTTCGATCGCCTCCACCTTGATCTGCGCCGCCCGCGTCAGATCGCGAAGCCGGGTTGGACGCTCGCCCCGGTCCCAAAGGGTCAGCGCCAGCCGAAGCTCCCGCCCCACGCCTTCCTTGTAGCCCCAGTCGCTCACCGGCCCGGTTTCCACCACCAGATACGGCGCCGCCGCCTGCACCGGCGGAAAATCGTACACCGCCAGCCCACTCACTTGCTTCAGGGCAGCGACGGCGCGCGCCGTCACCATCTCCCCCGCACCCACTTCGCTCATTGCACCCTCCCGATCAGCCAGCGCAGCGCCGGCTCCGTCACCATCCGCCGGGCAAGACCGCGGCCCGAAAGCCGCACCTCGGCGCCCGCCGCCTCCACCCGCACGCCCGCCGGCGCGTCCCGCGCGCCCGCCTCCGCCAGGCGCAGCGCAACCGCGCGCGCCCGCGCCTCCCCGCGCCGCCGCGCCAGCTCAATCGCCCGCTTGAACATCAGCGCAGCCGCAGCCCGAGCCGCCGCCACGGCCGCCAAAGGGCGGTCACCGCCGCCGGCGGCCCACCGCCCTCCGCCCCATCGCGGTGAGCGTAATGGTGCGCCGCAAGCCGAACGGCGCCCTGGCGCAGCGCCTCCGGCGCCTCCGCCCAGCTCGCCGCCAGCCCCGCCGCGTAGGAAACCCGCACCCGCGCCGCGCCGCCGGAATCGGTCACCCGAACCCAGCCGTCCCCGCGCGCATCGATGTCGATCGCATAGCTCCCCACGGCCAAGGCCTGCGCCAGTCCATCGGCCCGGATCGCCTCCACCCCGGCGATGGCCTGCACCGGCCCACGCTCCAGCCTCCGCCAGGCCGAACGTGCCGCAACCGTTTCAACAAAGGCGCGGCGCAGCAGCACCTTTCCCGTAAACGCCTCGCAAAGCTCCGCCGCGCTTCGCAGCAGCCGCGCCAGCAGCGCGTCCTCGTCGCTGCCGACCACGCGCAGATACGCCTTCGCCTCCCCCAGCGCGTCCGCGCCGGGGTCCAAGGCTTCGCCCGTCACCATGTCATTTTCCCCGAAAATTGGAGGCCGATTAGCGCCTCAAAGCGCCACGCCGGCCTTCCCCGCCAGAAAGGCCTTGAGCGCCGCCAATTGCGCCGCGCTCAGCGCCGCCTTCACCACGCACAAACCGTAAAAGTGAAAGGCCGCCGCATTGGTCCCGCCCGCATCCGCGCCCACCGAAATGCCGTTCGCCGCGCCCGTTCCCGGATTGCCGCTCACCGCCGCCAAGTTGTTGACCCCAAGCAGCGAGCCCGCCCCCGAATGCCGCTCGAACAGCACCGCCGCCGTGCTCACCGCCGCGCTGTTGTTCGCCGTCGCCACCGCACCATCGAACAAGGCCAGTCCGGGGCTCGTCCCCGCCTGCTGCAAGGCGCCCGCCGTGCCGCCCGCCCCGGCAAAGATCCGCCGCCCGCTCGTCCAGCCGGTTTGCCGAACCGCCGACACCCGGTCCCACGGCTGGTCGAGCGCAATCGCGGCGGTCACCAGCCGGTCGTCCACCCCGTCGAATTCCAGGTAAAACCGCCCGCCGCCATCCTGGCGAAGCACCGGCCGAGCCGCCGCCGTCGCCTGCCCGGCATGGAAGCCCCGCCCGGACTTGTCGTTGATCCGCGCCACCGGCGCGCCCACCGCCGCCGGCACCGCCCCCGCCAGATCCCCGAACAGGCTCGACAGGTCCGACGGATCGAACCACGCCCCAAGCTCGCCACCGGCAAACAGCGCCCTGGGGCTGAACCGCCGCCGCGCCCCAGTCCCCAGCCTCAACCCCAGCCCGAACATCAGTAAAGCGCCACGATGTCGGCCGCGGTCGTCCCGGTCGCCCGCACGAACTGCGCCCGAACCGGCAACACCGACCCGTCCGGCACATTCCTGAACGTCACATCCGCCCCGCCGCCAACGCCGCGGAGCACCACATGCCCGCCCGCACCCACGAACAAGGCCTTGGGAATATCGGCAAGCGCATTCACATCATGCGCCACCACCGCCACCGCCCGGGTCGCCGGCGACCCCACCGCATCCACCGCCCCCAAAAAAGCATCCGCCATCGTCTCTCTCCCAAACAAAAAGCGCCGCCGCGAACCTGCCGCGACGGCGCCAGAACAATCCTAATTCCTCCCCACGCCAGCGGCGTGGGGAGGGGAACCATGCGCAGCATGGTGGAGGGGTAACCGCGCGTCAGCGCCCCCCGGGTCGAAGTACCACTTCGACCCGACCTCAGTTACACCGCAAACTTCATCAGCTTGATCGCCTCCGAATTCGCCACCTGCCCGCCAATCCGCTTGGTCGCATAGAAGTGCACAAAAGGCTTGTGGGTGAACGGATCGCGCAGGATCTGCGTCTCCGTGCGCTCGGCGATCAGATAGCCCGCCTTGAAGTTGCCGAACGCCACCGACAGCGAGTCCGCGGCGATGTCCGGCATGTCCTCGGCCTCGACCAGCGGATAGCCGAGCAGCGTATCGGGCTGCCCCGACACCAGGCCCGGCTGCCACAGGAACGCGCCGTCCGCCGTCTTGAACTTGCGGATTCGCGCCGCCGTCGCGCTGTTCATCACGAACACCGCGCCCTGCCGGTACGGCGGCCGAAGCGCCTGGACGAGGTCGACCAGCCGGTCCTGCGGATTGCTCCCCAGAAACGCGCCCGACGCGCCGGACGTCACGAACTGCAAGGTCCCGAACGGCCGCACCCCGTCCGCCGCCGCCGATGTGGCGTTGGCCAGGAAGCCCTTGGGCCGGTTCACCCCTGATCCGGACACGAACGCGGCTCCCTCGGCCCGCGCAAACTCGGTCGCCACCTCGTTCGCCAGCCACGCCTCGACATCGAACGCGGCATCGTCGAGCATCGCCTGGCTCGCCGCCGGATTGGCGTACAGCTCGCCGAACGGCGGCGCGATTTCGTAGAACGTCGGCGTCGCCGTCTCCGGCCGCTCCGCGGTTTCCGAAACCCAGCCCGCCGGCGTGCCGCCCGCCGTCACCAGCTTGCGATAGCCCGCCGAACCCACCTTCACGACATTGGCGATCGCGCGGATCGGCGAGGTCGCGGTCAGCGTCCGGTCGATCGCCGCATCGATCTCCTCCGGCACCGCATAGCCGCCGGCCGCATCGCTGGCCGACGAAAGCGCCTTCAGCTCCACCCCGCTCTCCAGCCCCCTCCTCAGGTAATTGTCGACGAACGGCGAATGCGCCGCCGCGGAAGCCTTCGCCCCGCTCAGAGCCGGCCGCGCGCCCGCCACCGCCTCCGCATCCATCCGCGCCTTCAATTGCGCCATCTCGTCCCTGAGCTGCGCAACATCCTCATCCTGCCGCTCCAGCGCCTCGAACGACGCCTCAAGCCCATCCGCTTTCACTTCCAACATGATCACACTCTCCCAAATCGTGCCCACGCACGCCTCCTGCCGGAGAAAGGCACCGCCCTTCCCCGCCACTCCCGCCCTCGCGGAATTCCAAAACTCGCTCTAAACAGCCGCCATGCAGCTAGACCGCGACGGCGCCCAACACGTCCCCGCCGCCCTCACCCCCACCGAAACCCAAGCCCTGCGCGACCAATTCGCAAGCGTCCCCGCAACCAGCCCCGGCACCCGCCTAAAATCCTCCCCTGCATTTGCAGGGGAGGGGGACCACCCGAAGGGTGGTGGAGGGGCCGCGGCGCTAGCGCCGCGGTTAACGCCCGCAAACACCCTCGCCCAAACCCTCCTCGGCCCCAACGCCCGGCCAATCCGCGCCACCTTCTTCGACAAGAACCCCCAGCGAAACTGGGCCCTCGGCTGGCACCAGGACCGCACAATTGCCGTCAAGGCCCGCGCCGACCTCCCAGGCTTCGGCCCGTGGACGGTGAAAAGCGGCCTCCACCACAGCGTCCCACCCTTCGCCCTGCTCGAACGCATGCTCACCCTGCGCATGCACCTCGACGACACGGGGGAAGGCAACGCCCCGCTCCTGATCAGCCCCGGCACGCACCGTCTGGGCCGCATCCCTGAACCCGAGATCGCGCGAGCCGTGGAAGACCACGGCACCGCCGCCTGCCTGGCGCAGGCCGGAGACATCTGGGTCTATTCCACCCCAATCCTCCACGCCTCCGACCGAGCCGCGGCCCCCACACGCCGCCGGGTCCTTCAACTCCTCTACAGCGCCGACACCCTCCCGCCCCCGCTCGAATGGCTCGGCGTCTAGACTCCGTCCGAAGCCTTGACTCTCCGCCCCGGGCGTTCATCCTCGCGCCACGCATCACAAGGGGGGATCGTCCATGTCCGTAACCAGGCTCGTCGCCCTCGCCGCCCTCAGCCCCAACGAGGCGCGCGATATGATGAAGCGATTCGGCGGCGGCGGCCTGACCGGCAAGAAGCTCGACAAAGCCATTGCCAAGGCCGCGGCGCATCCGCTCGGCAGCAAACATAATCCGGTTCGCGAAAACATGCCCGAAGGCCAGATCGCCTATCTCGGCCGCCTGCGATGCGCAGACGGCAACGCCCCCGCCTTCACGCGCCGGGGCAGCATGGGCGTCGGCGTCTTCGGCAATATCGTCGATGCCTATTCCGTCACCTGCCCCGGCAAGCCCGCGCAGGACATCCACATCGACATGTACCATGACGGCCTGGAAACCCGCCCCGTCCCCGGCTTCACGATCGCGGCCGAGCGGGGCGCGCCCGTCGCCTGACTGGAAAGTCAGCCGGGCGAAGCGAAACGCCTAAGGCTGCGCCTCGACGATCAGGTCGAGCTGGTCCGGCCGGATCTCGAGATCCCTGAGTTCGGCATGGTCGCTCTCGTTTCGTTTCATCCGCCGCACCGTGCGGAACCCCGCCTCGGTGAGCAAGGCGGTCAGCTCCTCTTCGTCATACAGGAACGTATGGCCCCAGTTGCGCATCAACTCGTTGAAGAAGCGGCACGGGTTGCGCTCCGTCCAGAGCGGCGGCACCTCGCCGCTCAGATAGGCTTGCGAAAACAGCCGCAGGTCCGGCGTCGAGATGCGCATCACTCCGTCCTTCGCCATCGACGCATGCGCGTTGCGCAGCAGCTTCAGCGCAACGTCGCGCGGGATATGCTCGATGAAGTGCTGGCTGTAGACAAATTTGACATGGGCCGGCATCGGCAGCGGCCGGGTCAGGTCCCAGATCAGGTTGCGGCGGCCGACCAGGTCGAGATTGGCCCAGCCATCAAGCTGGTAGCCGCCCGCTCCAAGGTGGAGCTTGTCGTACTTACGCAATTGCAAGCGCGTGAGCGGGCGGCGCAGCCGGTTGATCAGCCCGAACGCCGCGGATCGCAGCGTTCGGGCCAGCCTTAAGGAAGAAGCCATTCGGTCACCTTTGATCGCTTGGAAGTAGAGCACGCTCGACCACAGGCGATCCGAATTGACAACCCCCTTGCGTTCTTACGCGTCGATCGGGCCGAACGGCTTCCACGTCCCGGGCGTGCCGGATGTCACGCACACCCAGCCGATCTTGCCGCCCGCGCTCGGGTTCATGTTCCACACGATCTCGCCACGCGCATGGGCACCGCTCGTCGGCACCGCCGGCGCCATGGAGTGGATCCGCATGTCGTCCGAACCCTGGTTGGGATCGCGGAACGCCATCTTCGCCACGGTGAAGACGTAGCGCTGCTTCTCGCCGGTTCCGTAGTATCGGTTCGTGTTCTTGCCGGAAACGGAATAAACGTCCGCGCCGCCGCCGCCTTCAAAGGAAGAGGCATAAACGTAGTTGCCGAATTCATCCCGGTGATAGGACATGAAGACGTCGTCGAACTGGTCGTAGTGGGCGAGCACCGAATGCGCGGTGCCGGTCCTCGCGCCCAGCGTCACGTGGCTGTACGCGCCGAACTTCGCCGTATGCGCCGGAAGGCTCCAGTTCCGGAACGTGCCGATGCCGGCGCGATTGCGCAGCGTTTCCCCCGACGCGAACAGGTGGTTGTTGCCTTCCACCGGGATAACGGCGCCGCCGATCAGCACCGTGCCGGTGTTGGCGGTGTTCACGTTCACGCTCTCCGTATAGATGCCGAAGATCTGGGATTGATTGCTCGCACCCTCCACGATCATCCCCGCGCCCGATTGGTAGGTGGTGGTGGCGCTCCACTGCGGCCAATAGCTGTTGGCCGCGGACGTGGAGTCGCCCGCCACCAGCGCCCAGACGTTCGGGTTCGTGCCCGGCGTGGTTCCAACGTCGGTGGGCTTCACCAGCTTGTAGACGTGGCCCGCATGGAAAACGCGGCCCCTGCCGATGCCGGCCGGGAGCACCTCTCCCGAACCGTCGATCTGCGGGTTCAGATAGGTGTTGCCCAGCGACGACTGGTCGAGAATGCCGATCCCGAACGTGTCCTTGATGCGGACGTTGATCGCCGTGCCCGCATTCGCATCCAGGCCCTTTACGAGAAAGGCGGCGATGCCCTTGTTGGCGCGGTAGTCGCAATTCTCCACCCGCCACTCGTTCGGGCTGCCGTAATCGGCCCCGCCTGCACCGCCGCTTCCGATGATCGCGGTGCCGGCGCCGGCGAAGCTGTCGAACACGCAGTTCCGCAGAGTCGCCTTGGCCCGCATCCAGCAGCCATGCTTGCTGGTGTCGGTTCCGCCGCCGCCGAGGAAGTAGATGTTCTCGATGACGCTGCCCGTCGCCGCGCCGCCCTGGGAGCCCCACGTGATGGTGCCGCCATTCCCCGAATTGTGCAGGTTGATGACGATGCCTGTGGTGTCCGCCGGAAAGCGGAACATCGTGCCGGTGGTGGCGTCCGATTCAGCGCCGGCGCCGATCAGGTGAACCATGGAATAAGGCTCGAGGCTGCCGCCGAAATAATAGCCTGCCGCGGCGAAGTGGAGCGGCGGCACCACCACCCGCGCCGTGCTTTCGAAGCTGTAGCGGGCGAAGCGCGCATAAGCGTTGAAGGCGTCCAGATTGTCCGTCCGCCCGCTTGCAACGGTTCCGGGCAGGTTGCCGTCCGAATTGGTGAGAACGAGATCGCCCTTGCCGCCGAACATCTCGATGGTCAGCCGCTGCTTCGGATCGAGCCGGAAAACACGCTGGTTGAACGACAGGAAGGCGGTCCGCGGGTTCGCGTCCACATAAGTGGAGGTCAACGCCGAATCGTAGATATACTCCGCGGCGCCGGAGCCAACGGCGCCGTAGCCGGATGTCTGCACCCGATCGACCGTTGTGGGAATATCGAACGAATTCCCGGCCGTGAACAGGCCGACGGCGTCGGGTTGGGGGAACGTGGTGGTCATGATCTTACCTTTCGATAGCGCACGCCGGACAGCCCGGCTTGCGAACGAAACAAGAACAGGCGAATTCCTACATCGCAAACGCGATTCCGGAAATCGCCGCAAAAGGTATCTCAACCTGCTGATTTAAAAGGCAGATTATTTGCGTTTCGCGTAGGACTTTTCAGCCCTCAGCGCCGCGAATCGCCTTCGGCATCCACCGCATGCACGCGCGCCCTGGGCTGCATCGGCGTAGTCACCAGGCTCACCTCCACCAGCTCCAGGTCCTTCAGTTCGCGCGGCGCCTCGCCGCTCGCCTCCCGCACCCGATAGCCGAAGCTCAAGCCCCCGACGGAGCCTTCCTTCAGCAACGCCGCCGCCTCCTGCCCGGCACGGCCGCCCGAAAGCCGCGCAATGACGCGCAGCCCGCGCTTGTCCTCGCGCAGATATTCGATCCGCCCGATCGGCCGCCCGGCATCGTGCTGCCACAGCAACGGCACACCGCCCCCGCCCCGCTTCAACGAGCGCGCGAACGCCCCCGCCCGCACCACGTCCCCGCCCCGGTCCGGCCGGTCGAACACTGCCGCATACCCCGCAAACCTCATCCTGCTCCCTTTCCCTTTCGTTCTCTTGTTCCTCCCCGCGAAGCTTCGCTTCGGGGGGAGGGGAACCATGCAAGGGTTCCCGCCAAAGTAGTACTTTGGCGGGTGCCCGTGAGGCATGGTGGAGGGGTACCCGGATGAAAGTACCACTTTCATCCGAGCCTTAGATTTTCTCCCAGAAGCCGAGCTTCACGCTCATGCCCAGCACCAGCGCCGCAAGCAGGATCCGCACCCCCCACGCCACCACCGCCGTCCACGCGCTTTTCTTCGCGTCCCGCCAGGCCTGCAGCAGCTCGCGCAGCTCATCCATGTCCCGCCGCGCTTTCTCGTCGCGCAAACCCAGCGCCCCCAGCGCCTTGTCCGCCCCACAGGCCGAAGCCTCCTCGATCAGCGCCCGCAAGGTCGGCATGTCCGCCCCCTTCGCCTCCGCCTGCGCCACCAGCAGCGCCATCATCGATTGCGTACCCACCGTCATCTCGTCCTCCTATAAAAGCCCCTCTCCATCTCGGGAGAGGGACAGCCGCGAAGGGTTCCCACCAAAGTACCACTTTGGTGGGGTCCCGAAGTGGCAGGGTGAGGGCCTGTCAGGCCTGCACGGCCCCAAACCCCAGCATCTCCCGCTTCTCCGCATCGCTCAAAAACCCGGCCCCGCTCACCTGCGCCCAAAGCCGCTCCCGGTCCTCGGCAAGCGCCGTCACCTGATCGACATCCACCTGCAGCTTCAGCCCCGGCCACCACGCGCCAAGCGCAGCGCCAAGCCCGCTCAGCACCCGCTCCGCCATCGGCAGCACCGTAAGCCGCCACAGCGCCCGGTTTGCTTCCCGATAGTTCGCGTAAGTGGAATCCCCCGGCAGCCCGAGCAGCATCGGCGGCACCCCGAAGGCCAGCGCGATCTCCCGCGCCGCCGCCGCCTTCAGCCCAACGAAGTCCATGTCGGCCGGCGACAGGCTCATCGCCTGCCAGCTCAGCCCCCCCTCCAGCAGCATCGGCCGCCCGGCATTGCCCGCCCCCGCGAACTGACTTTCGAGCTCCTCCTGAAGGCGCGAAAACTGATCCGCCGACAAGGCCGAACCATCGCCGGGCGCATACACCAGCGCCCCCGAAGGCCGCGCCGCATTGTCGAGCAAGGCCTTGTTCCACCGCGCCGCCGCATTGTGGACCGCCACCGCGCCCGCCGCCGCCCCGAGGCAGCCGAGCCCATAATGATCGTCGAGCGGATGCATCGCCTTCAGATGCACCACGCCGGGCCGGCCCAGGCCGTCCCGCGCCGGCAGCCGGCTCTTCGCCTCGCCGGCCCGGTAAAGGTAAGCCGCCGGCCACCCGCCCGCATCGGCTTCCACCTTCACCCGCTCCGGCCGAAGCGCGAACAGCTCGGCCGGCTCCCCGGCCCCGTCGCAGATCACCTGCACGAAGGCGTTGCCGTGCAGCAGCAGCTGCGTCGCGACCGTCTCCAGCAGAGCGGGTGAAAGCAGCGACACAGCGCGCTCGGTCGCGGCACCCGCCGCAGCATAAGTCGGAGCCCACCCGACGCTCTCCGCGACCATCCGCACCGCCCGCTGGACGATCGGATTGCCGAGATAGGCGTCCCGCACCTGCGCCTCGTAGGAACGCGGCCAGTCGCCCACGGAAGGCGCCGCGCCCCACGCACGAAAAAGCAAAGGCCGCGCAGTCTCCCGCGCGGCCTTCCGGCCGAACCACCAATTCATGTTTGATCTCCTCGAAAGCCCCGCGCAGCGGCGCCCCCGCCGCGCCTCAGCCGGTCACGTAGCCCA
>DASVUV010000042.1:0-173210 GCA_036386875.1 Allosphingosinicella sp.
AGTGTCACCAGATGAAGGTCGTGGACGGAGCGGGTTCAGATCGGCACCAACGCCTTGGGCGGCTCCGGCAGACCCTCGCCGCCGCGACGCGCCAGGGCGATTGACTTTGCAGAAGGCTTTCCTTATCCGCGCCTCCAACGGCGGCTGCCCCGGTTCGGGCGGCCCTTTTAGTTTCAGATCTGAGGTAATGAGCGATGAAGCGCACCTTCCAGCCGAGCAATCTCGTGCGCAGCCGGCGTCACGGCTTCCGGGCCCGCAAGGCAACCGTCGGCGGCCGCAAGATCCTGGCCGCCCGCCGCGCCCGCGGTCGCAAGAAGCTGTCCGCTTAAGCCCTGACATCGGTTCGGGTACCGTAACCGAACTGTCCACTCTCAGCCGCCGCGCGGATTTCCTCGCCGCCAATGCAGGCAAGCGCGCGCCCATGCCGGGCTTCGTGCTGCTCGTCCGCGCTCGCAATGACGGCGATCCGGCGATGCGGATCGGCTACACCGTTACCAAGAAGATCGGCGGCGCGGTTGTCCGCAACCGCATGAAGCGGCGCCTCCGGGCACTGGCCCGTGAGCTCCTCCCGGAGAGCGGCTTCGAAGGCGCGGACCATGTCCTGATCGGCCGTGCCGGGGGCGTGGAGCGCGACTTCGCCCAGCTTCGCACCGAGCTGCAGCGCGCACTGACGAAGCTTCGCAAGTGATCGCGAAGCTGCTCATCCTGATCGCACGCGGGTGGCAGTTGGGGCCGTCGGCAGTGCTTCCGCCGAGCTGCCGCTTTCAGCCAAGCTGCTCGGCCTATGCAATCACCGCGCTTCGGCGCTATGGAGCGCTGCGCGGCAGCTGGCTTGCCGCCAAACGCCTTTCGAGATGCCACCCCTGGGGGGGCTCTGGCCATGATCCGGTACCGTAGGGGACTCAATTGACCGAGCATCGCAATATGATCCTGGCGATCGTCCTTTCGGCGATTGTCCTCTTCGGCTGGGGCTTCGTGGCGGATCGCTGGTTCCCGCCGGCCGCCGCGCCCTCGACCAAGAGCGTCGACGGCAAGCAGGTGCCCTTGGCCAAGCCGCAGGCCGATCCGGCCGCGGACACCCCTGCCGCCACCCGCGACCGGCAAGCGGTGCTCGCCGAAGGGCCGCGCGTCCCGATCGCCACGCCGCGCCTCGAGGGCTCGATCAACCTCAAGGGCGCGCGGATCGACGATTTGGTTCTCACCACGGAGCGCGAGAGCCTCGCCAAGAACTCGCCGCCGATCCGCCTCCTTTCACCCGGCGGCGCGCCGGCCGCGTACTTCGCGAACTTCGGCTGGAACGGCCCAGCCGGCGCAGTGCCGGGCGCGGACACCGTATGGCAAGCGAGCGGCACCCGCCTTACCCCGGCCACACCGGTGCGGCTGCAATGGGACAATGGCCGCGGCCAGCTGTTCCTTATCACCCTCTCGGTGGACGAGCGCTACATGTTCGCGGTCGAGCAACGCATCGAAAATCGCGGCACCGGCGCCTTTGCGGCGAGCCCCTACGGCCTTGTGAGCCGTGCCGAAGCAAGCAAGGACCCCGATAGCTGGACCACCCACGTCGGCCCGGTCGGCGTGTTCAACGGCGCAGCCCATTACGACACGAACTATGACAGCTTTGAAAACGACGCGCGGCAAAGCTTCGGCAGCCGCGGCGGCTGGATCGGCTTCAGCGACAAATATTGGCTTACCGCCCTTATCCCGGATCAGGGAAGTCAGGTTGATTCCGGTCTTCGCAAAACCGCCTCGGGCAGCTTCCAGGCCGATTTCGTGCCCACCCCCGGGCTCGTCAATCCGGGCCGCGGCCTGAGCTACCGCTCGCACTTCTTCGCCGGCGCGAAGGAGATCGGGCTGCTGGAAAGCTATCAGGAGAGCCTCGGCATCTCCAAGTTCGACAAGGCTGTCGATTGGGGCTGGTTCGAATGGTTCATGCGGCCAATCTTTTGGCTGTTGAACTGGCTGTTCGTCCACCTGGGCAATTTCGGCGCGGCGATCATCTGCCTGACGCTGATCGTCCGGCTGCTGATGTTCCCCGTCGCCCAGAAGCAGTTCCGCTCGATGGCCGGGATGCGCGTCCTTCAGCCCAAGATGAAGGTGCTCCAGGATCGCTACAAGGACGATAAGCCCAAGCTTCAGCAGGAGATGCTGAAGCTGTATCAGGAGGAAAAGGTCAACCCGGTCGCGGGCTGCCTTCCCATCCTGATCCAGATCCCGATCTTCTACGCGCTTTACAAGGTGCTGATGCTGTCGGTGGAGATGCGCCACAAGCCGTTCGTTCTGTGGATCAAGGATCTTTCCGCCCCCGATCCGCTGACTCCGGTGAACCTGTTCGGCTTCCTCGATTTCCAGCCGCCGCAGTTCCTGGCGCTGGGCGTGCTGCCGATCCTGCTCGGCATCACCATGTTCCTGCAGTTCAAGCTCAACCCGCCGCCCACCGATCCGGTGCAGAAGCAGGTGTTCGGGATCATGCCGTGGGTGCTGATGTTCGTTATGGCGCCGTTCGCCGCCGGCCTCCAGCTCTACTGGACGGTCAACAACATCCTCACCATCCTGCAGCAGAAATGGTTCTATTCGCGCTACCCGGGCATGAATACCCCGCCGGCCGAGATCGAGGCGAAAGCGAAGTGAGCGAGGACCAGACTCCCGATCTGGAAGAAGTTGCGCGCAAGCTCTTCTCCGGCCCGATCACGTTCCTGAAGTCGGCGCCGGGGCTCCAGTACCTCCCTGATCCGGCCGTGGAGGAAGTGGCTTTTGCCGGCCGCTCCAACGTCGGCAAATCGTCCCTGCTCAACAAGCTCACCAACCGGACGGGCCTCGCCCGCACGTCCAACACGCCGGGCCGGACGCAGGAGCTCAACTTCTTTGAGGTGGGCGAGCCGGTGCAGTTCCGGCTCGTCGACATGCCCGGCTACGGCTTCGCCAAGGCGCCCAAGGACGTCGTCAAGAAGTGGCGCTTCCTGGTGAACGACTATCTGCGCGGCCGCGCCGTGCTGAAGCGGGCACTGGTGCTGATCGACAGCCGCCATGGTCCGAAAGAGATCGACATCGAGATCATGAAGATGCTCGACGACGCGGCGGTGAGCTACCACCTCGTCCTCACCAAGGCGGACAAGATCAAGGCCAGCGAACTCGCCGAAGTGGTCGACCGCACCGCCACCGAGGCACGCAAGCACGCCGCGGCGCACCCGGAGATCATTGAAACGTCGGCCGAGACGGGCCTCGGGATCGACCGGCTACGGCGCGCAGTCGTGGAGGCGGTCGCCTGACGCGGCCCGCCGCCGCTTGCCAACCGTAAGCAGCGGCAGGAAAATCTGCACCAGCGGCCCGATCGCGGCGGCATAGACCAAGGTGCCGATGCCGACGGTGCCGCCGAGCAGCCAGCCGATCGCCACCACGGCGACCTCGATCCCGCCGCGCACCGAGCGGATCGACCAGCCGGTGCGTGCGACGAGGCCCGTCATCAGGCCGTCGCGCGGCCCCGCGCCAAGCCCTGCGCCGATGTAGGTCCCCGCTGCTACCGCCTGCAGAACGATGCCGCCCACGAGAAAGGCGATCTGCATGGGCAAGCCGAGGGCGGTGGGGAGCACGGAAAGGCTCCAATTCGCCGCAAGCCCGACGAACAGCATGTTCGCGACGGTGCCCACCCCCGGCCGCTCCCGTAGCGGGATCCAAAGCAGCAGCACCGCCGCTCCGGTAGCGACGATGACCGTGCCGATGCTCCGGCCGAGCCGGTCGGCAACGCCCTGGTGGAACACGTCCCACGGATTGAGGCCGAGCCCGGCGCGCAGCATCAGCGCCGTGGAAAATCCGAACAGGAACAGGCCAAGGGCAAGCTGGAGAAGTCGGCGAACAAGCATGGAGCGCAGATGGGCCTTTCGGCCGCCTTACGCCAGTGTTGCCGCTTAGTAGCCCATCAGCGCAAGCACTTCGCGACGGCTGCGCTCGTCCTTGCGGAACGCGCCCATCATCCGGCTGGTGGTCATCATCACGCCGGGCGTGTTGACCCCGCGCGCCGTCATGCAGGCGTGGCTCGCCTCGATCACCACGGCGACGCCCTGCGGTTTCAAATGCTCCCAGACGCAATCGGCAACCTGCGCGGTCAGCCGCTCCTGCACCTGCAGGCGGCGGGCGAAGCCGTGCAGCACCCGGGCGAGCTTGGAGATGCCCACCACCCGCTCATTGGGCAGATAGGCGATCGACGCCTTGCCGATGATCGGCGCCATGTGGTGCTCGCAATGCGACTGGAAGGGGATGTCCTTCAGGAGCACGATCTCGTCATAGCCGCCGACCTCCTCGAAGGTGCGGCTGAGATGGTGGGAAGGGTCTTCGCCATAGCCCTGGGCATATTCCTTCCACGCCCGCGCAACCCGCGCCGGCGTGTCGAGCAGCCCCTCGCGCGCCGGATCGTCGCCGGCCCAGCGGATCAGGGTGCGCACCGCGTCCTGAACCTCCTCGGGGACGGGGATCTTCGGGGCCGGGCGGACGAGGTCGCCGTCGGCAAGGTCAGGCGTATCGCGGTCCATCATTGTCCCAGCCAGAAGGTGTGCGGTGGTGACCCCGACAGGATTCGAACCTGTGGCCTACAGATTAGGAATCTGCCGCTCTATCCTGCTGAGCTACGGGGCCGCACCGCCGGCCCCCCGCGAATTAGGCGGTAGGGGCATGCCCGTCAATTCTCCTCCGCCGCGTCGACCACTGGGAAGGGCAAGGCGGCAACCGCGATCCCCTCCTCCACCAGCGCCGCCGCTTCGACCGGCGAAGCGCGGCCGTGGATCGGCCGGTTCTGCGCTTCGCCGAGGTGGATGGCGCGGGCCTCGTCCGCGAAGCGGGTGCCGACGCCTTCCGAGCCTTGCAGCAGTTTCTTCTGCACCGCTGCGGCGGCGGCGAGCATCGCTTTTACTTCGGTGGGAGCGGCGGCGAAAAGGTCGGAAGGTGGCGAAAGTGCCGCGGAGCGTGCATTGGCCTTGGCCGGGACGGCGGGCGCCATTGGGGCCTTGGCGACGTCGGGGGAGGCGCAGAGGGGACAGGTGAGCAGGCCGCGAGCGCGCTGGTCGTCATAATCGGCGGTGGAGCCGAACCAGCCTTCGAAAACATGGCCTTGCGCGCCACACTTAAGATCGAAAATGATCATCCCGGCACGCGGTCCACCGCCGGGATCGGGCGCCGGTGTCGGATGGCGGGAAGGCGCGACCGGACCGCGTCGACGGCGGCGACATCAAGTTCGGCGAACGCAACCCCCTGCCCCTCGCCCATGTCGAGCAAAACCTCGCCCCACGGGCCGACGACCAGGCTGTGGCCGAACGTCTCGCGCCCGTCCTCGTGCACCCCGCCCTGCGCGGCGGCGACCACGAACACGCCGGCCTCGATCGCCCGGGCCCGCATCAGGATGTGCCAGTGGTCGCGGCCGGTCGGCACGGTGAAGGCCGCCGGGATGGAGAGGATCAGCGCACCTGCATCGGTCAAGGCGCGGAAAAGGTCCGGAAAGCGCAGATCGTAGCAGATGGCGAGGCCCAGCGGGCCTGCCGGCGTGTCGGCGACCACCGCATGCGAGCCCGGCTGATAAGAAGCGGATTCGCGCCAGCTTTCACCGGTGGGGAGATCGACGTCGAACAGATGCAGCTTGTCGTAGCGGGCGCGGATCGCCCCGCTTGCGTCGATCAGGAAGCCGCGGTTGGCGAGCAGCGCCCCCTCCCCGCGCACCGCAAGGCTGCCGAGATGCACCCAGATGCCGGTCCGCGCCGCCGCCTCGCGCACGGCGGCGAGGACAGGGTCCTCCTCCTCGCGCCGGTAATGCGCCGAGGCGCGCGCGCGGTCGCGGTCGAGCAGCCCGCTCATTTCCGGCGTGAACAGCATCTCGGCGCCGCCCGCGGCTGCCTCCTCCACCGCGGCGACGAGGGCGCGGGCGTTGGCGGCGGGATCGATGCCGGTGCGGGCCTGGTAAAGCGCGATGCGGGTCATGGCCCGGAGGTGGGGCGCGCCGCCCGCGCCTGTCAATGGTCGACGCCAAAGGAACCGGAGGCGCACCCGCGGATTGAACCGGCAACGAATCGATTGTCGGAGTGAATGCGGATGGCGGCGCGTGCATATTGGAAGGGGCAGATCAGGCTCGCCCTTGTCTCCATTCCGGTGGAAATCTTCTCCGCGACCAAGAGCGGCGCCACCATCGCCTTCAATCAGATTCACGAGCCGACCGGCAAGCGGATCAAATATGAAAAGGTTGTGCCCGGCGTCGGACCGGTCGATCCGGACGAGATCGTCAAGGGCTACCAGTATGAGAAGGGCTCCTACGTGCTCCTCGACGACGAGGAGCTGGAGGCGGTGAAGCTTGAGTCCAAGAAGACCCTCGAGCTCACCCAGTTCGTCGATTACGACGACGTCGACGTCCTGTATTTCGAGAAGCCTTATTTCGTCGTGCCCGCCGACGACCTCGCCGAGGAAGCGTTCATCGTGCTCCGCGAGGCGCTTCGGCGGACGCGCAAGATGGGCATCGGCCAGCTTGCGCTCCGCGGCCGCGAATATCTGGTCAGCGTCAAGCCGTGCGGGCGCGGCATCGTGCTTGAGACGCTGCGTTACGCCGACGAGGTGAACAAGGCGCGCGATTATTTCCGCGACATCGGCGAGGGCAAGCCGGACGAGGAACTGCTCGACCTCGCCGAGACGCTGATCGAGCGGAAATCGGGCGAGTTCGACGCTTCCAAATATCACGACCGCTATATCGAGGCGCTGCACGAGCTGATCGAGCAGAAGCGCAAGGGCAAGGTCCTGCACGCCGAGGAGGAGGACGCACCGGCCAAGGGCACGAACGTGATCGACCTGATGGCGGCGTTAAAGCGGTCGATCGAGAAGCCTGGTGGGGCGGGCGGCAAGGCGGCTCCGGCGAAAGCGGACAGCGCGGCGAAGAAGCCGGCGGCGAAGAAGGCCCCAGCGAAGAAAGCCGCGCCTGCGAAGGCTGCACCCGCGAAAGCCCCACCCGCACGGAAGCGGGCATGAAGGGAATATCCTCCCCGGGACGGGGAGGGGGACCAGCCGAAATGAGCAGGTCGCCCTGTCCCCAGGACAGGGCTGCACAGTGCGGGGCACTGTGCGCCTGCTCATGGTGGAGGGGGGTTTGTGGGGGGCTCGGAACCCCCTCCACCATGCTACGCATGGTCCCCCTCCCCGTCCCGGGGAGGATCTAGGCCATGGCCAAGCCCTCCAACCCTCTCGACACCTACAACCGGAAGCGGGACTTTGCGAAGACGGCGGAGCCGGCGGGCGAGGCGATCGACCCGAGGTCCGAATTCCCGCTGCTGTTCATGGTGCAGAAGCACGACGCCACGCGCCTCCACTTCGACCTGCGCCTCGAGCTGGATGGCGTGCTGAAAAGCTGGGCGGTGCCCAACGGGCCGAGCCTCAACCCCTCCGACAAGCGGCTCGCGGTGCGCACCGAAGATCATCCGATGGGCTATGCGACCTTCGAGGGCACGATCCCCAAGGGCGAATATGGCGGCGGCACGGTGATGTTGTGGGATTGGGGCCGCTGGTGGCCCGATCCGCGCAAGGACCCGCGCAAGACGCTTGCCGAGGGCCACCTCCACTTCACCGTCGACGGCCACCGCATGCAGGGCGAGTGGATCATGTTCATGCTAAAAAAGAAGCCCGGCGACCGCTCCAAGGCGGAGAACTGGATGCTGAAAAAGGT
Organism: Allosphingosinicella sp.; assembly: GCA_036386875.1. Lineage (GTDB taxonomy): Bacteria > Pseudomonadota > Alphaproteobacteria > Sphingomonadales > Sphingomonadaceae > Allosphingosinicella. Next base: position 7,682 of record DASVUV010000042.1, read on the forward strand.
CACGGACGAATTTGCCGGCGGATCGATGGCGCTGGTCGAAACGCACCTGACCAGCATCAAGACCGGCCGTACGATGGGGGAGATTGCGGCGGCGAAGAAGGCGAAGGAGGTGAAGGGGTGGAAGACCGATCCTTACCGTAAAGATCCTCCCCGGGACGGGGAGGGGGACCAGACGAAGTCTGGTGGAGGGGGGGCAGTCGGAGACTCCGAGCCCCCTCCACCACGCCGATCCGCGGCGCGGTCCCCCTCCCCGTCCCGGGGAGGATCCAAGGGAAAGCCTCCCCCCTTCCGCGAGCCGCAGAAGGCGACGCTGGCCGACACCGTCCCGTCCGGCTCCGCCTGGCTCCACGAGATGAAATATGACGGCTATCGCTGCCTGCTGAGCATCGGCGGCGGCGAAGCCAGGGTGTTTACCCGCTCCGGCCTCGACTGGTCCGACAAGTTCCCGGAGATCGTGGCGGCGGCGCGGGAGATCGAGGCGGGATCGGCCCTGCTCGACGGCGAGATCGTCGCCCTCGACGACAAGGGCTCGTCGAGCTTCTCGGCGCTCCAGCAGGCGATCTCCGAGGGCGGGCGCGGCCTCACCCTGTTCCTGTTCGACGCGCTGGAGGTGGACGGCGAGGACCTTACCCCGCTCCCCAACATCGAGCGCAAGGCGCGGCTCGCGACCCTGCTCGGCGAAGGCAAGCCGCCGCAAATCCTCTACGCCGAACATATCGTCGGCCGGGGCGACGAGCTGTTCCAGGCGATGTGCGAAGCCGGCCAGGAAGGCATCATCTCCAAGAAGGCGGATTCGCCTTACCGCGGCACCCGCACCAAATGCTGGCTCAAGATCAAATGCACCCAGCGCCAGGAGTTCATCATCGCCGGCTGGACGCCCAGCGACAAGAAAGGCCGCGGCTTCCGCTCGCTGCTGCTTGCCGTCAACGAGGAGGGCGCGCTGCGCTACGTCGGCAAGGTCGGCACCGGCTTTTCCATGACGGTGATGCACGATCTGCTTGGTCGCATCGAAAAATTGGAGGTCGACAAGGCGCCCACCACCGTCCCCCGCGCCGATGCGCGCGGCGCCCACTGGGTGAAGCCGCAACTCGTCTGCGAAGTCGCCTTTGCCGAATTCACCTCGGAAGGGATCATCCGCCACGGCAGCTTCCTTGGCCTGCGCGCCGACAAAAAGGCGAAGGACGTGGTCCGCGAACTGCCCCAGCCGATCGCCCGGGCGCCCACCGACTCGATCAAGATCACCAATCCGGAGCGGGTGCTGTGGCCCGAGGCCAACGTCACCAAGCAGGCGCTGGTCGATTACATCCGCACCGTCGGTCCGCTGATGACCGCGTGGGCGGCGCAGCGTCCGCTCTCCCTGGTCCGCTGCCCGCAGGGGCGCGCCAAGAAATGCTTCTTCCAGAAGCACAACACCGCGGCCTTCGGGGCCCAGGTCAAGCAGGTGGCGGTGGAGGAGAAAAAGGGCGAGGTCGTCGACTATGTCTATGTTGAGGACGTCGCCGGGCTCGTCGCCTGCGTGCAGATGGGCACCATCGAGTTTCACGGCTGGGGCTCGCCGGTCGCCGACATCGAGAAGCCCGACCGGCTGATCTTCGACATCGATCCCGACGAGGGCCTCGACTTTGGCGAGGTCAAGAAAGCGGCGCGCGACCTTCACCGTTATCTCGCCGACATGGGGCTGCAAAGCTTCCCGCTCACCACCGGCGGCAAGGGGCTTCACGTCGTCGTGCCGCTGACGCCGGAGGCCGAGTGGCCCGAGGTCCGCGACTTCGCCCAGCGCTTCTGCGTCGCACTCGCCACCGCCGAGCCGGAGCGCTTCACCGCCAACCTCGCCAAGGCGAAGCGCAAGGGCCGCATGTTCCTCGATTACCTGCGGAACCAGCGGGGCGCGACCGCGGTCCTCCCCTACAGCCCCCGCGCCCGCGACGGCGCGCCGGTCTCCGCGCCGATCAGTTGGGACGAACTGGACGACCTCCAGTCCGGCGCGCCCTACGGCGTGCGCGACGCCGCCCTCCTCCTCGACCGCGCCTCCTCCCGCGCCCTTCAAGGCTGGGGCGAGGCAAGCCAGGTGCTTCCAGACCTATGAGCGACCCAGGGCCTATGACTGAGACCGTGAACGTCAACACCGCCGACAAGGAGGCGCTCGACTCGGTTGAGGGCCTCAGGGGCCACGGTCACGAGATCGTCCGCTATCGGGAGGAACGCGGCGGCTTCACATCCTTACGCGAGCTCGACGAGGTGCCGGGGCTGGCCGGCAAGACCGATGCGGAAACCCTCGCCCGCCTGACGATCTAGGCTTGGCTTTGCCTCGCCCCTGACGCACCTTCGCGCCTTCAGGGGGCGGGAATGCAAGGCAAGCTCAAGGGCTATTACATCTTCTTCGCGATCGGCATCGCGACGCTGAGCATCCGCGCCCTTCTCGATTCCCAGTTCCGCAACTCCACCTTGCTCTATTTGCTTGTGCCGTTCTGCGTCTCGGTTCTTATTCACGAACTTGCTCCCGTGCGCGAGGGAGAAGGCGTGGGGCGGTATATGGGCCGGCACCTGCGCGACGCGACGATCGTCATGCTCGGCTCCTCGGCCCTGCTGTTCGAGGGCTTCATCTGCGTGCTGTTTTTCATGCCGATCTACTATGTCCTCGTGCTGATCGGCTTTGCGTTCAGCGCGCTTGCCGACCGGGGCGGCGGCGACGACGACGACGGAGGCCCGAGGGTGGGCGCCTACGCAATCCCGCTTGGCGTATTGCTGCTCTCGATGGAGGGGCTGACCGAGCCGACCACCGTTGCGCGCTATCGCGAAGCGACGCGGGTCGCGGTGGTGGAGGGCAGCGTCGCCGAGCTCCAGGCCAACATGGCCCGGCCGATCGTTTTCCCGAAGGAACGCGATTGGTACCTGTCGATCTTTCCGCTGCCCGACCGCGTGGAGGCGGGGACGCTCAAGGCCGGCGACATCCACAAGATGCATTTCACCTACCGCCGCTGGTTCTTCGCCAATCTTCACCAGGGTGAGATGCACCTGCGCATCGCCGAAGTCTCGCCGCGCCGAATCCGCACGCAGATCACGCGCGACGACAGCTACCTGTCCCACTACATGCGCGTGGAGGGGACCGAGGTGAACTTCACCGACCTTGGCGGCGGACGGACCCGGGTGGCGCTGACCGTGAAATACCGGCGTTTGCTCGATCCCTACTGGTATTTCGGGCCGCTGCAGCAGGCCGCGGCGGAGCGCAGCGCGGGCTACCTTATTCAGTCGATCATTGCACGAAAGGCGCAGGTTTCATGAGCGACATGCCGGACGCGGCGGCGGGGCGCGCCGCCTTCAAGGTCAATTCGCTGACCAACCTCGACACCGCCAGCCCCGTTGAGGGGGAAGTGCAGTGGGACCCGGGCCGGTCGATCTGGAACAGCGGCTTCCTGCTCGGCGCGCTCGTGCTTGGACCGATTTTCTTCACCTGGGGCGCATTCCTGGTCTTTCTCGCCACCGCGGGGGTAACCTTGTGCGCCGGCCATTCGGTGGGCTTCCACCGCCGGCTCATTCACCGGAGCTTCGATTGCCCGAAATGGCTCGAGCGGAGCCTTGTGTATCTCGGCACCCTGGTCGGCATGGGTGGGCCGGTCTGGACGATCGGCCTTCACGACAGCCGCGACTGGGCGCAGCGCGAGACGGACTGCCACTGGTTCCTGCGCCACGGCAAGCCGATGTGGATCGAGGGGTTCTACTACCTCAACTTCAAGCTGAAGCTGAAGCACCCGCCCGGCTTCGATCCCGGCCCCGGCATCGGCGACGATCCCTTTTACAACTTCCTCCAGCGCACCTGGATGGCGCACCAAATCCCCGTCGCCCTGTTGCTGTATTGGGCGGGCGGCTGGCCGTTCGTGGTATGGGGCGTAATCGTCCGCGTCGCCGCCTGCACGACGATGCACTGGTTCATTTCCTATTTCGCCCACACAAGGGGGCCGCAGGACTGGACGCTCGATGGCGCGGCTCTCCAGGCCTATAACGTGCCGATCATGGCCATTCCGACGATGGGCGAGAGCTGGCACAACAACCACCACGCCTTTCCAAGCTCCGCCCGCCATGGATTGTATCCCGGGCAGATCGACCTTGGCTGGCACTTCATCCAGCTCCTGGAAAAGCTCGGCCTTGCCTGGAACATCAAGGTGCCGGACAAATTGCCGCCCCGTCCGGGGATCACCCCCCAAACCGGCCGCGCGCTGAGCGTCACCGCGCCGGGCCAGGCGGAGATCACCGCGCCGTGAGCGAAGACGCCACCGTCGGCGCGGCCCTGGCCCGTTTCCGGCGCGAGAACGGCCTTTGCCAGGGCGAGCGGGAGGCGAAGCGATGGATCCTTCGGGTCGGCGCCTGGGCCTTTCCGCTCCCGAACTTTGGCTGGCGGCGGCGCGCCATCGATGCCCACGACGTTCACCACCTCCTCACCGGCTACCCGTGCGATGTGGAAGGCGAGTTGCTGATCGCGGCGTGGGAATTCGGCGCCGGCCGCTTCCCGCACTGGGGCGCGACGCTGTTCTGCGCGCCGCTGGTGCTCGCCGGGCTGGCAATCATGCCGCGACGCACTCTCGCCGCGTGGCGGCACGGGCGCCGCTGCCGGAGCCTCTACGATCCCGCCAGCCTGAGCGCCCTGCTCGGCATGCCGCTCGCCGAGGCGATGGCGCATCTTCAACGGGCGAGCTGACGCAGCGTATTAGGGAAATAACACACTTTTCCCCTTGCACTGACATACCCCCCTGCCCCATTTACGCCGGTAACGATTGGGAGGGACGATCCATGGCCAGCACCGCCACCGAAACCAAGATCAAGCTGGAACCGCCCGAGACGCTGCAGATTGTCGAGCCGTCCCAGGCGGCCGGGCTGGTGCCGATCGATCCGGACACCAAGTCGAAGCTTGCCGGCGTGGTGGACAAGTTCGTCAACGACCTCGCCGCCACCGATGCCAACAGCCCGGAATTCGGCCGCAAGGTGGACGAGCTTTCCAACATGGGCCGCAAGCAGATCATGGACGCGGCGGGCCATTCCAACCGCTTCCTCGACCGGCCGGTGAAAGCAATCAGCACCGATAACGGCATCGGCGCGGACCTGACCGAGCTTCGCCGCACGGTGGAGGATCTCGATCCCGGCCGGCAGGGCAATCTGTCGACGCCGCGCAAGATCCTGGGCTTCCTTCCGTTCGGGGACAAGCTCAGCGATTATTTCGAGAAATATCAGTCCGCCCAGACCCACATTTCCAAGATCCTCTCCAGCCTTGCCTCCGGCAAGGACGAGCTGTTGATGGACAATGCCGCCATCGACACGGAGCGCGCGGCGATGTGGAAGACGATGGGCCAGCTCGAGCAGATGATCCACATTTCCAAGGAGCTCGACGCCAGGCTGGAGGAGAAAGCCAACGAGCTCGACGCCACCGAGCCCGCCAAGGCCAAGGCGCTGCGCGAAACGGCGTTGTTCTATATCCGGCAGCGCACCACCGATCTCCTCACCCAGATGGCGGTCACCGTGCAGGGCTACCTCGCCCTCGATCTCGTCAAAAAGAACAATGTCGAGCTGATCAAGGGAGTCGATCGTGCCTCCACCACCACCGTGTCGGCGCTTCGCACCGCGGTAACGGTGTCGTCGGCACTGACCAACCAGCGGCTGGTGCTCGATCAGATCACCGCCCTCAACACCACCACGGCCAACGTCATCGACTCAACCGGCAACCTGCTCAAGAGCCAGTCGGCGGATATCCATCGCCAGGCCGCGTCGGCGACCATTCCGCTCGAAACCCTGCAGCGCGCGTTCCAGAACATCTACGAGACGATGGACATGATCGATCAGTTCAAGGTCGAGGCCCTGTCCAGCATGAAGCAGACGGTGACCACACTCTCCAGTGAAGTGGAAAAGAGCCGCGGCTATATCGCCCGTGCCGAAGGCGTGGAGCAGAACCGCCTCGCCGGCAGCACCGGCGCCACCTCCGTTCTGGCTCCGGTCGAGAGGTAAAAGGTGGCCCGCCAGCCCCGCAGCGTCGATCAGGCGATCGCCCGCTTCGACCAGGTCGCGGCGCGGCTCGACGGCTCGCCCCAGGCCAGTGCGGCGCGCCGTCGTCACCTTGGCCGCATCGCAGGCTCGGTCGGCAAACGCCTCGGCGGCATCGGCCTGGCGCTCGGCGCGCTGATCATCGCCACCCTGCTGTTCAGCCAGATGGTCGCGCCGATCGGCCTCCTTGGCCTGTTCATCATCATATTGCTGACGCTCGGCATCGTCGCCTTCTTCTCTTTCGCCGGCGGCGCAGGCGACGCGAAGCCGATCGAGCTGGGCGACGAGGTTCCCACCAGGCGCGTCGTCGAGCAGCTCGAAAGCCTGCTCGTGCGCCAGCGTCCCGCCCTTCCCGCCCCCGCCGCGCGGCGGGTCGACGCGATCAGCGCAAGCCTGCCGCTGCTCCAGCACCAGCTCGCCGAGCTTGCGCCGTTGGACCCGCTCGCCCAGGACGCCCGCCGGCTGATGGGCAAGCACCTGCCCGAGCTCATCCGGCGCTACGAAAGCGTGCCCGCCGCCTACCGCGCCGAACGCGACGGCGAAGGGCTGACGGTGGACGAACGGCTGATCACCGGCCTCGATGCCGCGCACACCGCCCTGGGCGAAATCGGCGCCAGGCTCGCCCAGGGCAAGCGCGACGCGCTGGAAAGCCAGGGCCGCTTCATTGAAAGCCGCTACAAGGATCCGGGCGGGATCGGCGGACCCGAATGAAGACCGGCTTCTCCGTCGGCGGCGCACTGCGCGGCGCCGAGGATTTCGTTCGCAAGCACCTCAAGTCGCGAAGCGTCCGCGAGGCCGAGAAACGCCGCGGGGAACGCCGCAAGCGCGAAGCTGCCCGCAAGTTCAAGCGTGCCGCGGCGCTCGGCGGCGTCTCCGGTGCCGGCGCCCTGGCCTATGCGGTGACGCTTGCGCCGTTCGCCAGCGCGCTGGTCGCGGCCGGCGCGGTTGCCGTCGCCGGGGCGGCGCTGACCGGGCTGTGGCCCGGGCGCGCCGGACCCAAGCAGTTTTCGCGGGAGGAACTGGAGGCGCTTCCAGCCCAGGCGGAGGAATGGCTGCTCGACCAGCGCCTGATGCTGCCCCAGGCCGCAATCCCGGTCTACGAAACCATCCTCGACCTGCTGGGCGATCTGCCGCGCCACCTCGTCAAGCTCGAGCCCGGCGCAACCCTCGCCTGGGAAGCGCGGCGGCTGATCGGCGAGCATCTGCCGACCCTGGTCGCCACCTGGTGCGGCCTCCCCGCCACCGTCCGCGACCGGCCCGAGGAAGTGCAGCGGCTGACCGACGGCCTCGCCACCATCGCCGCCGAGCTCACCCGCGTCGCCGAGGAAGCAAGCCAGGGCGACCGCATGACGTTCGAAACCCGCCAGCGGTACCTCGACAGCCGCTACCGCGACGGCCTTCCCCGGGCCTAAGGCCCCGCGGGAACCGGGGCTCCCTTCACTCTCGTGCGAAGGCGGAAGGCGCGCAGCATCGGGCGCTCGACCCACAGGTAGCAGAGCACACCCGCAACGATGCTCGCCGCGATCCCCGCGACGGCCAGCATCGGCGCCCCCGGGTGCAAGGCAGCGACACCCAGAATAACAAGCGGATGCACCAGGTAGATCGAATAACTCGCGTCCCCGAGCAGGACGAGCGGCCGCAGCGGTTTCCCGAGCAGGCCGCGCCGTTCGGCGGCAAGCACGATCAGCAGGATCGCCACGGCGCACACCCCCCGCCACACGGCGGACTGGAAGTGGTGCAGCCCGGGAATCGCAAGCAGGGCGATGGCGACGATGCATCCGCCGATCGGCCACGCAATCGACCCGCGCACCTTCCACCAACGGCCGAGCCACGCGCCGGCGAGAAACTGAAGGATCAAAGGATCGGTCCAGAAACGCGCCGGCCCTATGTCGGAAGGAACAAGGTAGCCGACGAACACGAAGCTGAGGAATACGGCGGTCAAAACCGGCAGCCGAAGCCGGGCGGGTGCAATCAGGGACAGCGCGAACAGCCCGTAAAAGAACATCTCGTAATTAAGCGTCCAACCCACGTTGTGAACGGGGAAGAAATGCTTCTCCGCACCGGCGCCCGGCCAGGGAAGGAACAGGAACGATGCCGCCAGATGCCCCTTGCTGGCGCCGCCCTGAAGAGCGGCGGCCGCGCAGGTCGCAAGCCAGTAAAGCGGCGCGATCCGCAGGAAACGGTTGCGCAGGAAGCCGATTGGCCGTGTTTCCGGGGATGAGATCACCTCCATGATGAAGCCGCTGATCACGAAAAACAGCGGCACGCCCAAGGCGCCCAAAGTGATCGGATAGCCGGCAGCCATGCTGGCGTGGAACAGAACCACCTGGAGAGCGGCAGCCGCCCTGAGATACTGGACGCCGTGCAGCCGCTCGCGAGGTGCGCCGTTCACGGCTTCCGCACTTCGCAGATGCCCGTTCATTTTCCCCACCTCGGCTGACCAGTGCGGCACCTAAGGGGAACAACCCGCCCGGATCAAGCCGTAGGGATCGAGGAGGCAAGCCCCACCGTGTCCCCTCTCCCATCTCGGGAGAGGGAGGGGCCCGCGCACAAAGTGCGTGGGAGGGTGAGGGCCCTTCCCCCCTGCTCCGTCCGTCCCCCAGCGCCAGTTCCTCCCCATCGCCAGATGGGGAGGGGAACCACCCGAAGGGTGGTGGAGGGGTAACTGACGCGTGGTCTGCGGCTCCGGCGCGGGATCCTCCGTCTCCTCGACAGCTACCCCTCCACCATGCTCCACGGGCACCCGCCAAAGTAGTACTTTGGCGGGAACCCTGCATGGTTCCCCTCCCCACCGCTTCGCGGCAGGGAGGAACTGAGCGTGACCGGGTCGGTGCTCGCCTGCTGAGCATGGCCCTGCTCGACCGAGAGTTCCTCCCCATCGCCAGATGGGGAGGGGAACCACCCGAAGGGTGGTGGAGGGGTAATCGGCTCCGCGCCTCCGAAGCTAGCGCGCAGAACCTGGAAGTCACGACAGCTACCCCTCCACCATGCTCCGCATGGTTCCCCTCCCCACCGCTCCGCGGCAGGGAGGAACTGGGCGGCCGCCCGAACTCGTGTGTTCAGGAGGGGTAAGGCGGTTGCCTCTCAGCCTTCAGCCCCCCATGAGCCTCCACATGCTCGCCCGCTTGCTCCCCGACCGCTTCGTCCTGTGGCTGCTCGGCGCCGTCGCGCTCGGCAGCCTGCTGCCCGTCACCGGCGGCGCCGCGCAGGTGGTGGACACACTCACCCTCGCCGCTATCTTCGCTTTGTTCTTCCTTCACGGAGTCCGCCTGCCCCGCGAAGCCCTGCTGTCCGGCATAACCGACTGGCGCCTCCACACCGCGATCCTCCTCGTCACCTTTCTCATTTTCCCGATGGCGGGCGTCGGCCTTTCGCTCCTCTTCCCGGGCCTGCTTTCGCCTTTGCTGTGGACCGGCCTTATCTTCCTCTGCGCCCTCCCCTCCACCGTGCAATCGGCAATCGCCTACACGTCGATGGCGGAAGGCAATGTCGCGGGCGCCGTCGCGGCGGCGGCATTCTCCAACCTCATCGGCGTGTTCGCCACGCCATTGCTCGTCTCGCTGATCCTCGGCGCGCAGGGGGCGGAGATCGGCGCTGCGGGGATCGGCAAGATTGCCGCCCTGCTGTTCCTCCCCTTCCTCCTCGGCCACGCGCTTCGGCCCCTGCTCCTGCGCTGGGTCAAGGATCGCCCGCGCCTCACCACCGTCGTCGACAAGGGCACGATCCTGCTCGCCGTCTACGGCGCCTTTTCCGCCGCCGCCGCCGAGGGGCTGTGGCGCCGCCTGCCCCCTGAACAGCTCGCCGCCCTCCTGGGCCTCTGCCTGCTGCTTCTTGCCCTGATCCTCGCCGCTACCTGGACGATCGGCCGCTTCGGCGGCTATCGCTACGAAAACCGCGCCGCCATCCTGTTCTGCGGCTCGGTAAAGTCGCTGGCCAGCGGCGCCTCCATGGCGCGCATCCTCTTCCCCGGCGCGGCGGCCGGCTTCGTGATCCTGCCGGTGATGATCTTCCACCCGATGCAGCTCATTGTCTGCGCCTGGATCGCCGGGCTGCTCGCTCAAAGCTCTCCGGCGAAGCGGAGCGCATAAAGGTCGCCCACCGGAGCGAAGCCCATGGCGGTAAGGCCCGCCGCGAACCCCTGCTGAGAAGGCCGAACGCTCAGCTCCGCAGTGTAGCGCCCGTCGCCGCCGACGCGCAGCTGCAGGCGCTCGCTTCCCGACTGGCTTGCCAGCGGAAGCAGCAGCAGCCCCGCCTCGCAGCGCGCCACCCCTGCCAGCGCAGGCAACGGAATGCCGGCAATGTCGCCGCTGAGCGCCGCCCTCACCCGCCCCTCGGCATGCTGGCAGCGGCCCGCTTCGAAGCGCGCGCCGACATCGTCCAGGTCCAAAGTGGCAAGCGGCAGCGGCCCGAACGCGCCCGCAACCGCAAGCTGGGCCTCGACGTCGTCCACCCCGAAGCCGTGCCGGGTCGAGGTAAGCGCGCCCTTCAGGGTGCGCCCGCCAAGGCCGACTACCCCAATCCGGGTCGTCCCCACGAAGAGCGGCAGGGTGTCGAGGCTTGTGCCGAGATCGCCGAGCGCCACCTTGCCGAACTGCGCTTCCGCAAGCGCCCCGATCCAGACGCTGCCATTCGCCTCGCGCGCCGCAAAGCCGCGATCGCCAATGCCGAACCAGTCCAGCGCCAGCCGCAGCGGCAGCAGCGCCACCAGCGCGAACGCGAATGCCGCCACAAAGAACAGCCCGCGGCCCAGCGGCAGGCGAAAGCGCCATCTCATCCCGCTCTCCCCCGAAAAGCTGCCTGCACCGCAAGCGTGCGGTCGGCATTGGCGGTGGCGCTGAGCGAGGAGACGATCACCCCCTGCCGCTCAAGCGCCGCGACCCAGCCGAACAGGGCCTGGGGCCGCGCCGCCTCGATGCCGATCGACACGCCGCCGCCCGGATCGGCCTGAATCCGCGAAAGCTGGAAGCCCGCCTCGCCGGCGGTGCGGGAAACGAGCGCATCCACCGGCTGGGTGAGCGCGGCACCGCCCGCCTTGCGAAGATCGCCCAGCGCCTCCGCCTGCGCCCGGGCTTCAGCCCGCTCGATCACCGCCTCGGCGTGCCGCGCCTTCGCCCCGGCAAGCGCGTCGCCAAGCGGGCGGATCACCAGCAGCCACAGGAAGACCAGCGCGAACAGCGTCCCCATGATCAGGATCAGCCGCTGCTCGCGCAGGCTTCGTCCCCGGTACCAGATCGTCGTTCGTTCGATCATCGCGGCCTCACAATTATGTCCTGCGCCTGCCGCCCTTCGGCGCTTCGCGGCGGCATCCGGTCCACCGCGAACCCGCCCGCCTCAATGCGCTGGGCAAAGCCGTCGAGCGAGGCGGGCGCATCGCCCCGAACGCTGATCCTCAGCGCGCCGTCCACGCCGAAGGTCAGCGAGGAGAGCTCCACGTTGGGAACGGCTTTCACCGCCTCGAACACCGCGCCCGCGATTGCCCCGAAGCCGACTCCGCCGCCGCGCAGCTCGGCCAGGCGGCGGTTGAGGTCGCTTGCCCCCGCGGTGCCGGGGCTGCGGCTGAGCGCGGTCGCGGCGATGCGGCGCGTCTCCTCCTGTACCCGGTCGGCGGCGCGCGTGTAGACGACGATCTGGGCGATCTGCAGGAACAACGTCACCAGTGCGAGCGCGGCGGCGAGCACAAGCAGCCGCCGCCACCGCGCGCCCTGCATCCGCCATTCACGGCGGCGCGCGAACGGGCCCTGCCGAAGGTTGACCAAAGGCCGCTCAAGCGCCGCGGAAAGGCCCGCCTCAAACGCAAGGACGTCGATTTCGGTAACCGGCGCGTCGCCGACCACCAGCTCGGCAAGTTCCGGCTCCAGCGCGAACGCCGCCTCCCCTGCCCGCCACAGGGCAATCTCCCCCCGGTCGAAGCGAACGAAGCCGGTCTCCGGCGCCGGCAGCAGCGCGGTGTCCGGGATGACCAGCTCCGGCTCGATCCCGGCAGCACGCACCGTGTCGAGCCAGCGCTCCATCGCCGTCACGGGCACAAGCGCAACCGGCCGAAGCTCCCCCACAGCGCCATCGCGGCCAGCGGCGACGTGCATTTCCGAAAGCGGCTGGCTGGAAATTTCGGCGGCGAGAAGCCGCGCCGCCGCCTGCGCCTGGGCGGGGGCAAGGCCGGCGGGGAGGTCGAGCCAGTGCAGGCCCACCTCCTCCCCCGGCACCACGGCGGCGGTCAGGCGCACGCCCGGCGGCAAGTCCTCGAGCCCCGGCCCGCGCGCCGCGACCGCACCCTCGCCCAGCAGCAGCCAGCCGCCGACGCCGCCCGCTTTCGGCGCGAGGAAGAGGAGCAGCCTTTCCGTCACTCGTCCCTCCCCCAACGCCGCACCACCACCCGCGCCGGCGTGTAGCGCGCGTCGACCAGGGCGGTTTCGATCAGCTCGGCGCCGTTATACTCGATGCGCAGATCGAGCGCGAACCAGCGGCTGTTTAGCTGAAGCTGGCTGGACGGGTCGAGCGGAAGTTCGTTGGGCCCCGTGGCGCGGTTGAACTCCGCCATCTCCTTCCACCCGGCCGCCGGGCGGCGGGCGATGATGCCGCGCGCTTCCTCCAGCCCGGTACGCCCCGGCGCGAACATGGCAAGCAAGGGCGCATCGCGCGGCAGCAGGGTGTTGACGTTGATCGGCGACAACTCGTTGGTCGGTAGCGCGCACACATAAGGCCGCACCAGCTGGTAGAGCGCCGGGGTCACTCCGGCCACGGCGCGCAATTCGCTGGTCTCCGCGAACAGCGTGTTGGCCGGGCGGTAGGCGACCGCGAAGCCGGCATACGCCGCGTCCTCGGCCCCGGCGGGGGCGGCGTCGCCGTCGCTGTCCACCCAGTCGGCCGCCGCTGCCGCAACGCCGCGCGCGTCACGCTCAGGAACGCCGAGCACCAGCATGAGGTTGGTGAATTGCTCCACCGCCTGCGGGCGCGTCGAGAGCCTGGCCGGCGGCTCGCCCTGGACCAGGCTGTTCAAGTTGAAGCAATTGCCGGCGTCGCGGATCGTGCCCACCGCAAGCCCCTCGCCCGGCAGCGGAATGCGCCGCTCGGTGCCGTTCCAGTCCCCGGCCAGGGTGGTGATGTCGCGGCTTTGCGACACCAGGTCGCCGGCCCGCATGGCAAGCAGAGTCTCGACGCCGACCGCATAGGCCCGCCCCTGCTCGATCGAGGCATGATTGATGGCCAGCGCGGTGGACAGCCGCAGCCGCTCGAACGCCACCGCCGCGATTGCGCCCATGAAGGCGACCAGCACCAGCACGGCAAGCAAGGCGGCGCCGCGCTCCCGCGCCGGAGGCGTGAAGCCGCTCACCAGCCGCGCCCGGTCAGGAAAAGCTGACGCGTGACGCCGCTGCCTTCCGCTTCCGCGACCATTTCCACAGCGAGCGGCAGGTCGTCCGCTTCTTCCGGGTCCCAGCGGTTGCGCCAGTCGCCGGTCGGCATCCGGTAGCGGAAGGCGAGGCTGCGCACCCCGTCCAGCATCACCGCCGCCGCACGCGGCGCCGCGCCGTCCACCATCGGCCAGGACAATCGCTCCAGCTTGCCGCCGGCCAGCCGGTATTCCACCCGCTGCAGCGACGAGCGCGGGGCGCCATCAACATTCTCCCACCCCCTGCGGACGAAGCCAAGCCCCGTTCCGCCGCCGGTGAAAGCCGGGAGCGGCGTGCCGTTCCCGTCGCGGTGCAGCCTTGCCGCCGCTTGGCCGAGGTCCGCCGCCATCAGGGTGCTCGCCCGGCGAAGCTGCGAAAGCTCGCCCAGCCGGTTCTCCGCAGCCTCCTGCGCCCGCACGGAAAAAGACAAGAGCGCCACCCCCGCCGCCGCCAACATGCCGAAGATCATCAACGACACCATCAGCTCGACGAGCGTGAAGCCTTGCTCCTTATTCCTCCCGGGTACGGGGAGGGGGACCGCACGAAGTGCGGTGGAGGGGGCCCTGAGGAGGTCACTGCGCTTGAACGAGCCCCCTCCACCATGCTTCGCATGGTCCCCCTCCCCGTTCCGGGGAGGATTTGGTGCACGCCCCCTCACCGCGTCGCCCTCCGGAAAATCGTCAGCCGCGCGGCTTCGCTGCCGCGCTCGGTCAGCACGGCGATGGTGATCATCTGGATGCGCGGCTCGGGGGAGCGGCCGGTGTTGCGCACCCAGCGCCAGCGGCGACCGCCGTTGGTGGTTTCTCCGCCCGTTGCGCCATAGGCCGGCGCGACCGGATCGGTGATCGTCTCCACCGCAATGTTGCGCGCAACAAGCTGCGCCACCGCCTGCTCCTGGAGGAGCGCGGTGTTCGACACCGTGGCACCCTCTAGCCGCAGTAGCGCGAGCGCGGCCAGGCTGAAGATGGCCAGTGCCACCAGCATCTCGATAAGGGTAAAGCCGTTTTCATGCTCAGGGACGGACACGAACCTCGCCTCCCTCGCCGATCGACACGCCGACCTGCTCGCCGCCGCGCTTCAAGGTCACGTCCAGCGGCTCGGCAAAGCCCGTCGAGTCAAACACGATCCGGTCCGCCGCCGCGGCGACGCCCGTGCCCTCCACCCAATTTGCAGGCCCAAACGGCCGCTCGCCGATCGGCTGCCAGGCGCCCCGCACCGCGCGTTCGAAGCTGTACCCGGCGGGCGTCAGCCGCAGCGCCACCGCGCGGTTGTCCATGATCGCCCGCTCCTGCGCCGCCCGCACCCGCGCAGCAAAGGTCTCGGCCTCGGACACCAAACCGCCACGCGGATCGGGGATCGCCAGCACCACCGCGGCCGACATCAGCCCGATGATGACCAGCACCACCATCAGCTCGACAAGGGTAAAGCCGTTCCTATTCCTCCCCTGCATTTGCAGGGGAGAGGGACCACCCGGGTTCCCGCCAAAGTAGTACTTTGGCGGGTTCCCTGCAGGGTGGTGGAGGGGCGGCGCAGGCGAAGCCGGAGCCGTTTTCCTCGCTTCGCTCGGCCCCTCCACCATGCTGCGCATGGTCCCCCTCCCCTCGAAATCGAGGGGAGGATTAGGGATGCTAGCTCTGCCAGCTGCCGATATCCGCATCCTCGTCCTCGCCCCCTTCGCGTCCGTCGGCGCCGTGGCTGAAGATATCGAAGCTGCGCCCATCGCGGCCGGGCGCGGCATAGAGATAGGGGTTGCCCCAGGGGTCCTTGGGCAGGCGCTTCACATAGCCTTCGCGAACCACCGCCTGCAGCCCGTCCGCCCCGGCGGGGTAGGTGAGCTTGTTGAGGCGGTACATCTCCACCCCCTGCTCCAGCGTCGCGATATCCGCCCGCGCCTTGGTCAGCGCGGCCTTGTCGGTGGCCGGCATGACGTTGATCACTACCACCGTGGCGAGGAGCCCGATGATCACGATGACGACCATCAGTTCGACGAGGGTGAAGCCGCTCTCCCTGTTCCTCCCTGTCGCGAAGCGATGGGGAGGGGAACCACCCGAAATGAGCAGGTCGCCATGTCCCCCGGACATGGCTGGATAGTGCGGGGCACTATCCACCTGCTCATGGTGGAGGGGTGATCCGTCGAGAGCCGAGGCAGTTACCCCTCCACCCCGCTTCGCGCGGTTCCCCTCCCCATCTTCGATGGGGAGGAACTTCAGAATCTTCATCACATTCCTCCGGCAAGTGTGTCGAGCTGCAGGATCGGCAGCAGGATCGAAAGCACGATCACCGCGACGACCGCGCCCATGACGACGATGATCGCGGGTTCGAGCAGCGCCAGCGCCGTTGCGGTGAAGCTGTCGAACTCGCGCTCGAGATATTCGGCGGCGCGCTCCAGCATGATGTCGAGCTTGCCGCTCGCTTCCCCGCTCGCCGCCAGATAGACCAGCAAGGGCGGAAACACCCCCGCCCGGCGAAGCGCGCCCGACAGGCTGCCGCCGGTGCGAACCGTTTCCGCGATCTCGGCGCTGGCGTTGCGCAGCGCCCGGTTGTGCACCGTCTGGGTGGTCAGCTTCAGCCCCTCCAGCAAGGGCAGCCTGCTCGCCACCATGGTCGACAAGGTCCGCGCCATCCGGGCCGCATGAAGGTCGCGGATCAGCCGCCCGAACAGCGGCAAACGCAGCAAGGTGCGATCCGCCTTGAGCCGAAGCCCCTCGTCCCGAAGCGCGCGCACTGCAACGAACACGAAGACCGCAACGCCCAGCGCCAACGCCCACCACCAGGCGGCAAGAAAGCCCGAAAGGCCAATCACAATCCGCGTCAGCAGCGGCAATTGCTGGCCGATATCCTCGAACTGCTCCACCACGCGCGGCACCACGAACACCATCAGCGCGAACACCACGAACATCGCAACGATGGCGAGGATCACCGGATAAGCAATGGCGGACAGCACCTTGGCCCGCACCTGGCCCTGCCGCTCCATCAACAGCGCCAGCCGCTCCAGGATGTTGGGCAGGCTGCCCGAACTTTCGCCGGCCGACACCATGCCGCGATACAGCGCCGGAAAGCTCGCCGCCTCCCGCCCCATCGCGTCGGACAGCCGCCGCCCTTCCAGCACGCCGGCGTGGACGTTGAGCAGAATGGCGCGCACCTGCTCCTTCTCCGTCTGCCGGGCGATGGTGCGCAGCGATTCCTCAAGCGGGCTGACCGACACCAACGTCGCAAGCTGGCGGGTGAAAATCGTCAGCGCCTTGCCGTTCAGCTTCCGCCGCACGAACAGCGGCCGCGATAGCAAGGGCGGCGCGGCCCCGGCGCCCGAACCTGAGCCGGGCGAGCCCGTCCCCTCCTCCACCTTGACCACGAACAAGCGCCGCTGGCCGAGCTTCGCCTTGGCGTCCTCGGCGCTGTCGGCGCGCACCGATCCCCGGCGCTCCCGCCCGGCGGTGTCGAGCGCAAGATAGTCGAACTCAGCCACCCGCATCCTCGTTCTCGCGGCGCGAGATCCGGATCGCTTCCTCGGCGGTGGTCAGCCCTTCGGCAACCAAGCCCCGAGCGGAAGCGGCAAGGTTGGGCGCATTGCGGAAGGCATGCTCGGCGATCGCCGCTTCGTCGCCGCCCGTGTTGATCAGCCGCCGGATCTTCTCGTCGATCCGCACCGCCTCGAACACGCCGATCCGGCCCTTGTAGCCCGAATTGCCGCACTCCCCGCAGCCGCGCGCTTCATAGACCGTGGTGCTGACCGGAAGGCTGAGCAGCGGCGCCAGCGACTGATCCTTGTCCACCGGCGCCTTGCACGCCGGGCACAGCCGCCGCACCAGCCGCTGCGCGATCACCGCGCGCAGCGTGGAGGCGAGCAGGAAGGGCTCGATCTTCATGTCGCGCATGCGGGTGATCGCGCCCACCGCATCGTTGGTGTGGACGGTGGACAGAACGAGGTGCCCGGTCAGCGACGCCTGGACCGCAATCTCCGCCGTCTCCCGATCGCGGATTTCGCCGACCATCACCACGTCAGGATCCTGGCGCAGGATCGCGCGAAGCCCCGCCGCGAAGGTCAGCCCGACCTTGGGATTGACCTGCGTCTGCCCGACCCCGTCAACCGCATATTCCACCGGGTCCTCGACGGTGAGGATGTTGCGGCTGCCGTCATTGAGGATTCGCAGCCCCGCATAAAGCGACGTGGTCTTGCCCGAACCAGTCGGTCCGGTGACCAGCACGATTCCGTTCGGCTCCGTCAAACCCTGGCGGAAGAGCGCGTGAATATCCTGCGGCATGCCGAGCCCGTCCAGTGTGATGCCGGCATTCTCCTTGTCGAGAATACGAAGCACCACCCGCTCGCCCGCCCGGCTCGGCAAGGTGGAAACACGAACGTCGAGCAGCTTGCCGCCAAGCGTCAGCCCGATGCGCCCGTCCTGCGGCACCCGCCGCTCGGCGATGTCGAGCCGCGCCATGACCTTGATCCGGCTGACCACCACCGGCGCGACGTGCGGCGGCATGCGCAGCGTCTCGCGCAGCACGCCATCGATCCGCATGCGGATGACGAGGCCGGTCTCGTACGGCTCGATATGGATGTCGGACACGCCGCGCCGCGCGGCTTCGGCGATGATGCCGTTGATCAGGCGGATGGCCGGCGCATCGTCCTCGCTGTCGAGCAGGTCCTCGGCGGTGGGCAGGTCCGTGGCCAGGCTTGCAAGATCGTCGCCGAACCCAAGCGACCCCGCCGCATCGGCCGCCGCCTGCCCGTCCATGGCATAAGCTTCGGACAGAATCCGGTCGAACGCCGCGGCGGGGGTCGCTTCGACCTTTAGCGGCCGGCCAAGGAAGCGCCGCACCTCGATCAGCGCTCTCGGGTCCGCCCCTTCGCGCAACGCAACCAGCGCGGCGCCGTCGGAATCGCCCAAGGTCGCTACCCCGTACCGCTTGGCAAAGGGATACGGAATGCGCGCAGGCGCCGCCGGAACAACGTCCGTCTCAATCACCCGCTCGGTGACGATCAGCGTGTCGCCAGACTCGAGCGCGATGTCCTTGAGCTCGATGTCCTCGGCGACCTCCTCAACAAGATCGGCGCCGCGGCGGATCATCTCTTCTTCCGCTTCTTGGGCGCCGGCGGCGGCGTGCCCACCGGCACGATCCCCGCGGGCGTCACCACCATCTGGCCGGGCTGGATGCTGTGGTCGTAAGTGGCGGGATCGTGCGGCGTCGGCGGCGGCGGCGCCGCGAAGGGCGGCACCGCGCCCATATATTCTCGCACCAGCTCGTCGATGCTCGGCTCCTTGTCCGGGTTCTGCAGGAACTGCCGGTCGCGGATATAGCTGTAGCGCCGATCGGTCATTTCGCGCGCATCGGCCCTGGAGCGCAGCACCGTCGGGCGGATGAAGACCATCAGGTTGGTCTTGTTGCGAGACCGCGCCTTTGACCGGAACAGATTGCCGATCAGCGGCAGGTCGCCGAGCAAAGGGATCGACTCGATCGTGCGCCGCTCATTGTCGTCGAGCAGACCGCCGATGCCGACGATCTCGCCGTCGTCCACCGTGATCGTGGTCTCGATTTCGCGCTTGTTGAGGATCAGGTCGGCCGAGCCTTGCGACACCGGCCCGGCAATCGAACTCACCTCCTGGCGAAGCGCAAGCTTGATCGCACCGCCCGCGTTGATCTGCGGCTTCACCTGCAGCAAAATGCCGACATTCTGGCGCTGCACGGTGCGGAAGGCGTTGTCGAAATTGTCGCTCAGCGCCTCGCCGGTCGTCACCGGAATTTCCTGGCCGACAAGGATCCGCGCTTCCTGGTTGTCGAGCGTCATCACCGACGGCGTCGACAGGATGTTGGATTTGGTGTCGGATTTCACCGCATTGATGATCGCGCCGAATATCTCGTTACCGCTTTTGATCGCGAAGCCGCCGAGCCCGCCGGTCGCGCCAAGCACCGACGCCACCGCCGCCTGTTGAAGCGCGTCGGCGACCCCCGAGCTCTGGTTGGTGGTCACCACCTGACCGTTGACGGTGGTGGTGGTCTGGCGAAGCCGCTCCGCCGCAACCGCCCCCGCCACTGTCAGGATGTTGGGGCTGGCGTTGGAATAGTTCGTCACCGCGAACGGGATGTTGGAGCCTTCCAGCCCGGCCATCAGCAATTGCACGCCAAGGCGCTTGGCGGCGACGTCGCTGATCTCGACGATGATCGCTTCCACCAGCACCTGCTCACGGCGGGTGTCGAGCTGGCGGATCACTTCGCCCAAACTCTTCTGCACGTCGCGCGGCGCGGCGATGACAATCGCATTGGCGCCTTCGAAGCGGGTGACCACCGCCTGGCGCGGCCCGAACACGCCGCTGCTCTGCGCGGCGGGGTCGTTGTTGCCGCCGCTTGCGCCCGCGGCGGTCGGCTGGGTGGTGTTGATCGGCTGGCGGTTCACCGAGGCCTGCTGTCCGTTGTTGCCGCTGCCGCTCGTCGACTCGCGCTGGCTGAGCCCCTGGTTGGGCGGCGCCGCAGTGACCTGCTGGCCGAGCAATTGCTGGATCACGGGCAGAATCTGCGCCGCGTCGGCATGTTGCAGGAACACGACCCGGATTTCGGTGCCGTTGGCCGCCCGCCGGTCGAGGTCCTCGGCAAGCTGCGCCAGCCGCGCCACCGTGGCCGCATCGCCGCGCAAGGCAAGCGAGTTGGAGCTGTCGACCGGCACCACCGTCGCCGATTTGCGGTCTCCGTCGGCGCCCTCCACCAACTGAGTGATCGACGCGGCAATCTCCCGAGCGCCCGCGTTTTGCAGAGTCACGATGCGCGTCGTCGTGGTGTCGCGGTCGATGGACGCAAGCACTGCCCGGATCCGCGCGACATTGTCGGCGAAGTCGGCAACGATCACCGAGTTCTCCGTTGCGGTGATAGAACCGTCGCGGCTGACCAGCGGCTTCAACGATTCCAGCGCCGACGCCCCTTCGATGCTGCGCAGCCGGAAGATCTCGGTCACGAAATTGTTCGGGCTGCCGCGCCGCCCCGCGGCCCGGCTCGCGATAGATGCCGCACCGGCGGTGGGCTGGATCCGGAACGCACCGCCGGAAAGCGGCACCGCCACCAGGCCGTTGGCGCGCAGGGTGGACAGGAACAGCTCGAAATATTCCGACCGCGACAAGGGCCGCTGCGTCACCACCGAGACTTTGCCCTGCACCGCCGGATCGACCACAAAGGTCCGCCCCGTCACCCGCGCCGCATCCTCGATAAAGGCGCGCACGTCCGCCTCGCGGAAGTTGACGGTATATTGCGCCATTGCGGGGGCGATCGGCACCGCCGTCGCAAGCGCCATGGCCATCAGCAAACGCTTCACTGGCTGTTCCTCAACTGAATTCGAGTGACCCGGCCGCCGCGCTCCACCTGCACGCTCGCGCCGCGTCCGGTGGCGAGCTGGTCGCGCAGGCCGCCAAGCTGCTCGGTCGACGTGATGCGCCGGCCATCGACGGCGATCAACACGTCGCCAGGCTGCAACCCCGCCGCGCGAAACGCCTGTCCCGATCCCTGCGGCGACAAGGTGACGCCGGTGAGCTTGTCGCCATTGAGGCGCGCCTGCAGGCTGATCTCGCCGGCAAGCTTGCCCAGCGGCGGCGGCGGCGGCGGCACGGTTACGGTGGGTATCTGCAGAACCGGGGCGGAAGGCACCAGGCCCGGCGCCGCGGGCGGCGGAGTGACGCTCCCCGGCGCAACTGCGGGCGTGCCCTTGGACTGGTCCATGAACAATTGCTCGGTGGCGCCGCCGCGCGAAATGGTGACGTTGTCGAACGCCACGCCGGCCAGGGTCACGCCCGGCATGATCTCGTCGCCGACCGCGAAGCTGCGCTGTGTCCCATCGGGAAGCGCGATGATCGCCGAGCCGCGGCCGGATGCCTGGTCCTGGCGCACGCCGAACAGTTTCAGGCTCAGCGAGGTGACCACCACCGGCCCGCCGCCGCCCCCCGCAAGCCGGAAGAAAGGATCGAAGCTGCCGAGCAGGCCCGCGCCGGGCTGAACCGCAACGCTTGCCGCGGGCCGCCAGTCGCCGACCGGCCCGACCGGGGTCAGCGCCGTCCAGAACAGCCGCGCGCACTGCACGGCAAGCAGCGTCAGCAGCGCAAGCTCCGCCAGCGTGTAGACATTGGTCCGGGGGACCCGCCGCAGCAGCCGCTGCGTGCGCAGGTCCAAAGCCAGGCGCATCCGCCACTCCCCCACTCAGCACCCCGCCGCCATGCGCGGGATATATTCCAGTGTTGTTACAAAGCGTTAGCGCGTACCCGCTGCGTGGAGTCGCGCCAAAGGTTAACGAACACGTTTTCTTAGCCCCGCGCAAGCGTTTAGCGTGCGAGGATCAGCCACAGCGGCCAGGCGGCAAGCGCCATCAACGTGCCGAGCGGCAGCCGGTCCGTCCCCGCCACCGCCTTGCCCCGAAGCCGCATCGCCGCAACCACCGCAAGCCCGATCAGTCCCGCGCCCAGCAGAATGAAGGGGAGAGTGGCCCAGCCGAGCCACGCGCCCAGCGCCGCAAGCATCTTGGGATCGCCCCCGCCAAGCCCCTCCCGCCCACGCAGCATGCGGTACAGGATGCGGATTAGCTCAAGCACGAGGTAACCCGCCGCCGCACCGAATAGACGCTCCTCCAGACCCGGCCCGATCCCGATCCACGCGACCGCCAATCCGGCGGGAATCAGCGGCAACGTCAGCCTGTCCGGAAGCCATTGATGCTCGATATCGAGGGCCGCGAGCAGGAACAGCCACCAGCCGAAAACAGCCGTGAACGCCGCCGCCGGCAGCGGGTGCGCGAGGAGCGCCGTCAGCCCAACCAAGGCCGCGCCCGCCTCCACCGCCAGGTGCCTTTTGTCGATCGCCGCGCCGCATGTCCGGCATTTCCCCTTTGCCAGGAACCAGGACAGGATCGGGATCAGCTCGACCGGCCGAAGCGTCCGGTGACAGTTATCGCACTCCGATCGCCCTCGCACCACCGACCGCCCCTGCGGCCAGCGCACCAATATCGCCGCCAGGAACGAACCGATCACCGCGCCGAGCACGAAGCCGAGCGCCGTCGCTCCGCCCGCCGCGAAGGGGTCGTGCATCAGCCCGCCGCGGCGGACAGGGTGCGCTGCGCCTGCACCAGATGCGGCCGGTCGATCATCCTGCCGTCCAGCGACAAGGCCCCGGCGCCGGGAGCAGCCTCGAACGCCGCCACCACCGCCCGGGCATGCGCAACCTCCGCCTCCGACGGCGTGAACGCATCGTTGATCACGCTGACCTGCGCCGGATGGATCGCCATCATGCCCGTAAACCCGTCCCGCCGCGCCCGCGCCGCATAGGCGCTGAGCCCCTCAAGATCGCGAAACGCCGGATACACGGTCTCGATGGGCGCCACCCCCGCCGCCGCCGCGCCGAACAGGCACAGCGAGCGGGCAAGCTCATAAGGCGGCGTGAAGCGCCCGTCTTCCTCGCGGCTGGTCGAAGCGCCGATCGCCGCCGGCAGATCCTCGGCCCCCCAGGTCAGCCCCGCAAGCCGCTTGGCGCCGCCATAGGTTCCGAGCTGAAACATCGCCGCCGGAGTCTCCGTTGCGATCGCCAGGATCTGCGCCGTCGCATTGCCCCGCTCGGTCAAATGCCGGGCAAGCTCGTTCACCGACACCCCGCCCTCGGCCTTGGGAAGCACGATCCCGTTCGGGTGCGCCCCAAGCACCGCGGCCAGATCCCTCTCATGCTCGGCGCTGTCGAGCGGATTCACCCGCACCCACAAATTCGCCTCCGGATGCGCGTCCAGGAACGCCGCAACATGCCGCCGCGCCTCCGCCTTGGCCGCCGCCGCCACCGCATCCTCAAGATCCAGGATCAGCGCATCGGCGCCGACGCCCAGCGCCTTTTCCATCCGATCCGGCCGGTCCCCCGGCACGAACAACAGGGAGCGAAACTTCACTTCGATCTCCGCATCAAAGCTGTGCGCTCGCACACGCAGACCAGCTCGTCCCGCTCGTTCAGCATCGAATGCTCAAACGTCACGATCCCCGCATCCGGCCGCGAACGGCTATCCTTGAGCCCAATCACTTCCGTCTCCGCGCGCAGCGTGTCGCCGATAAACACAGGCTTCGGCATCCGCACCTTGTCGTAGCCCAGGTTGGCGATCAGCGTCCCCAAGGTCGTGTCGCCCACCGAAAGCCCGACCATCAGCGCGAACGTGAAAGTGCCGTTGACGACGATCCGCCCAAACTCCGTCGCCGCCGCATATTCCGCATCAAGGTGAAGCGGCTGCGGATTGTGGGTCAGCGCGGAGATCAGCAGATTGTCCGTCTCGGTCACCGTCCGATGCGGCTGATGCGCAATCCGGTCCCCTAGCACCCACTCATCGTAAAAGCGTCCGGCCATCTTAAAATCCTCCCCGCTCGCGGGGAGGGGGACCGCACGAAGTGCGGTGGTGGGGGGGTGGTGGCGGGCACAGAGCCCCCTCCACCAGCCTGCGGCTGGTCCCCCTCCCCGTCCCGGGGAGGATTTGATCACCAACCCTCATTCCTTCTCCACCCGCACCAGCACCGTCCCCTCGGTCACCTGGGCGCCCTCGGCCACCGCAAGCTCCGCCACCACCCCGTCGAACGGCGCGGCCATGCTGTGCTCCATCTTCATCGCCTCGAGCGTCACCAGCTTCTGCCCCTTGGCCACCCGGTCCCCCTGCCGCACGTCCACGGAAATCACCCGGCCCGGCATCGGCGAAAGCAAAGTGCCGTCGCCCGCCGCGCCCCCTGCCCCCGCTGCCGCCTCCGTAAAGGCGAAGCCGTACGCATCGCCGCGGTCGAAGACGTAGATCTGGCCTTCGTACGGCGGGGCGGGCCTGTCCCCGAACGTCGTGGGCAGGCCGCGATCCTCCGTCGCAAAGTCGCTGCGCCCGTCGATGCTGACCTCATACGTCCCGCCGGAAGGCGAGACGAGCACCTCGTACATCGTCCCGGCGCTCCGCACTGTGAGCCGGGCGGGCACGGGCGGCGCGTTCAAGCGGAATCCGAAGAGACCGTCGGGAGCGTTGTTCCAGGGGTCGCCGGGCCGCCGGTACTTCGCATCGTCGAACTCCTCGGTCCGCCAACTCACCGCGGCCATCAGCGCCCGGTCGCTCATCGCCGGCCCCAGGAGCCGGTCGAGCCGCTCGGGGATGAAGCCGGTGTGCACCTCGCCGGCTGCGAACGACCCGTCCTCGCAGCACCGCCTCAGGAACCCTGCATTGGTCCGTACCGGCCACACCTCGGTTTCGCTGCACGCCCGATGCAGCTTTGCCAGAGCCTCCTCGCGCGTCGCGCCGGAGACGATCAGCTTGGCGATCATCGGGTCGTAGAAGGGCGTGATTTCGTCGCCCTGCCCCACGCCCGTGTCGATCCGCGCTTCACCGGAAAGTTGAAAATGATCCAGCTTTCCGGTCGAAGGCAGGAAGCCGCTCAGCGGATCCTCGGCATAAAGCCGCGCCTCCATTGCCCAGCCGCGGATCGAAAGCTGGTCCTGGCGCAGCGGCAACGGCTCGCCGCTCGCCACCCGCAACTGCCACTCGACCAGATCCTGCCCGGTAATCTCCTCCGTCACCGGATGCTCGACCTGAAGCCGCGTGTTCATTTCCATGAACCACACCCGGTCCGGCCGGAGCCCCTCCGACGCATCGGCGATGAACTCGATCGTCCCGGCGCCGACATAGTCCACCGCCCGAGCGGCCTTCACCGCCGCATCGCACACCGCCGCCCGGGTTGCCTCGTCCATGCCGGGCGCCGGCGCTTCCTCGATCACCTTCTGGTGCCGCCGCTGAAGCGAACAATCCCGCTCGAACAGGTGGACCACCTGCCCGTGCGTATCGCCGAACACCTGCACCTCGATGTGGCGCGGGCGAAGGATGTATTTCTCGATCAGCACCCGGTCGTCACCGAAGGACGCCGCCGCCTCGCGCTTGCAGCTCTGCAGCATGTCGGCGAAGTCGGCCGCGTCGTTCACCCGCCGCATCCCCTTGCCGCCGCCGCCCGCCACCGCCTTGATCAGCACCGGATAGCCGATCGCATCGGCCTCCGCCTGAAGCCGCGCGGGCGCCTGATCCTCGCCAAGATAGCCCGGCGTCACCGGCACCCCAGCCTCGATCATCAGCGTCTTGGCCGCGTCCTTGAGCCCCATCGCCCGGATCGAGTGCGCCGAAGGCCCAACCCAAACCAAACCCGCCGCCCGCACAGCCTCCGCAAACCCCGCGTTCTCCGACAAGAAGCCATAGCCGGGGTGAATAGCCTCGGCCCCCGAAGCCACCGCGGCGGCGATGATCTTCTCTCCAACCAGATAGCTCTCCCGAGCCGCGGACGGCCCGATATGCACCGCCGCATCCGCCTCCCGAACATGCAGCGCCCCCCGATCCGCATCGGAAAACACCGCCACCGTCCGCACGCCCAGCCGCCGCGCCGTCCGAATGATCCGGCAGGCAATCTCGCCCCGGTTTGCGATAAGAAGGGAGCGGATCATAAGCGGTTCCAAAACCCTCCCCCAGCTTGCTGGGGGAGGGGGACCATGCCAAGCATGGTGGAGGGGCCGCGCCAAAGGCGCGGAACGGAGCGAGTCACATGCTCAAAGGCACCGGCAAATCCTACCGCCGCGCGCGCGAACTTCGGCGAACGATGAGTTTGCCGGAGGTGCTGCTCTGGCAGCAGCTGCGAAAGCGCCAAATCGGTTTGCACTGGCGCAAACAGCATCCCGCGGGACCGTACGACCTCGATTTCTACTGCGACGCCGCGAAGCTGTGCGTGGAGGTCGACGGCGAAGCGCACGAGCGGGGAGACCGCCCCCTCCGCGATGCCCGTCGTGATGCGTGGCTTGCCCGGCACAACATCACCACCTTGCGGATCCCCGCTGCCGAGATGCTGAAGAACCTCGAAGGCGTTCTTCAGCACATCGCGACAATAGCGGACGGCCTGATTAAGTCCTCCCCCGACGGGGGAGGTGGCACCCCAAAGGGGTGACGGAGGGGCCGGCGGCGGTGCAACCGACGCCGGTGGCGTCGGCCCCTCCACCGTCCTGCGGACGGTCCCCCTCCCCCTGCTGCGCCGGGGGAGGATTGCTAGGTGCAAATTCCCCATCACATCCGGAACAACCCTCTGGGTCGCGGAGATCGCTTGTTCCGAAGGGTCCACCCGCTTCAGCATCATTGGCGCCACAGACAGACTTTCGCGAGCGCATTCACCCAGCAAGCGCCGCGCCGGGACAAGGTTCCGAGGTGTCCGTGCGCGTGGGTGGCCGTCACGTCCGCGTTCCAAAAGCCTTCGCCTGAATCGCCCTCTACATTCACGTGAGCGAAATAGTCGGTGGACCGCTGTCCAACGGAGGCTTCCGGCTCCGGGTAGTCGATCCCCGAATAGATTTGATGCGGGCCCTGAATGTCAAAGGAGCCGCCGCTGCCGATGCTGTATGCGCAGGCACCCGAAATGAAGATTCGCCCCTCTACTTGAAGCAAGCAGCGTCCCCACTTGTATGCGGGCGGCAAAGCGCGACCCTTCTGCGCAACCGCTTCACCTGCGGGCACCAGGACCATCCCGAGCAAACAGGCGAGTGACGCCGAGTTGAACAAGACCCCCCTCACATCCGGAACAACCCGAATTGCGCCCGCTCCGCGATCGGCGCGTTCAGGGAGGCGCTGAACGCCAGCCCAAGCACATCCCGCGTCTGGACCGGATCGATGATCCCGTCGTCCCACAGCCGCGCGGTGGCGTGATACGGGTTGCCCTCGTCCTCATACCGCTGCCGGATCGGGGCCTTGAACGCTTCCGCCTCCTCTGCAGTCCAACTCTCGGCATCCTTGTGCACCGTCGCCAGCACGCTTGCCGCCTGCTCGCCGCCCATCACGGAGATCCGCGAGTTCGGCCAGGTGAACAAAAACCGCGGCCCGAATGCTCGCCCGTTCATGCCGTAATTGCCCGCGCCGAAGCTGCCGCCGATCAGCACCGTCACCTTGGGCACCTGCGCGGTCGCTACCGCCGTCACCAGCTTGGCGCCGTCCTTGGCGATTCCGCCCGCTTCATATTTCCCGCCGACCATGAAGCCTGAGATGTTCTGCAGGAACAGCAGGGGCGTGCGCCGCTGGCAGGCGAGCTCGATGAAGTGCGCGCCCTTCAGAGCACTCTCCGAGAACAGGATGCCGTTATTGGCCAGGATCGCCACCGGCATGCCCCAGATGCGCGCGAAGCCGCACACCAACGTCGTCCCGTACAGCGGCTTGAACTCGTGGAAGTCGGAGCCGTCGACGATCCGCCCGATCACCTCGTGCACGTCGTACGGCGTGCGCACGTCGTCCGGGATGATGCCGTACAATTCCTGCGGATCGAGCTTCGGCGGCACGGGCTCGGCAAGGTCGAGATCGTGGCGCTTTGTCGTGTTCAGCCGCGATACGATGCTGCGCACAATCGACAGCGCGTGCTCGTCGTTATCGGCCAGGTGATCGACCACGCCCGAGCGCCGCGCATGCAGGTCGCCGCCGCCCAGATCCTCGGCGGAAATCACTTCGCCCGTAGCCGCCTTCACCAAAGGCGGACCGCCGAGAAAGATCGTGCCCTGGTTGCGCACGATCACGCTTTCGTCGCTCATCGCCGGCACATAGGCGCCGCCCGCCGTGCAGCTTCCCATCACGCAGGCGATCTGGGCGATGCCCGCCGCCGACATCTGCGCCTGGTTGAAGAAGATGCGGCCGAAATGCTCCTTGTCGGGAAACACCTCGGCCTGGTGCGGCAGATTGGCGCCGCCGCTGTCGACCAGATAAACGCAGGGCAACCGGTTCTCCCGCGCAATCTCCTGCGCGCGCAGATGCTTCTTCACCGTCAGCGGAAAGTAAGCCCCGCCCTTCACCGTCGGATCGTTGGCAACGATCATGCACTCGCGCCCCGACACCCGGCCGACACCGGTGATCATCCCCGCGCCGGGCGCCTCGTCGCCATACATGCCGTTGGCGGCAAGCTGGCCAACCTCCAGAAACGGCGCGCCCGGATCGAGCAGCCGCGTCACCCGGTCGCGCGGCAGCAACTTGCCGCGCCCAACATGCCTCTCGCGATGCTTCTCCGAACCGCCAAGCGCCGCCTGGCCAACCCGCCCCCGCAGTTCCTCGGCAAGCGCGCGGTTGTGCGCGTCATAGCGCCGGGCCTTCTCGTCACCCGGATCATGCCGGCTGGTCAGCACGGGGGGGCTCACGCTTGCTTACGCTCCTTTGCTCGCACGGCTCCAAGCCGCATCTCGGCCCCGCGTTAGACTGGGCAGCGCTTGCTGAAAAGCGCGAAGCGCAACGGGCGGTGTTGATGTCGGCGCGGAGCCGGTCCTATATCGTTCCTAACTTAAGTAAGCTTGCGAAGGAATTCACCCATGAAGGCTTCCGTTCTTGCCGCTGCTCTGCTCGGCGGCTCCGCCCTTGCGAGCCTTTCGGCCTGCAATTCGGCCGCCACCCAGCAACAGACCGCCGCCGCGCCCGCCAACGCCGGCACCGCCATCGGCATCGATCCCGCCGCCCTCGACAAAACGGTAAAGCCCGGCGACGATTTCTACGGCTTCGCCAATGGCGGCTGGATGAAGACCGCCGAAATCCCGGCCGACCGTTCCTCCACCGGCTCCTTCTACGTCGCCTATCTGGAAACGGAGAAGCACAACCGCGAGCTGATCGATTCGATTACCAAAGCGGACCCGGCCGCCGACACCAACGAGGGCCGCATCGCCGCCTTCTACAAGGCCTATATGGACCAGGCGGCGATCGACCGCGCCGGCCTCGCCCCGATCAAGGCCGATCTCGACGCCTACGCAGCAATCGCCGACAAGGCCGCGCTGTCACGCACCCTCGGCGCCAGCATCCGCGCCGACGTCGATCCCCTGAACGCTACCGACTTCGAGACGCAGAATCTGTTCGGCGTGTTCGTCACCCAGGGCCTCGCCACGCCGGGCGAGACACTGCCCTACCTTCTCCAGGGCGGCCTCGGCCTTCCCGAGCGCGAATATTATCTCTCCGCCGATCCCAAGATGGCCGACATCCGGGCTAAGTACAAAACCTACATTGCCCAGCTCTTCACCGCCGCCGGCATCCCCGACGGCGCGGCCAAGGCAGGGCGCATCTTCGACCTGGAGACCAAGGTCGCCAAGGCCCACGCCACGCGCGACGAAAGCGGCGATTTCGCCAAGTCGGCCGCGGTATGGAGCCGCGCCGATTTCGACGCCAAGGCGCCGGGCATCGACTGGAACCAGTTCTTCGCCGCCGCCCAGCTCGCCAACCAGAACAAGTTCGCCGCCTACCACGCCGGCGCAATCCCCCGCCTCTCCGCCCTGGTCGCGTCCGAGCCGCTGGACGCCTGGAAGGACTGGCTCGCCTTTCACCAGATCAACAGCCATGCTTCGGTCCTCCCCAGCAAGATCGACGCCGCCTCCTTTGCCTTCAACGGCACGGTGCTGAACGGCACCCCGCAGCAATTGAGCCGGGATCGCCGCGCCTTGGCAGCGGTCAACGGCGCGCTCGGCGACGCTATGGGCAAGGCTTATGCCGACAAGTATTTCCCCGCCTCGGCCAAGGCGGAGGTGCAATCCATGGTGGACAACATCAAGTCGGCTTTCGGCGCGCGGGTGCAGGCGATCGACTGGATGGAGCCCGCCACCAAAAAGGAGGCGCTCGCCAAGGTGGAGTCGATCCAGGTCGGCGTCGGCTATCCCGACGCTTGGCGCGATTACGGCAGCTTCGCGGTCGCGCCGGACAATGCCTATGCCAACACCGTCGGCGCCGAGAAGGCCGAATACGCCCATCAGCTTTCCAAGCTCGGCAAGCCGATGGACAAGGGCGAATGGTGGATGACGCCGCAGACCGTGAACGCGGTCAACCTGCCCGTCCAGAATGCGCTCAACTTCCCGGCCGGAATCCTGCAGCGCCCGTTCTTCGATCCGGCCGCCGATCCCGCCTACAATTATGGCGCGGTGGGCGCGGTGATCGGCCATGAGATCAGCCACAGCTTCGACAACAACGGCGCCGCGTTCGACTCCACCGGCCTGCTCAGGAACTGGTGGACGCCCAAGGACCTCGCCCGCTTCGGCCAGCAAGGCGACGCCCTCGCCGCCCAGTATGATAGCTACGCGCCCTTCCCCGACCTCAAGGTCAACGGCAAGCTCACGCTCGGCGAGAACATCGCCGACGTCGCCGGCCTCGCCGCCGCCTACGACGCGTACCGCAAGTCCTTGGGCGGCAAGGAAGCCCCGGTGATCGGCGGCTATACCGGCGACCAGCGCTTCTTCATCGCCTACGCCCAGGCCTGGGCATCCAAGATGCGCGAACCCGCTTTGCGCGCCCGCATCACCACCGACGGCCACGCCCCCGGCCAGTACCGCGCCCTGACGGTGCGCAACCTCGACGCCTGGTACAAGGCGTTCGACGTGAAGCCCGGGGACAAGCTGTATCTGGCGCCGGAAAAGCGGGTGAAGATCTGGTAGGCGTAAAAGCCCCTCCCCTTCAGGGGAGGGGTTGGGGAGGGGAACGTCAGAAAGACCGCAGAAGCCGCGCCACCCACATGCCCCTCCCCTGAAGGGGAGGGGTGAAGGTTACGCCGCTCCGATCAGCTCCCGCCCGATCAGCATCCGCCGGATCTCGTTCGTGCCCGCCCCGATATCGAGCAGCTTCGCGTCGCGCAGAAACCGCTCCACCGGCCAATCCTTGGTATAGCCCGCCCCGCCAAGCGCCTGGATGGCCTCCAGGCTGACCTTCACCGCGCTCTCGGACGCCAGCAGGATCGCCCCGGCCGCATCGAACCGCGTCGTCTTCCCGGCATCGCAGTTCCGCGCCACCGTATACACATACGCCCGCGCCGAGTTGAGCGCGACATACATGTCCGCGACCTTGGCCTGCATCAGCTGAAAACCGCCGATCGCCTGCCCGAACTGCTTGCGGTCCCGCACATAGGGCAGCACCACATCCAGGCACGCCTGCATGATGCCAAGCTGGATGCCTGCCAACACAGTCCGCTCGTAATCCAGCCCCGACATCAGCACGCCGACGCCGCCATTCACCGGACCCATCACGTTCCAGTCCGGCACGAAGCAATCGTTGAACACCAGCTCGCCCGTCGGCGATCCGCGCATGCCCATCTTGTCGAGCTTCTGCCCAAGGCTGAAGCCTTCCATACCCTTCTCGACAAGGAACGTCGTGATCCCCCGGCTCCCCTCGCCGGTCTTGGCATAGACCACCAGCGTGTCGGCATGATGCGCGTTGGTGATCCAGAACTTCGTCCCGTTCAGCCGGTAACCGCCGTCGACCTTCTCGGCCTTGAGCTTCATCGACACCACGTCCGATCCCGCCCCGGCCTCCGACATCGCCAGCGATCCGATATGCTCGCCGGAGATCAGCTTGGGCAGATACTTCGCCTTCTGCTCCGGGTTCGCCCAGCGCCGGATCTGGTTCACGCACAGGTTCGAATGCGCGCCGTAGCTGAGCCCGATCGAGGCCGAGGCCCGCGCCACTTCCTCCTGCGCAATCACATGCTCGAGATAGCCGAGCCCAAGCCCGCCATCC
This sequence comes from Allosphingosinicella sp., assembly GCA_036386875.1. GTDB lineage: Bacteria > Pseudomonadota > Alphaproteobacteria > Sphingomonadales > Sphingomonadaceae > Allosphingosinicella. The sequence continues at coordinate 39,590 of DASVUV010000042.1, forward strand.
TCTTCCGACACGGTAATCCCGTGCAGCCCAAGCGCGCCCATCTCCGGCCACAGCTCGACGGGAAACCAGTCGTCCGCATCGATCTTGGCGGCGAGCGGCGCGATCCGGTCCGCGGCAAAACGCTGGGTGGTGTCGCGAATGGCGTCCGCCATCTCGCCGAGCGCGAAGTCGAGCCCGATATCGGCCATTTCTCTCTCCTGATCTGCCCGCGCCCTAGCAGAGCCCTTCCAGTTTGAACAAGGCGGGGCAAAGCCCTATGTCGCGGCCAACTAATCCTCCCCTGCCTTTGCAGGGGAGGGGGACCGCACGAAGTGCGGTGGAGGGGCCGAGCGAAGCGAGGATGCCTTCGGCTCCGGCTTCGCCTCCGCCGCCCCTCCACCATGCTTCGCATGGTCCCCCTCCCCCAGAAATCTGGGGGAGGATTTGGAACAGGAGCTCCGCAGACACCATGGCCACCACCCCCTCCGCCGACCCCATCGTCATCCTCTCCTACGCCCGCACCCCGATGGGCAGCTTCCAGGGCGCCCTGGCCGGCGCGTCGGCCACCGAACTCGGCGCCACCGCCGTCCGCGCCGCCATCGAACGCGCCGGCGTGTCCGGCGAAGACGTCGACAAGATCTTCATGGGCTGCGTCCTACCCGCGGGCCTCGGCCAGGCCCCTGCCCGCCAGGCCGCCTTGGGCGCCGGCCTGCCCCGCTCGGTTGAAGCCACCACCATCAACAAGGTCTGCGGCTCCGGCATGCAGGCGGCGATGTTCGCCCACGACATGATCGCCGCCGGCTCGGCCGACCTGATCGTCGCCGGCGGCATGGAGTCCATGTCCAACTCACCCTACCTGATGACCAAGCACCGCGCCGGCGCCCGCATCGGCCACGACACGGTCTACGACCACATGATGCTCGACGGCCTCGAAGACGCCTACGACAAGGGCCGCGCGATGGGCACCTTCGCCGAGGACGCCGCCCGCGAATACCAGTTCACCCGCGAGGCGCAGGACGAATACGCCATCGAATCCCTGCGCCGCGCCACCGCCGCCATCAGCTCGGGCGCCTTCGACCGCGAAACCACGCCCGTCACCGTGAAAACCCGCAAGGGCGACGTCGAAGTCACCTGCGACGAACAGCCCGGCAAGTCGAACCCGGAGAAGATCCCGGGCCTGAAACCCGCCTTCGCCAAAGACGGCACCATCACCGCCGCCAACGCCTCCTCCATCTCCGACGGCGCCGCCGCCCTGGTCATCACCCGCCAAAGCGTCGCCGACCGCCTGGGCCTCACACCGGTCGCCCGCATCGTCGCCCACGCCGCCCACGCCCAGGCGCCCAACCTGTTCACCAGCGCGCCCGTCCCCGCCGTCCAGAAGGCGCTCGAAAAAGCCGGCTGGACCACGGACGACGTCGATCTCTGGGAAGTCAACGAAGCCTTCGCCTGCGTCGCCATGATCGCCATGCGCGATCTCGGCATCCCGCGCGACAAGCTCAACGTCCACGGCGGCGCCACCGCGCTCGGCCACCCGATCGGAGCCTCGGGCGCCCGACTCCTCGCCACCCTCCTGTCGGCGCTCCAAACCCACGGCAAAACCAGGGGCCTCGCCACCCTCTGCATCGGCGGCGGCGAAGCCACGGCGATGGCCGTGGAACTGATGAACTAAGCCCTGTCCCCCATTGAAACGCCCGCCCTCAACACCGCGATAGGGTCTGGACACCGCCGCCCGCTGCGTTAGGAGGGCGTTCGTGGCTTCGGGGGAAAGCCGCTCATCCGTGGACGAAGATCAAAGCCGGCGGGCCTCATCGAAGGGCCGCCGCGCCGACTATCGTGCACGGGGGCACCAATGACCGAACACACCGCGACCAACCACACGCGCCGTAACCTCCTCCTCGCGCTCGGCGCGGGCAGCGTCGGCGCCGCGGCGTTCGGAGCGCCCGCCCTCCAGCTCGGCCTGGCCGGCACCGGGGCCGGCACCGACCTCAACTGGTGGGACCGGATGTTCTATTCCCTCCAAAACGGCAGCGTCGCCGAATGGTCGAGCGTCATCGGCCAGGTTTTCTCCGTCGAGGGCGAAAGGGGCAAGACCCAGCTCCTGCTCTCCGAAGTAAAGCTGCTCCCCTCCAAGGGCACCCGCCCCGCCGACTGCGGCCGCACCCAGGCCTTCTCCCTCCTCTTCCTCGCCGCCCCGGGCACCGCCCCGTCCGGCGACCGAACCTACAGCGTAACCCACGCGACTTACCCGGCGCTGGACGTCTACTTCAGCGCGGCCACGGCCCTCCCGCGAGGCGTGCGCCTGCTTGCGGTGTTCAACTAAGGTAACGACAGCGGGCAGCCGCGTGGGGCGGCAGGGCTCGCGCAGGGTCCTGTAGGCTCGCAAAGAGAGTTGAAAACGGGTGGCAGGCTGGCCTTTGCGCCGCGCCCGGCTTGGAAAAGCTGAAGGCCCCGGCTTCCCCGTGCTTTCGCATGGGGAGGCTGGGGCCTCTAGCTGGCCTCAAAGAGGCAAGGCTGACGCCGCTCCCACCAGCGGGTCCGCGTACCGGAGGGAGTGGGCTCCCTCGGTTTCACCGTAGGAACTTAATCTTCGGCCTGCGCAGGCAAAGCGCTCTACTCAATCCGCGGTCTTGTCAACGCGTTCACGCGCATGATCCAAGTTAATTCGCGCCCGCGGGTTCCCGACGCAGCAAAAGGGGCCGGAGAGTAGATCTCCAGCCCCTGGTTACCAAGGAACCTCTGGCCGCCCTAGACGGTGGCCATCGGTCGTCCTTTTCGAATCTTAGCTCGGCATTGAATTGGATGCGACGTTGAACGTCGAGCCGACGCCGCCGCCAACCTTTGACACGGCCGCGATCATGGCAACGGCGATAAGCGCCGCGATGAGGCCATATTCGATGGCTGTGGCGCCGCGAGTGTTCTTGATAAGCTTACGAATTGCAGACATCTGGGCCTCCCCTTTGATACCGGACGCGCCCCGCATATTCCGAACGGCAACGTGTCATGGTCCGTACCTACTTGGTGGTGGTTAATATTTGGTCACCCGCCGTACGGGAAAGATGCTCGGCGCAGTGCCGCTCGGCCGCGCCGCGACCCTCCAGTTCGACACCTGCCGCCTTGCCGCGCGCGCCTTTGGCGCCGGTTTCGGCAGCGAAGAGGTCGATCGGGACGCGCCGTCGAAACCGAGAACCTGCTGATCGACGATATCAGCGGCTGGACGGAGGAACAGCGCGCCCGCGCCTGGCGCTGCGGGTTCCTGCAATCGCTCCCCAACGAAGCCTGGGAGGCGCTCGCCGGGCTGGCACATGACGAGGCCGAGGACGAGGATGGCATCGGCGGACACGATCCGGACGAGGAAGAATGAGCGCCCATGGCATGTCTCAACTTCCTCAACTTATTTCGCCCGCGCCGCCGTTCAGCACTCCGCGCTTTTATAACCCTTCGGCACGTTGAGGCGGGCGCTGTGCTCGAAGAACGGATCGGCGGCGATGCGGTGGCGCTTGCCATAGGCCTTGGCCAAGGCGGCGGCGAGCGCCGGGTCGTAGGCGGCGAGATCGCGGTCGGACAGGATCGTCCGCTCGTCGAGCCGGGCGAGCATGTTGGTGTTGAACCAATATTGCGTCCCCTCCGCCCAATATTCGGTGAGGGTGACGGCGGCGTAATCGCCCTTCCACCGCCCCGCCGCCCGCGCCGCCGCGTAAGCGCGCTCCACTTCGGCATAGAGCGCCGGGTCGGCGACTTGGATCGCGTCGAAGATGGCGTGCGAGAATTCGTGGACCAGGATGTTTTCGCCGAAATACCGGCTGCCCGGCACCGCCAGCAGATTCTCCGCGCCCACCGTGGTGAAGCGCCCGCCGGTGCCGCGCGAACGGGCGTTCCAATAGTCGCGGTCGCTTTGCGCCTCGATGCGACTGAAATATTTGAGTTCGCAGGCGGTTAGCCGCACATCGTCTCGCCGCGGCTTGGTCCAGTGGCGGTGCTCGGGCAGATCGGTGATCGCCTCGCCTTGCGCGATCACGCCCACCCGCACCCCCTGCCGCACCAACTCGGCCCGCAGGTCCGGCCGCGCGGCAAGCATCGCGCCGACGATCTCCCCGGCCTTCACGATTGCCGCGTCGGGCACCTGCGCGGAGCCTATGACCGGGATGCCCCCCGCATCGAGATACTTGGCGTAGAACGGGTCGATCCCGGCGGGCGGCCGCCCAAGCGGGGCAGCGCCGTCCGCGGCAGGCGCGCAACCAGCCAGCGCAAGCGTGGCGGCAAGAACAAAGGACACAATGCGCAGCATCGCCGCAGCTTTATCTGCCGTGCCGACGATCCGCCAGCTTCGACGCAACCAGCCGCCCGCACGTCGCCACGCACCTGTTCCAATTCTGATACAAATTGCCTTTCACTGCAGCGCGTTCTATGACTGCGGCAACGGCCGCGCCCCTCTACAAGCGGCTGAAAACAAAGAATATTCGGAGATCCGCCTGATGAAGAAGAGCTTCGCTTTCGCCGCCTCGCTGCTCGCCCTCGCCGCCGCCGCGCCCGCCGCCGCCGCCGGCACGCACCAGCACGATTGCCTCGACGAGACCTGCACAACGGTGAGCCTGCTCGACGACATCCAGGGCGGCGCCGCCGCAACCGGCGTCGAATCGCCGCACTACGGCACCTGGGGCATCGACATCGCGGGCATGGATCGGACGGTGAAGCCGGGCGACGACTTCAATGCCTATGTGAACGGCAATTGGGCGAAGACCAACACCATTCCCGCCGACCGCTCCTCCTTTGGCGCGTTCGCGGTGCTTCGCGACCTTTCCGAAGCGCGCCTGCGCAAGCTGGTCGAGGGCTACAGCGCGGACAACCTCGCCTCGGGCGCCGACCAGCCCAAGGTCGCCGCGCTTTATCAGGGCTTCATGGACGAAGCCGCGATCGAACGCACCGACGCCATTCCCCTGCTCACCCGCCTCGCGCCCATCTACACGGCGAAAAGCAAGGACGACATCGCCCGGCTGATGGGCCGCTCGTTCGGCGGCTTTGGAAGCAGCTTCTTCGGCCCGGGCGTCAGCGACGACGCCAAGCGTCCCGACGTCTACGCCCTCTACCTGCGCCAGTCCGGCCTCGGCCTCGGCGACCGCGATCTGTACCTCGACGCCAAGTTCAAGCCGCAGCGCGAGCGCTACACCGGGTATGTCGCCCAGATGCTCGACATGGCCGGCTGGCCCGCCGCGCAGGAAACCGCCCGCAAGGTCGTCGCGCTCGAGACGCGGATAGCCCAGGCGCACTGGACCCGCGCCGAAAGCCGCAACCGCGACAAGACCTACAACCTGATGACCCGCGCCGAGCTCGACGCCTACGCGCCCGGCTTCCCGTGGGCGACCTTCCTCGATGCCGCGGGCGTCGGCGGCGCGGGCCAGGCGATCCTGTCGCAGAACACCGCCTTCCCGAAGATCGCCCAGATCTTCGCCGACACCGACCTCCAGACGCTGAAAGCCTGGCAGGCCTTCCACACCGCCGACGACGTCGCGCCGCTCCTGTCCAGGCGCTTCGTCGATGCGAGCTTCGAGTTCCGCTCGAAGTTCCTCAACGGCCAGCCGCAGCAACGCGAGCGCTGGAAGCGCGGCGTCACCTTTGTCGAAAATGCGATGGGCGAGGCGATCGGCCGCGATTACGTCCAGCTCTATTTCCCGCCCGAATCCAAGGCGAAGATGGACCAGCTCGTCGTCAACCTGCGCACCGCGCTCGGCGCCCGGCTGCAGCGGCTCGACTGGATGGGGCCTGAGACCAAGACGGAGGCCCAGAAGAAGCTCGAAGGTTTCTCGGTGAAGATCGGCTACCCCGAAAAGTGGCGCGATTATTCCGCGCTCCAAGTGGTCCCCGGCGATCTCGTCGGCAATGCCGAGCGGGCCGGCCGCTTCGAGTGGGACTATCGCCGCAACCGCATCGACCAGCCGGTCGACAAGGCCGAGTGGGGCATGACCCCGCAGACGGTGAACGCCTATTACAATTCGGTGAAGAACGAGATCGTGTTTCCCGCCGCCATCCTGCAGGCGCCGTTCTTCGATCCCGATGCCGATCCGGCGGTGAACTACGGCGGCATCGGCGGCGTCATCGGCCACGAAATCATTCACGGCTTCGACGATCAAGGCCGCAAGTCGGATTACGCCGGCGTGCTGCGCGATTGGTGGACCCCCGCCGACGCCGCCAAGTTCGAAGTGCAGGCGACCAAGCTCGGCGCCCAGTACGAATCCTATCCCTTCCCCAACCTTCCGGGCGTGCACATCAACGGCCGCGCTTCGATGGGCGAGAATATCGGCGATCTGGGCGGCATCACTCTCGGCCTCGAAGCCTATCGCACCTCGCTCGGCGGCCAGCCCGCGCCGGTGCTCGACGGCTTCACCGGCGACCAGCGCGTCTTCCTGGGCTGGGCCCAGGTCTGGCGGACCCTGTTCCGTGACGAGGCGCTTCGCCAGCAATTGGTCGGCGATCCCCACTCCCCCGGCATGATCCGGGCCTTCGCGCCGCTGCGCAACATCGATGCCTGGTACGAAGCGTTCAACGTCCAGCCCGGCGACAAGCTCTACCTCTCCCCCGCCGACCGCGTGCGCATCTGGTAAAAGCGAACGGCCGCCGGAGTTAAGCCGGCGGCCGCCTTGCTTCACTCTTTGAAAAAACCGAAGTACGCCCACCCTCCCCCGCGACATTGTCGCGGCGGTTGGCGGTGGGCTACGGCACGAAAAACAAAGACCTTTCAAACGCATAATTGAATGCTTTGGTGAGCGTGGATAGCCACTCTTGACCAATAGTGCGGCAGCGTGCAGACTTCATCTTCGAGTCTCCAAGTAGAAATTGAGGTTTCCCGACAGATCCAAGTCATAGCAGTGACGGCGCACATGGGGGGCGCGTGGGCATGCATATCGGCAAATTGCTTTTAGCTTCCAGTGCGCTGACGGCCATTATTGCCGTCGCCTCCTGCAAACACCGCCCGGACAGCGAGGTCGTGGTCGACGAAGCGACGCAGGCGGGGATCGGCGACGATCGCTTCGTCCATGCCGGCGAGGATTATTTCCGCGAAATGGACGGCCGGGTCGCCCTCACCCCCGATGAGGTGAAAGGCCGCAACATGTGGATCGTCTGGAGCGGCGGCAACGACCGCTTCTGGGACCAGATGGGCAAGCCCACACTCGGCGCTTTCGACCTTCTGAAAATCGTCGCCCCGCCCCTCGACAGCCCGCTTCGCCGGGCGACACGCTGGCAATGGCTGGGCGCGGTGAACGAGCCCTGCTTCAAGGCGTCCGACCAGCCCGATCCGGAGCGTTTCGGCCTATATCTCGACGTCCGGGATCCGTCCTGCCCGGCCGATCCTTTCGCCGACGAGAGCAAATATCCCGGCGTCAAGATCGGCGCCCGAGGAACGCGCCTGCCCGACGGGCGGGTGCTTCCGATCGGATCCTATTACGGAGCGCCGACCGGGATCGTCGGCCTGCGGCTCTTCCCGAACCCCGCGTTCGACGCGGCGGCCGCAAAGGCGTGGGACCCGGCGCGCTATTACAACGATCCTGCTTACTACACGAACCCGAAGCTTGTGAGGCCGTACCGCGTCGGCATGTCTTGCGGCTTCTGCCACGTCGGCCCAAGCCCCACCAACCCTCCCGCCGATCCCGAAAACCCGAAGTGGGAGAACCTGAGCTCAACCGTTGGGGCTCAATATCTCTGGGCGGACCGCTTCTTCTTCTGGAAGCCCAACGAGAATAACTTCGTCTACCAGTGGGTTCACACGTTCCGGCCAGGCGCCCTCGACACGTCTCTTGTTTCAACCGACAACATCAACAACCCGCGCACTCAGAACGCCATCTACAACCTCAAGGAGCGGCTGGAGATCTCGCGGCCGATCGGCGAGGAGAAACTGGCGGGCGGCGGGCTCAACAACAAGCAGTTCAACGACTTCATCAAGGACGGCTGGCTCGCCGGCTTCTTCCGCAAGCCCGACACGGTTTTCACGCCGCACGTTCTCAAGGATGGCGCGGATTCGGTCGGGGCCATCGGCGCCTTGAACCGCGTCCATATCAACATCGGCCTGTTCAGCGAGGAATGGCTGCGGCACTTCAACCCCGTGATGGGCGGCAAGCCCGTGTCGCCGATCGCGATCGCGGATGCGCAGAAGAATTCGGCCTATTGGCGGGCGACGGAGAAAGGCACGCCGGCGACCGCTCTCTTCTTCCTCAAGGCGTCGGGACCGCACCGGCTGCAGGACGCGCCCGGAGGAGCGGCGCTTGCAGCGGCGCCGCCGGCGCTGCTCCAGCAAGGCGCGAACGCGTTCGCAAGAACCTGCGCGCGCTGCCATTCTAGCAAACAGCCGGCCCGCAGACCCGCCAACGTGACCTTCGAAAACGGCGCCGGATACCTGGCGAGCTTCCGCCGGTGGTGGTCCTGGACTCAGACCGACGATTACAAGAACCAGATGGTCCAGATCGTACGAGACCCGAACTTCCGCAACGCAAACTATCTGTCAACCGACGCGCGCGTGCCCGTCTCGCTGCTGCGCACCAACCTGTGCAGTCCGCTTGCGACCAACGGTATCGGCGGCAACATCTGGGACAATTTCTCGTCCGAAACCTACAAGCAGCTGACGCCGGTCGGCACCGTCCACTTCGTTGATCCTTTCAGCGGCAAGCGGATCGCGTACCGGATGCCGGGCGGCGGCCGCGGCTACACTCGCGTGCCGACACTCGCCTCGCTCTGGTCGACGGCTCCCTACCTGCTCAACAACAGCCTCGGGCCGTTCAACGGGAGCCCGTCGGTTCCGGCGCGGCTGCAATCCTTCGAGGCTTCGATCAACCAGCTGCTCTTCCCGGACACGCGGCCGTTCGACGCAGAGCTCGGCCGCGGAGCGGAAGGCTGGATCGATCGTACCACGGCGCGCAGCTACCTCTTCATCCCGAGAAGCTTCCTCCAATCCATGCCTCCGCAGCTCAGCGAGGAGGATCGCGGTATCCTCAAGAAACTGGTCGATCGGGAGGGCAACCTGCGGCTCGGACCGATCCCGGCGGGGATGCCGATCAACCTGCTCGCCAACCTGCAGCCGCTGGCGGAGAGCCGCGATCCGAAGGCGGTCGCCGCGCATTTCCACTACCTGCTCGCGGCCCTCTTCCAGCTCAAGAAGGGGCTGATCGCCACCCAGGGCCGGGACCTCACCGACGTGCAGCTGAGGCAGGCCTTCGCAGGCCTCCGCGAGCCGCTCATGCGGCTGTCGAAATGTCCCGACTTCGTCGTCAACCGCGGGCATTATTTCGGAACCGCCCAGTTCAACCAGGGCGTGACTCCGGACGAGCGATCCTGGGGCACGGAGGCGCCGCTCAGCGACCCGGACAAGCGAGCCCTCATCGCCTTTCTCAAAACTTTCTAAGGGGGCCGCGATGAGCGCTGAATTCGACTGCGACTATATCGTCGTGGGCTCGGGCGCGGGTGGCGGGACCGTCGCGGCCCGCCTCGCGGAAGAGGGCATGGACGTGATACTCCTCGAAGCGGGCGGAGACCCGCGCACCGCGGGAGGACACGAGGGCTTTCCCTCCGACTACGACATCCCCGCCTTTCACGCCTTCGCCTCCGAGAATCCAGCGACGGCCTGGAACTTCTTCGTCGAGCATTACGAAGATCCGGCGCAGGCGGCGCGGGACACCAAGCGCGTTCCGGACAAGGGCGTGCTCTACCCCCGCGCCGGGACGCTGGGCGGCTGCACGTCGCACAACGCGATGATATTCCTCACCGCCCAGCCGCGGGATTGGGACGGGATCGCCGCACGGGTTGGTGACGACGGCTGGTCGAGCAAGGTGATGGCCAAATATCAGCAAAAGGTCGAGGATTGCCACCACCGCCCAGCGTGGCGGTTCCTTTCCAAGCTCGGCTTCAGCAATACCGGCCATGGCTGGGGCGGCTGGCTCAACGTCGAGACCGGAAAGCCGAAGGAAGCGTTCGCCGACGACCGGCTCAGGCACCTGCTCGAGCTTGGCGGCATTGCGGCCGCCAGGGGGGTCGGGATGTTCCGGGCGACGGTTCACCGCCTGTTGCGCGGCGCACTCGATCCCAATGACGCGCGGGAGAACGGCAGCGAAGGCCTGTGCTACGCGCCGATCGCAACGAAGCGCCACTGCCGCGTCGGCGCCCGCGACCGGGTGCTGTCGGCGGTCCGGGCTCACCCCTCTCGCCTGCGCATTGAACTCAATGCGCTGGCGACGCGCGTGCTTTTCGACGACGCCAACCGGGCAACCGGCGTCGAATATATGCACGGCGAGCGTTTGTACCGCGCCGGCCCCAACGCCTCCCCGCAAGGGGGGGAATTGCGGACGTTGCGCGCGCGGCGGGAGGTCATACTCGCGGGCGGCGCCTTCAACACGCCGCAACTGCTGATGCTTTCCGGCATCGGGCCCCGCGAGGAGCTGGACCGGCACGGTATAGAAGTCCGCGTCGATCTCCCCGGGGTCGGAACCAACCTTCAGGACCGCTACGAAGTCTGCGTCCAGTCGAAGCTGACTCAGCCGCTCGAATCCCTGAAGGACGCCGGCTACAGGCCCGACGATTCCGTCGGCCTCTCCTGGGCGGAGCGCAGGCAGGGCATCTACATTTCGAACGGAGCGGCCCTGGCGTTCAAACGCAAGTCCGACCCTGCGCTGGACGACGCCGACCTCTTTATTTTCGCGCTGCTGGGCTACTTCAAGGGATATTATCCCGGCTATTCGCTCGACCTGCGCGAGCACAAGGACGTAATCAGCTGGGCGATCCTGAAGGCAAGGACGGGCAATCTCGCCGGAACCGTCCGGCTCCGCTCACCCGACCCTCGCGACCCGCCGAAAGTTCAGTTCCATTATTTCGAGGAAGGATCCGACAAGAGCGGCAAGGACCTTCGCGCCGTTGCGAAAGGCGTCGAGTTCGTCCGCGAGGCGACGGCGCCGCTCAAGGCCGCCGGCCTTATCGCCGGCGAGATCGACCCCGGTGCCGAACTGACCGGCGAGGCCTTGGAGGCCTGGGTGCGGGACAATGCGTGGGGCCATCATGCCTCCTGCTCCTGTCCGATGGGGCCGCGAGACGCTCAGGGCGTACTCGACAGCCGGCTTAGGGTTCACGGCGTCACCAACCTGCGGGTGGTGGACGCCTCGATCTTTCCGCGCATTCCGGGCTATTTCATCGTCAGCGCCGTCTACATGGCCGCGGAGAAGGCCGCCGACATGATCCTGGCCGACTCAGCAGCGCCAACGGCAGCGACGATGCCGGAAGCGCCCGCTCCCGAGTTCGCCTGACATGCGCCCCGCCGGCGAGGCGCAGGAGGGCAACGGGTCCGCCGGCGCGGAGACGGATGGCAAACGGGCGGCGACGGCCGCCTCAGCGGCCGGATCCTTCGATTCCCGCGTCAAACGCAGCCGGGACGTCCGGCTCTGGTTGAGCGGACAGGACAACAAGCCCGCGAACCTTGTCGGCCTTGCTTTGTCCGGCGGGGGTATTCGAAGCGCGACCTTTTCGCTCGGCCTTCTCCAGTCCCTCGCAAAGTCGCGCGATGCGCTTTCCAAGATAGACATTCTCTCAACCGTGTCCGGCGGCGGCTATGCCGGTTGCTTCCTTCGCAGCCTCTTTGTTCCGTCCGAGGGCCGGGGGATCGCCCCCCCGGTGCTGGAAGGGGATGATGGCGTGGGTGACATACCGCTCAACCGCGACGGTGTGGAAGACCAGTGGCGCTTCGCACGCGAGGTGCTCAATACCAGCACGGACACCCAGAAGATTTCCTGGCCGTCGGCCGGAGGTGGCGCCACGGTCCGGCGGAACCCACTGTGGTGGCTGCGGGAACACAGCCGGTATCTCGCCCCGAACGGCGCCACGGATTACGGATTCGCTGCCGCCTACCTGACGCGCAACTGGCTGGCGATGCTGTACATCTTCTTTATCGCCAGTCTCGCTTTGGTGACCGCCCTTGTTGTCGCGGAAGCGGCAATCGCGCGGTACCACCCGGGCGCACTTTGCTGGACGTGGTCTGTGCTTGCGAACGGCACGAGCGGCGGGCTGCCGGGGGGCGGCTGCGCGACACCTTCATCGGGCCGCGTGCCGCTCAGCCCGATCGCGATCTTGCTGGCGCTGCCGCTCGCTGGAGCAGCGACGCTCAGCCTCTGCTACTGGCTCACCCAAGCGATGTCGCCGAACGAGCCTTCACCGGCGCGGCAGTGGCGAAACCTTGCGGGGGCGATCCTCCAAACCATCGCTGGCGCGCTGATCATTGGCGCTCTGATCTATTTCCTCGCCCGCTGGTTTCTGAAGCCGGTTCCCTTTCCAACGATTCCGCTTTTAGAGGGCTTCGGACCGGGCTTCGCCGCAGTGATTGCAGTCGGTGTCTTCATTTGGGCGCTCGCCGTACTCGTCACGCTGGCGCTCGCCGCTCCGCTGCTCTGGAAGGGCGCCCTCCCGACGGGAGAGCTCCGGCGAAGGTTGACGAACCTGCTCGCCAAGAACAACCGTGTTTTCCTGGTCATCGCCGCGGTGGCGGTCGTGGACAGCGCCGGCGCATATCTCGACTCCTGGTTCCGGTCCGCCGACGGCGCCGGTTTCGGCGGCGGCATCGGCGTTGCGATGGTCCCGGCGCTCGCCTTCCTCCTCCAGAAAATTCCCGACTGGTTCTCCGGCACCGGAAAAAGCGCGGTAGGCGCCTTCCTGAGGCGGTTTGCCAGTCCGGTCGCGGCCGTTGCCGGCATCGTTCTTTACGGCATGGTCGCAATCGCCGCCGCCGCCCTCGCCCATCACATAGCATGGCCTGCGACCGCGTGGATCGGTACGCCCGAATGGCCGCGCCTCGCGCTCTTCGCCGGCATCGTCCTGGTGCTTGGAGTGCTCTCCGGAAGGGCGAGCGGTTTCATCAACCTTTCTTCGCTCCACCTGCTTTATTCCTCACGCCTCACCCGCGCGTATCTCGGTGCCACGAACAATCAGCGGCTGGAGCAGGCCGCGAACCCCCAAACAGGCTCGAGCATCCGCGACAATGACCCGGCCGACTACATCCAGCCGTCCCTTTATTGCCGGGCGGATCTTCCAGCGCCGGTGCACATCATCAACGCCACGATCAACGAGACGATCGATCCGCAGTCGCAGATCATTGCGAGGGATCGCAAGGGTGAAGTGATCAGCCTCGACCCCAAGGGCATTCGGATCGGCCGCAATCACGTTGAATGGTCGAAGGTCGGCAACAAAGACTGCGCCGAGCAAATCAGCCTGGGGCAATGGATTGCGATCTCCGGCGCCGCCGCCTCGAGCGCGATGGGACGCCTCACCAACTTCGGCTTTGCCCTGGCGCTCACCTTCGCCAACGTTCGGCTCGGTTATTGGTGGTGGTCGCCCGGGCTTTCCTCGCGCGGGCCGGACGACAGCCGATTGAACAAGCACCTTTCGCGCTGGTTCGGCACCTTCATCTACCTGTTCAACGAGATGACCGCCCGTTATTCGCGCTCCTACGAGCGCAAATATCTTACCGATGGCGGGCACTTTGAAAATTCGGGAGCATATCGGCTCCTCGATCACCGGGTGCCGCTGATCATCCTCGCCGACAGCGGCGCGGATCCGACCTACCAATTTGCCGACCTCGAGAATCTCGTTCGGCTGGCGAGGCTCGACTTCGGTGCCGAGATCAAGGTGCTTCGCACCGCTGAGCTCGCCACCTTTGCGGCCTCGCTTGGCGCTACAGACCACTCGATCTTTGTCGATTCGCCGCCCGATACCGATTGGCGAGGTGGGTTCGGTGCCGGAGAAACTGGCCCGTTCGTGCTGGTGCTTCGCGCCGAATTCGATGACGCCACGGCCGATATTCTGTGGATCAAGCCGCGGCTTCTGTCCGATCTTCCGCCCGATCTCCTGGGCTACAGCGTGGCGAATCCGCTTTTCCCCCAACAGCCCACCGGTGACCAGTTCTTTGACGAGGCGCAGTGGGAATCCTACCGGAAACTCGGTGAGATCACCATGTCGAGGCTTCTCGCCGCCTGCCCGAAGCTTCTCGCTTGATGCGGGCACGCCGACCGAGCCGCCGTTCGCGATCGAATTGCCGGCGGGCGTGATCGGGAGCGCCGGACAACAAAAAGCCCCGGAAATCCGCAGACTTCCAAGGCTTTTGATGGTGGGCGTGGCAAGGATTGAACTTGCGACCCCTGCGATGTCAAGGCAGCCGTCGACGCCAGAAAAACCGGTCTTTTCAACCATCTTGCGCATATCTTAAACTCTCATGCCCAGAATTTGCCCACAGACGCCAAAGTTCAGGGATGTAGGTCACTACGCCAGATAGAGCACGAGCCTTCTAAGCTTGGGGTCGCAGGTTCGAATCCTGCCGGGCGCGCCAGTTTTCCGCCAATTTTTTGTTACCTATTTATGGCTAGGTAACACATAGGTAACAGCCGAGCGGGATAGGTGACACCAATCGGTACCTGTTCGGACGAAGCACCGGCATCGCCGGTCGCTTTTGGCCGCTAGCAGTATGTCCGCATGCGGCGGAAGGAGTCCCCGGCAGCGGTCAGCAGTCCGGCTCCGCACCGGTCGATCCATCTCAGTTCAGCTAGAGCGACGAACTAATCGTGCCGATAAAAGATCGCATCGAGCATCGCCGCACGTCCCCGCCAGACCACAAGATCTCTCCCGCCCGCAGGCGCTTTCTGCAACCACCAGCGCGCATCCCAGATGCGCCCTATGATGTCGGTCCAGTATAGGTCGTAGTCGATCCGGCTCCCTGAAATGCCGAAGTCGGCTGACAGGCCCGCCTTGTTGCGCTTGCTTATACAGACGAACAAGTCAGGCCGCTTCATGGCCAGTAGCCGGCTCGCGATCCCAGGCCGTTTACGCTCGCCCTCTATGGCCGGATCGAGCAGCTTCAAGAACTGATCGTAGTGGTCGCGGGTCACCGGCCCGATCAACGGGATTCGATCCAGTGCCCTCGAGATACCGTCCGGAGCTTTCTTTACGGCCGTGTGGAAATATCCGTCGCCTTTCATGCTACCGAAATAGCCTTGGTTCTTCGTCAGTCCATTCGGCAGCCCTGCGATCATCGCCCGGGTATCGACATCCATGTCGGCAAAGTTGAGCCGCTCGCTGAAAGCGGCTTGGACAGCGCCCAGCAGGGTGACGCGATTCGACATATCCTCTTTTCCCGCCTTACTCACGGCCGATAGATATTGTGCCCAGCTCATGCGCATGACATCGGAATCGAGTGGCGATCTCGATGCCGCCGACCCGTACTGGCCCGACAGGCGCTCCCTTGCCGTCCGCATGCGCTCGTGGGCGGCACGATAAATCTCGGCGTCCTCGGCCGTCGCCTTCTTCCCTGCTGAGCGGTACTGGCGGATCGCCTTCTCGAGATCGTCGCGAACAGCGGTGGCGTCCAAGTCGGCATCGCTGACGTGCAGCATGGCCTCGCTGTTCCTGCTCAGCGCGCCTCTGGTCAGGTTCGCCGATCCCACGAAGGCGTCCCAACGCCGTCCGGTCCGGAACAGGAAAACCTTGGGGTGGAAGACTCCTGATGGCTGTAAGACGAAGCGGACAGCACCGTCGTCGACGAAGTCCTCCAATACCTCCGGCGCCGTCTGGTAAAAGTGCGTGCCGATAACGCCTCTGCGGATAGACTCACGGCGCGCCTTGAGAGCCTCGTAGGCCTTAGTGCCCCCGGTTGCCCAGGCGACAGCGAACGAGATATTGTGGTGGTCCTCAATACATCTCGTGAGCGCTTCGCTGAATGCGGCGCGATCGGTTATCAGCTTCATGTCGCCCCTCCCCCTGGCAAGTTGTCGGGCAACCGGGTTAGGAGCAAGCGTTTCCTAGGGGCGGCCTAAGTGGTGGCCACCAGAGCCGCTCTTGGGCGCGGTCGGGCAGTAGATCGACTTGGCGTCCTCCAATGTCCGCTCCCGGAGCAGCGCCCGGATGGCGGAAGCCGCAACAAGGTCCAATGGCCATTGCAGATATGGCGAAGATCAAAGAGTTACATCGGATGGACGCTAGCGTGGAGGATCAAGATCGCGAACCGGACGTGGGGGATGATGACGTCCCAGATGCGGCCGGCTGGCTCGCGTTCCTGCAGGCGGAGACGGATGCGACGCGCAACGTCTTCCTGACCAAGCCCAAGTTGCTGCTGGGCCACGTGCGCAGCGAACGGCAGACCGCCGACGACTACGCCGGTCGCGAACTGCTCGAGTTGGTGCAGAACGCGGCGGACGCCGCCACGGAGGCTGGCGGGAACGGGCGGGTTCGTATCGAAGTCGGCCCGAGTGGACTTCTCGTCGCCAACACCGGACTGCCGTTCCGAACGGGCGGGATTGAATCCCTCATGACCCCGAATGCGAGCGACAAGCCGGGCAGGAAGGTGGCGCTCATCGGCGCGAAGGGCCTGGGCTTCCGCTCACTGCTTAACTGGTCACAGGAGCCGGTGATCTCGAGCGGCGAGCTCGAAGTCGGCTTCTCGCGCTCCCATGCCGAAGCCGCCGTCTGCGCGCTCGCGCGCGAGAGTCGATCCATCGCTAGGCTCTGTGAATCCGAAGACGAACCGCCCGTGCCCGTCTTGGCCTTCCCGGCCTTCGGAGAGGAGCTCCAGTCTCTCGGGACCGCTGCGATCAGCGCGTTACTGGAGCGCGCTCGTGACCTCCGCACGCGCAACTACGACACCGTCGTGGCG
Source organism: Allosphingosinicella sp. (assembly GCA_036386875.1). Taxonomy (GTDB): domain Bacteria; phylum Pseudomonadota; class Alphaproteobacteria; order Sphingomonadales; family Sphingomonadaceae; genus Allosphingosinicella. The sequence goes on from DASVUV010000042.1 coordinate 56,223, forward strand.
GCCCCCTTCGATCGCGAGCGCGCGTTGGAACGCGCCATTAAGCAGGCCAGCGAGTTCCAGTCCACATTCCTCCTGTTCGTCGACTCCCTCTCGGAGATCGAGATCCAGATCGAGGGTAAGCCGCTGGTCCGGTGGAGCCGGACGAAGACCGGCCCCGACACGTACCTGATCGAGATCGAGGCCGGGGGCGCCACCAGTGAGCAGGAGTGGATCTGCGCGCGGCGTAGAGGCGAGATCGCAGTCGGTGGGCGGAAGAAGCCGCGCGTTTACGAGATGGCGGTAGCGCTACGGTCGGACGAGAGCAACGGCTCCGGTTTCCTCCACAGCTACTTCCCAACGAGCATCCGGCTGCCGTTTCCCGCCCTGCTCCACGCCACGCTCGAACTCGACTCGAACCGCAAGGCGATGAAGGAGAATTCCGACCTGAACGAGCGCGTGCTGCGCGAGCTCGGCACATTCTACTCTCAGACGCTGGCGCGGCTCGTTCCATCCAAGCAGGTGTCCAACGCTCTCGATTTCCTCGCTCGCTCGGGCGAGTTTCCGGCGCCGCTCGCCGATTTTGAGACAGCGGTCTACCAAGCGGCCAGGCCGCTGGCTATCGTGCCGACGATCAAGGGCAGCAGGGTGAGCGCCGAAGCCGCGAAGATCGGACCCGCCGGATACGAGTCCTACTTGCCGTCGCGGCTGTTCGGCGACTTGGCGCAGTGCCGCGGACCGGAGGACCGCGCGGTACTCAAGCATCTCGAGATCGCCGAGCTGTCGGCCGAGGAATTGCTACGCGTGCTGCGCCGCTCAGAGCTGACACTCGAGGAACGCGCGAACGCGGTGGTCGGCATCTCCAAGAGCCTCAACGCCAAGCACCACCACAGGTGGTTGCTTGTCGACCAGAACGAGCGGCCAATGAAGGAGGGGAACACACCATTCCCACCGCCGGCCGGGAACGACGCGTTGCCGCAGCTTCCCGACTGGGCCAAGGCGCGGTTTATCCATCCCGAGATGTGGCGGCTCCTGCTGCGGAGGGTCGAAGGGTCGAACTGGCGCGACAAGCTCCGGAAGCTCAGCGGGTTCGGTATCACGGAATACAGCAGCGAGAGCGTCATCGCGTCGCTGCGCACGCAGGCCGTGCGCACTCTGGCGCGCGGTCGGCGGGATGCAGGAGAGGTGCAGCGATCGCTCCTGCGGACCGTTCACTCGCTCTACACCCCCGATAACCGCAATCCGCCAGGCGTCTTCAGGCTCATGGCTGCCGACGGAAACTGGCGCGACGCGCGCGAGTTGCACCTGTCCGATACCTACGGACAGTCCGGTCGCATCAACGCCGAGTTATTCCGATCCGCGCCCCAGCACCTCCTTGGGTCCGCTGAAGAGAACGGAATCGATCCCGGCTCGGCGAACCTAGCCGCCTTCTTCGAGTGGCTCGGCGCCGGAGTATGGCCCCGCGCGGTGGTGGAGGCCGCGCCCATGGACCTGCGGCCCGCCGTCCTGCGCGCGCTGCCGGACCAGATTGCGGTGCAGGACGACGGCTCCGTGAAGACCTTCGCGAAGAGTGACATCAGCTGGGGCTATAACCTGCAGTGCGAGGCGCCGACGATCGTGGGTCTCAGGGAAATCCTGACGACGGCTCAGAGCGACGCGATCCTTGCATGGCTGGCGCTCGACCCCCGGTTCGATCCCGTATGGCCGCGTCACTTCGAGACTAAGCTGATCGGGCGTAAGGATGGAAAGGAGAACTTCCGCCGCTACCGAGGGCCGCTGCCAGACCTCGTCCGCGAGCGGATCGCCACGACGCCGTGGCTGGCGTGCCGCGACGGCGATTATCATCGACCGCGCGACGCTATGGTTCAGCCAGGACGCCTGGCCGAGCTCTTCAGCGTTCCACGAACGGCGGCGATCGGTAGCGAAGAGACATTCGGTCTGAGCCAGGCGTTGTGGCGTCGCGGCCTCGAAAGTGCCCAGGTCCCGCTTGGGCTGGTAAACCTGTCGGTGGCAAGAATCTTCACATTGCTCAAGGAGCTTCCGGACCGGAAGCCGGGTGAAGACACCGTGCGCCGGCTCTACCACCAGATACTCGAGTTGGACACGTTCGATTCCGGGGCTGGGAGCGCCGAACGAGCCGACTTCCTCGCGAACGGCCGCGTCCAGGTGCATCAAGGCCACGTGCGCGATTGGGTGAAACCCTCCGGCGCGCTCTACGCGGACCAGGCAGGCTTCCCGCTGGCGGCGCGCGAGTTCCTGCCGCTCATCGATCTGCCACCCCGCAAGAATACCGGGAATGTAGTCGACCGGTTTGGCGTGCGTGCGCTCAGCCAGCAAAAATACAAGCTCGAGGTCACTTCGATCACTGAGGAGCAAGGACAGGCGGCCTCGTTCCTGCGCACCGACCTCGCCGCAGCGCGCCCCTACATCCGAGCTCTGCGACTGGCCGATGGCAACGTGACCACGCGGCTTCGCCGCTTCGACCGCCTTGAACTTAGCATTGCGACAGCTGCCGAAATCGCTGTCACGATTAACGACAGGCGCATCGAAGGGCCGGTTGAAAACTGGACGCACGTGCTGGATGGCAACAGGCTCATCGTAGCAATCGATAGCAGCCATCCGCTGCCCCAGGTCACTGCGCTCGCGCACGAGGCGATCGCCGATGGCATCGCGGAGCTGTTTGACCTGCAAAGCGGAGCGGAGTTCGCCAAACTGATCAGCGCTGCCAGCGACGGTCTGCGCGCGATTCTCTTCCGACGGATGCTTCCCAACGTGTCGGACGCGGAGATCGCCGACCTGCTCGCTGACATCGGCACTGCCGAGGAGGAGCCCTACGAGCAAGTCAAGGTGGACCCCGAGACGCTCGCGCGCGGTCCCGCGAAGCAGAACCCGGCTGGGCCGACGAGCGGTGAGACCACGGCAACCCTGCCGCCGGCCGCTCCACCTACACCACCACCACCGCCTCAAGCTCCCGTTCGACCTGAGAACCCCGCAGCGGTCACCGCGATGCCGATCGCTTCGGGCCCGACCCTCGAGCCATTTCGTCCAGGTGTCCGGCGCACTGTCGGCATCCGTGTCGGGGCACCAACTGGGGCCGTCGGCGGGACGGTTCACCCGGATCCGCACCGCGCGGCGGACGCCGAGGAGTGGACTGGCCTTTTCGAAACCAGTCAGGGCCGGTTCCCTATCTACGTCGGGCACCTGCAGGGCCGCGACGCCTATGGATGCGACTGGGTGAGCTTTCGCAACGAGGACGACCTCGTGGCCTTCCAGGCCGACCCGCAGAGGACAGACCTGGTTCAGCGGTTCATCGAAACCAAGTCCGGTTCGGTGGAGCTGACCGACAACGAGACTCGCGCCGCCGAGATCCGCCGAGAGCGGTTCTTCATCTACCGGATCGACTTCTACTCGGGCTCACGCAACTTCGCGGTACTGACCATCGTTTCGGACCCACTCGCTCACCGCGAGGCGATCAGGGCCCGGTTCGAGTTCCGGATGGACGCGGTCGTGAACCGGGAGAGCTTCCAACTCACCCCAACCGACGAAGAGGCCACCGGCGCGGCTTAAACTGACTTAGACGAAGTTCGAAGACAGCCTAGCTGGCATATGCGACGAATCCCCACAGCCATTGCCGCACGTCCTCCCCGATCTCGGGATCCCTGGTGGATCTGTCTAGCAGCCGAAAAGCTTCAGCCTTTAAGAATGCGCGGTCTGCGTAGCCGTCCTGAACGACGCCTTCGATGTAGCGCGGGACTTGAGCGGCAACCGCTACCGCGTCATGGTCTCGCCCGTTCTCCGTGATGAACCATTTGCTGTAATGACTAACCCACGACAGGAAGTCCGCGTTAAGGATGTCACGCGTGTAGCGAAGCTTGATGCGATAGACCGCGTTCCACGTGTCGGCCCGCTCCGGCTCCTGACCTACGATATTGATGTTCCATCGCGGCAATACAAACCCCCCGATCTCAGCGCCGCTGAAGAATTCGCTGCCCTCCAGGGTGATGCGATAGGTGGGACCAAAATAGGGATCGCAACAGCGACGCCTTAGCCCGTCCTCCCCGATAAGAATGTCGATTGCGCGTTTGTAGGTGGTGTTGCACTCGTCGCACGCCGGGGGAAGGTTGCGAAGATCGGCAGCAGCAAAGGGATATTTCGAGATCGGGAGCAGGTGATCGAGCGCGTGGCGGGGGGCACCGGGAGCCCGAAAATAGTTTAGGCCACAAAAGGGACAAAGCCTGATTTTACTAGCATAGATCGCGGCGTACTGAATGTCCCGAATAAATCCGCCACCCTCTTTTATGCTCGACAACTGGCTGAAAAGATAAGTCGCCAGCGCACTCACTGGCTGCCGGATCGACAAAGCGAGAGAGTCGATAGTCGGGCAAGGGGCATTGTCGTTGAAGACGTGGGGGAGATCCGTCTGGCGGAGAATGGCAGTCCGGACGTCATGCCGCTCGGGCACGGACAGCTGGGAATACCTCTGAAACAGAGATGCTAGCTTAGACCGCAGCCCAGTACGCTGCGCCAAGATATCGCGACGGGCCTCGGGCAGACAATCTGGCCAAGCCGCAGGCTCAGCTCCGTCATCGATCGAATCCATGCCGGCTAGCATCAAATCTACGGCCAGAGCGTTCAGCCAATTTTGGCCCAATGCTTCAATAGGGTACGAGAAGAGCATCCTTAGACCCGGTTCTTCAACTTCCGAAGATGATCTGCCAGAAGGGCCTTGCCGATCGAAGGACCGAGATCCTTGAAACCCTCCTCGACCTCCGCAACGTTGTTCGATTTCAGGAGTTTCTCTATTTCCTTTTCTGCGATGTGAGAATTGGGCGGGCGGATACCGAAACAGCTTTCCAGAATGCGGTCGAATGTGGTTCCAAAAGTCTCAATATTCGGTTCGCTGACGGAGAACTTACCGGTCGTCTCGTCTCTCGAGAAGATCATCACTTGATCGCGCGGGATATCCGACGGCACGAATGGGGCGTGCGTCGTCAGCACGAACTCCTGACTGCCGCGTTCTCCCACCATCTTCAGGATTCGTTGGACAAATTCAACGCGCCACTTTGGGTTGAAGTGTGATTCAGGCTCGTCGAGTAGGAAGATCGCATTGGTGTCGGTGATCATTGCATAAGTGCCGAGTATCAGTGCTTGCTGATGTTCGCCGTCAGAAAGCGAAACATAGTCGACAGGATCCGACATCGATCCTTCAGGCCAGAATCGAACCTCTTCAAAGCTGAAAACCATGTCTTCCTGCTGTGGCTCCGGCAGCCTGGAAGCGAAGCGCCGCTCCTTCACCGCCTTGTCGAACCGCTTTCGCGCCGGCCGCGGGATTGCGAGGTCATTGAGAAGCGCAAGCTTGTGCAGCGAGCGGTAGAGCGAGAAGGCATCGCGCCAGAAGTGCGCAAACGCTTGCCTGGTCGCTGCCGTAATCAGAAAGTCGAAGGTGTATGTCTCGGTCTTTTCCTCGACATGCCAACAGGTGGCGGTGCGTTTGAGGTTGTCGATGACGGTCTCCAGCTCATCGGTGAGCTGGATGCCTTTTCGAGAAGATCGGCGGTTCTTCTTCGGGATTTTGGGCACTGCGGGGTGCGCAAGGCGAACGATGCAACGGCAGGACGCCAGATCGCCCAGACGCGCGTGCCCGAGAAGGTCCGCTCGAACAGCCTCCGGACCAAGCATCAGGTTGGAGAACAGCACCTCCAGGTTTGTGCCGTAATCGATGAGCATCAACCTGTTGTCGGCGACAGCGTTCGCGTCCGTCTCGCGGGCCGCCTTCGCCACGTCGTGGGCATATCCACTTCTGCTGGCGAGGAAGGGCAAGCTCAGAGTTTCATTATCACCCGACGTGTAGCCAATAACCAATGCCGGCAGAAACTGGCCGAACCCAACCTCCCCCGCCTTGATGCACTCGCCATTGGCGCGAATGAGCTCGATCGGCCCGGCTTTCCTCCCCTTGAGAGTTCGAGTGAGACGGATGGTCTCGTAGCTGCCCGTTCGAGGCGGTTTAATGATATATTCGAGATCGAACAAAACCGCGTCGTTGGCGCTTCGCCGCTCCTCGCCGGGGGCATGCTCGTGCCAGGCCGCCTGAAAAATCTCTGCGATCAGCTGTAGAAATTGGGACTTCCCGGACCCATTGGGGCCGATCATGCAGAGCGGCGCGAGAGGTACGTCCACCTTGCCGTCGCTGTCGCGGCCGAACCAGATTTCAGTGCCGTCGAAGAGGCCACCGCCGGTTCCCGATCGCTCGATCTTGAGCAGCCTCAACCTCATGGCGTCGCTCTCCTCAGCAGCATTCGACCCTCGTCGCGGTCGAACACCTGAATCAATCTGGGCGTTGTGCCGCTCAGCAATTCAAAAAGCCCGTCGCGAAGATCGCCGTAGGGCAGCACGATCCGCTGAGCGATCGCTTCGAACGACAATCCCTTCTCGGGCCAATCGGCGCTATCCGTCAAAAGTGCCTGTTTCGGATCCGTTTTCACTGTCTTCACTTTCGGACGCTTCGGAGCGTCGGCAACGGGAATGATACGCATCTGCCGGATACGGTCGAGCAATTCGCCAGCTGGTTCATCGTCGGGATCTTGTTCGACCAGCTGTCCCGCGAACGCTCTGGCCCCGATGCGCTGTTCTACCCGGTCGACCAGCCGCAACGACTGTTCCACCTCGGCCGCAAGAGAAGTGACGCGGGCGAATGCGTCCTCGAGGAGACGGACGATCTCTCGCTGCTCGGCCAGCGGGGCGAGTTTGATATTGAACGCCCTGATTTCCGGAAAATATATCGTGGTGTGCGTCGTTCCGCGCCCGAAGGCGCGGATGTCGTCACCCTCGGACATCAAAGCGTACATCAGATATTTGGGATCGAGCGCAGGCGTGCAGGACCAAGTGACGAAATCCTGGCTGGTTGCCATTTCACGGCCCATTATCGCGACATAACCAACGGACGCCGTACGCGAGAGGATCACTGTGCCCGCAGGAAGCAAGCGCGCTGACGAATTGGCAAGGCCCGCGTCGTTGATCGTCTGAAGCGTTTCGTAGATCACGCCCCCATGGTGACGGTTGGCGTCGGGAATGCCGATCCACGGCACCCCACCGCGCCACCATTCCGGATGCGACCGGCTCGGCGTGTGCCCGGTCTCCTGGCGAGCGATGCGCAGGAGCGGCACCCAGTTCCAGCCGGCGGGAAGAGCGGTGCCGGGGTCGTTGACCGAGATGCCCCCTCTCCCGGCGATAATCTCGTTCGTCGCCTGCCGCCCGCCGCGAACCTGTTCCGGCTTGTCGACCCCGGCCATTAGATCGGCCGCGGACTCGAGCTCATTTTCGTCACGAAACCGGGTGGTCAGCTCACCGCGGAAGGCCGAGCGCAGGAGGTTCAGCTTGTACTGGTCCACCAGCGGCGCAATCCTGCGCAGCTCGCTTCGGGCGAGATCGATTCGAGCGCCGATGTCCTCGAGCCGGTCAACGATTCGCCGCTGCTCGGACACGGGCGGGATTGCCGCCGAATAGCCTTCGATGTGATGCTTCGAGAGCCCCGGAATGTCGCCTTGTGCCTGCTCGATGATTTCTCCTGCGCGATAGGCGATCGTCCGTAAGACAAATTGAAAGTCTAGCTCCGCGCTGGGCTTGTAAGCATAGACATCCCGCCCAATCGCCGCTGGAATCCCTGGAAACGTCTTGCCGACGCCGGCCCCTTTGACAGTGATGAAGATACAGCCCTCTGGCACTATTCTACGCGGGTCGGTCGTCCATTTCGGCTTGTGAAACGCGCTTCCGTCCCACTGCTCGGGGCCGGTCACATAGCTGGTTCCGCGCCCCGTTTTATTGACGGTATCCGTGCCCGGGGACTGCCCTGTATATAGAATACCGATGTCGCCCAGCTTGGCGCGGGCCCAGCCGTCCGGAAGCTTGCTCATCGAGCCAAGACCCTCGCCCCCAGGCACGATCCACGCCCGGGCATTCCGGCTGCGAACAGGCTGTGCCGAATCGCCGCACGCTCAGAGCAAACGCGAATAACGATGCCGGACTCCGGTCGTGGCTTTCCGATCATGACACACGCTTTGGATAGCAGTTTTCGCCTTCAAGCTCTGCGTTGAGGGTATCGATCTCGCTCAATGCCGAGCGCAAGTGTCCGATGATTGAGACCAGAATCTCGTGGGGATCCTGCACAACATCGTCTTGTTCGCCGCTTTCATCGCGCAACCACAGCCAGTTGAGATTATCGCTGCGGTCCGAAACTTGCTTACGCGATATTTTGCGCCATCTACTGTTCTCGCCCTCGTCTTTCCGCCGCGACGTTCCTCCGGGATCGGCTCCATAAACTCGCTCGAAATCTTCAAAATGAGAGTCGAGCAGCGCATTGGTCTTACCGAAGGTAGGCATGTTGGTGCGCAGGTCATAGAACCAGACTTCCTCCGTCGTGACCCCAGCGCCTTTCCGAAAGAAGAGCACATTGGTCTTCACTCCCGCACCGGGGAAAATTCCTTTGGGTAGCCGGAGGATCGTATGAAGGCCGCACTTGGCCATCAGGTCCTGACGCACGGCCCGGCCCATCCCGTCCTCAAACAGCACATTGTCAGGAAGCACCACCGCAGCCCGACCGCCATCGCTGAGCGTTAGATAGATGTGCTGAAGGAATGCGAGCTGCTTGTTGGTGTTTCGGTACGGGAAGTCGGTGCGCAATGGCCGTCGGCTTCCTGCTTTGCTGCCAAACGGCGGGTTCGCTAAAATGAGCTTCGCCGCGTCCAGCTTGCCGCCATCATCCGTCAGCGCATCCCCGTGAATGATGTCGGCATCAAGCCCATTCAAGAACGTATTCATCAGGCATATTCTGCGAGTGTTCTTCTCGATTTCTACGCCCTGATACCTGGGTGGGTTTTTCCGATAAGCCTGCGCGGAATGGTTCGACCGAAGAAATCTGTCCGCCGTGATCAGGAATCCGCCACTCCCGACAGCGGGATCTTGGATCAACTCGCCCAAGGCGGGTTTGGAGACGCGCACCATGGAGTCTACCAGCGCGCGTGGAGTGAAATACTGCCCCGCCCCGGACCTGACATCTTGGGAGCTCTTCTCGATCAGCCCTTCATAGATCTCGCCGAAGCGGTCGCCGCTGACATCGTTCCAGCCGATCTTCGCGATCCCATCGACGACCGCCTGGAGGTTCTCCGAATGAGAAAAGACCGTGGTGGGAAACGCGTAGATCGCTCGGATGACCTCGCTGTCGGCGCTAGTCCCGAGATGGGTCAGCATTTCCTGATAAAATCCGAGCAGCCCCTCCTTCGGATGGCCGGCCAGATCGCGCCAGCGATAACCGGGCGGGAGCAGCTGCTCAGCGCCGTTCTCTTCCGCTATCTTCAGGAACAAGAGATAGGTCAGCTCGGAGACATATTGGTGATAGCTGATTCCGTCTCCTCGAAGAATGTGGCACAATGCCCAGATCTTTTGGACGATATTCTCATTTTTCATTTGCGTTCAATCGCTTAGATTCCCGAAAAGCGCTGATACGGTTTATGGCCCCAGCCCGACCGCGATCCTATCTGCGTTAGGCGCAACAGGATACGGCAGAATGCGCATAGCCTCGATTTCGGCTGCGCCGTGGCGCGTCTCCACCCCGTCGATCGGAGTGAGTCGGCGAAACAAAGGCAGCTGATCACCGAATAGCCATTGGTAAGGCGACTGCCTGAACGGATGACGCCTCTCAGGCAGGCCCGCGCACTTGGGCCGGAGCAGCTACTCAACTACGCCTACTGCCTGGGGTCGCAGGTTTGAATTCTGCCGGGCGCACCAGTTTTTCGCCATTTTCTGTTACCGAAATCTGCGTCAGGTAACGAATAGGTAACAAGCGAGCGGGATACCGTGACGCATCCCGGCACCCGGTGGAACAGGCTACGAGCTTCTGCCCGACGCTGCGTACCGCGATGCGGGAGGAACGAGCCGGCGATGCCGACGAGGACGCTGCAATCGGGCGGTCGCTGCGGCCGAAAAAGCGGCGCGGCAGGGCGATACCAAAGGTGTCATTGCGGCGCTGAAAGGCACAAGCAGGTGGACGCTCGGAGTAGCCGAAAAGATCGGCGTGGGGCTCGCCGTTGCAGTCATCAAGCCTGCGCTCGGCCTCGGCGCCTGATGGGCGTCGCGACCCGACTGCCATTTGCGCGTCCACGAACTTGGACGACGATTGTCGGCGCTGCTCGAAACCTACCCAGCGGCGATCCGAGCCGGATCGCCGCTGCTACTGCTGCGCTCTAGGAGCGGGTCGCATCAGTGATGACCGCGATTCTGCACCCCGATCCGAGATTGAGAGGCTGACACGAAAGGTCAGGGCTGACGGACATTAAGTAGTGGATGGGGTCGCGATCGTGGTCAGGCTGACGGCGCGAACGCGGCTGCGCCGGGAAAGGGATCACCGACCGGGGGGATCAGGAAATAGCCGCCGGCAATGATAGACATTAGCGAGAATGCCGGCACGTTGGGGTCTCCCGCAATGCCGCCGAAGTTCACGTCGCGCATCCAGTTCTGGGTATCGAGGATCTGGACCACGCGGTCGAAATCATTCTGAAAACTCACGAAATTCAAGCCGACGCGCACCCCGCCAACGGGCGGCGAATCGACGAACTCGTAACCCTGGCGGAAGATACGATTGGCCTGCATTTGCTCCGGGCCGCCGCGCACAAGGTTCGCGCGGTGAATATGGCTGGCGATGACGATTCGGTCATGCGCCTGCTCGGGTACCTCGACGAACGGCCCCCTGCTCGGAATCTGACCGGTCATAGGGCAGCCGGTGACCGAGATGGGGGCGAGTGTCCCGCCAGCGATAACGTCGACATGGTCGAGCGGGCAACCGGTAAGCTTGTCGCGGCCGACCAGCGCTTCCTGCACCGCGCGGGGCAAGGCGCGCCAGCCCTGCAGGTCGATGGCGATCTTGAGAAACAACATGGTGCTGCCGCCCAGAAGCCAGTCGGCGTCGTTCTGGACGACCTGCAGCGCGACGCGTCGCTGCACGCCCGACTCCATGTTGTTGATGCCGTCATGAAAGTCGATCCAGCTGCGCCGATCGTCACGATGTAGGCCAGCGAAGAAGCAGACCATCTTCACCGGGAGCTGCCGGTCAGTGATGCGCTTCTGAAGCTCGACGACGGCGCGGGCAACCCCGAGTTCGCTCTCGGCGTGTAGCGCGATAGCGAAGTCGGTCTGCGCCGCCTTCTTTTCCGCACCCTCGTCCCATCTGAGTGCCGCGAATGGGCGCGTACCGAGCTGCGGCGTATCGGTGGGCGCGCGGTCCGCTAGCATGCCGCCGGCCCGGAACAGTTTGGTGCCGAGGCACAAGGTCGGAACAAGGCCGGCAGAATTGACCCGGATCTCGGGATCGCCGTCCCGGCTCGGTAACAGGTCTCGAACGATGCCTTGCTGCAGGTCGGACAGAACCGCCCACAGGTCGGCGATCGCCTCGGCGGCGATCTCCCGAGCAAGGTCGGCCGCGAAGTTGAAGGTCACGAGTCGGTAGAATTCCGGCGCCGCCTCCTGCTTGCGGTAGAAGATGCCGGGCTGGACGGGGTCAGACATCGAAGGCGTGCGCTTCGCTTACCCGTGTCGCGAGCCCGGCGAGGGTCGGCTGCACGCCCTGCCGATAGCGGCGGAAGAGGTCCTGATAGGCAGCGGCCTGGTCGTTTGCGGTGCCGCAGGCCTCCGGCGTCGGCGTCTGCAAAAACTCGATGCGCTCGACATCAGCGTCGCCGGTGATCCGGTAGAGAATGGAAACCGACTGGTGGCGTGCGACCTGAAGGCCAGTCGTGACGGTGTCCCCGTTCGCGTCGACAAGGTCGGCGATCGTGCGGCCTGAGCCCGCGGGCGGCGCGATCACGAGGCGCTGAGAGAGATCCCGGCCGAGCGGGTTGTCCGCCGCCGCCGCGCCCCGGCTATAGTTTAGCCAGACGTCCGGCAGCGGTTCGTCGTCGAGCGTGACCTGATCCGTCCGGAACGGAAGCATGTAGATCCCGGCGGGATCGGCGAGGGCCACGCGCTTGCCGCCATGGACGGCGCGAATGACCGTGGTGGCGATATGGGGGTCGCTGTTGCGGCAGGCGGCGGCCCAGCCCTCGCCGACAATCGCCTCCGGCCCGGTCAGGGGGCGCCCGTCGGTCGACCAGGGGAAGGCCGCACGAACCGCGAGGTTCACGGCCGCGGCAAGCGAATTGACGCTCTGGGACATGCACAGCAGCGCCTTGTTGCCGTTGCCGTAGTTGCTGACAGGAATGGCGCCGCGGCTGATGTGCCGAAGCCTGAAGGCGCTAATCCGGTCCTCCGGCGTGAAGCTTCGATAGTCCGAGACGCCGAAAATGTCCTGCGCGTCGGCGGCGGGTTCGCCCGCGAACTGCGCAGCGAGCGCGAGCAGCCGCTCGGGTGCGTAGCCGGCGACGTAGGCCATATAGTCGGGCGTTTCGCAGCTCATCTCAATCCGCTCAATGGCACCCTGGGCGTCGCGCACGACGCGCCACTCGAGATATTCCTCGTGGAGCAGACAGCGGCCGATCTGGCCCCGCGCGTTGGTCCAGTCGAGGAAGGCAGCGACCTGGTCGGAGGGCACGTCGGGGAGGAAGTCGATGATCCGCACCGGGTCGGGCGGCCAGTCGATGGCGTTGAGGCCCCCCAACGCGGGATCGCCGTCGGTGAGCACTGCGGGGGTGCGCCCCCATTGCTGCTGGCCATCGGCGGCCGCGTCAGCAACGACGCCGCCCAGATACTGACCCCATGCGTCGAGACCTTGTTCGTCAAGGTCTTGCAAAAAGCCTGGCGCATTCCCCATCGTCGTCTCCCCTGTCACGTATGATGGAACGCAATGTTCCCGATGCGGATGCACTCACTTCATCATATTTCGGGCGCCAATGAAAGCAGAGTGTCTCCCCGCAAGAGATTCTATTGCTGACCGCCATAGTTTCGGTCACTTTCGGGATGGCCGATCAGAGCGATGGAGAGTCTGAAGTTGGCCCGATCCAGAAAGAGCTGATTATCGCCACACCTGCAATGCGGACACTCCGCCGCAGCTGAATCGGGATCCGGCTCCCGTTCGACCGCCACTTCGTCGTTCCTCCGCACCAAGTTCTTGGCTTTTCATATTCATGGCTGCTCGCGGCTGGTCCAAGCCGAAACGGCCCCCCGAGCTCTACGGGTTATTGCTGCGCCGCTCGCTCCGATTATAGCGGATCCGGAAAAGGCATGACATGAATGCAGTCGAAGTGGAAAGTGACTCCCCGCCCGGCAGGGCGCTTGCCGATCGGCTGGCTGGGCTGGCGCCGCTCGCGCCCGACGACTTCTTCCGCATCACCGTCGAAGGCGCCGCAAGCGTGCTGCGCGACCGGGCCAATCCGCTTCGCCTGAACCTGTTCTCGACCGCGATCCGCATGCTGTTCGAGCATGTCATGGGGACGCTTGCGCCGGACGCGGAGGTCGAAGCCTGCACCTGGTATGCGCCATCAGATGGCCAGGCGAAGCCGGTCCGCGCGCAACGGATTCAATATTGGCTGCAGGGCGGACTGACCGACGCCTATCTCGAAGCCGAGCTCGCGCTAGAGCCGGACGAATTGCGCAAGCGCCTGCTCAAGGCCTTCAACGCCCTGAGCAAGCATGTCCATGTCCGTGCCAATACGCTGGTGCGCGACCCGGACGAGCAGGAGCGCGAGGCGGCGGCGACCGTCGCGGCGGTCGAGGAGTTGCTCCACGCTTATCACGACTGCCGCGAGGCGCTGATCAAGCCTCTGGTTGAGGGCCTGGATTCCGGCGCGATCGAGTCCCTGCTCTCCGAGACCATCCAGGCGATCGACGAGCTCTCGACCCATCATACGATCGAGGAAATCTACACCGACCGGACCGAGGTCGTCGCCATCGGGGCGTCGACCGTGCGCTATCGCGCGTCCGGCTCGGTTTCGGTCACCCTGCAATATGGCTCGAATTCCGATCTGCGCCGGGGCGATGGCGCGGAGCTCGACGAGAGCTTCCCGTTCGCGTGCGATTTCGAGGTGCCGCTCGTGAATCCCCGCGATCTGTCCGAGGCCGAAATGGTTTCGGGCGTCGACACCAGCAGCTGGTATGGCGACGACTGGCTGGATGAGGGTGACGATGACGGCCTGGTCGCCGAGGAGGGCGCCGTCGTTGACACCGATATCGCCCACTGGCCGGCCGATGATGACAGCACGCCCCGGCGCGACTTCTGAGGCGGTGCGGCGGGCAGAATGCTGGCGTCGCCGATCTCGCGCTGTAAAGTGGCGCGATAGTGGATCTTGGCCGTCATCATGATCATTGGCAGCTGTTCACGCCCCAGAATCTGGCGGCCCGCCAGCTCCGGGGATGGGGCTATTCGATCCAAAAACAGGTAAGCGCCAGAGAGCCGCGGCCACGCGAGTCCGGCAAATTGCTCATCGCCTCGGACTTTGGCGGCGAGCATGCCAGGCCCACCCACCTCATTTATTGCTATCTCGTGATCCGGGGCTGGTTCGCGGGCTGGTTCGAGGCGATCCGCGCCGCGCGGGCCGAATTCCTGCCCGAGGGCAGGACGATGTCCTACAAGAAGCTCGGCGGACCGAAGCGCCAGCAGGCTTTGGGTTCCTTCCTGACCGCCTCCGCCGACCTCGATGGCCATCTGGTGGCGATCGCCGTCGACAAGAAAAAGAAATGGCTGTCGACCGCGCCGGACGTCGCCGACGATTTTCGTCATCAGGTGATCGCGAGCCGATCGCATCCGCGGAGGTCCTATTCGTCGGCACGGTCTTGCGGCGTCTACCAATGAATTAGCTACGTCTCGCGAGCCGATTCCAAAGGTCGGTGACGGCAACGCCCAGCTCAACGGCGAAGCGCATATCGCCTTTCCCCAGCCTTCTTACGCTGCGCTCGAGAGCTTCCAGATCTCCATCGCTAATGTGCTCGCGAGACAGGATCGACTGCTTGATATTGGTCCGGAGGCGCTCGCTCATCTTATTGTTCTCCAGATAGTTACACATCTGGGTCACCGACATGCCGCTGGTTTCTTTCAGCAGCGCTCGGTCTCTGCGGTGCGCCAGCACGGTACGCGCTAGCCAAAAGCCTACGGCCAGAAGCGGGACGGCCAGACCTAGCAACCAGAAAGTGCCCTTCATCTGTGCACTTAGGCGCTCATCCTGAGCATTGAATTGGCGGCGCTTGGCCTGCCCGGCAACATATAGTCTTTCAGCCTCTTGCGCCACGACCACAATGGCTGGCGGCGACGGTGTGCGTCCCGTCGCCGGGTCGGCCAATCGACCTGTAGCGCGCGCGCGATTGAGCCCGTCGAGCGCGCGTCCGAGATCGACTGCTTGTTCCTTCAGTCGTCTTTGTGCGAAGAAGGCTCTAAAGCCGGCAAGAGGGCCATCTTCAGGAAGTGCGACCGGCGCCTGTGCCACCAACCGCCTCAACCTTGCGAACTCAGCAGACGAGTAGGTAGGCGGGCCCTCCGAGAGAGGTATCAGATAAGGGTCGCCAATGACGAGACGCTCTAATGCTAGGTCGGCAAGAGGACGGTCGGATGCCGTTTTGAGCGCATCGCAATTGTCCGCATTCGCCGTGCTCGCGCGTTCATATAGGCGAGTCAGGCGTTCTCTCTCCCGCTGGTAGTCGGCATCGGAAGAGCGCTCGAAGTTCTGCAGAGCCGCTACGGCTGCGCAGCCCGAATTCTCCCGTGAAGCAGCAACAACTGGCGCGGGCGGCGGCGGTGCTCCCGCCCCGGAGTCGGCGCTTCCACGCAACAATGAGATCAGAGCCGTGACGCCGAGCAAGAGCCCAGCTCCACCAACCACGACGATCGACCATAAAGCAACCTGGCCTGCTGCCGCGCGGCCTGCTTGGACTAAGCGCGGCCCGCTTTCGTGGATAAAGTCCTGAGAAACCCGAGGCAGTTCCAAGGCGCCGCGGCCTAAGGAATGAGACGTCCTAGCGACACCTCCGACGAATAAGGCAACAAGTATAAGCGGAAGGGCAGAGAACCGACTGGCCTTAGCTGGCGACCGGTACCATTGAAGCACCCGAAGAACGAGCCAACCCCCGACCAAGAAAGACAGCGCCAGCCTTTCCGCGAAGCGGAAATCCGACCCCGCACTGACAGCCGCCCTGCCCACGACCCAGTCAGCAAGGGCGACCAAAAGCCAAACCATGGCCGCCTCGACCACCAGGATTCCAGCGAATAGAACCACCCAATGGAACCCAAGGCCTGCACGCCACGCCGTCTTAGGCCGCACCATAAGGATGCTCGGCTCGCGAAACGCCTTGATTAAAGCCGTGAGCGCCGCATGCGCAGGCATACGAAGTCCAGCCAAGCGCGCGACGCCGGAGACGAGCTTCCAAGAATGCAAGAGCATTTGCGGCGGCTGGCCGCTTTCCTTCTGAGAAACCCTTTCCAGCACGTCGTTAGCCATGGTGATTGGCGGTACGTCCAAGCTCGCTACGAAATCTATGCCATTGATGATCGTCAACTCGCTGACGAGGTCGGGTCCCTCGCTCGCGCCAGGGCTCACGGATGCTCTGACTCTGCCGAGGTGGTGCATTAGGCGGGGGAGCAGCACGCCCAGCAGGGCTCGGAATCGATCGCCTCGGTAGGCGAATGCGGTCGCTTCCGCAGCTGCTGTGATATTATCGCGCCACGTAAAGACTGACTTCGAGTCCTGGGGTTCGAGCCTCTGAATGAACTCTTCCAGTCCAAAGCACCGCTCGCCTTCAATGGCCGCGGTCAGGTTGAGCACAGGCGTCATCCATGGCGACTGACTAATCGGCTGCAGCAACGGCCACCGATCGCGCACGTACGTGGCTGCATAATATTCGGCGAGGCGCCGATGGCGGAACTGAATGTACGAAACGCCATCCGATCTTTCGACATAAACCAGTCGCAGAAGGTGGGCCGCCACCAACCCCCGCGCGAACAGGAGCATCGCCAATCGACCTGTGCGATCGCCGAACAGGGTCGAAGCCGCTCGCTCGATCTCGCTCGCCAAGGACTCGTACCATGCGGACGTCTCGAGGCGGCCTTCGTGTGCGATTACGGAGAACGCTTTCATGATGTCCTCCGCCGGCGTCGAGGGTCGCGCGGCTGCAAGTGCGCCGAAGATTCTGAAGTCGTTCTCGTCGAGGTAACCCGCGTTCACCTCTCGATTGAGCTCAGTGTCGTCGAGATCGGCTCCCGATGAGAGCCGATTCAGGAGCGTTGCGATGTTCTTCCAAGGTCCGCTCTCCCCCGGCACCGCGGGTGCAGTCACCGCGTCGGCGAAGCTCCACGCAAGGGCGCCAGAGATTGGGGCCCGCCCATAGAGCGCCTCCTCCTCCTGGGCGATCGTCATATGGTATGCCAGGTGCGATAGGAAGATGGCCGCGCTGCGGTTAAGAGAGCGGCGAAGCGCCTCTTGCGTAACCGAGGGTCGTCCTGAGGATGGACCTAAGACCGCATGTTGACGGTCAATCTCGCGAGCCAAATATCGCTCGATCAAGAATTCAAAGTCTATCGTCTTATCCAGTGGCTCGGGTGGCCTTTTTCTAAAATACTCCAGCAACATCGAGAGAAAGTATGGATTGCGTCGGAAGAGATCGACCGAAGACAGGCTTTTCGAATTCCTTCTGAGAGCCCTCTCGACGTAATCTCGATCAGCCGGCGCAAGGTTGTAGTTGCGAACCATATTTTGGCAAAAGCGCGCGCGCTCCTCTTCTGTTTGCAAACCGCGCAGTGGGATGCTGATCCCATCTGAGAACAGGCCGATATCATCTCCGAAGCGGCAAGACAGAAAGAAGCGCCGCACCCGATGCAGCTCTGAGTCCAGCTCTGTTGCAATTACCCGTTTCAGCTCTAACTGAATACGCTCATATTCTGAACGTTGAGCTATCTCGTCCAACCCATCGAAGATGATCACGAAGTCGTAGGCATTCCAATGAGCTTCGATAAAACGGGTAACCCAGGAGTAGGGGGATCCAGGGTCCGCTCCGAAGTAATGCACGAGGAGGTGCTTGAGCGGACTTGGACTGTCGTTCGCTGCTCGGAGGACCTCCAGCTTCAGATCGGACGCGAATACCACTAGGGGTACGAGCGAGTGCCGGCCCTGCTCGAGCCCCTGGAGCAAGGAAGCGTGGATCTCCTGCGTGAGCACGGATTTGCCCGCGCCCGGTTCCCCAGTGATGACGACGACGCTATTGGAAAAGTTCGGCTGCAAAAACCGGGTTCTCCGCCGACCGAGGAACCTCGCAATCTCGCGGCGAGCGCCCCTTGGAACCGAATAAGTCGCGTCGCCGAAATGTACTTTAGCCGGTGAAGAGGCCGCGCCGGCTGTGGCGAGGTGGGCCGGCAGGGAGGTGCCGTCCGCAATTCTCTGCCGCTGCATGCCCAGGCCTTCGAAGAGGGCCTCTTTATTATGCAGTGGGAGAACGGCATTGCCGACCTTGGGCCACCATTTCCGCTGAGCAGCGTCCACAAGCCGGGTGAGGAGCCATGCACAACCGTAGAAAAATGCGGCCAAGAAGACGGACAGCACACCGAGAACCTGAACCAGGTTCGCGACGTCGCCGTACTTCCACCCTCGAATCTCGATGTGGGCTACGGTTGTCGGCTCAACGAGATAAATCAAGCCGATCACTAGCGCTGTTAAGACGAGGGAGCTCAAGATGAGAAACATCTGCTCTCTGAAAGCTTCGGTGCGCATCACCTCAGTCTTGCGCAGAATCCTCCAACTTCCAAGAGAGTCTCGCAAGCAGAGGTTTCTCCTGCTGTCGTTGCCGCTTCGTTCCTCAACCGGAAGCTGTCTCGCGTGGACGCATCGCGTAAAGCCGCGGCCAGTCAGACGGAGCTTAGAAATGGCGAGAACAGGTACCGCAGCGCGCAAGATCAAAATCATGATCTCCAGCCAATGCCGCCGCGAATTTTCGAGAGGCGGACGCACCCTCACGGAGGTCCGGCAGGACATCCGCGATCGGCTCGAAACGCGACCCTGTTAGGCGAGCGGCTGTTCGAGATCTGGATAAACGAAGACGCAGCCGCCGCGGCGCTCGACGAGAACAGCTGGGAGAAATGCCTCTCCCAAGCACGCCAGACGGACATCCTTATTATCCTCGACACTGGCCATGCCGGAGGGGCGCGCGCTGGCGGCGACATCGGCATCTGCCACGCCGAGTTGATGACCGCACACAACGCCCAGCCCGGCAAGATCCGAATCATCCCGATCCGGGGCAGCGAACCGCTGAGCGACGAGGACACCCCGCGAAACCGTCGGTTCGAGAGATATGTCGAACGCCTTGATGCGTTTGGTCCACCGGTCCGATCCGAGGCTGAGCTCCATGCGGCAGTCGACCGCGCGGTGATCGACGCAGTCAGTTCACTCGCACACCTCGGGCTCCGGGAGACGCGTAAGGGGCGCTTCCATTCTGGCGATGCGCTCGAATGGAGTAAGCTCAGCTTCGCCGACCGCCAAGAGCGGATGGTTGCCGCGCTGGAGAGCGGCCTCGCCGAAAGTAATGGAACGAGCTCGAAGCGGCGGTGACGTCTATGTCGCTGGGGGCAAGGACGTGGCTTTCCACCTCCATGCAGTGCCCGCTACGCTTACTCTCAGCCGCGAACGCATCGGTCGCCCCTTTCTCGAAGATCACCGACTCGTTCAGGGGTATCCCGAGGATGTCGCGGGCCCGGTCCACATTATCGCCTGCCAATCTGGCGCGACGGAAACTCAGGCACGCACCATCCTAGGCTTTCCCGACGCCATGGTCGTCTCAGCGCCCTTCGGAGTCTTCGTCGCCGACGAAACCCAGCAGATCCAGTTCGCGCTGATGAAGGATTGCCGCGACGACACCACCACCCGCAACGCTATTCATCGCTTCCTGGTTTGGCTCCGGGAAGCCGGCGAGGAAGAGGCCCTAGCGCGGCGGGCGGAAAAGCGACGCAACATCGCCAACGCGATCGCGGCGGAGCTCTAGGAGCCCCGCCGCGACATGTGGGCGAAGGGTAGAGAGCGGCCGAGCGGCCGCGCCGGCTAGGTGCGGTCCACCACCCGGGCGCCCGGCGCGACCCGCTTGGCGGCATCGATGCCGTTCTGCGCGCCCGCCTTGCTGGTGTAGACCTCGGAGTGGCACAACGTCTCGTTGTTGCCGCCCTGGAGCGTCCAGAAATAGCCGCCCCCGTTCGCGTTCTTGATCTCGAACATATTCACTGGCCCTCCTTGAGCCGATGCTTTGAGCGAGAGCCGGCCTTTCCAGCCCTCTACTTTCTCAATCGCGGCACACCCCAGCGACCGGGAACCATCATCGAGATTTTTTTGCGTGGGCGAGGCCGGTGGCGGACGAGCGGCAGACCCTCTAAGCACGCGCCATCAAGAGAATCGGCCAGGGACCAACAATTTGATCACGCCGCTGCAAAAGAGAAAGGATGGCGGGAAGGGCGATCTGTACTCGCGCTCGCCCGAGGTGGAAGCCGAGATCGCCAGCCTCGCTGCTCTGCCGCGCGACGAGCTGGTCCGCCGCTGCGCCGTCCGAAGCCGCCGCGACCCGAGCTACGTCCATAGTGAGACGGTCCTCTACTTCCTTCGCGGCACCCGCGCCGACAACAACCCTGCCCTCTTCAACCGGCTTTTCCTTATCCTCAGCGCCCGCATCACGGGTGCCCTGCCCCGCGTCGACAGCATCGACGGGCAGACCAGCAGCGCCACGAACAGCGAGATCCGCGATGCGGTTTACGGCCGCTTTGAGGAACTGCTGGCCAGTGACCGCCAAGGGTATGAGGAGGGGCTCGACTTTTTCGAAGCGCGCTTCGACGCCGGCATCTCGAAGCTCAAGATCGCGGCCCAGCGGCGAGCCTGGCGCGAGGAAAACCGCAATACGCCGCTCGAGTTTGACCCCGAGACGAACGAGCCTTCTCAGGCGGTGGAAGAGGCGTATGTGGAATTTAAGCACAAAGTGGATATAAATTTTGACAATCCGGATTTCCGGTTGCGACTCGACACTGCGATTGACACCTTGCCAAAGGAACAAATCGGGGTCATTCAGATGCTATTGCAGGATTTCCAAATCGACTCGAAGGATCCGGGGGTCATGACGATCGCCACGGCCCTCAAGTGCGATGAGAAGACCGTCCGTAATCGCCGAAATCGCGCTGTCGAGACGCTGCAGGCTATACTCTTCCCAGGAGGCGACCAGTGACAAACACTGCCGCCTCCCCACCCTTGGAAGACGTGTTGGAGGCATTCGCTTTAGAAGGCGCCAACGACCGGGCTACATTAGATCGATATCTACGCGATCACCCTGCTTACGCCACGGAGCTCGTAGATATGTCGCGCGAGCTCAGCAGAGAGCCACCAGCCGAGACACCACTTCCAACACCTGAGGAAGAGGAACTTATCGAAGCTGCCTGGAACCGTCTTTCAAAAGTGGCTGCAGCTCCTATCACGAATCCATTTTCGTCTGTATCATCCGCAGCACTGAAGGCGCTTGCGCAACGCTTAGGAGTCCCAAAGCTATTCTTCGCTGCGATCCAAGAGCGAAGGGTACTTCCAGAGACCTTCCCAGAGCGTTTTATCCATCTCACATGTGCTGGCCTCGGCAAGCCTGTTGACGATTTCAAACGCTGGATTTCACTACCGGGACCAATTCCCTCAGCCAGCGCCTTTAAAGCTGATGCGAAACCCACGGGCAGCCCGCAAGTGAGCTTTGAAGCTCTCCTAATCGAATTCGGCCTAGACGAACCAACCTGTAGGCGCCTTCTAGAGAATGGCGATTGATGGATGCCGTCCAGCTCGCTCGACAGGCTGCCGCCCAGCTTCACGACGAGCTCGTCAGCGAAGGATTCAATCCGTCCGACCCGTACGCCTTCGCGGCAGCCGAGGCTGCGCGACGCGATATCGAGGTCACGGGCCTTTCACCTGGCGCGACCATGCTGGACAGCGCCCGCGCGCGGCTAGGCGCGACCGGCTCGGATCGCTTCATCGTCCATGAAAATATCGGGTCGCGTTTCGAGCAAGCGTTCCTCGTCGCTCATGAACTTGGTCACGCTCACCTGGGGGATGACCCGCTCGGGGAAACCGCTGCGGCCATCGATCCGCTTCGTAGCTCGGAGCCCTCGCCGCTCGGCTTCGATCGCGTCGTCGACTACGGGCGTCGCCAGCGGCGCGAAATCCAAATGGATTTGTTCGCCCGCGAACTCCTGCTCCCCCGACATGTGGTTCGGCGGCTCCACGTCGATGAAGGAATGTCCGCCAGCGACATCGCGAAGCAGTTTGGAGCGCCGTTCGACGTCGTCGCGCAGCAATTGTTCGACGCTCTCCTCCTCCCAATAGCACGACCCACCGTCGAGGCTCCTCGCCCGGACAAACCCCTCAATCCGGAGCAAGCCGCCGCGGCTGATCACCGCGGCAAGCCATATCTGCTCGAAGCGGGCCCAGGGACAGGCAAGACGCAGACCTTGGTCGGGCGGGTCGAGAGTCTTCTGCGCGATACGCCGGCTATCGATCCACGCCGCATCCTTGTACTGACCTTCTCGAACAAGGCCGCCGGCGAGATGGCCGAGCGCATTGCCAGGAAGAACCCACAGGCAGCCGCGGCCATGTGGATCGGGACGTTCCACGCGTTCGGCTTAGACATCATCCGCCGATTCCACGCCGAACTCGGCCTCACCAAAGACCCGCGGATGATGGACCGAACCGAGGCGGTCGAGTTGCTCGAGAACGAGTTCCCGAAGCTCGAGCTGGTCCACTATCGCAACCTGTACGATCCAACCCAGCAAATCGCGGATATCCTCTCAGCCATCTCACGCGCCAAGGACGAGGTTGTCGGGCCGGCCCGCTACGCTGAGCTTGCCAAAGCGATGCGCGTAAATGCCGTCACGCCCGAAGACATCGAAGCCGCCGAACGCGCGCTCGAGGTAGCCAAGGTCTATGCTCGCTACGAGCAGTTGAAAGCCGCCGCCAAAGCTGTCGATTTCGGCGACCTGGTGTCGCTGCCCGTGCAGCTCCTCGAGGGCCAACCCGAGATCGAAGAGCACCTTCAGCAGCAATATGACCATATCCTCGTAGACGAGTACCAGGACGTCAATCACAGCAGCATCAGGCTCGTCTCGGCGCTCCGGACCAACGGCCATAACCTCTGGGCCGTCGGAGACGCGAAGCAGTCGATCTACAGATTCCGCGGCGCCTCCTCCTTCAACATGCCCAGGTTCGACACGGAGGATTTCCCCGGAGCCGAACGTCAGCCTCTGAAGATCAACTATCGATCCTGTGACGAGGTCGTGGAGGCCTATTCGGCGTTCGCCGCAGCCGACATGATCGCCGCGTCGCCCGGTTCTACCCACCTCGAAGCCGACCGCGGTCCCGGAGGCTTGGTCCCCGAGTTTCTCACGGTCGAGGGCGCCGACCAGCAAAGCGTCGCCCTTGCCGAGTCCATCGAGGCAATAACAAAGGCGGGCCACAGCTATCGAGACCAAGCGGTCCTTTGTACCGGGAACGACAAACTCTCGCGTATTGGGCAGGATCTAGAGCGCCTCGGCATTCCAGTCCTGTTTCTCGGCAGCCTGTTCGAGCGCGAGGAGGTCAAAGACCTTCTCGCGCTTCTCTCCGTCTTGACCGACGGCCGGGCCATGGGGCTGGTACGTCTCGGCTGCTGGCCGGACTTCCCCATGTCAATCGACGATGTCGCTGCCGTGCTGGACCACCTTCGGGTGAGCGATGCTGCACCTCTCCAGTGGCGCGAAGATATCCAAAGGATTCCGGGTCTTTCCGAAGAAGGGCGGCGGGCGCTGCATGACCTCTCCCACGCCCTCGATGCCTTCGATTCCTCCTCGCGGCCGTGGGACGTGTTGGCATCGACACTCCTAGACCGGAGCCGCAGGGCCGCCACAATATCATCCTCGGAAGCCGTCACCGATCAGGCCCGCGGAATTGCCATCTGGCAGTTCCTCAACTTCGTTCGCGCCCAGCCGCCAGGCGCAGGACTGCCGATCACCCGACTGCTCGATCGTGTCCGCCGCCTAGTACGCCTGATGGATGAACGGGACCTCAGGCAGATCCCGGCCGCTGCGCAAGGCCTGAACGCCGTTCGCCTCATGACCATCCACGGAGCCAAAGGGCTCGAGTTCCCAGTCGTCCACCTCCCCGGCATGAATGCGGATTCAATGCCGGGTTGGCCGAAGCCACCGGCCTGCCTTCCGCCAGTCGGGATGATCGCCGGCGCCAAAGGAACGCCGCTCGAATATTTCAAACAAGGTCACGCCGAAGAGCAAGAGTGCCTTTTCTATGTTGCGCTGTCCCGCGCCAAGGATCGCCTGACTCTCTATGCTCCGACCAAGAATGCGGGCGGCGCCAAGCGAGCCACGTCGCCCTTTATCGAGCGTCTAGGATCCAGAATTGCCAAGCGGAATGTCGTCGTCACCCGGCAACTCCCCCCAGCACCCGGTGAGGCAAACTTGGTGCTGCAGATCGATGGCGGCCTCAGGTTCAGCGGGTCACAGATCACCCTGTACGACAGCTGTGCTCGGCGCTTCTTCTATACCTACATCCTGCAAATCGGCGGAAGGCGGACGATGACCGCCTTCATGCACATGCATGAAGCTGTGAGGCGCGTCACCGAAGCCATCATCAAGAACCCCAACCTGATCGAATGCGACGCCGACGTGGATCGCCTCGTCGTCGACTCCTGCAACGAGGGAGAACTTGCCACCCACGGTTATGCCGCAGACTATCACGAGCTGGCAAAAACCATGGTCCGTTACTTTCTGACGAGCCGGGAAAGCCATTCAACGGAGACACCGAGCGTCCTTCGCATCGCCTTCGGCGCCGAAGAGATATACGTCCGGCCGGACGACGTCCTCGTTGACGCGCAAGGAGCTCGGAAGCTCCGGCGCGTACGCACGGGACACCTCCGGTCGGCGGAGCACGAAGACGTCGGAGCAGCGGCTTTCATCCTCGCCGCTCGAGCAACTTTTCCGGATGCGGTGGTGGAGCTCGTTCACCTCTCAGACCAGACCACCACTCCGCTCGACTTAACCAGCAAGAAGCTTGAGGGCAGACGAACGAAGCTGACAAAATTTCTTGCCCACATCAGGAGCGGGCATTTCCCCGCCGATCCATCTTACCGGACCTGTCCGGGCTGCCCTGCTTTCTTCATCTGCGGAACCACGCCCGCCGGGACCCTGCACAAAAAGTTCTGAGCCCCGTTTGCCGGTTCGCCGAGGCCGCTTCGATTGAGGTTTTAGAGCCCCCGAGGCTCCTACCTCGAAAGAAGGATCGCGACGATGAAGCCCGAAGACAAGACCGACAACCCGAAAAAGCCCGACCCGCCCAAGGGCCCGCCCGAGAAGAAGACCGTGACCATCAACGTCGACGGGGCCAACCGTGAAGTTCCGAAGGACAAGGTCACTGCGGCCGAGCTCAAGGCCCTTCTGGGGATCTCCGCCACGCAGGTCCTGGACGAGGTCGCCGAGGACGGTACCTTCCACGAATTGGCGGATACCGCCATCGTCAAGCTGCGGGACGGTCTCGTCCTCGTCAGCCACGGCCGCGGTGGGGGATCGTCGTGAGCGAATTCGAAGGCGAAATCGAGCAGTTGGAACGGATCTGCCCCGGGACACGACTAATGACGGAAGGAGGTCTTGCCTTCGCCTTCCTTCCTGAGCTGAAGTTCCGTTCCCGGGGCGCGACCCTCCAGATGGACGCGCTCCTCGCCCCGCAAGGACACAGCGGCTACGAGACCCGCCTCTTCTTCGACCAGCAACTGCCGGACATCAGCGCCGCCTGGTATCAACAGCAGATCCTCGGCCGGACTTGGCATGCCCTATCCTGGAGGGGTGTTTCGCCCAGCCAGCCCTGGACCCGAATTCTCGCCGAACAGCTGAGGCCCTTCGCGTGAGGCTCGAATTCCGCATCACCAGCGGCCTCGTCGGACGCGTCCGCGCCGATTTGCACCGACGGCATCGCTTCGCCTTCGAACGAGTGGGCTTCATCTCGGCCCGGCCGGCGACCACCCCAACCGGGCTCACCCTGCTGGCGATCGACTATCATGCCGTAGCTGACGAGGATTATGTCGATGACCCAAGCGTCGGTGCGATGATGGGGCCGGCCGCCATGCGCAAGGCCCTTCAGCACGCCTACAAGGCCGACGTCAGCATGCTCCACGTCCATATGCACGAGCACGCGGGCTTTCCGGCATTCAGCCGCGTCGACCTTAGGGAATATCCCAAATTCGTGCCGGACTTTTTCAATGTCCGGCCTGGCCTACCACACGGAGCGATCCTGCTCAGCCATGACGAGATCACCGGCCTGGTCTGGCAGCGCCGCGGAGCCCAGCCACAACCGCTCGACGAAGCCATCAAGGTCGGCGCCCCGCTTCGCATTTTCAGGAGGATCTCGTGAACGACCAATTCGACCGTCAGAGCTTCCTTGGCCCCGACAGCGTCGACAAACTCGACGCCCTCCGAATCGGGGTGTGCGGGCTTGGCGGCGGCGGCTCTCACGTCGTTCAGCAATCCGCCCACGTCGGCGTGGGACACCAGTTCATATCCGACCCGGATATCGCCAAGGACGTCAACTTGAACCGTCTCATCGGCGCGACAGTAGATGACGTCGAGACGGAGCGACCAAAGGCCGAGATCGGCCGGCGACTGGTCCATGGCCTGTTGCCGAACGCTGAAGTCATCATGATCGCCAAGACGTGGCAGGAGGAGGCCGCTCTGATGCGGACCTGCCACATCATCTTCGGTTGCCTGGACGGCTACGGCGAGCGAGCTCAGCTCGAAGCTTTCTGCCGCCGCTTTTTAATCCCGCTCATCGACATCGGGATGGACGTCCACAGACTTGAGCAAGGCTACGACATCAGCGGCCAGGTCATCCTATCGATGCCGGGCGACCACTGCATGCGCTGTTACGGCTTCATCACCGATGCGAAGCTCGAGGAGGAGGCTCGTCTCTACGGTGCGGCCGGCGCCAATCCGCAGGTCGTGTGGCCGAACGGCGTTCTCGCCTCCACCGCAGTCGGGCTGGCCGTCAACCTGATCTGCCCGTGGAATACGCCCGTCGGTAGCACCTACCTGGAATATGACGGCAACCGACATACGGTGAGCACGAGCAATCGCCTAGGTGCCGTGGTGGGTCGGCCATGCAAGCACTATCATCACGGGGATGTGGGCGATCCGTTCTTCGCCCTCGATCTATCGGCTGCAGCCTAAGGCGGCACCTCGATCAGCCAGGGTAGAATCCAAGATGAAGGACAAGCCGCGGAATGGCCGTATCAGCTTCGCCCGGCGCGAGCGCCCTCGTCGCGGTCGCCGGGCGAGCTACCCGCATATGCTTTCGCACGGGACGCCGTCGCCGTCGCCGTCCAGACGCGACACACCGCACTCGTCGAGATAGAAATTCGCCTCGGCACAGCTGTTCATTTCACCGCAAGTGCGTTTCCCACTGCATTGCTGACCCTGCTCGGGCTTGCGCCGAACCGACCCCCGCGGCGCGGGCGTGTAAGACCTCGGCGTCCGCGATCGAACCGGATAACCTTCGGACAGATAGCGGCTCGCCAACCAGCAGGGCGTCCCGGCGGCTTCAACCTGCGACCAGCCGTCCCTCTCCTGCCGGACAGACACGCTATCGCCGTAGCCGAGGCGCGAAACCACCTTGGCCGACGCACGCGCGTCGCTTCGGCAGTTCAAGGAATTCGACGAGACAAACCTCATTTCCTGCGAACCCGAGGCCGCTCCCGGCACGGTTGCGGCATTGTCCAGATCGGTCGCCTCTTCCACAGTGCCGCTGCACTTGCCGATCACGGCCAAAATAATCAGGATGACGACGAGCAGACCGCAGCCGCCAGGATCTTGCTTCGCCTGTCGCCGGTTACGCGTCGCCATGGCAACAACTCGACAAGATCCTCGTGGCAAACAGCATCCGTCCACCTTTCATGCGCCCACGACTCTTACAATGGCCGTGTGACGATAAAATAGGAGTAGCCGGGCAGTATGGGTGTTCGCCTTATCCCGATTGACCGACAGGCAGGAGGATGCTGGTCCTTCCTATTGCCCTGGCTGAGCTTGGCACCACTTTAATCGAGGCTCACCATGACCTTTGGATATACCTGACGACCAGGCGCCTTGAGGGCTCGGCGATCCCTCATCCTGCTCCGATATCTCTGTAGGCCAAGCCTCCTGAGGCTCACCAGCCGCAACCGACGCAGCCTCCTCCGCCGCTTGCCCGCAGCCCTTCTTCTTGGCGGGCTTCGTCCCCGGTTTCTTGGAGCCGCCCCTCTTTTCCGTGGCATCCGTGCGGCGCGCTAAGACGGTTCTCCTAAGTACTCCGCTCGACCGCCGCCGCAGAGCCGCTGCGGAGCCAATCCGTTGAGGCCAGACCCGCCGGGCCAGATCTCCATCCAGCACCAAAGATCCAGCAGTTCCTGCGCAGAGCAACTGGTGCCATAGTTCTCGATATTGTAGAGGCCATCGCAGCGAAGAGTGACGACATACCCACCCCGGCTCAGCCGCCCCAGGATGCTGGGCGGCGGCGGGTAAAGCTTGAGGCAACGGCGGCTGACCACGAGGCCTTAGTCCTCGCCCGCGCAAGCGCCTGTCGCCAGCTCTTGGGTAGGCCAAATTATGACCACTTCGAAGACACATAACCCGCTGTCGCTCGCCATGTTTTCATCAGTTCCTCGCTTCCTCTGAGACGCGGGCCAAAAGATCACTCTCCCAGCAATGAGGACGATGGCGGGGAGCCGCGCCGGCAGCCGCATCTAGTGGACGGAAGTTCTCGGCCGCAGAGCAAGCGCCGACGCCGCGGCCTTGTCGATCGACAGCAGGGACATGGAAACGTGTGCAGCGGCCTGAGGAAGGCCCAAAAGCAGCTCTCGAGCTGTTTATTTTGATCGTGCAGTGGATCTGGCCGTTTACCCAACGCCCGCGGCGCGAAGCCGAGTCGCGCCCAGTCGGCAGTAGCTTCGGACGCCCGTCGAACGCCCGCTGGCGGCGGGCCAGCCGGCCTGCGCATGGCGGGATTTCTCCACCCGCGTATCAGTGGAAACGCCCGCTTCACCGGCCGGCCGCGACGGCCAGGGTGGTTTACGTGCGCAATGGCGACGCGGCCTGCATGGTACAAGCGGGCAAAGGACGCTGATCGGTTGCATTGGGCTTTGGATGGCAGGCATATTCCCGTCGCGGACAAGGATCGCATCCAGTAACCGTGGAAAGGCCTTAGCTAGCCGCCGCGTGCGGGGGCCGACCATGAGGCCGAACCGAGGAACCGTCCGTGCCGAGCACCTTCATCTGCCACGCAAGCGAGGACAAGGCGGCCATCGCCCGTCCGCTCGCGCTGGCCCTGCGCGAGCGCCATGTCGAAGTCTGGTACGACGAGTTTAGCTTGAACGTCGGCGACAGCTTGCGCGAGACAATCGATGAGGGTCTTGCCAGGTCCGATTTCGGCATCGTCATTGTGTCGCCCGCCTTTTTCCGCAAGCGCTGGACCAGGCGCGAACTTGGGGGCCTGGTGGCTCGCGAGATGGCGGGCACTCGCAATATTGTCCTGCCCGTCTGGCACGACATCGACCGAGACGAGGTCATTTCGCACTCGCCGCCATTGGCCGATATCTTTGCGACGAGTTCGAACCTTGGCCTGGAAGCGGTGGTCGAGAGTTTGCTCAAGACCGTCCGACCGATCGAAAGCCCGTTGGTGGTTGCGCGCGACTATCTGATCAGTTTGGGCATCGATACACCCTCGATTGCGGACAATTGGTGGATCGATCTAGCTGAACTCAAGCAATCGATCTTCACCGATCCAGATGGCTCGCAGCGCTGGATCTTTCCGCTGCCATTCGGACGTGAGCGCAACACCCATGAAAAAGGCTTGAACCTCGCCTCTACGACGCTGCAGCTCGACTGGTGCTATGCGGCGGAGGAGCAGGGGCTTTGCCAGCTGACGCGCCCCGATGCGATCCACGACTTCCTGCGCAGCATGCCGGGCATGATCGAGACCGTGCGGCAAAGTCCCGGCACTCTCGCTATGTACGCGCCGCAACTGACCCTCCCCGGTTTCGATCAAGGGCTGGCCGATGTGTTCGACGCGCTGCTCGATAAGCCACGTAAGGACGCTTATGAGAGCATCGGCTATGGCGGCTGGGGGACAGTCGATGGCGCTGCCCCAGCCTGCGGAGAGCTGATCGCCTGGCGGCATCCGGAGCTCGGCAACCTTACCAAGCGGCACCTAGCCTTTTCCTTCGTCCACGCCCACGACTATCATTATTCGCGGCGCTCGCACTCGACGTTCGATTGCCTCGCATGGCTTCTGGCGGACGATTCGGCTTGGCTCCCGGCACGGATTGCGCAGCCGCTCAAAGAGGGTTTCCGCGAGGGCGGAATGTGGTTTCGTGATCCCAACGACATGAATAACCCGTTCGTCGCCGCTTTGTATAAGCACTCAAGCAAGGGGTTTCGGCTAACCCGCACAGTCCAGCAAGGTGCCCACGAGCTGTTCGCCGGCGCCGCGTCGCGGCTCGGGCTCGAGACCCCCGCGCAAACGATTGCCGTTCGCTTTTTCGAAAGTGGTTTCATTGAGGCCTATTACTCGTGGGAGGACGCGCGGACAGCCACGCGGCGCAGGTGATCGTGAGCGCGCACGGTCTGTGCCTCCAAGGCATGATCTACTCGCGACCCGCCTTGCCGCGCTGCACTCCAAGGACTGCGCACGTTCAATCAGTGTAAGTCGCCGCTACTCCGTCACCGACGCTAATATCGTCCGGCAGCCAAAAGGCCAGTCTTGATAAATATGCGCCTCATAGCATCAGGGTTCGGTGCCGGGGCGATATAGGGTATTCCTCCCGCAAACCCAATCACTTCTCGTAGGTGGCATTCCGTCCCGTCGGCGTCTCTAAAAAAGAGATCTATAGGGCGCGCCCCCCTTAGCTTCACCGTAACTTGTTCACCGCTCCGAAGACCGCCTGACACCACAGTCCCGTCGCCTGTCGAGACGTTGAGCGCCGCACGAATGCCGACGTTCTCGATGACAAACTTGTATCCCCCCCATGGAACGCTCTTGATCTCCCGAATTACGAGCATGGCCTGCTCAGCGTGCCATCTTCGGTTAGTCAGAAGAGCCGTCACCCAGCCTGTGATGCCAACCGCAATCGCGATTATTACCGTAAGAAACTGCGCTGTAGAGAAGTTTTCCGTCATGGAGTAAGGAAATATGGTTGAAAATCTTAACATCGGGTTAAATCCGTCTACAGTAATATTAATAAATGTTCTCATCACTACTTTCGCGATAGGTTTAACAATCAAGGTAGAGTCCGTCGGCGGAGTTATCCGCAAGTTGGCTTTCTGCATCACAAGCCTTTCTCTACTGACGCTCGTCGTCTTGAACCTACCTCACGAACCCTTGATGTGAGCGCGCAGGGTCATGCCTTGAGGGCGCACCGGCACCGATCGGAGCTTCTGTTCTAAAGTAGGGAGGCTACTAGGCTAGGCTGGCAGGTCAGCGTAGCAAAGCCGCCAGAACTCTCACGGCCGTGCGATCAGTGCGCGGTCGGCTCTGCATTCGCGCGAGGGCCGATTATGGGGCCCGAAGCGCCCTGTTCAGTGCAGCCGCCGTCGCATTGGGATCGGAAGTTGGTTAACTGCACCAGCGACTTTCTCCTCGCTCCACAAGATCTTGCGACCGAAAGCGCGAACCGGACCCGGGATGACCACCTCGGAGCCACATGCGACGCTGTGGCTCGCCAGGGTTCCATCAGGGCCTGCGGCACTCTGAGACGCCGGCGAACAAGCCAAAATCCTCCAAATTGCCCTCAAGGCCAACGGCGAGGCGACGCTTCGGCAGCAGGATTTAGTGGACGGAAGCTTTTGGCCGTGGAGCGAGCGTCGACGCCGCCGCCTCGTCGATCGACAGCAGGGACATGGAAACGTGTGCAGCGGCCTCGTGAAGGCCAACATCGTCCAAAGCCATCATCACCCTCGCCGCCTCATCGCGTAACGCTCGCAGTGCGGCCTGCGCGGGCTCACCGCGAACCGCCGCACGTCTCTCCTTCATCAAAGCACGCTTCCCTTCAGTTGTGCAGCCTTGCTATCATCGCGCAAGCTGCGTCAGCTCCGCAACGATCCGAGCCAAACGGGACCACCGCAACCTCAACCAAGCCGTTAGGTTCGAGCTGGTAGGCAATCTCCAAGTACGCCTCTTCGATGTCGTGCGAAACTGATGTTGACCTGCCACCGCTCACCCAGCCGCCGAAGAAGCCGCCACCCACGCCGCCGATCACCGAGCGGCCGCTATGACGGGTTTGCGTGACCTGCCTGCGCTGGCGCTCCACCGATACACCAGCAATTTGGTCCGGCGCCAGTTGAAGAGTCTGGTAGCGGCTGGACCGTTCCACAAGGAGTAGCTCGCCTTCCCTCGTGAGAGCAAACGCTCCGGGTGCGCCGATATACCAAGTGCAAGGGGCAGAGGTCAGTTCGGCGACGTTCCGCAGCCTGGAAGCTAGCTTCTTCGTTGCCGATCGGAAGCGCAGGTTCCGGCTGGGCTCAAGCACAAGGCTGTGTGCAATCCCCACAGCCAGCTTCGCCACAAACAGTATGATCGCGCCGCCGACCAGCACGCCGGCAGTCACCTTCCAACTGTATTCGCTCAACAGCATCAGGACCCCGGTGCCGGATATCCCCCAGAAGACTAGTCTGGGCACCACCCGCTCGAGCCACTCCTGATGCTCGACACAGCGATGCACGTCCTCGTTTGCTTCGTGAACCATCTGCGATGCCGGGTTATCCGCTACCGAGAGGGACGTCCCCATGGCCACATCTCCTGCACAAGATCAGATGGCGGGCTTTGTCTGCGCCGGGTAAAGCCGCTCGGCCTCCGCTCGCACGGCCGCCCAATAGACCCTATCCGCGCGCTCGCCCTGGCGGAGCTGCAATACGCGCTTGGATGCCCATACGAGGTACACCGTCATGTTCGGAAGCTGGTTGGTCACTAAACTGCCAGTGCGTGCGCACTCCCGCTCTTGAGACGTGCAATAGAGCAGTTCCAGCTCCCATCGCAGAGACGGCTTTCCATATTTGGCCAGGACGGCCCTTCTCAGGTGTTCCGTCTCAATCGCGTCGGAGTCGATGAAGTAGTAGATCTCCGATACGTAAGGCCCCATTCTCCCCGCCGTGTAGGTGACCTGGAGCTGTTCCTGCCCCACTTGGTAATACTCCTTTGTGATCACCTGCGGTCCCGCGGGGATTCGAACCGATCTCAGGTTCATGACTTCGTTCGCCACCTGGCTCTGCCACGATCGGCCCTGGGAACGACGGAACAGCTTATAGCCATCATACTGCACGGCGACGGCAACCTCCGCGGGCGTCATTCCAAGCCCAACTCCTCCGATCTTCCAAGGAGCTGTGACCTTCGTTTGCGGAGCGTCCCTGGGCGCCTGGGCGAACGCGCTCGCCGTAACGGCTGCTCCAATCAATGCTGCGATCATCTTCATTCCACGGTCCCCATCGTTACGCCCCCGGCAGACAGCGGGAGGCAGCCCCAAAAGGGGCGAATGGACCAGAGCCTCTATGCTAATAGCCCCAGCCGCGCTCAGCACCGCCACCCGGGAGCCGGGTGGTTGAACACGACCGAGCACGAGGCAGGTCGCCCCACGTATTCGCCGTGAGGCTATTGTATTTCGTGGGCCGCCCGACATGAGCGGACCGTGCTCGGCACTCGTGGTGCACCGCCGAAGCTGTTCAAGACTCCGGTGGCGAGCCCAAGCTACGCTTGTGCTTCTCGTTCGGCAAGCCGAAGTGCGGCCGTCCTTCTACCTGAGCCGCACCTCCCGTCTTCTGATGCTGGCGTTTGGGGTGCCGCTCGCCGACCAGGACATAGCTGGCGGCTCCCGGGCTCTGGATTAAAGTCGGAAGCAGGTGAAACTGCAGATAAGGCTGGTGAGTCCGAGTTGCAGGCCGAGCAGCGACCGAGCCTTTAGAGATCGGATCGGCTCGTTCCGGACGGGCCCCTGCTATGTTATGGAACAGCCATGATTGATGAGTGCGTCCGCTACGGTAAGGTCGAGGAAGTCGCTCCCAAGCTTCTGCTGCGCTGCAGCTTAGCTCGGTGGGGCGGTCGGCTGCGGAAGATGCCTGCGCGGATATGTCCCACGGCACGGTTGCCGTGATCATCCATTCGGCCAAGGAGGCCGCTGAACTTTTCAAACCCGTTTTCGCAGGTGCCGAGCTGGAGCACATCGCCGTCGCCTATCTCCAGAACGACAGGCGGCTTATCGCAGTTGAGCAGTTCGAAGCGGGAGAAGCCGATGGGGCCAACCTTCCGATCCGCTCAATCGTTGAAGATGCGTTGCGCTTAGGCGCCAATGCTGTCGTGATTGCGCACAACCATCCGAGCGGCGACCCCTCCCCCAGCGCGGCTGATTTGATGGCTTCGAGGGCCTTGGCAGAAACGACGCGGAACCTAGGGATACAGCTGGTTGATCACCTAATTTTCGCAAGTGGAGAATTCCGCAGCTTACGGAAGCTTGGGCTTCTCTAGCACTGCTCTGCGGACACGCGGAAGGTAGGCGCACGCCGGCTCAGAGAAGGATCACCTTAGTCTAAGAGGTCTAACGGCCCACTCGGCCCCACAGCAGCCGCGGCACCGTCGGGACGACGCCCGTCGTTCCCTGCCGGTCCGCCAATATCGACATTCTCCGTCGTCGAACTTGCCGAGCCGCTCAGGACCTCGCGGCGCCCCGCCGCATTCGGATGTAGCTGGCAGAAATGGCGTTGGCGGAGGAGCCCGTCTCGTCCGCCCCCCCGCCGCCGAATCAGTGGCGGGTGGTCCTCTTTGTATGAGGCATCGGCTTCGTTCCTGCACCTGATCGCAATGATTTCGGATCAAAGCCCTTGCTCCCCTTTCAGAGGATTATTGCACTAGAACCAGCTCGCAAAACGGGAGAAATCCCACGTTTCACTGGCTGTCGCCGCCAACATACGCCGTCGTGGAAACTGTACTTTTCTGCGACCAACCAATTTCATCTGCCCAGGTCCCGTTAAACCGCGACATTTGAGTGCAACAAAACGGGGCCGGGAGCAGCCTCTGCGGCTAGTCCAGAACGAAAGGTGGACACGCAGGACGATAATACATATATTGTCGCTATGCAGAACCTCCTTGCAAACGTCGACATCGTCCGCGGACCGGACGCACGGCCGCACGTCTTCATCGGGAACAAACTAAGCATTCAGCTCACCCAAGGAGCCCGCGGCCTCGACAACTTCGTAGCCGTCACCTCGGCGAAAAAATACCTTCGGCAAGGCGCCGCGCTGTTCGGGGCACTCGAGCTAGTGGCCCAGCAAACCCAGGCAGAAGTCGACGCTTGGTCCCCTCCGCACCTCTCCAAGCACCTATGGCGAGGCATGCTGGAAGCTCTCGGCTGCAGGCTGATCTGGCGCCCGAAATTCCTATGCTACGTCGTCACACCGCCGGAACACCTGCATGGCGAAGTCGTCACCGGACTTGCAGCCGCCTCCCACCTTTACGATGCCGCAAGAGAAGCTGGCGTCGCCCTCTACAATCCACTTGTCACCCGCCTTCCCGAAAAGAGAGGCGACACAGTCTCCCTCTTCCGGCCCAAGATCGTGACCGGATCCGTCAGGACTACCCGCAAACCCGCCGACGTCGCACAGGTTCTCGCCGCTATCCGGACAACCTGCCCTCCTCACGTCAATATGCTGTTCGAGCTAATGGCCGTCGGGCTCGCGCGAGTAAGCGAACAAGCACGCCTCTCGGTCTGGGACTGGGCACAGTCAGGCTTCGATCTCGCCATCGCCACTCCCAACAAAGGAGACGGTTTTCAACGCACCAAGACACAGCTCATGACGGCACCGCTGTGGGCCCGGATGATCCACTGGTTTGACCATGACCGCAAGGATCCCAACGGCCTCGATCGGGAAGAATATTCGCGCCTCTCACGGACCCCCGTGGGCCGGCTTCAAATGAGCGAAACACCCCTGTTCCCCAGCCATCGGGGTGGCTTCTACACCTACTCAGGGCTCGTCGATTACCATTTCCGGCCCGCTATGACCGGTGATCTGGCTCACACGGTCACCCACGCTCTGAGGATCGCCGGCGTCAACGATTTTATCGCTTGGGTGGAAGCCAAGCCCATCTCTCGCGCCGAAAAGGAACGTGAGAAAGCTAAATTCGCGGTGCACATGGGCTGGAGGTGGCCCGACAAGATGCTGGAATATTACGGTGCGCCTCACAACCTTGCGCAGAGCGCGGCCACAGCCGCCGCATTCGCGGCTGATAGAGAAAAGCATCTCGCTGCCGCCGCCCAGTCCCCGGAGACGCTCCTCCGACAAGCCCCGGCGCGCCCTCGGGCAGCTAATTACAACTTCGACAAGATGATGCGGCTGCAGGCACGCTCATGATCCGGCGATCAATGAGACGCCGCGACAATCCCAAAGCCGGCTTTTACCCGCTGAAGGAAGCGGCCGAGCTGCTAGGATGCACGCACTACATAGCCGCCAATCTCGTCGGCCTCGGCATTCTCGAAGGCGAAAAAGCAAACGGTGCCGTCAGCGCGGTTCGAGTTCCGGAAGGAGAGACGCTTGTCACGCTCACCCGAAAGTTTTTCGACAACCCCGGCCAGTGCGTCACCGTCGAGGATTTCGAACGATTCCGGCTCCTGGCTCGCCGGCTTCTGAAACCGCCTAGACTCCCTGATTCAATCATTGAGGATGCCTTCGACTTTTTGGAACGAAACCGCATCATCCCGACCTCACAGGCGTTTTGCCAGCTGGTGGGATTCACTGCCGTCGCTCGCCCCATCTTCCAAGAGCAAGCCAAAGCGAGAGGACTGAACTGCCGCTACGCACCCGGAACTCGTTTCAGGTTCAAAAAGGGTGACAACGAAGAGCTCGCGGTGCTCGCCCGGGTTGACCCAATCGTGCAAACCCTCCCGGGCACGCACTTCGATCCCAAAGCGCGCGGGCTCGAGAAGCGCCCTCACCCCAAGTTCTTTTCGCTTCTGAACCTGCTGACCGACGACACGCTTCTAACTTCAATGACCATGTTCACCTACTGGTATATCCAGCAGAACCGAGACCCTATTATGCTGGGAACGGCGCTGACAGCCACAAGGCGCCTATGCGCCGCAGCGGGGGGATTGAACCTTCGCGATCCGGACCATGTGAGAGAGGCTCTCCTCCTTGCTCTCGGGCCTGGGTGGAAAACGGGCCATCATCTTGGATGGCGCGAAATTGGGACAGCCTGGACCTACTTCTGGATCCACGAGAAATTCAACGAGTTCCTCTCAGATCTCGACATCTCCGGCCGAGCTCCCGACTTTGCACGCTTCAGGCCGGTCCTCCCGCGGGGCTACGCAGAGCTTCGGAAGGCCGTTAACGCGGCTTATTCCCGCGAGCGCGCCCAGTGGGCGCACAACAAGCAGGTGCGCATCGAGAAAATCCTCGACAATCCCGACGCCTTCCAACTTGTCGGCCGCACACGGCTGGAAGAGCATCAACACCTACTCGCCTGCGTAGATAAGGAAATCGACCGAATCCTCGCCAGCGGCCAAATGCCATCCGGCCCGGTACCGATATCAATCCCCTATGAAACCCGGCTCATCAACGAAGGCTTCCAACGCGTCCGGCAGTCTGCTCATGTCGAGCTGTACACATGGGATTATTTGCTGCGCGAACTAGCCATAAAGACGAAGCAGGATGCCCGGACCACCAGCAGATGGGACGTCCGCAACAACACTCCGACAAGCGGGCGCGCCGCCTTCGCAATACGCTGGATCGGCGTTACTCCGGACATTCCAAACGGAAAAGTCCAGATTCCAATCGTCGTCGAGGCAACCTTGGGCAATCTCTTCAGCAATAGCGTCGAACTGGATGCCGAGCAGATGCAAGCCCGATTCGAAGCGAAATCCCGCCTAAATTTGCATACCACTCTAGTTGGAAAGCTGCCGGGCGTTCCCTACTTCCACAAAGCGCCGGCCAGGGTGGCTCGCGCCGCCCAGAAATATCTCAGCACCACCCTCCTCCCGCTGCGAGAGTTCGCGCTCGCCCTCCACATCGCTCAAACGGCATCGTGCGTTCTCCTGGACACAGGCGCACGCTACCACGAGTTAGTGCAGATACAACTTGGACCCGGGAAGCTCAGAGAGCGCTTCGATGAAAAGCTCAACCTCACGATCTGGTCCTTTGATGCGATCGCCAAAGGCGAGTTCACCCCAAGAGAATATCATGTCCTCGACTCCACCATGACCCTCCTTATGGAAATGTGGGAAAAGCTGAGCGACTACTGGCACGACGGAGGAGCCATTCCAGTCGTCACCCCGGGCGTTTCGTGTCAACACCTCAAGAAACTGCCGCCCGCTCAATATATCTTCCATGCCCCCGGACGCATCCTCACGCACCAGAGCCTGTGCCTCTTCCTGAGGTTCCTGTACCTCGGCTGGCACGGCGTCAAACCTCATGACTTCCGGCACCTCTTCAACAGCCTTGCGAAGCGAGGCCGGCTCTCCGCCGCCGAGCGGATGCAGATCATGAACCACAAATGCGTCGCGGTTAACGAAGCCTATGGACAAGACACGCCGTCGCAGCGGGCCGCCGAAAGCGCTCAACACGCAGCCTTCCTACTTGAGCGAGAACTAAAGCTCCGGGAGCGGCTTCACGCCGCCGACCGACCGCTGGCCGAGCAGACCGCCTACGAACTGCGCCGTGAAAGCGCCCTGCTCGAATTCCACTCAAAGGAGGGCGACCTCGACGCCATCGAAAGAAGCCGCAGCGAAATCAAAGAGCTCTCCCTCAGACTAGCCGAAGCGGAAGCGACCACCGACAGTGCCGGAGGCGAGCCATGAGCAGGTCACGCCAGAAAGGCTCTCGGTACCTGCGCAACTCTTCAATGACCGCGCTGTGGAAGCGCTTGCAGCGCCAAGAACGGGCCTGGGGACGGCGAATGGGTCAAGCTTCAGAACTAGAGAGCGAAGCTGCCCGGATCGGCTTCAAACTTGTCGTTCCCAGATCTGAATACACAGCTCTGCCAACGGGCAGCCTCGCCCGCTTCGCAGATTCCGAAATCCGACGCCGAATTCGCTCAAAGACCCTTGTCGAAGCAGCCATCGCACTCCTGCGGGACTGCGGGGCCACACGATTCAGCAGACCCGACATCGTGACGGCATCGCGGAGGGCCGATCCCGGTGGCAAGGGCGTCAGCCTTTCTGCCCTCTACCAAAATCCCGAATGCGCCCGGCTCGTTGCTAGAGCGAACGGGAAGCTTGAACACGAGCCGTCGCATATCCCCGCGAGCGCCCGTCGTCTCGGCCGCCGTGCCATCGTCCAACGCATCGCCGACCTTGAGGCGGCACTCGGCGAGCTCACAACCGCCCTCGCGCGGGCGAACGAGCATATCCTGGCCAGGCGCACCTTCAGCCTCAGACAAGACGTTGCCGCCGCCTTGAATGAAATGGCCCAACATCAGGTGGTGGCGGTCGGACGGCCGTCCTCCAAGTGGGCCGCAGCCGTCCCACAGAGGATGCGTACGGCATCCTCCGACAGAAGCCCGTTCTGAGCACCCCAATCGCCGACGGCACGAACGGAGGCGAGCAACCGCTCTCCCAGGCGCTCTGTCTCAGCGGGATCACGGCGCCAAGCGGCCGAACCCAAAGTGGAACAGGGCAGCCTCGCCTCGGGCACCCATGCCCGCAACGCTCCAAGATCGGGAAAGCACTCTTCAATATCGATGATACCAAGCGCGGAATTCGGCGAGGCTTTGTAAATCACCAGCCTCAACAGCAACGAGGAATCGCTCACCGAAATCTCTATCGCCGCCTCGCGCACTGCCGCCGCTTCATCAAAACGGCGCCAGTACCGAACGGCGAGAAGCTCTTGGCAGGGCCGCCCCCATTCGAGTCGGTAGCTCATCCGGCGACCGCCCCACAGCCACATGGCTCTCGCCCATCCTTGGATGCGCTGAGCCTGACTGTGGCGTGATCGACAAGCTGATGGTGGCTGAAGTCGCCCAAGTGGCTCGACCGTTCCTTCAAACCGCGAGCCCAGTTCGCCAAACTTACCCATGCAGACGCCGCCGGCCGCGCGCAACCGCGCTGCCAAGCCCGAGCATGGCCGTAGGCAAGGAAAGTCGCAGCGACGTCAACCTGGTTGCGCCGGACGACGGGATCCCAGTCGCGGGCACGGGCCGAGGCCGCGATGTTCTGGGAACAGGCGAGCGTCCTGATGCTAGTTCCCAAAAGTGCCGCGACATCCGCCAACGAGGGACGCCTCTGGGAATGCTGCCCATAATGGTAGATCAGGTCCACATGCCGATCGCGCTCGATGTCCCAACCCCGCAGTCGCTGAAGATTGAACAGCCAGAGCCGCTCGGCGCGCTGGCGAAGCACCACGACGTCATGAGCCCGGCCATTATAGGTAACTAAGCGGGCACCTTTGTTGCCCGGATCGGGCAAGCAAATATCGATTGCCGCGAGAAGCTCGACCTCTGAAAGAAGGCCTAGGTGGAAGGTCTGAATTCCCAGCACTTCCAGATCGCCGTGCGGCTCGTCCTCGGCGAAGGTCAAAACGCTCGCGCAAACTGTCCGCTGAAGCGCGCTTCTATTATACCCTCCGTTGGTCTTGTTGCTGACCAAGGCAAAAACATCGGGATCAAGAACGGATTCGACATCGAGGACACACCCGACATTCCGCTCAGGAGAAGCCAGCGCCCTGCTCATACAAGAACTTCACCAGAACCGGCGGATGCCAGCACCCCTCGCCGACGTCGTACCAGGCGTGTATCCGCTGGCGCACCAGCGGAGCGTGCGAGACGATGAACCTCACCTATGGACAGATCGAGTCTCTCCTGAAACGCCTGCACGGCGTTGTCCCCAAGAAGACGATCGCACTCAAAGGGCGGCTCAATCATTTTCAACGGGCGAAGTTTCCGCCGAATGTAAACGTCGGCCGCGGACCACGGGCCATTTACGACGTTGAAGCCACATTCGCCCTGATCTTCGCTTTCGAGCTTCTCCGCCTGCGAATTCCGCCGTTGACCACCGTTCAGATGGTCACCGCAAATTGGCCTCTCTATAGACGCATGCTTGTGCTGGGATGGCGAACATGGATCGCGAGCGACCCGGAACGGCAGACCAGACGCTCCAGGAGCACCCCAAAAAGACGCTACAAGCGGCCTTTCGCTGTGATCTTCCCGGCCGGACTTGAGGATTTGAGCCGGCCTGGCCGCCCTACCGGGGAGTTTGAACGCGTCCAGATCGTCGAAGGTCGTGAAATCACGTCGTGGCTGACGGGTAGCGGTTCGCTCACGTCGCCGGCCGTACAAATCCTCGATTTCGTGAGCGTAATTGGACGAACTCTCGACACCCTTGTCGAGCTGGGCGTGAGCGATCTGGACGAGGACGGGTACTACCAAGTCATGGACTTCTTGGACGTCGTGGAAGGCCCCGACGCGCCTCCGCCGCCGCCTGGCTAATTCTAACTCTGAACGAGAACGCTCAAATCCCATACCCTCTACCCTGCGCCCCCAAGCCTATGATCGAGAAGAAGCTCGAAGCCCTGAATCAACGGTGAGCCTGGATCGCTGGCAACCTCGCAAAGGAGCTTTCGCATCTCGTCGGAAACAAGCATTTGGGCGAACGGATTGGCCGGATCAAAGCCGCGCTCGATGGCCACGAGCTGAGTGATGGGCGTTCCAAGCCGCTCGGCGATCCTGGCGAGCACCTGCTCGGGCCCAGATGCAAGCATCGCGTGAAAGATAGTCAGCATTCCATTTGGAGCGCCCACCGCGACGGTGGTGCTGTAGAGCTCAAGCTGCGGCCCACTATGATCAGAACGCGGCATAGCGCTTCGTCCAGTCGATCCGGGTCGTCTGCGGATTCTGAGTTCCGTAATAAGCGTGGATCGTCACCCACTCGGCCTCCGCCTGTAGCTGCTGATCATCGACCTCGATCCACCAGGCACGCCGATCCGAGTTCCAGCGGTAGCCGCGGCGCTTCAGCTTATCCTTCGCCTCGAACGGCGCGCCGACAGCCTCGACGATCCAGGTATCCCGCTTTGCCCGCTCGAGGAGCTGCTTCAGCACCGTCTCACCGGCCGGCAGACGATGATCCAGCAAATGCAGGAGAGCGGTGACGTCGGCGGTCGCGCGATGGGCCTCGTAGAACCACCCCATCCGCGAGAGCAACTGCGACAGCGTACGGCCATCAAAGCCAGCAGCCGCCCAGTCAACTCCGTCTAGGCTACACGCCCAAGGCCGACCGAGACTGCCCGGCAGCCGCGCTTCAACGAACGGGCGATCGAAGCGGCTGTTGTGAGCGATGATGACGTCCACGGAGGACAAGATCGTCGACGCCTCGGCGTCGCAAATCGCCTTGCCCTTCAGATCCTCCGCCCGAAGCCCCGTGACCCGGGTGATTTCGGCGCTGACCTCAACCCCGGGATCCTCAAGCCAAGCGCGCGGCCGGCCGGTCTCAACGATGCGGCCCTCCTCATCAGCCCGGAAGCGCTGCATGGCGAGCTCGATGATGCGGTCCTCACCATGATCAAGACCAGTCGTCTCGACATCCAGGCAGACGCCTGTGAGCACACCCCATCTGAATTCTCCCGTCTCTTCGCGATCCATCTGCGGCATCCGCCGCAGGACGCGGAAGTCGGGGTGGCGTGCGAGCACGCAAGCAATGTCCTCTATGCCAACGGGTACATTGACCAAGCCCTCGACAATCACGGTGCAGCCTCCGCTGCCTGTGCGGGAACAGCAAGGTGCTCAGCAAAAGCTCTCGCGCGTTGCGTCCGTTCGCCCCTCCAAAAATGTAGGTCACTGCATCGCCTCATACGGACGATGTAGGGTGCTTGAGTAAACAAATCAACACTTCGCGATGCGTTGATATGAATAAAAGAGGACACTGCAGCTTGACCGCTACCAAATTATCGTTCGAACTCGCGCCCATGGAGCCGTCACAGGTGATCAGCTGCCTTTCCGCGCTCGCCCAGCCGGCTCGATTACGGGCCGTTACAATCCTCCTTTCGGAGCCGGACGGATTACCCGCCGGAGAGATAGCGCGGCGCCTGGAGGTCGCGCAAAACACGATGTCCGCCCACCTCAAGACCCTTGCCATGGCCGGGCTGGTGGAGGGAACGCGTGAAGGTAAGGTGATCGCCTACAAGGCGAATGCAGAGCTTCTCCAGCGCCTGACCCGCGAGTTCGGACGACTTTTCGATCGGAAATAGCGCTTCCGCCAGCGACCAGTCGCCCGTCATCCTCGGGATCAAGGCACGCCGCGATGCCGCCTTCTGGCACCAGCCGGGCGCGACCTTCAACTTCCCGGCCTAGCTGGGGGTTCTCGCGCTTTGACGCTGACGATCACGCACTCGAACAAAGTGCTCAAAGGCCGAAATAAAAAGGGGAGCTGCAGCGTGCCAAAAGCGCATGAAACTCGCTCGACCTAGGGCAACTTCAGCACCGCTTCTTTCATATGCGTCACGTCGACAGCGGCGTAG
The DNA here is from genome assembly GCA_036386875.1 of Allosphingosinicella sp. Lineage (GTDB taxonomy): Bacteria > Pseudomonadota > Alphaproteobacteria > Sphingomonadales > Sphingomonadaceae > Allosphingosinicella. Next base: position 99,640 of record DASVUV010000042.1, read on the forward strand.
CGCTGGAGCATCCGCAGCGACTTCCAGCCGCCCATTCTCATGATGGTCACGAGGTCGATGCCAGCCATGACGCACCGGCTCGCCCAGTGATGGCGCCAATCGTGCACCGTGAAATCTTCGATCTTCGCCCGCTTGCACGCAGTCGCATGGACCTTGGCGAGGGGATTGCCGCCTTGGATCACAAGCTGGCGCGTATCCGTGTAAGGCTTCCCGACTCGGTTCAGGAACACATGTCCGGACGACGGCCGGCTACGAGCCTCCCACAAAGGCCGCAGAACCGCCTCGACCCTCGGATGCATCTGCACGCTGCGAGGAGAGCCATTCTTGGTCTTTGAAAAGAAGATTGTTCCGTGATCCATGTCGATTCCGCCGGCGCCCCACGGAAGCTGGAGCGCCTCCTGCGTCCGTGGCCCCTGAAACGCGAGCACCGTTGCGATTGCACGAACATGCGGCGCGTAGCTGTCGAGCAGCCGATCCCGGTCCTGAAGACTAAGGAAACGGATCCGCTCATTCTGGAACGGGATCGACGGGATCCTTACCGCCGCCAGCCCGAGACGCGCGTTGTAGACGTTGATCGCCGACTGCAAGACCGACCTATACCTGTCCTGACCGGCAGGAGCGTAGCCAGCTAGGTAATGATCCTGAAAGTGCCGCCAGGCTGCCAGGGGATCGGCAAGACTCATGTCGCCGATAAGCTCGTTCAGCTTGCCCACCCTAAGCAGATCTGACGAGCCGGGCCGCTTGGGCTTCGAGAGATAACTGCTCAAGGCATCGGCCACCGTCGCCCGCGCCGCTGCCGCGCGTGGCCCGAACATGAGCTGCTCTACCAGCTCCTGCTCCTTCTGCGACTTCAGGTACTCCGCAGCAGCTTTTTGACTTGTGCCTGAACTGAACTCTTGGACGTCAATGACACGGCCACCGAACGTGATCGTGCCGCGGATGTACCAGTTGCGCGCTTTGCCGCGCTGACGGAGGGTGAGCATGTCATGCTTTCCAGAAGGTGCCTAAATTGCGCCTCGGTGAGGCGAACGCGGCCGCGCACGCGGGTCATGGCTACGCCGTGCTGTTGGCAGGCTCTGCGAACCCAGCGCTCCTCGTTTACACTCTCGAGGCGCAGACGAGCCGCCACTTCCCGCGGCGTGAGCAAAGTGCCCTCCGGCGTACCTGGATCTGCCGGCACAACTGGGGGAACGCGCGCCAACAGTGAAGTTGGCGTCCTGCGGCCGTAGGCCGGCTCCCTGGTCGACTCCGAAGCTTCGGAGGAGGACCCAACGCCTGGTGGAGGTACGACCACCGCGTTCGGATCCGATAGCAGCCGGGAAGGTCCTGAACCTTCGGCCGGCGCAGCACCCTGACGGCGACCAGATGCCGCGAGGGTGGGTCCTTTGTTCTCGTCCAAGTGAAGCAACACCGGGTCGGCGCTCACAGTCCCCCGGCCTAGCACCCGACGATGACCGGGGGACTGCGAGCGCGCAGTTCCTTCCCTTTCGTCGAGCCGGCCACCACTACCCGAAGGCCGCAGCGCCACTTTGGCACATAACCGGAACACGAGCCGATTTCAAGGGCCGAAGCACCGCGTAGCGCAGCCACCTTCCGATCCGCGACCTTCCGCTCGCGTCAGGTCAGCGCGTCACGCTCCCTAAATCACGCCCTAGGCCAAGACCAGCTTAGCCGACTCTCCGTTGCCGTCGGGCGGACTTTATGGATGCGATTAGGACGCAGCAACAAAACGCAAACTACAGCGCCCCTCGCAGCCACACCCGGCATCCGTCCGGATCGGATGCAACAGTCTGAAGCTATGTGCCTGCTATACTTGTCAATCGCCCTTACTTTGTGCCCTATTTGGCATACGATTCTGGCAGGGGAACACAGGTGATCAGCCGAATATTGGTAGCCGGCGGCTATGGCGTCGTCGGGTCTAATGCCGCACGTCTTTTAAGGAAAGCGGGATTTGAAGGACGCCTGGGTATCGCCGGGCGCAATCCCGAACGCGGTGAGCCGCTGGCCAGGGAGATAGGTGCTCAATGCCACTACCTGAACAACTCGGATCAGGCGTCGATCACGGCAGTGCTCGACGAATACGACCTCATCCTTGCGGTGCTGAAAGATCCCAAGGGCCACCTGCTTGACGGCGCTCTCGCCAGGGGCATCGGCTTCGTCGGCATCACCCAGTCCCCCGACACCGTCGCTCCGATGCTGTTCCGTGTCCGCAGCGCAAGTTCGGGCTCCCCAGTCGTGACGCTTGGCCACTGGCAGGCGGGAATGGCCACCAGCGCCGCTCGCATGCTGGCCCGGCGCTTCAAAACGGTCTCCGACATCCGAATAGCTGCGCTTTACGACAGAGCCGATCCGATGGGCACGATGGCCACTGAGGATACGGGCGAATATATGAGCCGGGCACTGATCCGGGAGAACGGGCTGTGGCTGTGGGTTGAAGCCCGCCCAGCCGTAAGGACGGTGGAGCGTCACGGTGCGGAGCCCTTCCAAGCCATCCCTATGGGCGTGCTCGACACGGTCAGCCTGGGAGCCGTCACCGGCGCCAGGAACGTGAGGTTCGACATCGGAGTGGGCCAATCCAAGGGGAGCGCCGCCGGCGGCCGCGCATCCCACGAGGTCCATTTCGAGCTGGACGGGATCGGCCATGACGGCCAGCAGCTCGAGGTGCGGGCGGTGCTGTCGGATCCGGAAGGCCAAGCCCATCTCACCGGCATCGGCCTCGTCGCTGTGGCGCAGGCACTTGTCGACGCAGGCGAATCCCAAACGTCCGGGTGGCAGCTTCCCGAAACGCTGATTGATCCCGAGCGAGCCCTCGATCTCGCCGCTCGATTCGGAGCCACACTCAGGGAGTCGGCGCCCGAAGGGGATGCTGAGCGGCGCAGCGACTTCGCAAACGCTGCGACGCCCCTCCCGGAGATGCAGGGATGACCCGCTTCGTGAAAATCATGCTGATGGCCTCCGTCGGGCTCTGGGGCGTGATTGGCGGGCTCGGCAACCTCATGGACTATTCTGCCGGGGTCGAGCAGGTCGGCTACGTCCTTAGCATGGAAGGCGCGAAAGACGTCGCCTATGCCAGCTGGCGAAGCATTCATTCGCCTCTCATCGCCCACCTAGCTTTCGCCGTCATCTACCTGTCAAAGCTCGCGACGGGGGCGCTTTGCCTTTACTGCTCCGCTAGGCTTCTGAAGTTCAGGAAGGCCGATACAGCGACCTTTCAAACCGAGAAGAGTTCGGGCATTCTCGGTCTCGGAATAAGCATTACGATGCTCTTCCTTGCCTTCATCGTTTTCGCCGGACTGCTTTTCGAATATTGGCGAGTTCCCACGTTCGGGATGATCACGCACCATTATGCGTTCATCTACACCATGTGCCTCACTGCCTTTCTGCTTTTCTTGGAGCGGCGGGACGAACAGCCTGCTTAGGTGGGCACAACGGAACCTAGAGTACATACCGGGGGGTATTCAAATGAACGCGCTGAGATCCTTTCCCACGAAGGCCTGGTATTCCGCAGGGTGGAGCCACGAAATCCCGGCGGGGGAGCCGCTCAAGCGCAGGATCCTGGGCAAGGACATCGTCCTGTTCCGTGATCCGAGCCGGAAGGTTGCGGCCATCGACGCATTGTGTCCGCATCGGGGAGCCGACCTCGGAATAGGCAAGGTGGTGGACGGAAAGGTCCAGTGCCCGTTCCACGGCTGGCAGTTCAATCGCTCCGGCGCCTGCGTGCTCATCCCCTCCCAAGAGCCGGGCCAGAAAATCCCGAGGGGTGCCAGCGTCCAAAGCTACACGGTGGTCGAGCAGCAGGAGATCATCTGGATCTGGATGGACGACTCTCCGCCTGGCGAGATCGCCCCGCCCTTCTACGACTTTCTCGATCCCGGTTACGGCCGCGGCATGCGCCGGACGAAGGACATACCCGTACTCGCCGCGGCACCCTTCGTCTCCGTGGTCGAGAACGCCATCGACAACACCCATCCGCCTTTCATCCATCCCGGAACGCTCGCCGGGGAGCCCGAGGTCGTCGCACCGCAGATCATCAAGTTCGACCCCGACCTGCGCGGTTATTGGGGACAGCTCGCGCCGGAGGACAGTATCCACGCTGAGGTCAAAGGGACGGATGGTCTGCTCGGCCTCCACCGCCGGGTGATGAAGGTCACGAAGCTTGATCGGAGCCGCTGCTATTTCCGGTTCGACCTGGGCGGCGTCGTCTTCTTCTACGACCGCTTCCTATCTGGCCATGAGCAGGTCGGGTTCGTCGCGATCACGCCCGCCGACGAAACGCACACCTGGTTCTTCGGCGAGCATGTCCGATCCTTCGCCAAATTCCCGTTCATCGATGCGATCATCAGGAAGTGGATGAGGAAGCTCAACGGCGAGGATATCTGGCATGTCGAGAAGCTGCTGTCCTCCGCACGGGCGCACGGCCTCAAGAACCCGGTCAGCGTCCCCGCAGACGGCCCGTCCCTCGCCTTCCGCCGAATCTTCTTCAACGCGATCCGGAGAGAGAGCGGCGCGCTCGACGCGGCGTCGCGGCGGGCGAAACGTCCGGAAGGAGCCGCCCTCCTCCCCGACGCGGCCGCCATTTCAGCTGTCGCCGGGCGCAGTCCGCTCAATCAAGCTTTGTAAGGAGGAACCTCATGGCCACTTCGTCACCGTTGCGCGTTGAAGGCCGGCAAAGCCACCACGGGCTGCCTGTCCTCGGCTCGACCTTCGAATGGGTGAAGGACCCGAAAGCGTTCAGCCTGCGCCTGTACGAGCGGTACGGGCCGGTGGTTAACGTCAACTACTTCTTTAAGGACGTCGTCTTCCTGCTGGGAATAGAAGCCAATGAGCGCGTGCTGATGTCGCGCGATCAGGAATTCTCCAATCGCAACGGATGGGCGCAGGTCGCCCGGCTGTTCGCCGGCGGACTCATGCTTCAGGATTTCGACGCCCACCTTCGCAACCGCCGGGTCATCCAGCGCGCCTTCACGCACAAGAACCTCACCAACTACCTGACCTCTCTTCGCACGATCGTGGAACAGCAGGTCTCCGGGTGGAGCGGCGACATCAGCATCAAGGCCTATCAGCAGATCAAGGTGGTGATGCTCCAAACGGCGGCCTCGACCTTTCTTGGAATCAGCGACCCGGCGGAAATCCGGCGCCTCAACGCCGAGCTGATCAGCATGCTCAAGGCGGCGGTGGCCGTGGCGCAGGTCAACATTCCGGGCACGCAATTCTCGCGCGGGATGAAGTCGCGCAAGTATCTCAAAAGCCACCTGGGCGCTCAGGTCGCGGATCGCCGCAGGACCGGCGGCACCGACCTTTTCAGCGAACTGTGTGTCGAGAGCCAAGCCGAAGATTCGAGCCTGTCCGACGAGGATGTGGTCGAGCACATGATCTTCCTCGTGATGGCGGCGCACGACACGACCGCCAGCCTGCTTTCATCGCTGACGATGAAGCTGGCGGAAAATCCCGAGTGGCAAGAGCGGGTGCGCGACGAGCTGTGCGGCATCCCCGACAGGTACGGGCTCGCAGACCTCGAGCATGCCCCGCTCACCGAAGCGGTAGTGAACGAGACCCTGCGCCTGCACCCGCCGGTCCCCGACATCCCGAGGATGATGATGAAGGACGCCGAGGTGATGGGCCACTTCCTGCCAAAGGGTACCCGGATCGTAATCTCGCCGGGCTTCACGCATCATTATTCCGGCTACTGGAAGGACCCGTTCGCCTTCGATCCGGGACGCTTCCTGGAAGGAGCCAAGGCGATCACCTCGCGCTTCCAGTGGCTCCCGTTCGGCGCCGGTGTCCACAAGTGCATCGGCCTGCATTTTTCCTATATGCAGTCGAAGATCTTTCTGAGGGCGCTGCTCCAGCGCTACCGCGTCGTTCCCACGGTCGGCGGAGCGACGGAGTGGATCTCGATCCCCTTCCCCCATCCCCGGCAGAGCGTAGGGCTGAGACCTCGCGGCGCCTTGCTCAAGGACGCGGCATGAAGGACCCCGCCTACGGCTTCACCGCCTCGCCGAGCCTTGGACTCGCCCGCGAGGCCTATTTCTCGAAATCCTGGTACGAGGAAGAACTGTCCAGCGTCTTTTACGCAAACTGGACCTTCGCCGGCATCCTCGCCGATGTCCCCAATAGCGGCGACTATCTCTGCCTGAACGCGGGGACCAGCCCGCTGTTCGTGATCCGCACCGACGAAGGGGAACTCAAGGCCTTCCACAATATCTGCAGACACCGGGGAACGACGCTCCTTCGCGGCCGGGGCAATACTTCGGACGGCATCCAATGCGGCTATCATTGCTGGCGATACGATCTCGAAGGGGCGCTACGCTCGGTCCCGAGGCCGCACCAGTTCCCGGGCCTAAAGAAGACACAGCTCGGTCTCCATCCCGCCTCGGTTGCCCTGTTCAAGGGAATGATCTTCGTCCATCCAGAAGAGAGGAGCCAAAGCGATTTCGAGCATTGGCTTGGCGAATTCCCGGCGCATTTCGGCCCCTACGACCTCGCCGGCCTGCAAGAAGTGCTGGCCACCCGCCGACCGATGAAGGCCAATTGGAAGCTGTTCGTCGAGAACCATATCGAGAGCTATCACCTCTGGTACGCCCATCGTCGCTCGATCCTCGGCCTCGATCACAACAAGCAGGTAAACCACTATTATAACGGGCACTGGTCCTTCTTCGAGCCGACCTTGATCGAGGGCCGGATGGCCGAGTTCGAAAGCAATATTCCCTCGCGAATCATCGCTCCCGACCCGCTTTGGTTCGGGTCGGGAGATCATTTGCTCTACCCGAATTTGGGGATCGTCACCGGCGCCAAGTTCGTGGGTACGCTGAAGGTGATTCCCACTGGCCCGATCACCAGTGAGATCGAGATGCGCCTGTTCGGCGAGCTCGCCCCCCAAGGCGAGGCGGAAGACACCCGCTACGGCTATTACGATGCCAGGGGGAGCAGCGAGGGAACGGACCTCAACGGCGAAGACATCGAATTGTGCGAACGAGTCCAGGAAGGCCTCGGGTCTCCGCGTTTCGCGGTAGGAGCGCTGGCTCGCGAATATGAGCAGTCGATCGCACACTTCCATGAAAAGTATCGGGCCGAGATGTCCCCTCACTCGGCCCGCAGGACCGGTTGATAAGGGCCGAGAAGGCCGCGACCACTCTAGCAAACAGGCGATGAGATCATGATCAAGCTCTACGGCAACCCCTATTCGCGAGCCAATCGAGTGCGGTGGGCGCTTCATGAGGCCGAAATCCCCTACGCCGAGGAACAGGTCGAGCTCGGCGAATCGGGGACTCGCTCCCCGTCCTTTCTCGCCATCAATCCCAACGGCCACATCCCTGTCCTCGACGACGGCGGGCTGGTGCTCTTCGAGTCCGTCCCGATCTCGCTTTACATCGCTAAGCGCTACGCACCGGACCGGCTTTACGCGGCCGAAATCCAGGACGAGGCGAAGATCCTGCAATGGTCGGTTTGGGCGATCACCGAGCTGGAAAAGTATCTTGAGGCGGCGTCGCTTCAAGTGACCTGGCTGCCAGCCGCCAGCCGCAGCGCGGACAAGGCGGCTGCCGCCCAGGCGGAAGCCAGGCGTTGCCTCGCGATGCTGTCCGAAGCGATCGCTTCGTCCGGCTACCTCGTCGGGGGCAGGTTCGGCATCGCGGACCTCATCGTCACCGAGGTCCTGACCAACATTGTCCATTCGGGCGTGGATCTGCAAAGCCACGACGGAATCGACGCCTATGTCCGGCGGAACCTGTCGAGAGGCGCGGCCGAGAAAGCCTTCGCTCCAGACGTCATCGCCCCCCTGCTCCAGTAAGGGCGCAATGACCGCTCCCCACGAGTACGCCGCCGGCACCGGCAGGCTGAGGCGGGTCGCGATCGCGCGCCAGGGCCTTGCAGGCCCTTCGTTCAGCGGCGGCCTGAAGGGCGCGCTTGAGGCCGTGGAGCACCTCGGCTACGTCCAGATCGACACGCTGGCCGTCGTAGAGCGCGCCCATCACCACGTTCTCTGGTCGAGGGTCCGGGGTTATCGCCAGGAGCATCTGCAACAGCTCGCCGCCGAAGGCCGAATCTTTGAATATTGGTTTCACGCGGCATCCTACCTGCCGATGCGCGACTATCGCTTCGCTTTGCCTCGAATGAATGCGATCCGGAGCGGCGGCAACCGCTATTACGCCGCGGTGGACGAGCGCCTCATGGGCCGAATCCTGGAGAGGGTCCGCTTGGACGGCCCAATCCGGGCCAGAGACCTTGAGAAAGACCGGGCGGGAAGCACTGGCTGGTGGAACTGGAGCGCTTCGAAGCGGGCACTCGACCGCTTGTTCATGCAGGGCGACCTGATGGTTCAGGAACGGACGGGCATGGAAAAGGTCTACGACCTGACCGAGCGCGTGCTGCCTGAAGGCGTCGATCAGCGCGAACCCTCGACAGCCGAGTTCGCAGCTTACTTGGTCGACAGCGCGATACGCTCCCACGGCTACGTCACCTGGAAGCAGATCACCCATCTGCGTACCGGCGGCGCTCTCAAGCAGGCCCTGCGCGAGGCCCTTGAAGAAAGGGTGGCGGACGCGGATCTAATCCCGGTCGCCGGCGGCTATGCCGAGCCTGAAGCCTTGGAGGCCGCGCCCGATGACGAGGCCTGGGCCACGCGGCTGCTCTCCCCCTTCGACAACCTCGTGATACATCGCGAGCGGCTACTGGAGCTGTTCGGCTTCGATTACCGGCTCGAATGCTACGTGCCGCAGCCGAAGCGGCGCTTCGGCTATTTCTGTTTGCCAATCCTTTTCGCGGGACGCTTCGCTGGCCGAGTGGACTGCAAGGCTCACCGCCGGGAGCGCAGGCTGGAGGTGAGCAGCATGCATCTCGAGGATGTGGAAACGGACCCCGACGCGCTGATACCAGCGCTGGTGACCGAGCTGAGGGCCTTCGCCGATTTCAACGGCTGCGCCGAGATCGAAGTGCGTACAGACGCTCCCAAGGCCATTCTCCTCCCCTTGCAAAAGCTGCTTCGAGCGGGCGGCCAATCTGCCTAGCCGACGGAGAGGCTTACCCGTGCTCTGCCCCGGGCCGTAGCTCGGACGAAGGCGATGACGCTCACCAAGCTCACGAGACTTACGCCGACCGCAAGGCCGCTGCTCCCCCAGCCCTCCACCGCCACTCCGGCGGCGATCGGGCCGATCGCCGCTCCGAGCAAGGTCATACCCCCGGCGATCGCCGCGAGGCGACCGGTCCTGTCTAGCTGAGCCGCGAAGCCAAGCAGGAACGGGTAGGTGAAGAGCTGAAGCGCATTGTAGGAAAGCTGAAGGGCCGCGAAGCCGCGAGGCTCGGCCGACATCGTCCAAAGGGCCGCGACCGTCGCCGTCGCGAGGCCGGCGAGGAGCGCGAAGCCGCGGCTCACCGCCCCGGACCGCGCCACCCAAGCCGAAGCGCAGCATCCAAGCACTCCGCACACTCCGGCGGCGCCGAGGACCAAGCCGACGTCCGCAGGCGCGATACCGAGCCGCTCGGCATTGCTCGCCGAGAAGCTCCAGATCATTCCGTCGCGGATCCAGAAGAACGCAATGGCGACGGCGAGGGCGATAGCGGGCGGCGTGAACAGGACCTGTCCGGTGCGCTGCGTGATGCGTCTCGACCCCGCCAGCCCATCAAGATCGAGCCCCCGGACAAGGGCGAACGCCCCGAGCGCCGAGCCGATGGACAGGATCGACATGGTAGAAGGCCCGATAGCGTCGATGAGGTAGGTTCCCAAGGGAAAGACGCAGAGCATCAGGAAGCTGGTGATCGCCAGCGCCTGGCCGGCAGTCATCATCGGGTTGCGCGTCTTGGCCAGCATGACGTCGCCCACCACCACCCCGCAGCCGGAACCGAATCCGCTGACAAGCCACAGGAGGCACAGCGCGGCGAAGGAGGAGGCGCCGGTCGCGAGCATGGCGGCCTGCGCGGCCACGACGACGAGCAGCCCGGCGGTGAAGACCCTGCGCAGCGAAAGACGATCGCTGACGGCTCCAAGGCCGATCGCCGTGGCCGAAACTCCGGTGAGCAGGCACGAAGCGAGGATTCCCGCCTCCACCGGCGACAGCCCCTGGTTCTGCGCGGCGGAGACGATCAGCGGAGAAAGGCTGAGCGGGAAGAGGCCGAAGAGTCCGGTGGCTCCGACGATGACCCGGAGCTTGGCTCGATGTCCGGCGTCCGGCACGTCCTGCCGCGCGAGTTCCCTGTTCATCCTCGACCTCCCAAAAATTTTGTGGCGGGCGCGGGGCGAGCGAACCGCCCGCTACCGCCGCGATTGTCACGATTTGCCGAACCGGGGCCCGCTAGCGCGTCCTCACCTCCATGAGGATTCCTGCCGGATCGGCCTGGGCGAACCCCTGCACCCGGCCTCGGTCGATCTTGCCGCTCGACGTGCGTGGAAGCCGGTTCTCGCGGAAGTAGATGAATCGGTGAACGGGCAGACTGAACTCGTTCAGGATCCGTCTGCTTAGCGTGAACGATTCGTCTTCGAGCCGCTTCAGATCCTTCCGGACTTCTTCGAAGCAGCTTTTCTTGATCTCCTGCATGAAGACGATCTCGTTCTCCGAGAGACCCTCGTTCATGTGGACAACACAGGCGCCCGACTCAAGGAACCGCTCGTCCGACCTGGCGCCGAAATATTCGATCTCCTCGCCATGATAATTGCGGCCGTTGAGCACGATCAGGTTCTTCAGCCGACCGACGATGTGCAACTCACCATCCTGCATGAAGCCGAGGTCACCCGTCCGAAGATAGGTTTCTTCGGGCTCACCCTCGATCCGGGCGTGGAAGGTCTCCTTGGTCGCGACCGGATTGTTGACGTAGCCGGCCGCGACGTGGGGGCCGCGCACCCACACTTCGCCCACGGTCTGTTCTGCGGCCTCGCGGCACGTCGGATCGACGACTCGAACTATGGATTCCGGATCCGGCCGGCCGACGCTGGCGATGAAATCGGGTGCGCTCGAGGCCGACGTCGGCAGCCCGGCCGGAAAACAAGGCCCCGCCGTGACGTAGAGGGTGGTTTCCGCCATGCCGTAGCAATTCAGCACCGCCCGCGGATTGAACCCAGTCCTGGCGAACCGGTCGCAAAACCGTTTCATCGTCGCCGGGCGGATCATCTCGGCACCGTTATAGGCGACGTTCCAGCCGCTGAGATCAATCTCGTCGATCTGCTCGTCCGAGATTCGCGATACGCAATAATCGTAGGCGAAATTGGGCGCTCCGCTGGTCTCGGCCCGATGGAGCGACACGAGATGGAGCCATTTCCCTGGAAACTGCAGGAAGTCCGCGGATGACATCAGCACCGAGCACCCGCCGATGAAGAGCGGCTGCATGATGTTCCCGATCAGCCCCATGTCGTGGAAGAAGGGCAGCCACCCCACGACCGTCTCGCCGCCTTTGTGCCCGAACGAGCGCTGGATCATCCGCTGATTGGCCATGATGTTTGAGTGGGTCACGACCACGCCCTTTGGCTTGGCCGTCGATCCCGACGTGAACTGAATGAGCGGAGCGACATTATGATCGGTGGGGATGTCCCAGCCGGATGCCTCGCGAGCCTCGACGGTGTCGGTGAGGATGATCGGACGCGGGTCCTTGCCGAAAAGCTGATCGGCGACGTTCCCGACCAGTTCCGCCTTGGCCTCAACGGTCAAGATAGCGGCCACGTCGACCGTCTCTACGATCGCCCGGAGCCGGGAATCCGGCACGCTGCGCACTGGGACGTACATCGGAATGTTCGAGACGTTGGCGTACATGCAACCGTAAAAAGCTTCGATGAACTCCAGCCCGGGCGGGTAGAGAAGGAGCACGCTCCTGCCGGCCAGGCCCTGCTCGATCAGCCTAGCTGCGATCGCCGTCGCCCGCTGGAACAACCCCTTGTAGGTCAGCTCGACGGGGGTCGTGGTCCGCGGGGGGACGTAGACGTAGACGGGCTTGTCGCCGATCGTCTGCGCATGGTGAGAGAGCACCTCGGTAAGGCTGCCTAGATTGGCCGTGGTCGGATGATGCATGACGTTCACGATACTGCCCCCTTCTTTGCGTCTAGCGGTGGTTCGGGTCTGCCGACGAGTTCGGCGGCGGGCGACAGGCTTCGTCGCCGTCCCCGGCTGCGCCGGTCCTCGTAAACGGGAAGCGCAGCTGCTGGATGAGACCGGGCGGAACCTCGGTCGTCGTTCCGATCGACTGAGAGGCGTGGCGGCCGCGCGGGTTGTAATAGGTGCCGAACAAATGGTCCCAAAGCATAAGCGTCGACGCGTAATTGTTGTCCTGCTCGCGCCGGTCCCGACTGTGGTGCCAGTGGTGCAGCTCGGGCGTGTTGAAGATCCAGGCGCAAGGCCCGGATGTCACCGCTATGTTCGAGTGAGTCAGGAGCCCGACAGTGAGCTGAAGGGCGAGGAACCAGCTCACCACATCGACCGGAGCCTCAATCAAGTAGGCGAAGCCGACGATCGGCGTGAACGCTACGAATACCTCCAGCGGGTGAACCCGGGCGTTATTGAGGATGTGGAGCTGGGTACTGCTGTGGTGGATAGCGTGCAGCCGCCAGAGCACGCCCCAGGTGTGGAAGGCGCGATGGTAGATATAATAGATGAGGTCGGCGAGGACGGCGAACACAGCGCATTGCGCCAGGAAGGGGATCCCAGCCAGCCCGAAGAGATCGGCCTCCTTGGGCCCGGTCGTCCGTCCAATCAGGAACAGGGCGGCCGAGGCCGCGGCCACCTGCGCGCCTGTGAAGGTGAAATTATAGGCGAAGTCGTTGAAAGACTGCCGATCGAACCCGTTCCATGCCCGGTGATAAGGCATCATCCGCTCGAGCAGGAAGATGCCCGGGAACAGGATGAGGAAGTGGACCTGAAGCGCCGCCTCGTAGGAGAGGCCGGCCGGCCCGACGAGCATTCCATAGCCGGCGAGCGAGGCCGCGGTGAGCGCTGGCCAAGTGAGGAGGCTGCCCCGGGGCGCCGCTGCCCCGTGCCGTGGCGCCGCGCCGGCGGCGGCCGCTGACGTGCGGTCCGGCTGCATCAGGCTTCCGCCTCGGTGATCGGGGCCTCGGCGGCCGGAGCGCTCATCGCAGCGCGCTTAGCGGCGACCCGGCTGGCGGCGGGTACCTTCACGTCGCTCACCCAGCCCAGACGCTCACCGGCCTTGATAAGCCCGTAGGTGATGTCCAGCCGCCGCGCCTTGAGGCCGGCATGGGCCGATCCCGGGAAGGCGTGATGGTTGTTGTGCCAGGATTCCCCGAGCGTCGGGAAGGTCATCCACCATTGGTTGCGGCTGTTGTCGCGCGTGGCGAATTCGCGGGTGCCGATCAGGTGGTTGAAGCTGTTGATGTAGCCGATGACGCTGTTGAGGATGAAAGCGCGCACTCCCCAGCCCCAGACGAAGCCGCTGAGGGCACCGAACGCAGTTCCCCTGATCGCGCCCTCGATCGCGGCGGGCAGGACCATTCCGAGCACGACCCATTTGTAATAATGCTTGTTGACCCAGCCGATATCCGGATCGCGGATGAGATCCGGCGCGTAAACCATCGGATTGGGATATTGGTGGCGCCGCATCCAGCTGAAGGCGGCGTGGACCACCCCGCGGGCGCGGCGGAGCGGTCCGGTCCCGCTGAGGTTGGGGGAGTGCGGGTCGCCCGCCTTGTCGGTGCACTGGTGATGGCGCCGGTGGAAGGCCGCCCACAGGATCGGCGGGCCCTGGCCTGCCATCGAGCCGAGGATCACGAGGAACTGCTTGAGCCGCTTCACGGGCACGAAGGACTTGTGAGACAGGTAACGGTGGTTGCCGCACGCCACGCCCGCCGAGGTGAGGAACCAGAGCAAGGCCACCACTACCAGATTGCTCGCCGTCGGCGGGACCCACAGCAAGGCGGCCACCGTCAGCGGTATCGGCATGGCCGTTAGGATGACGAAGTGGTTGCGTTGGGTCTTCGCCGATATGCCGTCGAAGAGCATTGCGTTGGGAGCGTCCACCCGGACGAAGCCCGATCGCGCCTGCTGTTCCATCTTAGGATCTCCGGATTGAGTTCAGCGAGTTGAGAGGGTGGGCGAGGCGAGGCCGAGATTGCCGGTCTTGACCAGGAACCTCGCCCCCAGCAGCACCGCGGCGACAGAGATTCCGATGGCCAGGCCATACCAGACGTCGACTATGGTCGAGGAACGGCCAAGCCAGTCTTGAAAGATAAGCGCAGTCGCGATCGGCAGCGCGACGAACCAGTACGCAAGGCCGACGATGATCATCGGCACCAAGGTGTCGTGCATGCCGCGCAGAGCGCCGGCGACGCAAACCTGGATCGCGTCCAGGAACTGGAAGAGCAGAGCGATCGAAAGCAGCCCGAATGCGATCCGCGCAACCTCGGCATCGGCGGTATAGATGGCGACGATCTGGTGGCCGAAGACAAGCAGCACCGCTGTATAGGCCAGCGACAGGAGAATGCTGAGGCCGATCCCGACCTTCGCGGCGCGAGCCGAGGCCTCAACCGTCAGCCCTTGCGATACCCGGATAGAGATCGCCATCGACAAGGCGATCTGGCCGACGAACAGGAGCGATACGAAGTTGGTGGCGATCTGGTTGGCGGCGACGGCAACGGCGCCGAAGCTCACGGCAAGCCAGGCGATAACGCTGAAGAAGCCCGCGTCGAGAAGGATCGTGACCCCGGACGGTATCCCCTTGCCGAAGAGGTAGCGCTGGTCCTCGCCCACCGGAGCTCCGATCAGCCGTAGCCCGGGGACGAGCGGCTGGCGGCGGTCTGAAAGGATCAGGGCGAACAGCATCAGCCAGTAGACCAGCACGGTCGCCCAGGCGCAGCCGATCGCCCCCATCCCCTCAAGGCCGAACGCGCCGAACACGAACAGGTAGTTGAGCGGTATGTTGATCAGGAAGCCCAGGAGGCCGATCCGCATTCCCCGCCCGGGTGCGCCGAGCGCATCGAAGGAGAATTTCAGGCCTTGGAAGAGGGCGCAGGCCGGCGCGCCGAACGCGGTCACGAGTATGAAGTCGCGGGTGACCTGGGCGACCTCGGGATTCATTGACGCCGTGGGCAGTGCGAACGCCGCAGCCACCAGGACGAAGGCTGAGACGACACCCCAGAAGACGCTGTTGAGGCAGATTTGCTGAACGGTCCGGGCCATCAGGGTCTGGTCGCCACCGGCGCGGCGGGCGCCGACCAATGGAGAAGCGACTAGCAAGGCGCCGCTGACGAAGAAGAAGACCGCGAACCAGACCGCGCTTCCAAGCCCGACCGCCGCAAGCGCGTTGGGAGAGACGTGGCCCGCGAAGATCGTATCGACGACCCCCATCCCAACGCGCGAGACTTGGCTGATCGCGATCGGAACGGCGAGTGCGGCGAGCGCCTTTGCTTCCATCTGGGCTAGCTTAAGCACGGTTCCGCTCCTTCTTGATGTCTTGCATTGGCCGGCAGTTTCCGTGGCTCGGCAGCCAGCGCGGCGGCGATGGAGAGACCGACCCGCCGTCCCGATTCCAGTGCGCCCTCCATCTGGCAGGGATGAACTCGCGCAAGTTCGGCGCCGCACCAGTAGATGGGGGGCGAATCCTCGAGCACGGCATGACCCAGCTTTGTCATGACGCCCGGCGACCAATAGGCGCCGTAGCTGCCGCCAACCCATGGGTTGGAAGCCCAATCCTCGATGACGATCTCCTCGGGACCAGGAAAGCGATCCTGGAAGAGGCTCGCGAGTGCGCTCCTGACGAGCGCCTCCGGCCCGGGCGACCGTTTCAGGAACTGCTCGGCCCGGCTCGAGCAGACGAAGCCCGCGAGCACCCCGCAGCTCCGGTCCGCCGGTGAATTGTCGATCGTGTAGGTAAGCGGGAAGCCGTTGCTCATCACTTGCCCGGACAATCCTTGCTCGAGCCAGAAGGGCCGGCGGTAGATTGCCTGGACCTTGATCACCCGGCCCATGGGCAGCGCCTGGAGCAGCCGGTCCCGCGCCGGCGGCAGGCCCGGACGGAAGTCGATACGCCGGGCAGCGTGAGGCGCAGTCGCGCACAGCACCGCCCGGTAACAGGCCCGGCCGCGCGGAGTCTCGACCTCTACGCGGGAGCCCGTGGCGGAGCGGCCGACCGCGCGGACCGGCGTCGACAGGTGAAGCCTGGAAGGCGGTATGCAGGTGGCGAGGCGGTCGCAAAGCTCGCTAGGGCCGTGCTTGAAACGCATCTCCTGATGGCCCTTAGCCACGCTGATGAGGCTGGTCAGGCTGACCGAGCGGCTGGCATAATAGAGCACCCAGAGGAACGAGACGAGGCAGGGCTCGACTCCGAAGACCATCTCGCTGACGAGCCGGAAGAACTCGCGTCCCGAGCGGGTGCCCAGGTTCGAATCGATCCACTGTCCGAAGGACTGATGGTCGTAGACGGCCATGGCCCCGTTGCCCCATGGGTCAATTTCGCCGACGCGGGCGGCTATCCGTTCGAACCTCGCCAACGCTCGAGCGATATCGAGCAGCGGGAGCAGTCCCAGCGGAGGAATGGAGCCTCGAAACGATCGTGTCCCGTTGTCCCAGGAAAGCAGGTGATCGCCCTCGTCGTGCGTGACGAGGGTCTCGATCCCAAATCTTTCTATCTGCTCGGCCATGAGCGGCTGGCTCCGCGAGAACCAGTTCGCTCCCAGCTCGACCGGAACTCCATTCCTCCCAATATCCTTGATCCGCCCGCCCACCGACGGCTGCGCCTCGAGCAGGTCGACCGTAAGGCCGAATTCGAGGAGAGTGTCGGCCGCGATCAGTCCGGCGAGTCCGGCGCCGATCACGCATACGTCGGCTCCGCTCGGAGGGTGCGGTCGCAGGCAGGGCGCTTCCACCGACATCGCGTCAGAAGCAACTACGCAGTTCCCCGCGCCGCCGTATGTCGAGCGAGGCGCAGTGAAACGAGCCGACGAATGGATAATAATTCTCGAAGTCGCAAAGTATCGGTTGAAGCCCTAGGCGCTTCAGCAAGTCGATAGTTGGCTCCTGGCTGCGCTCCACCACAATCCGCTTCTCATCGATGCTCAACATGTTGACGTTGAGCCATCCAGAAAGCTTTCCGAGCCGGTTCTTCGGCGTGATCACCGCTGGCGGCGCCGGGAACAGGTCCCATGTCGAGAAGATCTCCGGAAGCTTTGCTGGGTCGATATAATCCGGGCTATAGAGAAGCTTGCCCTCGCCCAAAGGCATAATTGTGTCGTCGATATGCATTGCATAGGGGTTCAGGGTCTCGACGACATGCAGAGTGAAGGTCGGCTCGAGCAGCCGGCGGACCCATTCGATCCCCGCCATGTTGGTGACGTGGCTGCGCATGGCGACCACATCCTTGCCGAACTTCATGAAGTCGGCCGCGTCGAAGAGCGGCTCCCTCTCGGTGGTGAGCCATTCGATCGGATGCCCGTCCGGATCGCGCCGAAGCCACGGGACGAATGAATCGTCGCCGAGGACGGGCTTCGGCGCGCCGATCCAGCGGGCGCCGCGCTCGCTCAGCTCCTGGAGGACATGACGATAAGCGAAAGTCTCGAAATAGCGGCTCCGGTCGGCCATTGGAGCCTCGATCACGGTGTCGCCGATCAGAAGCAGGCTGTCCCTGGGGTTCGACGAGCAGAATTGGTTCAGCACCGACCAGTTCGGCGCCCGAAGCGGCATTGAGCAGTCGATCGGTACCGCGCTGCGAACCGTAACCCCTTCACCTTCGAGCACGTGACGCAGCTCGCCGATCTCGCGGCGCGCGGCCGACACCACGTCGCGCGGATACTCGCGAGCTCCGCTTGGGAATATCTGCTCCACGATCGGCCCGAAGACTTGGGGGATCACAGCGTCGAACACCATCATGTCGCCCGGCTGCATCGCACCGAGGGGGTCGCCGAGGAGGACCTCCTCCAGCGGATCCCATTCGGTGAAGGTTCCGACCCTGCCCTGTGGCGCCGTCATCGCCAGCGGAGCGTAAGGAACGGCCTCCCCCGCTGCTGAGCCTACAATCTCCAGCATCCCTTGCTCCTCACCATTTCGTTGCACTTCCGCGCCTCGATAAGGCCCGGCGCTTAGTTGTACGGCGCGGAGGGAATCTGATCCCTCACCACCTCGAGAGCCTCGATCGCGGCATCGATCTCAGCCGCGGTGTTCGCTGCGGTGAACGTGAACCGGAGCATCGACCGCTTGATCGGCGCGTTCGGATAGACTGCAGGGGTAATCAGGATGCCCCGGTCCCAGAGTATTTTGGCCGCGTCCGTGACTGCGGCGATCGATCCGATCTCGACGCTGACGAGGGGAAAATATCCCTCGTTCACGACGACGAGACCAACGTCCCGGACGCCGTCGACGAAGCGCTTGGTCAAATCGTAGATCACCCGCCGGATCGAATCACCCTCACTGCTTTGCGAGATGTTGAGCCCGGTCTGCGCGCTGGACAGGCTCGCGGTCGGACAGGGCCCGGAGTTCACGAAGGTGGAGGCGGTGGAGAAATGCTCCCGCTCGTCCATGTCCCTGCAGGTGATGAAGGCGGCCAGCGACGAGAAGGATTTCGACAAGGCGGCCACATAGATGACCTTGTCCCTCTCCACGTCCACGCCATGCTTGCGCAGGAGACCTCCGCCGCCCGACCCATAGGGGTTTTCGGCATCGGGCGAGCTCCCGAGGATTCCGAAGCCATGGGCATCGTCCACGTAAAGAGTCGCGTTCGGATAGTCGCGACATATGGCGACCATGTCGACGATCTTCGCTTCGTCGCCGGTCATTGAGAAAACACCATCGACGCAAATGTATACCGCGTCGAAATTTCTGGCGCTGTCGAGTTCCGACCGCAGGTCCTCCAGGTCGTTATGCTTGAAGAACTTCGTCGATGCGCCCTTTGCCCGCCCCAAGGCCGCACCTTCCTGGATCGACTTGTGAGCCCGCTCGTCCATCAGGAAGAGCGTTCCCTGGCCGGCCAGAAGCGGAAGGACGCCCATATGGATTAGCGTAACGGTCGGAAAGACCAGCACTCCGGGCGCGCGGACCATCTCCGCGAGCGTGCGCTCAAGCTGATTGTAGGGCAGCGGGGAGGCGATTGCCCGGGTCCAGCTGGGGTGGGTGCCCCAGCGTTCCAAATCCTTCTGGATCTGACTGAAAATCCGACGGTCGAGGTCGAGGCCGAGATAATTTGCCGAGGCGAAGTCAAAGACCGTCTTGCCTCCGATGGTGAGCGAGCGGCCCTGCTGCTGCTCCACCTCGTTCAGGAATTGCGGGACCTCGTGGATGAGGTGGCGCTCCAGATCGCTGATCCCAAGCCCTCGCGCAGCGCCTCCGCCGCTCGCGCCTAGGCCGTCGTTGACGAGCCTGAGCAGGTCTTCGACCGTCTCGATCCCCGACGACCGGTCCGGGTCGATGGAGATCTTCAGCTCTTTTTCGACGAACAGGAGAAGATCAACTTTGTCTAGCGAATCCAGTCCAAGGTCAATTCCAAGTTCTGCACGGTCATGCAGATCATAAGCTGCTGCTTTAGCTCGGCTGTCGAGAAAATTTTTGAGAAGAAGCATCAACTCCTCTATATTCATAGATGGAGCCAAAGGCGTAGAAGATTCCAGCAGATAATCTCTGCTAGCCAGTGCTTGATGGTTCACTTTCACCCCCTCGAATTGGCTCCGTCAGAATCACTTTCTCCATTTTTATACAAGACACGGATGCGGACTATAGCCTGAGATGCGACCGATCCGGTTGCATCGCGCTTTTTTTGCCCGAGTGGGCGGCCACTTGCCTTGCTAGCTCTTTAAGAGAGCGATACTTGCAGTTGAGCAGAGATCGGCACGGCCGCCGGAGTGACCGCGCCGGACTTCGGCCGCTTGGCTGCAGCGATTGGACGGCTTGGATCTTGGGCACGAGGATGAGCGAGATGAAGGGATCTTTTAGAATCGCAGACGCTGCCCTCTGCATGGCTCTGCTCGCTGTCGCCCCGGCGCCGACCCGCCTGCCGCCGCACCTCGCTTCGGCAGCAGCCGATCCAGCTCGAGGACAGGACCGCCAGGCTGACGAGAGGCGAAAGGGGCCGGAGATCCTCGCCTTCGCCGAGCTGAGGCCCGGGGCGAGGGTGATCGACCTGATTCCAGGCGGTGCCTATTGGACCCGGCTGCTCGCCCGTGCCGTCGGACCTCGCGGCCGGGTTCATGGCATTTGGCCGCTACCGTACGCTAAGGTGGACCGAGCGAATGTCGAGAAGTACAGGATGATGGCCGGGTCCAAAGACTATCCTAACGTCACACTGTCGATCCAACCGGCAGCCTCGGTCGCTGCTCCGGAAGCGGTAGATCTAGTCTTCACGGCGCAAAATTATCACGATTACCCCGATCCCTTCATGGGCTCGATCGATCCCGCCACCTTCAACAAGGCGGTGTTCGGCGCGCTCAAACCCTGCGGGACGTTTGTCGTGATCGACCATGCGGCCGAGGTCGGCTCCGGCATGCGCGACATTGGCAAGCTTCACAGGATCGATCCGCAAACGGTCCGTGCACAGGTGACCGCCGCCGGGTTCCGGTTTGTCGCGGCGAGTTCGCTGCTCGCCAACCCCGAGGACGACCGCGGCAGGTCCGTGTTCGACGAGGGCGTCCGCGGCCGGACTGATCAGTTCATCTACCGCTTTCAGAAGCCGTGTGGGGCAGGCGGGCGGGTTCCTTAAAGCGCCGAGCCCCAGCCCCCGCCCAACGCCTTAAACAGATCGATGCGGAGAGACCCCAGCAGCTGGCTTGAAGCCGCGACCGAGGCTCGGGCGTCGAGCAACTCGCGCTGTGCGACGAGCAGGTCCAGATAAGAGATCGCTCCGGCACGATAATTCGCGTCCGCCAATCGATAGGCCGACTCGGCGCGGCGGCGCGCGGCGGCGAGTAGATCGTGGCGGCCAATCTCGTTGTGGTAGGTAGTGAGCGCCTGCTCCACCTCCTTTAGGGCAGCCAGGACCCGGCCCTCGAATGCAGCCACCGATGCAGCGCTCTGGGCCTCCGCCTGAGCGATTCTCGCCCGTGCTGCGGGTATGTTAGGGAAGCTCCAGGACAACAGCGGCCCTAGGGAAAAGGTCGAAGAGCTTCCGCTCAGGCCGTCGCCGCGGAAGCTGTTGCCCCCGCCCGCGAAGCTGATCCGCGGGTATAGATCGGCCGTGGCAACCCCGATCCGCGCGGTGTCGGCCGCAAGGCGCCGTTCGGCCTCCCGGAGATCCGGCCGGCGGCGCAGCAGGCTGCTCCCGTCGCCGATCGGGAAGGGGCCAGTTGGCGACGGTGCGACTGTACACTTCTGCGCTCCCGCCGGCACGTTTGCGGGAACCTCACCAATGAGTGCAGCCAACTCATAGAGCGCTGCTTGGCGCCGGGTCTCGAGCGGAGGGATGGCGGCGGCGGCCGTGGCGGCGGCGAGCTCGGCGCGCTCCAGGTCGAAGCGCGAAACCGTGCCGGCGCTCTCCTGTGCTCGAACCACCCTCAGGCTTTCGTTGACCGCAGCGAGCGACTCGCGAGCGGTCTCGCCCGCGGCAGCATAGCCGCAGGCATCAGCATAGGAGCGGGCAGTCTCGGCGGCGACCGCTACCCGCACCATGTCTGCAGCCGCCTCGACAGCTTGGGCGTCGGCACGGCTCGACTCGATTGTTCGACCGACCCGGCCGAACAGGTCCGCTTCCCACCCCACGGAAAGCGCCGACTGCGCGCTCCAGTTCTGGCCGCTCGGGCCCGCGACGAGACCGCCGAAAGCCGCGCCCCCGACTCCAGCACCCCCAGATCCCTCCGCAAACGGAAGACGGGCGCCTCGACTTTGAGTGAATACCGCCCGGGCACGTGTGAGGTTGGCGAGGGCGACGCGCAGGTTGGTGTTCGCCGCAAAGGCGCGCTCTATCAGCTGGTCCAAAAGGGGGTCGTCGTAGAGCCTCCACCATCGGTCAACGGGTGCTCCCGCCGGATGTGATTGGGCAAGGCGCGAGACGAAAGGCCCCGCCGCCGCCGCCGGGAGGGCCGGCGGCCGGTAGTCGGGACCAGCCGAGCATCCGCTGCCCAGGGCGAAGAGAGCCAGTGCGCAGAGCCTACGCAAGGCCCGGCTCCGGAGCGGCGACCGACGCCTTCAGGCGCGTCCACGGCCAGTCTGCAGAGTCCCGTGCGACTAGGGTGTACATGGTCGGCAGCACAAACAGCGTGAAGAGCGTCCCGATCAGCATTCCCGTCACCACGACGACTCCAATGGCGAACCGGCTCGAGGCACCGGCGCCTGATGCGAACAGCAGCGGCACCAGCCCCGCAACCATTGCGGCCGTCGTCATCAGCACTGGCCTCATCCGAACGACCGCAGCTTCTCGGATCGCCTGCGGCGGCTCCATCCCCGCACGGCGCAGCTCGCCCGCGAAGGCGACCATCAGGATTCCGTGCTTTGAAATCAGGCCGATGAGCGTCACCAATCCGATTTGGGTGTAGATGTTGAGTGTCGCGAAACCGAGATAGACCGGCAACAAGGCGCCGAAGGTCGCCAGCGGCACAGTCACCATGATCACCAGCGGATCGCGCAGGCTTTCGAACTGCGCCGCCAGCACTAGGAAGATGACCACCACCGCGAACACGAAGGACATCGTCAACCGATCGCCCTCACGGACATATTGGCGGCTGTTCGAGAGCCAATCGACGGTGGTGCCGGCCGGTAGCTCCTGAGCCTCGAGGAAATCGACGGCCTTGCCCATTGTAACCCCGGGCGCGAGCACCGCGGAGAGAGTGGCCGAGTTCATCTGGTTGAACTGCCGCAGCCTTCCCGGCTGCGGATGCATATCGACCCGCACAATCGAAGACAGCTGCACGAGCTCGCCCGAGGCCGCTTTCACGTGGTAGCGCCCAAGATTCTCAGGGGTCAGCCGATCGCTCGCGGGCACTTGGGTGATGACGTCGTAAGACCGGTCGTGCCAGTTGAATCGATTGATGTAATTTTCTCCGAGCAGGATCGCGAACGTGTCGGCTATGGCCTGCATGCTGATTCCGATCTGCGCCGCCTTATCGCGGTCGATAATGACGCGGGCCTCGGGGCTGTCAAAAGCCAGGTCGCTGTCAACGAAGGCGAAAAGGGAGCTTGCCCAGGCGGCGCCCTTTAACTTCTCCATTGTTGCGTGGAGCGCTGAGAAGCTGTCGTTGGTGCGGACCACCATTTGCACCGGAAGCCCTCCCGTCGCGGCCGGCAGAGGCGGCGGCTGAAAGGCGGCGGTATAGACGCCGGTGATCCCAACGCTCTCAGCGGCCACCTGCGCCTGGATTTCGCCGGCGCTTCGCTCGCGATCCCCCCACTCCTTGAGGATCACTCCGCCAAATCCGGTATTCGCGCCGTCAACGCCGGTGTCGAACCAGCTACTAACATACTCGGGCAGGCGGCGGAACAGCCCGTCGACCTCAACCGCGAACCGCGCAGTATAGTCGATGTTCGCATATTGCGGCGCCTTAGTGACGACGAAGACATAGCCATGGTCTTCCGGCGGCGCGAGCTCGCGCTGAGCAGTGATGAAAAACACCGTGATCCCTGCCAGCACTGCCAACACCACCAGCATTACCGCCAAGCGGGCGCCGAGCACCTTGTCAGTCAGCCGCGCATAGCCTTCGGTGACTCGCCTCATCCGCTTTCCAGCGCCAATCGGGAAGCGGCCTTTGGAAGGATCGGCGCCAAGCAGCCGCGAGCTCATCATCGGCGAGAGGGTCAGCGCAATCACTCCAGATACGGCGACGGCGGCGGCCAGTGTGAAGGCGAATTCACGGAACAGAGCGCCGGTCAGCCCGCCCATCAACCCAACCGGCGTGAAGACGACCGCTAGCGTGATCGTCATCGCAATCACCGGGGTCACTATCTCCCGCGCTCCGACGAGCGCCGCCTCCAGGGGCGGAAGCCCCTTCTCAATGTGCCGGTAGATATTCTCAACCACAACGATGGCGTCGTCGACCACCAGCCCGATCGCTAGGACCATAGCGAGCAGGGTGAGGAGGTTGATTGAAAAACCGAAGGCGTAAATTAGTGCCGCCGTCCCCACGAGCGACAGCGGAATCGTGACCACTGGGATCACCACCGCCCGCGGCGAGCCAAGGAACAGGAAGATGACAAGGATCACGATCGCAACCGCGGCGACCAGGGTCGTCGTCACCTCGTCGATGGCGGCGTCTACGAAATGAGCGACATCGAACTGATTGACGACCTTGAGCCCAGGAGGCGCGACGCTCTGTATCCCCGGAAGCAGCGCCTTCACCGCCGCGACGATCTCTAGCGGATTGGCGTCGGGCGTCGGGGAGATCGCGATCGAGACCGAGCGGTGGCCGTCGGTAAGCGTGCTGGTGTCGTAATTCTGGCCGCCAAGCTCAACCGCCGCTACGTCCCCGAGCCGAACGAGACCCCCTGCCCCGCTCTTTACGATCATTTGCCTGAAGCCGTCGACGCTGGTGAGGTCGGTAGCGGCGGTGACGTTGATCGCGGTCTCGGCGCCTTTCAATCGGCCGGGAGCGGCCTGAACGTTGTTCGAGCGCAACGCGGCGGCGACGTCGGAGGCGGTAAGCCCGCGCGCGGCTAGGCGGGCCTGGTCCACCCAAATCCGCATGGCCAGCGCCTGACCGCCCGACACTTCAGCCGAAGCTACGCCGGGGACCGAGGTGATGAGCGGTTGCGCGACGCGGGTTGCGAAATCGGTAATCATCGGAACGGGAATCGAGTCGCTGACGAAGGCGACATATTGAACCGCGGACGCTCCGTCGGTTAGCTTGGTAATCACCGGGTCGGCCGCGCCTTGCGGCAGCCGATCGCGAACCTGCTGCACCTTAGCGAGAATCTCCGACATAGCACGGTCATTGTCCGCGTTGAGGACGAGCTTCGCCTTGATCTGGCTACGACCCTGGCTGGACGCCGAGGTCAGATACTCGACGCCCGAGGCGGTCGCGATCGCCTGCGTGAGGGGCGTGGTGACGAAGCCCTGCATCACTGCCTGTGTGGCGCCGGGGAAGCGCGTGTCGACGAGGACCGTCGCGCTCTCCATCTTCGGATATTCACGGATCGGCAGTGCGAGCAGGGCGATGCCGCCGACGAGCAGGATTAGCAAGCTGACGACCAGCGAGAGGATCGGCCGGCGAATGAAAAGATCTGTGAAGGGCATGCTACCGAGCTTTCGCCGGAGCGATGGCGACTTTCACGTCTGCGCCGGGCCTGATCCGCGTTTGGCCTTCGGTGACCACCACGTCCCCCGCATTCAGACCCTGCGTGACTATGACTTGATCACCGACCCGCCGACCGGTCGACACTGCCACCACCTCTGCTTTGCCCCCTGCGGCGGCCCCTGGCCCCCTTATAACGGTGATGCTCTCCCCGGAGGCTGAAAGCTGAATCGCCGTGGCCGGCACAACGAGTGCGTTCCGCTCGGGGGGCAGGTCGAGCGCCGCCGAAACTGACATGCCGGGTCGGAGCGCGCGGCCACGATTGGGGACAACCGCTTGGATCCGAATGCTCCTAGTATCCTCGCCGACCCGGGGCTCGATTGCATTGACCCGCGCCGCAAATGTCCGCCCCGGCCAGGCGTCGCTGGAGATCCTCACCGTCCCTCCGACCCGGACCTTAGCGAGCTCCTGCTGAGGCAGGCTGAAGTCAACGTAGAGGCTGTCCAAGTTGGTGAGGGTCGCGATCGGATCTCCGGGATTGAGGTATTGACCCACGTCGGCCCTGCGGATTCCGATCTCGCCGCTGAACGGCGCCCGGATCTGCTTCTGCGTGACGCGAGCGGCGAGCTGGCGAACCGCGGCCAAAGCCTGGTCGCGCTCCGCTCGTCGCTGCTGCAGCAACTGGCGCGGCTCCGCGCCGGTGGGGGCGAGCTGCTCCGACCGGGCGAGCTGTGCGGCGGCGAAGCTTGCGCGGGCCTGTGC
The DNA here is from genome assembly GCA_036386875.1 of Allosphingosinicella sp. Taxonomy (GTDB): domain Bacteria; phylum Pseudomonadota; class Alphaproteobacteria; order Sphingomonadales; family Sphingomonadaceae; genus Allosphingosinicella. Next base: position 125,465 of record DASVUV010000042.1, read on the forward strand.
AGCGCTGAGGTCGGCCTGCTCCGGAGCGTCGTAGATCTGCACGAGCAGCGCTCCGGCCTGAACTCGCCCGCCTGCTTGGAACCGGATTCCGACGATCCTTCCGGCAACCTCTGGCGCGATCATCACTTCACTTACCGCTCTAAGGGACCCCACAGTCTCGATAGCCGCCGGAACATCGACCGGCGAAAGGATCGCCGCGGCCACGGGAAGTGCTGGAAGCGGGGGGGGTGGTGGCACCGCAGTTCGGGCGGCCCGCCATGAATGAAGGCCGACGGCGACCAGCAGGATGACTAAGGCCACCACCCCCAGCGCCCACGGCCGGCCACGGCGGCTGCCCTCCGTCAAAGTCTGCGGTGCAATGTCCGGCCACTCGCTGTTGATGACGTTCATCGTTTCCGCCCCCCTTCGGCGTGACTGTCTGCGTCAGGCCGCGGCCCCCGCGCTCACGACCGCCGCTGGCACGGACTGGAGGCAGCTGCCCTGACCGTCCCGCAGAACGAGCCAGGAGAGATACTCGGTCATTAGGCGGTTCGCCTCCACGGTAAGCTCTAGCAGCCTGCTTCGGCTGTCGTTCGGATGCGGAATTCGATTTAGGAGCCCCGCGTCGATCATGTAGTTGATGTGCCGCAACGCCGTCGTCGTCGGCACGGAAGCCCCTATACAAGCGCTCGACACGCAGATGCTCCGGTTCTCCGACTGGGCGATGAAGAGGTCGAGGAGGATGTCCCACACTGGATCTGAAAACAGGCCGCACCGGAACAGCTGCTCGCGATGCCGCCGGCGACGGTACAATTCCCGCGCCCAATCGACGATTTGCGATTCAAGCGGGGCGGGAGTATCATTTATCTGCGCCAGTTCCGACAATTTGGGATCAACTCGACATCCACGTTGCGACGACCCTTCGGGTTCCGGAGACCGCAATGAAGCGCCTGCCATGTCACTTACTCACGACCAGCAGTAAGCGTGGAAGCCCCTGCGCTTCAGTCGCCCGACGCAGACGGATGACCTCGGCTTCGAAGATCCGACCCGCTCTTCCGCCATGGCGAGCAGCTTCGAGCCGCAACATAGATGAGCGAGCGCGACTGCCTTCATCGAAGCTCACCCGGCCCCATAATAGCTGAGACGCGGCCCGACCGAAGCGCGTGAACAGATGCTTCGCCCGTTCGACACCGACAGTAACAAAGCGGTCGTTCCTCGCGCCACAACTAGAAGGGTCGCAAATAGACCGCCAACGCAACGAGCTCCCAAATCCCCCGTGATGATGACCACGCATAAGTGAACCAGCCCCCCGATTCGAATATGACCACTACCCAAGTATGCATATGGCTTTTGATTTGAATAGGCCCAAAGGCCTCTATGGGTCCGAAACGGCTACAATTCCCTGCTATAGCGGCGTTCAAAGAGATGCATCCGACTAGGTTTTAAAAAAGACTTGCTTAATGCGAAATTGGCATTGTGAAGCAGCGCTCCGTGGTGATTTGACCTGACTGGGGGCACAAGGGTCGATGGTGGCCTGCGTGACAAGAAATCGGTGGCGTTGCCCGCCATTTGCCTACGCCCAAGCTCCAGGCGTATCGCCACTAGCCGCAGCGTGCCCAGCACATGCCCAAACCATTGGGCAGAAACCGGTCAAAACGGGTCAAAATTGGTCGTTCGCGCGCCTCGACGCGCGAGGTCCGGGCAACAAAAAACCCCGGGAATCCGCAGATTTCCGGGGTTTTTGATGGTGGGCGTGGCAAGGATTGAACTTGCGACCCCTGCGATGTCAACACAGTGCTCTACCACTGAGCTACACGCCCACTCTGGAGGCGCGTTTAGCGACGGGTAAGCGGGCGCGCAACCCGCTTATCGCCTACAATCGTCCGTGCTGATCCTCGCTCTGGAACAGCCGGTCGACCTCGGCGACAAGGTCGCGCAGGTGGAAGGGTTTGGACAGCACCTTGGCCGTAGGCGCCGCCTTGCCGGCCTTGAGCGCCACCGCGGCAAAGCCGGTGATGAACATCACGCGCATGTCCGGGGCCAGCGTCGCCGCCTTCTGGGCGAGTTCGATGCCGTCCATTTCGGGCATGACGATGTCGGTCAGCAGCAGGTCGAAGCGCTCCGCCTCGAGCCGCGCCAAGGCGGTGGTGCCGCGGTCCGCCGCCGTCACATGGTAGCCCGACCGCTCAAGCGCTCGCGCCAGATAGGCACGCATCGAGCCGTCGTCTTCCGCCAGCAGGATCCTCAACATCCGCGCTTCGCCAATCACCAAAAGGATGCGCCCGATGCGCTGCTCCGAGAGGAACTTATGCCAGAGCCGCGCGTCCGATTCCAGCGTGGGCGATGCTTTCGGCAGGGCTTATCCACCCAAAATCGATTGCGTGCCAAAAGCGGACTACTTACCCTAGACATGCAAATGCCCGACTCCCCAAGCCAACCGCCCTTCCGGCGCCTCGGCGCGCTGCCCGCAGCGCTTCCGGTTGTTCTGTCGGTGCCCCATGCCGGGCGGGCCTATTCCGCCGCTTTGCTCAGAGCCTCGCGGCTGCCGCTGATCCGGCTGGAAACGCTTGAGGACCGGCTGGTCGACCGGCTGATCGGCCCGGCGGTGGACGCGGGCGCGGCAGCCCTGGTCGCCGATGCACCGCGCGCCGAGATCGACCTCAACCGCGACGAACGCGAACTCGACCCGGGCATGGTTTCGCCCCGCCCGCACCCGGCCGACCTGATGGACACACCGCGGCTGAGGGGCGGTCTGGGGCTTATCCCGGCACGCATGTCCGGCACCGGCAACATCTGGCGGGAGCGCGTACCGGCCGCCGAGGTGAAGCGCCGGGTCGAAGCTATCCACCGGCCCTACCATGCAGCGCTGGCGGCAATGCTAGAGGAGACGCGGGCGCGGTTCGGGATCGCGGTGCTGCTCGATTGCCACTCGATGCCGCCAAGGAGCGCGGATGACGAAGACAGCCAAGTCGTTCTCGGCGACCGCCACGGCACCAGCGCGGCGCCTGAGCTGGTCGCCGCCGCCGAGCGCGCGGCACGGGAGGCGGGCTATGGCGTGGTGCGCAACGTGCCCTATGCCGGCGGGCACATCACCGCAGTGCATGGCCGACCGGCGACTGGCATCCACGCCATCCAGATCGAACTCGACCGCTCAGTCTATCTGGGCCCGGACCTCAGGAGCCCCGGCATCGGCTTCGAGCGGACAGCACGCCTCCTCCTGGCCGTGACCAAGGCGATTGCCGCCGTCGCCGCCCCGCCGCAAGCGATCGCCGCCGAATAGGCGCGCTTCGCTCGCCTCCCAAAGCACACACAAAAAAGACCGCCCCGCGGTTGCGCGGAGCGGCCCAGGTTCAGGGAGGAAGCGCTCCGAAGAGCGCTACGCGCCGCCGCAAAGGGGGGAATACGAAGGCGCGCACATTCAATGTAGGAAGGGGCTAATTGGTTTCAAGCAATTGGAAATTTCGTGGGCTCAGCGCCCGTGCCGGCGCCTCGGCGCCATGCGCCCGATGAAATGCCGGTGCCCCTCGAAGTGATGCTTCAACGCGCCCGCGACATGGAGAATGACGAGCCCGATGGTCAGCTTGGCGAGCAGTTCGTGCATGTCCTCAAGCAGATCGCCGCTGTGCTTTGAGATCGGCAGCGGCGGGATGCCGAACAGGCCCCAGAAGCTGGTCACCCGCCCGCCCGAGGAGGACAACAGCCAGCCGGTCAGCGGAATGGCGAGCAGCATGACGTAGAACAGCCAGTGAATGAAGCTCGCGAGCCCCCGCTCCCAAGCCTTGAGCGCCGCGTCGTGCGCCGGCGGACGGTGGCCGAGCCGCCAGGCGAGCCGCGCTAGGGTCAGCGCGATCACGCTCATCCCAATCGACTTGTGAAAGAACATCATCCACGGCGTCGCCGCCCTGCCGAAGCTTTCATGGGCGAAGCCGAGGACGATGTTGCCGATCAGCAAGGCGGCGATGATCCAGTGAAGGGCAACGGCCACACTCGTGTAGCGCGCCGTCTCCTCCCCGGTCATCGCCGCCGCGCTTGCCATCAGGCGTTGCCGAAGGTCAGCCCGGCGGTTTCAGCCGACTGCTGCGGCGGGACCTTGCCCTGCTGCATCTGCTTACCGAACACTTCCCGCATCAGGCTGAGCGAGAAAAGGTGAGCGATGATCAGCGGCAGCATGCCGTTCTGGTTCATCTTGCGAAGCTCGTCGCCGCGCAGATCCCGCATCTTCTCTTCATTGACCATCTGGAAGCCGCGATAAATGAAGGGCTGCTCCGCGTCGGTTGGCTGGATCGACACTTCACCGTCCATCAGCAGGTCCGCGGCCTTGAGCTCCGTCACGAACGCTACGGTGCGCTGCGCCGACATCTCGAACTCTTCGCAGAACTTCAGGATGTTGTTGGTCGCCTCGCTCGGCTTGCCGTCTTCGAACAGAAGCGAGCCGTCCTCGAAGTTGCCGACCAGATCGCTGTTCGGATCGAAGCACAAGGACAGCTCCTGCGCATCCGGCTGCAGCCGGGCGAGCATGAACGGATAACGGCGGACGTAGGCCGGAACATAGGCCTCGCCGAGCAGCTTGCCCTCGGCATCGCAGAACACGTTGACGCCCTCGTTCAGGCCCATCAGCGCCAGCGGCACCGGATTGTCGCCGGTGGAAAACACGATCGGGCAGAAACGCTGCGCCGAGACAAACTCGTCGACCGTGATCGGAATGGCGTGCGAATTGGCGAAATAGGGCGCCTTGTCCGAGGGGCGGGTGCGCAAGTCGCCATGAAGCTGGCTGGAGAGCGGCTGGAGACCGCTGTAGAAAAGCGGCAATTCGTTGCTAACCGGCGGCTGCGTCGCCATTTTCAAGTCTCCCGAAGAGGTGTGGATGTGCCGCGCGCGCGGCCGTTCGCGGGACCGTCTATGGGCCGGGAGGGATTTTCGCAAGGCCCAGTCGCGCGCTCCGCTGGAAGGCAGGAGACTTTCCACCCACCGGCGGCGGCCTTCCTCCCGCCGGCTTGGCGAGTTAAGCGGGTGTTCAAGCGACGGGGGGCAGTCGGGCGCCATGGAAATTTCATTTTGCTGAAGTGGAGCGCGCCCGCGTTGCTGCTGTTGGTGGGGGCGGCGCCGGCGCCGGAGCGCCCGCCGGAGCTCTACGCCCAACTCGTGATCCGCGAGCAGATCATCGTGCGCGTGCAAGGGCGCGGCGCGCGGCCGGCGGCGGCCACCGAGTGGAAAGAAGGGAAAGGCCCGAAATGCGTGCCCGCCAAGGCGATCCTTGGCGCGGCTTTGCTGAGCGAGAACAGCGTCGATCTGGTGATGCGGGACCGTACGCGGTTGCGCGCCAAGCTCGAAACTTCGTGCCCGGCGCTGGATTATTATGCCGGCTTCTACATCCGGCCGAGCGGCGACGGCATGATCTGCGCCGAGCGCGACAGCATCCGCTCGCGCGTCGGCGGACAGTGCGGCATCGACCGTTTTCGGACCCTGCAGGCGGTGGCGCGAAAGTGACGAGCCACCCCCTCTCCCGCGCTCCTCTGCACACGACGCGCGAAAACTTGACTTTTTGAGCGCTTTGGTGCCCTAGCGCGGGCTGCTTATGCCCTTCGTTGCGAACGGCAAACACGAACCTTCCGGAACCTGCATGACCTTCGCCGATCTCGGCCTTTCCGACGAACTGCTCCGCGCCGTCACCGAATCCGGCTATTCGGACCCGACGCCGATCCAGGAGCAGGCCATCCCGTCCGTGCTGATGATGCGCGACTTGATCGGCATCGCCCAGACCGGAACGGGCAAGACGGCAAGCTTCGTGTTGCCGATGATCGACATCCTGGCGCAGGGCCGAAGCCGGGCGCGGATGCCGCGTTCGCTGATCCTTGAGCCGACGCGCGAGCTTGCCGCGCAGGTGGCGGAGAATTTCGAGAAATACGGCAAATACCACAAGCTCTCGATGGCGCTGCTGATCGGCGGCGTTTCGATGGGCGACCAGCAAAAGGCGCTCGAAAAGGGCGTCGATGTGCTGATTGCCACACCTGGGCGCCTGATGGACCTGTTCGGCCGGGGCAAGATCCTCTTGAACGGCTGCGGCCTGCTGGTGATCGACGAAGCCGACCGGATGCTCGACATGGGCTTCATCCCGGACATCGAGGAAATCTGCTCCAAGCTTCCGGCCCAGCGCCAGACTTTGCTGTTTTCCGCGACCATGCCGGCGCCGATCAAGAAGCTCGCCGACAAGTTTCTGACCAACCCAAAAACGATTCAGGTGGCGCGGCCCGCGACCGCCAACATCTCGATCGATCAGCGGGTGCTGAAGGTCGATGCGCGCAAAAAGAAGCAGGTGCTGACCGAGCGCCTGTCCGGCGGCGACGTGCGCACCGCCATTATCTTCTGCAACAAGAAAACGACGGTGCGCGAGCTTGCCACGAGCCTTAAGCGCTCCGGGCTGAACGCGGGCGAAATCCATGGCGACATGGAGCAATCGGAGCGCATCCGCGAGCTCGACCGGTTCAAGGACGGGTCGATCAACATTCTGGTCGCTTCCGACGTCGCGGCGCGCGGCCTCGACGTCAAGGATGTCAGCCACGTCTTCAACTACGATGTTCCCTGGCATCCGGACGATTATATTCACCGCATCGGCCGCACCGGCCGCGCGGGACGCACCGGCATCGCGATCACGCTGGCGACCAGCGCGGACCAGGAAGCGCTTGAAGCCATCGAGAAGCTTACCGGCATGAAGATCCAGCCGGTGGACGGTCCTGCAGCGGCAGCACCGGTCGCGGCAGCACCGGCTCCGGCGGATGACGCCGAGGCCCCTGCCGCCGAGGAGAAACCGAAGCGCGGCCGCGGTAGCCGGGGTGGGCGAGCTGCAAAGCCCGTGCGCGAGGAAGCTGCTCCGATAGAGGACGCGCCCGGTGCCGAGGACCAGCCCGCTCCAGCCGAGGCCCGCGAAGAGCGGCCACGGCGTGAGCGCCGCCCCCGGCGTAACGAGCGTCCGGCCGGCGAGGAGCGGACCGAACGTCCGGCGCGTGAGGAGCGGCCAGGGCGCGAGGAACGCCCGGCTCGCGAGGAGCGGCGTCCGCGCCGCGATGAGCCCCGGCGCGAAGCTCCAAGCGAGAATTCCGAGGAGGGCTGGAACGGCCCGGTGCCCGGCTTCCTGAACTTCGGCTTCGGCGGCTAGAAACACTCGCACGGGACGCTGTCATGCCGGACTTGATCCGGCATCCACCTTCTTCCCCAGTGCGAAAAGAGGCGGACCCCGGATCAAGTCCGGGTTGACGCCCGACGCATGTTGACGCCTCGACTAACCTGCGAGGGCTTCCAAGAGCTCGCGGACCAGTTCCAGCCGTTCATCCTCCCCCTCGCTCGCCTTGCGAAGCAGCAGGCGGTTATCCTTCTTCTCCAGCCCGTTCGCCCTGGCCGCGATGCGCGCGCCCCTGCACGGGGTGAGCGCGATCGCCGCCGGACCCGCGTCCACCCGCGCGATCTTCGCATCGCGCGCCAGGCGGCGGATGGCGGCCAAGGAAAGAAGGCGAGCGGCATCCTCCGGAAGAGAGCCGAACCGGTCTTCGAGTTCGGCGGCAAGCGCTTCCTCTTCCCCGGCCGACGCGAGCCGCGCGATGCGCAGGTAGAGATTCACCCGCAGATCCTCCTCGGGCACCCACTCCTCCGGAATCCGTCCAGTCATGCCGAGGTGGAGCTCCGGCAGCCAGGCGTCGGCATCCTCGCCTCGGGCGGCGCGGATCGCCTGTTCGAGGAGGTGCTGGTAAAGACCGACGCCGATCAGCTTCAGATGGCCGGCCTGCTCCTCGCCGAGAAGATCGCCGGCGCCGCGCAGATCGAGGTCGCGGGCGCTGATCGCGAAACCCGCGCCGAGCTGGTCGAGCACTTCCATGGTGCGCAGGCGCTTCAACGTCGCCGGGGCGACCTCGGCGCCGGTTTCCGTCAGCAGCACGACATAGCCGCGCGAACGCCCGCGCCCGACGCGCCCTCGCAATTGGTGGAGCTGGGCGAGGCCGAAAAGGTCAGCACGCCAGACGATCATGGTGTTGGCGCGGGGAATGTCGAGCCCGGCCTCGATGATGTTGGTGGCAAGCAGAACGTCGCCGTCGCCCGCGCCGAAGCGCACCATCTCCTCGTCGATCTCGACCGCCGCCATCTTGCCGTGGGCGCGGCGGACGCTGAGCTGGGGGACGAGCCGGGCGAGCTGCTCGGCCATGCCGTTCATGTCCTCGATCCGCGGCACCACGACGAAGCTCTGCCCGCCGCGCCGGTTTTCGCGCAGAAGCGCGGCCCGCACCGTTTCCGAGGTGAACTCGCTGACATGGGTGCGGGTGGGGAGACGCCGCGCCGGCGGCGTGGTGATCAGCGACAGTTCTTGGAGGCCAACCAGCGCCGATTGGAGCGTGCGGGGAATGGGAGTTGCGGTGAGAGTCAGGACGTGGCCGCCCTCCCCCGCAAGCCCGCGCAGCTTCGCCTTGTCGGCGGCGCCGAAGCGCTGTTCCTCGTCGATGACGACGAGGCCGAGATCGTGAAACGACACCGTCTTGCCCGCGACCATCTTGGTGCCGACGAGAACGGAGACAGAGCCGTCGGCCAGCCCCTTCTTGACCTCGCGCGCCTCCGCGGCGGAGGTTAGCCGAGAAAGCCCCGCGACCTTCAGGCCGACGCGGGCGAAGCGCTTGCGGAAGGTCTCGATATGCTGGCGGACGAGCACGGTGGTGGGGGCGACGACGACGACCTGGCGGCCCGCCAGAGCGACAGCCGCGGCGGCGCGCAGGGCGACCTCGGTTTTTCCGTAACCGACGTCGCCGACCACCAGCCGGTCCATCGGCTTGCCGGAGGCAAGATCGCCGCGCACCGCTTCGATGGCACGAATCTGGTCGGCGGTTTCGGCGTAGGGGAAACCGGCGGCGAAGCGCTCGAAGCGGTCCACTGGCGGCACCAGCACCGGCGCGGTGCGCTCGGCCCGCTCCTTGGCAAGCGCAACGAGCTGCGTGGCGGTCTGGGCAAGCGCGGCGTCGAGCTCGGCGCGGCGTTTCTCCCAAGTGGAGCCGTCCAGCTTGTCGAGCGTCACCGCGTCGGCATCGGCACCGTAGCGCCACAGCCGCCTGCCCTCCTCCACCGGCACCAGCCGCTGGCCGCCTCCGGCATATTCCAGCCGAAAGGCGTCGCTTTCCGCCTCGCCCGTCGTGACCCGTTCGATGCCGCGCAGGATGGCAATCCCGTGATCCTCGTGGATGACCGCGTCGCCAGCGTGGAACTCGGCGCCTTCCCGCTCCAGCGGATTGACGCCTCCACCGGCGCCGCCGCTGCTCTGCGCCCGACTGCCGAGCACGTCGGCGGTGGCGATCACGGTGAGGCCGGGCGCCGTCCAGCCCCGTTCAAGCTCCACCTCCAATGCAAGGAACGCCCCCGCGTCCGCCGCGTCGATCTCGCTCCAGCCGGAGACGGCACGCGGCGCCTCCTTGCCGCGCTTCTCAAGGCTGCGGCCAAAGAAGCGCAGGTCGCGCGCCGAGCCGGCGAGGACGACGCGGTCGCCTCGGCCGCGCGCTTCCTCGACGGCGGCGAGGAAGACCCGATCCGGGCGGCGCGCTTCAACGAAGCGGCGCCCCGGAACGGCGCCATCCTCGGCAAGTTCGGTACAGCGGCGGCCGGCCAGCGCCTTGCGCCACACCTTCGCGCCGGCAAGTGGGGCTCTGGCGCCGCCGAAGCTTTCCCCGGCCAGTTCGATGAAGCTGTCGCGGCGCTCGCCGGCCTCGGGATCAAGCGCCACCGCCGCATCGGGCAAGTGGTCGAATAACGTGACGGGTTCCGCACCCGGCGCGGTCTCGGCGGCTGGACGGATCTCAAGCCGCTCCAGCGGCGCCCCGCAGCCCAACTGACTCACCGCATCGAATTCGCCGATCTCCTCGATCCGGTCCTCGTCGAGATGGACCCGCACGGGCCGCGCCGCATCGGCGGGAAAGATGTCGAGCGTACCGCCGCGCACGGCATATTCGCCGGCCTCGTCGATCCGGTCGTCGCCAAAATAGCCCAGCGCTTCAAGCTGCTCGGGGAGCGCTTCCCGATCGATCGTGTCGCCGGGCGCAAAGGCGAGCGCGGCCTTTCCATACGCCGCCGGCGGCGCGATCATCTGCGTCGCGGCGGCCGCATCGGTGACGAACAGCACCCGCCGCCCCTCCTCCCGCGCCTGCAGCGCCGCCAGAGCCGCAACCCTCTGTCCGGCAACCGCGGGCGATGCGGGCGCCGCGTCGCCGGGCAGCGCATCGGACGGCGGATACCAGAGAACCAGTGCATCGGTCAGCGCCGCCGCCGCCTTGGCCACCGCCTCGCCGCGCTGCTCGCCGCACAGGATGGCAAGCACGTCACCCTCCTCCACCGCCGCGCACAGCCGTGCCACGGTGGGGCCAAGCGCGGCATGAACGCGCCGCCCCTGCCCCTCGCCGGCCACGCCCTCAACGTCCGAAGGCGCGTCCGCCGAGTCCTGCAGCATGTAAGGAAAGCCCCTGAAAAGATGTCGGCCCGCCAACGCGGCGGCAAGGCGCGGCGTTCCGCCTGGTGGGCAGGGCCCTTGCCGGTGGCGTTCAGGCGGCGGCACGGCACTGTTCCAGAAGCCAATCCCGGAACGCTGCCGCTCCGCCCCTCGGCTGGCGCGACTTGAGCCAGGTGAGCCAGTAGCCGCCCGACGAGGGTCCCGCCGCGAAGGGCTGGACGAGGCTGCCGTCCTCGATCTGGCGGCGGAACATGGCCGGCGGCGCGAGCGCAACGCCAAGCCCGCCAAGCGCGGCCTCGACCATGGTGAGCGAGCTGTCGAACACCGGCCCCCTGAGCGGCGGCACTTCAATGCCCGCGGAAGCGAACCAACGCGGCCACTGGTCCTGGCGATAGGAGCGGAGCAGGGTTTCGCGCAGCAGACCGGCGGGTTCGATCAGATGCCGCGCGAGGCCTGGAGCGCAGAGCGGCGCAAGCGGCGCGTCGGTCAGCCACACCGCGTCGGTTGCGTGCCAGGCGCCGTCGCCGAACCGCACGGCGAAATCGAGGCCCTCGGCGGCAAGATCGACCCGGTTGTTGTTGGTAAAGAGCCGAAGGTCGATCTCCGGATGCGCCTCGGCAAGCGCGGGCAGGCGCGGCACCAGCCAGCCGGCGGCGAACGTGCCGACGGCGCCAAGGGTAACCACGTGGCGCGCCTTGCCCTCACCGATCCGTTCCACCAACTCAGCGATTCGGTCGAAGCTTTCGGCAAGCGCTGGAAGAAGGGCGAGACCTTCGTCGGTAAGCGCCAAACCGCGCGGCAGCCGGCGGAAAAGCTGGCGGCCGAGGCGCTCCTCAAGCGCTTTCACCTGATGGCTTACCGCCGCCTGGGTGACGCACAGCTCGATCGCCGCTTTGGTGAAGGAGAGGTGGCGCGCAGACGCCTCAAATGCACGCAGGGCGTTGAGTGGAAGGTGGGGGCGGACCATGGACCCATGAGTAAAACTAATGGCTGCGCAGACGGAAGATGCTTTGTGCGGCGAGGGTTTTCGCTTGATCACCCCGCGGGAGACACAAAGGGGAGAGACGCAATGCGATACCTGATCTTGGCCGGAGCGGCTCTTGCGGCGTGCGTGCCCGCAGTGGCGGCCGCGCAGGACCGCGAGCAGCGCCTGGAGTGGAACAAGCCCGCCGAGCCGTTCCGGATCGCCGGCAACGTTTATTATGTCGGCACTCAGGGCCTCGCAGCTTACCTGATCGCCGACCCGAACGGCCACGTGCTCATCGACGGCGGCCTGCCCGAAAGCGCCCCGCTGATCGCCGCCAACATCCGCACGCTCGGCTTCAAGCTGACGGACGTGCGCTTCCTGCTGATCAACCACGCCCATCTCGACCATATGGGCGGCCTTGCCGAGCTCAAGCGGCTGACCGGCGCAACCCTTGTGGCCAGCCGCCGCGACAAGGCCAACCTCGAAAGCGGCAGGGTCGAGGGTCGGCCCACGTTCGCCGCGGCGCCGCCGGTGAAGGTGGACCGCGCGATTGGCGACGGCGCGACGCTGCGGCTCGGTGCGACCCGGCTCAGGGCGCACCTCACCCCAGGCCACACCCGCGGCTGCACCAGCTGGGCGCTGGAAAGCGCTGGGGGCAGTTTCCTGTTCGCCTGCAGCCTCACCGTCGCCGGCCAGAACCTTCTCGGCGACCCGGCTTACCCCAAAGCCGCCGCCGATTTCCGCGCCACCTTCGCAAAGCTGAAGCGGCTCAGGGCCGACTATTTCCTCAACTTCCACCCCGAATTCTTCGACATGGCCGGCAAGCGCGCCCGCATGGCCGCCGGCGCGCCCGACCCCTTCCGTGACCCCGGTGAGCTTGCCCGGCAAACCGCTCAGGCCGAGCGCGCCTTCGCGGCGGAGCTGGCGAAGCAGCGGACGAAGGGACGCTGAGTTCGGCAACGGCAGCGGCCGGTTTTAGTCCGGGCCGAGCTTGCGCAGGCGTTCGTCGCGAAGGCCGGTGAGGATCATGTCGCCCCCCTTCCCGACGCGGAATTCGCCGAACATCGCCGCGGCATAGACAGCGGCGCGGCCTTCCTGGAAGAAATAGGCGTTGGTCCCGAAACTGGGCCGGCCGTCCCGGAAGCGGTAGCGGAGGTAGGCCTCGCCCGGGGCGAGCGGGCGCCGGTCGTCGAAGCGGCGGAAGCTGGCGACTCCGCGGCCATCGAGCGCAACGACGATCCGCCCGTCCGGGTTCTTCACCGCCGGCGCAAAGATCGCGGAATCGCGGGCAATCTCGAAGTTCAGGCGCATATAATCGCCTTGAACGAGCGAGCGAGGGTCGATTGGCGCCAGGCGCAGAAGCACGATGTCGCCGTCGCGGAGGAGCTGCTCGCGCTGCCAGATGCCGAAATTGACGACGGCGAGCAGAACAAGCCCGGCGGCGATGGCGAGGAGCTTACCCATGCCCCGCCTCCTCTTCCGGCCGGGCCGAAAAGACGCCGCGCGCGATGGCCAGGCAGGCCAGCAGCAGGACGATCCCGATCGCCGCCAATATTCCCGATTTCACCAGCAAGGTGGCGTCGAGGCTGTAGTAGAAACGGGCAACGAAGCCTAGCAGGCTGAGCACGCCCAGTGCCATCAGGATCCGGCTCTTTGCGGCGAAACCGAGCAGCAGCACAATGGAGGCGGAGGCAAGCCCCGGCATTGCAACGGCTGCAAGGACCGCGGCCGCCGCCCCGCCGAACGCGCCCAGCTCGGCGCGGCTGCCATGGAGTAGCTTTTCCCGCCGGGTAAGCGCCAGCACCACCCAGGCGAGCACCGCCGCGCCCGCGATCCGGGCAAGCACGGGGCCGTGCAGCGTCATCCAGCGCGGGTCCTGCGTGCTTGAGCCGAATAGCCGGTCCACCCCGAACAGATGGTATCCTTCGACGAGCAGCAAGGCGACGGCCAGGCCGTAGCCGATCGGCCGCCACAGCGCGCCGCGCCCCGCCCAGCGCCGCGCATCCAGCCAGATCCAGGCAGAGCCGGCGCACAGCAGCGGCGCCGCGAATCCGGGAAGCGGCACCGCAGCCATGCCGATCGCGAAGGCGACGCCGCCGCCGGCCGTCGCCAGCACCCGGTGAAGGAAGTGCGGCACCGCATACGCAAGCGCCGCCTGCACAACCGCGACAGCGAGAAACCCCGCCGACTGCTGCCCGCCGGCGAGACGGCCAAAGCCAAAGGCGATCAGCAACTGGCCGACCAGGCTGAGGGCAAGGCCGAACTGTTCGCCAAAATCATTGTCCCGCAGTGTGCGCAGGAGGCTGTACCCTCCGGTGCAGAAAGCCGCGCCGGCAAGCAGCGCGAAGCTGGCATTTTCGAAGATGAAGACGAAGCCGATGCCGACGAAGCCGAGCAGGAACAGTGCGCCGATCCACCCGGCGATGCCGAGCATCACCCGGACGAACCAGGGTCCCTGCCCGCTTTTCTCCTCCGGCAGACCGCCTTCGACCAGGCCGTCCGCCGCAAGCTGGTCCCACAGGTCCGCGGGGCTCATGCCGCCTGCTCCCGGGCCACCGACTTGAGCCACAGGCCGCCCGCCGCCGACATGCCGATCACCGCCAGGCCGGCGAGCAGGAAGCCGCCCGCGATGCCGCCGCCGGCGAACGCCCACCTGGCGAGCAGGGTGGCGGTGCTGACGACCAGGCTGAGGATCGCGGCGGCGAGCATGAACAGATCGGGCCGGACATGGCGGTACCAGGCGTAGAGGCAGGCAAGCCAGCCGAAGTACAGCAGCCCGGCCAGCGCTCCGGCCGCCGCATGGCGCCCATCCAGGATCGCCCACAGCATCAAGAAGGTCGCGCTTGCCGCCGACGCCATCGCGACCAGGCGGGGCGGCCAATCCTCGCGGAGCCAGGCAAAGCCGAGACGGCGTCCCGCTTCCCACGCGGCAAGGGCAAGGCTGTTGAGCACGAACAGGCCCCAGACGATCGGCTCGAATTCGACATCGAAGCGCGAGCCTTCATAGAGAAAGACCGCGAAGTTGAGCAGGGTCAGCCAAAGCAGCCACAAGGGCGCGAAGCGGCCGACCAGCACCCATGGCAGGATCAGCGCCGCCCACCAGGCGAACAACTCCCACGAATCGGCGCCGGTCTGGTAGACCTGCCCGGCAAGCGCCAGCAACGCGCCGGCGAGCAGGCCGAGAAGAAGCAGCACCGCCTTCCCCGCGACAGTCTCGACGCCGAGCCGCCAGCAGGCGAGCAGGCCGATCAGCATCGCGCCTTCGACCAGCCCGAACTTGGCCATCCGGCCGAGCGCGTCCCAGTTGAAGGCAAAGAAGAAGATCGCGGAGGCGGCAAGCGCAACCGTGCCGAGCCACAAGGTTAGCCGGGACAGGAAGTCGCGCCAGTCGCCGGGGCTCGGCACCAGGCCGGCGGCGCGCAGCACCGCGGGCGCGTCTCCGGGCGCGATCCGGCCAGCATCGAACCAGGCGAGAACCGCTCCACGCAGTTCGCTCATCCCGTGCCCCTCCCATGCGACGATACGACGACGCTAACAGCTATTCCGGCCGCCAGCCAGCCGCCGCACGGGCCCTGCGCACCGCTTCGCAATTGCCGCTCGCCGCAGCGGCGCCCGCCGCGGCAGGATCGAGCGGCTGCTGCGGCGGATCGGCTGCCGACCAAAGCGCCGGCCCGCAATCCGCTCAGGCGTGGGCGGGAACCCGCGCCGCTTCGCACAGGCTGCGAAGCTGCCGCGCCAGCGACGGCCCGGCGAGATGCGCCTCGACATTGTCGAACCGCTCCTTCTTCAGGGCCATTCGGATTTCCTGCACCGACGTGCAGCTTCCGGAGCGGGCGATTTCGAACGCGCGTTCGATGGTGGTGGGCTCTGTCATGACCTCCATATGGGGCGGAGCGCGCGCAAAACCTAATTGTTTCGGCTCGCCAACGGCTCCGCCCGGCGCTCCCCTCGCACGAGCCGCTGGGCCGGCCTCGGCATAGGCGCTGGAACGGCGCCGGTACGCCTTCGTTGCGGGGGAATGCGACACTCCCATTTGCGTGCCCTCGGCGCCTGCGGCCTCCTCCTCGCCTGCTCGCCCGAAGCCGCCGCGCCGAACGGCAGCGAGGCTGCCCAGGCGCCCGCCGAAGCCCCCGCCTTGGAGCCGCTGCCGCCGGTTATCCCGCCCGAGCCCGGAACGCCCGGCGGGCTGCCCGATGATCGCACGCCGATCTCCGAAGCCCCGTTCACGCCGGACAGCGCGCAAGGGGCGGCCAACGTCGTCCAGACCTATTACGCGCTGATCGGAGAGCGGAAGTACGCGGAGGCGCGGCGCCTGTGGTCGGATGGCGGCAAGGCGAGCGGCACCGATGAGGCCGCCTTCGCGAAAGGGTTCGAAGGTTTGACCGAATACCACGCCCAGATCGGCGCGCCCGGTGGGATCGAGGGCGCGGCGGGATCGCTGTACGTCGAAGTGCCGGTGGTTCTCTACGGCCGACTGAAGACCGGCGCCGCCTTCAACAGCCGCGGCACGGCGGTGCTGCGGCGGGTGAACGGCGTCCCGGGCGCAACGCCCGAGCAACTGCGCTGGCACATCGCCCGGATCGACCCGGTCGCCGCCGTTCCCAAGCCCTGACCGGCCGCGCCGGCGGGCGCCTGCGAACGTCATGAATGTCGCGAATGTCACATGGTTTCGCGGGGGGTATCCGCGCCCTCCACGCGGCCGGCGCCCGCGTCATCCGGCCCATGCCCGGGAAGAGGACCCCAGCCGGGCGGAATCCAGTGGCCCTCATGCTCTCGCCAGCCCGCCGCCAGCTTCTCACGGGCCCGCTGGTCGGCCATCGACCCGAGCTTGGACAGGATGCTGCCCTGCACGTCCGCGAGCTTGGGCAGCTTGCGCTGGTTTTCGGCGCGCACGTCGCGCTCCATCTGCTTGCGCTCGAACTTCATGATGCGCTTGCGGGTGAAGCCTGGGCGCGGGCCGAACTTCTTGGGGTTGGACGCCTGCAGGAGGAGGCGCAGCAGGCCGGAATCGTAGCGGCGGCGGATGTGGACCTGGCCGCCGCACGCGAATTCCTGCTCCACCCCTTCCACTGCCCGCTGCCAGGCGGTGAGCTCGACCGGCACCGCCGACACGCGCACGGCGATCCGGCAATGTTCGAGGAATTCGGGCTCCTTTTCCTGGTGGCGGTAGATTGTGCGCCGATCGACGCCGGTCTGGCGCGCGGCATCGTCGATGCAGCCGCTCTTGGCGAGCGCACGCAGGAACTGATGCTTTCGCCGGGCAGTGAAGGCATCGTGGCGCACCCTGCGGCCGCCCTGGTCAAGCACCGCCTCGGGCGGCGGATCGCCCTCCCAAGGGAGCGGATCGGTGCCGGCTTGGGGGTTGGGAGGAGGCATTTCGGCGTGCGCGTGGGCGCGGCGCTGCGCTTTGTTGCGGTGGCTCATGGCTTTGCTCCGAATCAGCATTGAACAGAGCCGGAACAAATATGCGCAGGCGCGGCGTGTAGGAAAATGGTTTTTCCGCCAGGCGCGTTCCGCCGCCTTGCCAGCGCCTGAATTTGGGAGGAGGCTGCGCGCGGGCTACCCTGGAGCAGCGGTTTTCATGGCACTGGCTTTCCTGATCGCGCTCCAGGCAGCCGCGGCGGTTCCGCCGGCGGCGGCGGCGGAGGCTGCGGCGGTGGACTTCGATCTGGCGGAGCTGACCCGGCGGCAGCAGGCGGAGGCCGAGGCCGGTTGCGGCACGCGCGCGGCGGGCGAGATCGTCGTGTGCGGGCGGCGGCCGGGGGCGGGCGACTATGACATGGAGAAATGGGAGCGGATCTTTCGGGAGGGCCCGCTGGTCGCCGAAACGGACCTGGGCGGCGGCGCCACCGGCCGCGCCTATACCGAGCAGGTGGACCTCGGCGGGGGCATGGTCAGCAAGCGGTTCATGGTCGGCGTGAAGGTGCCGTTTTAGCGAGGGCGTTTAAGGATTTTTTCAGCGCGATCCTCCAGGCAGAGGCCGATGGGGGACATGTTTGCCTTTGCCGTGGCGGTGCTGGCACTGATGCTCCTTTATTGCTGCTGGCGCGCAGCCCGGCTGTTCCTGCGATGGACTCCGGCGACCGCGACAGTCTGGAAGCATGGGTATGGAGAGTGGGAGCAGTTATACGACAACAGCTCCTACCCGGCGGGCGATGACGTCAGAGCCTTATGGTTTCTCTTCCTGTGGCAGCGGGTGGACGATGACGTGGATTTCACCGACCGGACCGGCAAGCGCCACCGCGTGCAGGTGGATCGCATGATCGTGAGGACGTCCGCACCGGACGGCATCTACACGATCTGGTATGACCCGGTTGATCCGGTGCGGCGCGCAACGGGGATCGGCCCGGGGCGCTGGCTGATGCGTGCCGGCGTCTGCGGACTGGCGCTGTTCGGGGTGGTCAGGCTCGGGCTGGCTCTCGCGTAGCCGATACATCGGGGATTGGGGCCGGCGATCAGCCCCTGTCGCGCACGGGTTGCGGGGTCGGGGCTGCAGACGTCATCGACCGCCATGGCACAGCCGCCGCGCGTCGGCCTTGAGGGCGGCGAGGATGGCTTGCGCGGCGGTGAGTTCCCAGGCCTGGTCGTCGACCATCAGGTCGATCTTGAGCGACAAGGCGGCGAGCCCCGGCGCGGGGGCGGCGAGGAGGCGGGTGAGCGCGTGGAGGCGGGCGCTTTCCAGCGTGTCGAAGCGGTCCTCCAGCGCCCGGCAGGCGGGATAAGCGCGGCGCTCGGCCGGCAGCGACAAGGCGGCGGCGCTGAACGCGGCAAGCCGCGCCTCCGAGCGGCGGAAGTGGTGAAGCGCCCGGCTCCAGGCACAGGGCAAAGCGCCAAGCCGCCGCCCCCTCCCCGCCGCAAAAGCGGGCAACACCGCACCCACGCCTAGCAACGCCCGGCGCGTCAGGTTATGCCTCCCAGCAGCCATGCCTGAGGTTCCTTTCTCGATCGGTCACATTTACCGACCACGCAGGGCGGCGTCAAGGGGGTTGTTCTGCAAGCCAAACTAATCACCCCGACACAGTCACGGATGGCGCGGGCGGCGCTCGATTGGCCGATCGAGGCTGCGGCGAAGGCGGCCGGGATCAGCAGCCGGACGCTTCTGAGGTTTGAGAACGAGCAGCGGGATATCAGATCGGACTTGGTCGCGGCACTAAGACATACCTTGGAGGATGCCGGCGTGCGCTTTCTGGACCGAGGAGACGATGCGGGTGGAGTTGTTCCGCCGCCCCTGAAGTCACCAGCCGTGTGACTGCGGGACCGCAGTGTTGGCGTCGCGCCCCGCCGAGCCTGCACCCTCGGCAATCGCAGCTAGGGAGTCGCGAAAGGAGTTAATCGAGTCTTTTGAATCACTTAGCTCGCCTTGCGCAAGCCATTGATTCTGTTATACTTTCTTGATGGACGCAACATACAATTTGAATGGCGGCTTCAAGCCTACCCTTAAACGCTTTGCCGACTTGGACGGCCCGGATTTCTATCCTACGCCCGCTTGGGCGACACATGCTCTCATCGACAACGAGAAGTTCGAGGGAGAGATTTGGGAGCCGGCGTGCGGGAACGGGGCTATGTCCGAGGTTCTAGAGCGAACGGGGAACCGCGTCATTAGCTCAGACCTGTTCGACAGGGCATACGGCGTTGCCGGTGAAGACTTCCTGACCTCTCCGCGAACATCCGACAATATAGTGACGAACCCGCCATACAATAGCGCCGAGGGCTTTGTGGAGGCTGGGCTACAGAAAAGCCGGAACAAGTTCGCCCTTTTGCTGCGTTTGGCGTTCCTTGAGGGTGGCAACCGCCAGCGGACGATCTTCACCAAGTGCCCACCGACACGTGTTTGGGTATTCAGTGAGCGGATCACATTTTATCCGCTGAATGCTGAGCGAAAGGGCTCTGGCACCACCGCCTACGCATGGTTCGTATGGGACAAGAGGGCCGACGTCGGAACGGAGCTCCGCTGGCTGCCCACCGGTTACAAGCGTCGGTACGGCTAAGGCTTCTTAGTTAACGACTGACGACCCGCGTTGGTGATCCGGTAGCCGACCTTAGGCACGTGCTCGAGCAATCCGCGGTCAATGAAATTGCCGTCGGCATCATGGTGGCAGCGGATGTTTCGCACAAGTTGGTGCCACATTGGCTCACCGGGACGCGTGGCGGAGAGCGAAGTCTCAGCGGCACTCAATTTCAAGTGGTGGGGCACTTCGACGTAGCACCTTTTAAAGGTCGCAATGCCACTCTTTTGGCTCGCAGCAATCTTCATCACTGCGGTGGCAATCTGATTTTCTCTGCTCATGGCCGTACAGTCCTCTAAAACGCTTGAAGCTGTCGCAAGAAAGGGCGGGCATTAAGCCCGCCCTTTCCGTTTATGCGTACGCCTTTAGCACCCAGGTGACGGCGCGACCCGCATAGGGCGGCATCCGATTGCCCTTTGCAATAGGAGCGGTTGTGGAAGGGGTACCCTCCGCACGCCACACTCCACTCTCAGGACAGCTTTCGCCCGTACGAGCGCGGGTACCAATGGGCTTCTTGGCAAGAGTTGCCATTTTCGTTCTCCTTCGCAGCCGTTGAAACGGTGCGAAAGAGGATGTATGGACCGCGGTGTCTGGGCCGAGGCATACGTCCTCACCCTAACCGGCACGAGCGTGGCTGCATGCTACCCATGCCGATCAGGAGGCGGAGCTCGCTTGCCGGCGAGCTCCGCCTTCGCACTTTCCGGCATATGCTCGCCCTATAATGGCGTCAATCAACATTTCTCGCGATGACGAAAAAAGTTCGCCTGCCTAGGTACTCTCGCGCGGCTAGCGGAACATATGGGGTACAAACAGTGTCTGAGCCTAGCTTTCGATCTCATAGCTTTGGAACGTTCTCCGGATGAAAGGTACCACAGCGGTTTTTTGGTACATTTTCACCGCTAATATGTGCTAACGTTCTCTACGAAGTTTCTCAACGCGGGATCCTAGCTTTATGGCACTCCATGATCGAACTCGTAGCCCACGGGCACCAAGGCATTCACTCCCGGAAGCCGTATATTATGCAGGAAAAATTTATGCGGCGGCTCACCGAAGTCAGATAGATTCGAGTACCGCGTATAAACTGATGGGTTTCGCTGGCAAAAGCGGCTCTAGCGCAACGGCCTTAGGTTCAGCGCGTCAGTATGGCCTCGTTGAAGGCATCGGGGAAAAGACACGTATCTCAGACTTGGCGCTAAGAATTTTCGAGCCTTCGTCGCCAGCTGAAAGAGCGGAAGCGTTGAAGGATGCTGCTAGTGAACCAAACGTGTTCAAAGCTATTTTTGAGCGTTTCGATAACCGGGTTCCCGCGTCCGACGAGCCTATCCGCGCATTTCTGATAAGGGAGCTAGGTTTCTCCCCAAGTGGAGCTGAAGATTGTATCGAAGCCTTTAGAGCTACTAACCTGGAGCTGGAGCAAGCCACCACCAAGACGACGGCGGTTGCTGTTGCGCCGACAAGGTCACAAATTACCGACGACCGAGAACGTTTAAGAGAACATGAACCGATTGGCGATTTCATCCGGCTCCCGCTCACGCGGGATTGCACCGTCGAATTGCGCTTCTCCGGTCAGGTTAGCGATCGGGCGATAGCCAACCTCATCAGTCATATCGAGCTCATGCAGGATGTTTGGTCGGAGAGATAAAACAGCTGATGGATAGCATCGCGGGGAGTCGCGCTCACACCCTTCCCCGACCCGTTCCCCTCAAGTAGGGGCATTCTAGCGTCTCAGGCCGTCACGGGACTAAATCCCGTGACGTCGATCCTCGTGTGCACGAGGTCGGGCGGCATTCGGCTGGTCCTCGCCTAAGCGGCCCTCGCTTCGCTCCGGTTCGCTTAGGTTCGGGCCTCATGCCTACTCCGCCGCCACGCCCGCCCGCGCGAACATGTCCGCGTCCGCCACGACCACTTCCGGTGCGTCGTTGGCCACCTTGGCTTGCTTCCTCCGATCGAAGCTGTCCCAGACTTCGCCCCAATTGCCGCGGGTTGCGGCCTTGGAATATTCCGTCGCGCGGGTTTCGAAGAAGTTGGCGTGTTCGACGCCGTTGAGCAAAGGCGCGAGCCAGGGGAGCGGGTGGTCGTCGATCATGAACATCGGCTTGAGGCCGAGCTGGCCGAGGCGCCAGTCGGCGATGTAGCGGATGTACTGCTTGATTTCCTTGGGCGCCATGCCGGGGACGGGGCCCTGCTCAAAGGCGAGGTCGATGAAGGCGTCTTCCAGCTCCACCGTGTGGTGGCAGGTTTCGCGGATGTCCTTTTTCACCGCGGGGGTGAAGCAATCGCGCTCCTGCACAAAGGCGTGGAACAGCTTGGTGATGCCCTCGCAGTGCAGGCTTTCGTCGCGCACGCTCCAGCTCACGATCTGGCCCATGCCCTTCATCTTGTTGAAGCGCGGGAAGTTCATCAGCATGGCGAAGGAGGCGAAGAGCTGAAGGCCTTCGGTGAAGCCGCCGAACATGGCCAGGGTCTTGGCGATGTCCTCGTCCGTGTCGACGCCGAAGGTGGCGAGGTAATCGTGCTTGTCCTTCATCTCCTTGTATTGAAGGAACATGCCGTATTCGCTTTCGGGCATGCCGATCGTGTCGAGGAGGTGCGAATAGGCGGCGATGTGCACCGTCTCCATGTTGGAGAAGGCAGCGAGCATCATCTTGACCTCGACCGGCTTGAAGATGCGGCCGTATTTTTCGTGGTAGCAATCCTGCACCTCGATGTCCGCCTGGGTGAAGAAGCGGAAGATCTGGGTGAGGAGGTTGCGCTCATGCTCGGTGAGCTTCTGCGCCCAGTCGCGGCAATCCTCGCCCAGCGGCACTTCCTCCGGCATCCAGTGGATCTGCTGCTGGCGCTTCCAGAAATCGAACGCCCAGGGGTATTCGAACGGCTTGTACTGCTTGCGGGCTTCGGTGAGGGACATGCGGGTTACTCCAAGTCAATTCTGGTGAGGAGGCCGAACGGCGCAGCAAGCACCGGAAGCCAGATAAGAAGGGCGAGTGCGGCATCCTCGAACTTGCCGCGGAGCAGGGTGAGTGACGACCTGGGGTCGAAGACGAGCGCCGTCACCCCCCAGGAGTTGGACCAAGCCTCGCCCCACGATCCGACGCGATGGTGCGGACCGTTGGCGAACTGCCAGATCAGCCAAAAGGCACCGGCCAGCCACAGCATCGCCAGGACTGCATACCAGCGTTTGACTCCCAGGCGGTATGGAGCTCGGATCGCCACGGTTAAGCAATCACCACGTCGCCGAGCGGGGTCAGCGTCGCGAGGAGAAGAAAGAGAAGGGCAAGCGCGCCGCCCCAGATCGTGTAGCGCTGGGCATCGCGGTGGCGGGCGTAGCCGGGCGTGCCGGCGCCGTGGGCCGCGCCTGAGTAGCGCTGCGAGAGCGCGAACTGGCTGAGGCCGTAGAGCGCCGCGGCGGCGGCGAGCACGAGGAGGATGTGGCCGAGGGTGAGGTGCATCACGACACCCCTTCCCTCTCCCATTTCAGGAGAGCGGTGGCGCGGGGCGCGGGGGCGAGGGAATGGGACGTGCCCTCACCCTGCCGACGCTTCGCGACGGCTGTCCCTCTCCCGAAATGGGAGAGGGTTTTAGAGTGCCTCACTGGCACGCCAGAGTGCCGCGGACTGCCGATGATCCGGGGGATCATTGGCACGCCAGGCACTCGTCGTAGTCCGTGGTGGCCAGCTCATATTTCGGCGCTTCGGCGGTGTTGTCCGCTTCGACGCCGCCCGCGAAGCCGGCGCGCTGCACCGACTTGGAGCGCAGGTAATAGAGGCTCTTGATGCCCAGTTCCCACGCGCGGAAGTGGAGCATCAGGAGGTCCCATTTGTCGACGTCGGCCGGGATGAACAGGTTCAGCGACTGGGCCTGGTCGATATAGGGCGTGCGGTCGGCGGCGAGTTCGATCAGCCAGCGCTGGTCGATCTCGAAGCTGGTCTTGAACGTGTCCTTTTCCTCGGGCGTGAGGAAATCGAGGTGCTGGACGGAGCCGCCGCGCTCGAGGATCGAGTTCCAGACGTTGTTGCTGTCCATCGCCTTGTGCTGCAGCAATTTTTCAAGATACGGATTCTTGATCGAGAAGCTGCCCGACAGCGTCTTGTGGGTGTAGATGTTGGCCGGGATCGGCTCGATGCAGGCCGAGGTGCCGCCGGCGATGATCGAGATGCTCGCGGTCGGCGCGATCGCCATCTTGCAGCTGAACCGCTCCATTACGCCCATGTCGGCGGCATCCGGGCACGGCCCGCGCTCGTTGGCGAGCATCATCGAGGCTTCGTCGACCTGGGCGCGGACGTGCTTGAAGATGCGCATGTTCCAGCTCTTCGCCATCGCGCCCTCGAAGGGCAGGTTGCGCGCCTGCAGGAACGAGTGGAAGCCCATTACGCCGAGCCCCACCGAACGCTCGCGCCCGGCCGAGTACTTGGCCCGCGCCATTTCCGGCGGCGCGCGGTCGATATAGTCCTGAAGCACGTTGTCGAGGAACCGCATAACGTCCTCGATGAACACCTTGTCGCCGTTCCACTCGTCCCACGTCTCGAGGTTCAATGACGACAGGCAGCACACCGCCGTGCGATCATTGCCGAGATGGTCGGTGCCGGTCGGCAGCGTGATTTCCGAACACAGGTTCGACGTCGAAACCTTGAGGCCAAGCTCGCGCTGGTGGCGCGGCATGGTCGAATTCACCTTGTCGATGAAGATGATGTAGGGCTCGCCGGTGGCAAGCCGGGTCTCGACCAGCTTCTGGAACAACGAACGCGCGTCCACCGTGGCGCGCGGCGTGTTGTCCTTGGGGCTCCTCAGCACCCACTCCGCCCCGTCGCGCACCGCTTCCATGAACTCGTCGGTGATCAGCACGCCGTGGTGGAGGTTGAGCGCCTTGCGGTTGAAATCGCCCGAGGGTTTGCGGATCTCCAGGAATTCCTCGATCTCCGGGTGGTTGATGTCGAGGTAGCAGGCCGCCGAACCGCGGCGCAGCGAACCCTGGCTGATCGCCAGCGTCAGCGAATCCATCACCCGCACGAACGGGATGATGCCGCTGGTCTTGCCGTTCAGGCCGACAGCCTCGCCGATGCCGCGGACATTGCCCCAATAGGTGCCGATGCCGCCGCCCTTCGAGGCCAGCCAGACATTCTCGTTCCAGGTGTTGACGATGCCTTCCAGGCTGTCCGACACCGAGTTGAGGTAGCAGGAGATCGGCAGCCCGCGCCCCGTGCCGCCGTTGGACAGCACCGGCGTCGCCGGCATGAACCACAGCTTCGACATATAATCGTACATGCGCTGGGCGTGCGCGGCATCGTCGGCATAGGCCGAGGAGACGCGGGCGAACAGATCCTGGTACGATTCGCCGGGCAGCAGATAGCGGTCCTGGAGCGTGTCCTTGCCGAATTCGGTGAGCAGCGAATCGCGGCTCCGGTCCACCGTCACCGGGTACAGGATCGGCTTGATCGACTTGGATCCGGTCGCTTCGTCACTCATCGTCAAATCGGCCGAGCTCACTTCGCTGCTGCCTGAAAGGTCCATCGCCTTTTACCCCTTGTTCTACTCATGTTCCAGCGGGAATTAACCCCACGTTAGGCGCTTTTGAAAGGGGCGCGGGCGCTAATTTGAAACCGCCCCCGATATCCACAGGGCAGCCGCGCGAGGGCCTGGACCCGATATGGGGTCCGCCGCCGCAGCTACAAGCACTAGCGTCACCCCCTCGGCACCGCCACTAGCCATAGTGCCCCAACCGAGTTTGGACGCCAAGAGGGTAAATGATTTATCCACCGAAATGTTGCGGTCCGGATGCGCCGAACCGAGGCGGATTGTGCTTGCTTTTCAGGCACGCGGCGAAGGTCCGGGAGTCGCGCGCCGCAACCCGCGAGGTGGCCATGAGTTGAGCCGTTGATGCGCACCCCCCTTACCCCCCTCCTCGCCCTTCTTGCCGTTCTGACGGCATCCTGCGGCGGGAAGGACGAGGCGGAACGCGCCGCCGACAATCTGAGCTCGGACGAGCTCGCCAACCGGCTCGATTCGATCTCGCAGCTGCCGCGGGATCCCGCCGAAAAGGAAGCGCCGCGCCGCCTCGGCCTGCTCGCGCCGGCCGAAGTCGCGCCCGAATATCTCGCCGGCCGCGCCTGCCGCCTGAGCGAAGGCGCCGGCCTCCTCCTGATCGCCGCTGAGCAGGGCGCGGTGGCGAAGGTCGACGGCCGCGCGCTGCGCCTCACCACCGCCGGGCCGGTCGGCCCTTCCGGCGGCTTCTGGGAAGCGCCGGGCGTGTCGATCAGCATCGGCGCCCGCCCCGGCGTCAATTCGGACGGCACCGCAAGCCGCGCCGGAGTTACCGTCGGCGGCGCGGAGGACAAGCCCATCCAGCGCCATGAGGCGAACTGGATCTGCACCTGACGCACGGCTGACGCACGGCTGACGCTGCGGGGGGGGGGGGGGCCTGCCGCGCACGGTCCGTCCCTTGCCCCCGAACGCCTTGCCGCGTCCGTGGAACCGCCGCGCCCGGCATTGGTTACGCAGCCGTCCCCTTTTCACAGTGTATGGAGTACCACACGATGTCGCACATCCCTTCTTCCGCCATGCCCCACGCCGGCCCCCACACCAGCGAAGACCCGGGCAAGTCGAACCAGTCCAGCCAGTCCAGCAACAAGCAGGACTCGCAGAGCCAAGGCGTGGGCGGCACCATTTCCGCCCAGGCCGGCAAGCTCGCCGATTATGCGCGTGAGAACCCGAAAACCGCCGCCGCCGCGGGCGTAGCGATCGTCGGCGCCATCGCCGCCGCCGCCATCCCCCTGGTCCGCGGCCTCGGCAGCGACACCACGGGCAGCGAAAAGTCGACCTCGTCCAAGAAGACCAAGCAGGGCGCCTAAGCGTCCTCGCAAGCCGGGCGGCACCAAGCCGCCCGACGCCCGATCAAGGCCGGCCCCGCAAGGCGCCGGCCTTTTTCACGTCCACCCCCCAGAAACCCCTCTCCCCTTCAGGGAGAGGGGGGGCCCATTGCCTGCGGCAATGGGAGGGTGAGGGCACGTCAGCGGTGCCCCAAAGTCAGCTCACTCTGAAACCCCCCGAACCGCCCTCAACCGCCGCGCATCCGCACACAGCGCCGCCATGCACGCCTCCCCTGCCCCGAACTCCCAGGCAAGATGCTGCACCGCAAGCTCCAGCTTCTCCGAAAACGCCGCCCCGTCCGGCGCCGGCTGAAGCAGCAACCGGGTCAACGCCCGGTCGTGCCGAGCCCCAAGCCGGTCATAAAGCGCCTCGTCCTCGACCCCCGACGCCGCCGCAAGCGCCCCCTCCGCCCGCCGCCACACGGCAAGCGCAAGGTTCCACCCCCGATCGGCAGCGCCTGCAACCACCTCCGCGTCACCCCGGACCTGATCCGGGGTCCACCTTCCTTCACCGGCCCCGGAACCAAGCCCGCCCACAAACGGCACCGCGCACGCCGCCGCTCCAAGCAAGGCGCGCCGGCTAACCCCCCGCTCATCTGGCAAGCGGCCTCCGTCTCGGCTATGCTTCGCACCAGCCATGCTTCGCCTCCTCGCAAAGGCGTGAATGTGGATGGAGCCGAACCGGGGCGGACACCCCGACTTGGCTTCGTGGATATAACGTGCACGATATATAGGGGCGGGTCAATAGCCGAATCAGAAAAAAGACCCCGCGGCCGCCCACGCACGGGCGAGACGCCTACAAAAGGCGTACGGATACCCGTGGAGATGGAGGCGCGGATCGCGGCCTGGATCGCGGAGCAACCGGAGCCCCGGCCGTCACGTTCGGAGGCGATACGACGGCTGATTGATAAAGGTCTGGCTTAGCTGGGCAGCGGGGCAAGAGCGTTGCTACGCAAGCGCCGGTTTCGTCGGCACAAGTTTCAGTTGAGCGGATGCGAAGCGGAGCTTAACTCGGGCGCATGCTTCCGACATATCCGAACGTCGTCCGCCGCCGAGCCCGACTGAACCGGGAACTCGTAGACCGTCTCGTCAAAGACAAGGCGCCAATGCTAGCGGGCATCGCGAGCCACTTCATACACGAGGGCGCACACACTGATCTTATACGCCCCGACGGCAGCACCGACAGAACGGATATAAGTCAGCTTTCGGCAGAAGTTGACATTCCGGTGATGTCGCGGGCAGCGTTCACTCAGCACGTCTTATTAGAAAAGTTAAAAATAATTGCGGAACAAATGGCCGAAGGGATGTCACGAAACGTCATCGAGGTAATCTCCGAAAGTGCCTCTAAGGTCGGGAACGTCGTCGAAGGTAATGGGAAACCGCTCTCGGCGGACACAATTCTGGAAGCTCTGGAGAAAATTCAGATTGATTTCAGTCCGGACGGGTCATTCGAGGCACCCCAGATCATAGTTTCGCCTGAGCAAGCGAAACGGCTCGGTGAGATAGCGCGAGGTCCCGAAGCGGCGGCATACGAGAAGAAGTTCAACGAGATCATGGAGCTGAAGCGAAGTGACTACGCTCTCCGAGAAGCTGGCAGAGTCTTGGCTGGATAGCCAAACTGAACGTCGTTATCAGGCTGCCTTCATACAGCTGCTTGTGGCAGAGGGTTGGGTAGTTTTGCACAATACCCGACACTCTCCTCTCGAGTTTGGGAAAGATGTAATCGCTAGGTCACCATCTGGCAAGCTTGTGGCGATGCAGCTGAAAGGTAATCCCGGGGGTAGGGTCACGAAATCGGAAGCCCAGTCCCTAATTCCGCAACTTATAGAACTGGTGGACATCCCTGTTCCGAGTACCTTTATGTCGCATCCCGACGAGCGCCATGAAGCAGTGTTTGTGACAAATGGCGAGATTGATGAGGAAGCAAGGTTACTAATAGAGCAACTTTCCCGACGAACAAACGCGGCTGCATCGCCCGCCGAACGCTTGTCTCTGTGGAGTAGGGGTGACCTATTATCGAGGATACGTTCCAATCTGAGCAGTATATGGCCTGCTTCGCTAGAAGGCATTCGCCTCTTGCTTGATTTTCAAGCAACATCCGGGGACGAGATACCAGACGTCCAGACTCTTTCCTCCGTACTGAGTGCATCGATAGGACGCCCGAGCGCAACCGCTTCGTCCCCGGAAAAGACGTCTAAACTCACCAGCTGCCTCCTTCTCGCTGAGGTGATCAAGGCACCTTGGAGAGAGAGGGAGAACCATTATTCACTTTACGTGATAAGTGTGTTAGCTTCAACGTTTTGCTTGCGCTACGCTGACAACGATATCCGTAAGGCAATTCTTGATTCCTACCTAGATTCTGTTTTGGAGCACTGCGCAGATCTACTGAGGGAAGCACAACAAAAAAAATTACAACCGGGACACGTCTGGGGAGAGCGAGATTTCTTCGGTGAGTTCGACATAATGACGGAACGCGAGAGGCTTGTGTCGGACTGCGCGGCAACCTTGCTGCTTTCGGGGCGCATTAAGGATGACGGATTACTCCCGTACTGCAGAGATTTGTTAGCTTCGAGCTTTGGACCTGAATCAATCTGGGGTCACGGCGCAGTACCAGCGGCGATCGTCCGCGCGTGGGCGATGAGGAAGGTCGATGCTTCGATCGAACCAGAGCGAGTGCTGTACTCGCTCTTAGCGAGCCTGCTCCACGCAGCACGCGATCGAGAGGGTGCGCGCTTAGGGCTGCCGGCTCCCTACTTCGACTTTGAGGCTTGCCTGTATTTGCACTCGGGTGGCGTTGTGGGGCGAGAGACGGAGATCGGGAAGGACAGCATGTGGGGCCGTGCTTGGTACACTCGTGCGCTATTCTTTATGTTGGCAAAACGCAATATGAAGAGGACATGCAAGAGAACTTGGCCAGAGTTTGCAAAGGTGATGCACGAAGAGCCCGATTACCCCGCAAGCGACTTTTTCGATGCTACGCTATCGAGGGAAGGCCGAACCGCCACGCACCAGTTTATTAGAGCTGATTGGGCGGAACTGGTGAGATTAGCTGTAGAAAAGGGGCAGCAGCCTTTCCTTGATGATCACCGCAGCCATGCGTGGCTTATAGCGGCCTATATAGCGCTTGTACCATACCGAGCTTGGGATTCGGTTTTGCTCTGGCTGGACACCGAATTGAATCAGACGTGGTACTCCAGGGATCATCTCCCAAGTTGACGATGCGGGGCTTGATCGGGCTCTCTTCGCCCCCCCCAACGTGTCAATTGTGACAGCCTCCCGCCTCTTGTGTCTCAA
Organism: Allosphingosinicella sp.; assembly: GCA_036386875.1. Taxonomy (GTDB): domain Bacteria; phylum Pseudomonadota; class Alphaproteobacteria; order Sphingomonadales; family Sphingomonadaceae; genus Allosphingosinicella. The sequence goes on from DASVUV010000042.1 coordinate 155,042, forward strand.
AGGTTACTCTTGTTGACCGGGGGGCGCGTGGCCGTCACTTGGGTCTCCATCTTGAACGGGCCGCCCTCTGCGCGGCGGCAGATGGAGGCAGCACGTGGCGGTTATTTCGGGGACTTCGGGCGCGGATTCGCTGGTCGATACAGCGGGCGACGATTCGATCAGCGGGCTTGGCGGGGACGATCGGATCACCGTCTCGCTCGGCGGCAACGACAGCGTGTGGGGCGGCGCGGGTAGCGACACATTGGTGGTCGACTGGTCGGCGCTGACCCAGGCGATCACCACCGCCGCGGCGCCCTCCCCCGGCGCGGGCGGCGGCCTTGCCGGCCAGTATAGCGGCGGCGGGCGCAGCGTTTCCTTTGCCGAGGTCGAGCGCTTCGAGATCACCGGCGGCTCCGGCGGCGACACGATCGTCGGCGGGCGCGGCAACGATATCCTGAAGGGCGGCGCGGGCGACGACAGCCTGTCGGGCGGCGCGGGTCACGACCGGCTGGAAGGCGGCGCCAATTCCGACCGCTTGGCCGGCGGCACCGGCAACGACAGCTACCTCGTCGATCTCTACGACACGCTTGCCGAAGCGGCCGGCCAGGGCATCGATACCGCGTATTTCACGCACAACGGCGGCACGCTGACGATCGGCGTCGAGAACCTGGTCGGCGCGTCGGGTTCGAGCCAGCTCCTCGTCGGCAACGTGCTCAACAACCGGGTGCAGGGCGGCGCGGAAAGCGACACGGTCAAGGGCGCGGCCGGCGACGATTTGCTGATCGGCGGCGGCGGGCTTGATTCGGTGGAAGGCGGCGACGGACGGGACCTGCTGGTCGCCGGCGGGCTCGGCGCCGAGCTGCTCGTCAACGGCAGCTTCGAAACCCTGGGCGGCAGCGACGTCTCGGCGGACTGGATCGCGGCCGGTGGGGCCACGAGCTTCGGCATCGCCGGGCGCCGCAGCGCCACCCTTCACGGCTGGCAGCGCGGCGGCGATGCCGAGTTCGAGCTTCTCGCATGGAACGGCAACGACGCCTTCAACACCGCCGATGGCGACGTGGTGCTCGACATGGAAAGCCTCGCCGGCCAGAACCAGGCGATATTCCAGGACATCACCGGCCTTGCCGCCGGCACCACCCTGGTGCTGGGCTTCGCCGCGGCGCGCTTTGCCGGGGAGAACAACCCGTCCACGCTCCAGGTCTTCTGGAACGGCGCGCTGGTCGGCACGGTCACCGCGACAGGCATCGAGATGACCCAGCATTTCTTCCAGGTCACCGCCGCCGCCGGCACCAACCGGCTGGAATTTCGGGAGGCCGGCGCCGCCGCCGACGGCCGCGGCACGATGCTGGACGCGGTATCGCTGAAGCCGGTGCTCGAGAATACCGAGAGCCTCAAGAACACGCTCCAGGGCAATGCCGGCAATGACGTGCTGGTCGGCGAAGGCGGCGGCGACGAGCTGATCGGCGGTGCCGGCGACGACGTGATGATCGGCGGCGGCGGCAACGACATCTATTTCGTCGACACCCTCGGCGACATGGCGGTTGAGAGAGCCGGCGGCGGCCGCGACACCATCCACACCGCCCTGGCCAGCTACACCCTGCCCGCCGAGATCGAGGTACTGAGCGGCTCGTCCGCAAAGGGCCAGACGCTCACCGGCAATGTTCTGAACAACCAGATCGTCGGCTGGGACGGGAGCGATCGCCTCGACGGCGGCACAGGAACCGATCTCCTGATGGGCCTGCTCGGCGACGACACCTATGTGATCGACGGCCCCGAGGACTCGATCAACGAATATGCCAACGAAGGCAGCGACACGGTGGAAACCGCGCTTGCCGCCTTCACCCTCAGCTATGCCAATGTCGAAAACCTCACCGGCACCAATGCCGCCGGTCAGGTGCTGACCGGCTCTTCCGGCGCCAACCGGATCGTTGGCGCGTCGGGCAACGACACGTTGAACGGCAATGGCGGGGCCGATGTCCTCGCCGGCGGCGGCGGCAACGACGTGTATTTCATCGACAGCTTCGACGACGTGGTGGAGGAAAATGCCGGCGCGGGCGTCGACGAGGTCCGCACCGGCATCGGCAGCGCGACCAACTATGCCGCGATGTACGTCCTCCCGGCCAACGTCGAGAAGTTCACCGGCACGTCCAACGCGGGCCAGGGCGTCTACCTCAATGCCGCCGACAACCTTGCCAAGTTCGGCACGGGCAACGACCTTGTCGTTCTCCATGATGGGGGCCGCGACCAGGTCGATGGCGGCGCGGGAAGCGACTTCCTTTACTTCGGCGGGGCGTTCGGGGCGGACGACATCGCGATCGGCGGCGACGGCTTCGACACGGTCGGCCTGCTCGGCGCCTATGATCTGGCGCTCGGCACGCAGAGCCTGCAGAGCATCGAGAAGCTTGCCGTCTACAGCTCCGGCAACGCCGCCGCGCCGAACGGCTATGTGCTTGCCATGAACGACAGCAACGTCGCCGCCGGCAAGAGTCTGATGGTGGTCGCCACCTCTCTCGGGGGCGGCGAAAGCCTCCACTTCAACGGCCAGGCGGAAACGGACGGCAGCTTCAACATCCGGGGCGGCAAGGGCGCGGACACGCTGGTCGGCGGCCTCGGCAACGACCGCTTCCACGGCAATCTCGGTGCCGACACCCTCAAGGGCGGCGGCGGCAACGACTTCATCGAATATGAAAGCGCCGCCGAATCCATCGCCTCGGCCCGCGATACGATCCTCGATTTCTCCGCCGGAGACCGGATCAGCCTGGTCAACATCGATGCGGACGGCGCCGCGGCAAGCGGCAACGGCAAGTTCGCCTGGATCGGCGGGTCCGCCTTTACCGGCGCCGCCGGCCAGCTCCGGGTCTCCCAGGCGGTTGGCGGCGGCTTCCTGGTCGAAGGCGACGTAAACGGCGACGGCACCGCCGACCTGTCGATCCTGGTCCACACCCTGGGCAACCACATCCTCACCGCCAACGATTTCCTGCTCTGAGCCAGTGTTCAGCCCCTCTCCCATCTCGGGAGAGGGAGGGGCCCGTTGCCGGGGCAATAGGAGGGTGGGGGCGTCAGCGTGTGGTTGCGCGCGCCACCAACGCCCGCCACGGGCGTTTCACCTCCCGCAATGACCGACGCCGACCGCGACAAGATGTTGAAGGAGATGGCTGCCAACCGCGGCTGCAAGCTCGTCAAGTCGCGGCGGCGCAAGGCGGGAAGCGGGGATTTTGGGCGCTACGGCCTCAAGGACGCGGGGTCGGACCGGGACGTGTTCGGCTTCGGCGCGGAAGGCCTGCTCACCGCCTCGGCGGACGAGATCGAGGCGTTTTTACGCAAGGGCGCGGTGGCCGACTGGAAAAGCAGCCTCGCCGCCGCCGCCGCGGGCGCCGCCCCGGCCAACGACGAACGCACCCCCGTCCGTAAGAAGGCGCCGCCCAAGCCGAAGCGCGGCGCTCCCGTCGAAGAGGAGGAAGAGGAAGAAGAAGCCGCGCCTGAACGCCCGACGCCTCGGCTTCGCGTCGTCGAGAAACCGCCGGCGCCCGCACCACCACCTCCGCCGCCCGCACCGCCGCCACCGCCCCCCGCCCCACGCGCGATCCTCAAGATCCGCGAAGCCCGCTCCGCCGACGCCCAGGCGCTCGCCGCGCTTCTGGAAACCTCCGACGCAAAGGCCCTCGCCGACCGCATCGCCGCCGCGCGCAAGGCCGGGGAGCCGCCGCTTGTCGCCGACGAGGGCGGGGCGCTGCTCGGCCTTGTCGCCTTTCATGCCATTCCGCTGGTGCAGGAGGATGCGCCGCTCGGCCGCCTCACCCTTCTCCTCGTCGCGCCCCACGCCCGCCGCCGCGGGCTCGGCCGCGCGCTGGTCGAGGAAGCCGCTGGGCGCCTGGCCGACCGCGGCTGCACCCGCGTCGAAACCCTCGCCGAGATCGAGCTCGCCGCCGCCCCCGATTTCTTCCGCCACCTGGGCTGGACCCGCAACGCCTACCGCTACTCGGCCGAACTGCCGGCGCCATGAACCCTTGCGCAGCCGGGCGCGTTCGTGACAGGCCCGCAGCCTGCGACGTCCAGCCAAGGTAAAGCCATGTCCCTTCCCCGCTCCCTCGCCCGCCCCCTCGCCCGCCTCACCGTTCCCGCCGCCGCCGCCCTGCTGCTCGGCGCCTGCGCGGTGATCCCTGACGGCGGCCGCCAGGCCGAGCGCGGGCCCCCGGTTCCCGAATTCGTCGGCCGCGCCCTTACCGTCGCCGCCGCCAACGGCCAGGTCTCGACCATGCGCTTTGAGCGGGGCGGCGCCGTCACCGCCCGCTTCGGCGAGCGCGAAACCGCCGGCCGCTGGGCGCTGGAAAGCCGCCGCTTGTGCTTCACCTGGGGCGGCAGCTACCGCGAATGCTGGCCGTACACGCAGCGCTTCGAGCGCGGCCGCACCCGCACGATTACGTCGGACCGCGGCAACGTGGTGCGCGTCACCCTTCGCTAAAGGGCGCGCTCTACCTGGAGTGCCCCTCCCCCCCCCGCGGCACGCGCGCAAAAAAGAGCGCCTGGAGCTAAAGCCCCAGGCGCCCAATTTATATTCACGGCTAGAAGGTCAGGGTTTTAAAGGTCCAAACCTCGGGTGGCCGCCAACAAACCCGCTCCGCGATCGCCTCCGGGAAGGCGGGGAGCGCCTCCGTGCGCCCCCCTTCGTAACTCCGCGGCCGCATCGCACTTACAGAATGAAGTGCGAGGCCAGTGGCGTGACGGTGCTGCTCCCGTAGGTCATCGAGATCAGAAGATCGGCCACCCCATCGCCGTTGGTATCGCCCTCGGCCCACCAGACGCCGCCGGTCCCCTGGACGACGCGCAACTGGCCCGCCGAAGCAGCGCCCAGAGCGGAAAAGGCGCCCGTGCCGATAAAGGAGAACGCGCCGTTGCCATTTGCGGCATTTGCGTCGCTGTCGATCGCGGAAAGATCGACCCGGTCGGAGCCGGCCTGGAAGTCCTGGATCTGATCGTAGCTTCCCGGCGTGGAGTCGGACACCGCCTTGTAGATGAACTTGTCGCCATCGAGTCCGCCGCGCAGGATATCGGCGCCCGCTCCCCCCGTCAGGAAGTCGGCGCCGTTCTGACCGTAGATCTGGTCGTTGCCGGCGCCTCCCTCGATCGTATCGACCATCTGCCCGCCAACCAGGATGTCGGCAGCGGCGCCCGATACGATGAAGATACCTCCGTTGGTCTCGGCAAGGCCGTTGAAGATCAGTTGTTCGCCCGAGCCCAGGGTGTTGGCCGACACCGAAAGCAACTGGCCGGCGCCGACATTGGCATCGACCGTGGTCAGTTGATAGCTGGTCGGGCCGGTACCGATGACGCTGCCTCCATAGAGCGTGAGGCGCTCCACGCTTGTCAAGGCGCCTGCCCCGAAGGTGAGGTTGTAAGTCCCCCCCAGAGCGACGGCATCGCTGCCGGTGCCGCCGTCGACGACGTCCCCGGCGCTGAACGAAGCTCCGAAGTAAAGGAGGTCGTCCCCGCCGCCGCTGTAAACCAGGTCCTCGCCGCCCGTCAGGACGATCAGGTCGGCCGCCGCGCCGCCCGTGACGATGTTGTTCAAGCCGTTGTCGGTGAGCCCGGTTGTGGCCGGGGCTCCGGTATAGGTCAGCTTTTCCACAAAGGCGGGCAAGACATAGCTGACGAGGCCGGTGCGGACCTCATCCGCCGTGCCTTCTCCCGCCGCTTCCGTGACGGCATCGCTCGCGGCATCCACGGTATAGATGTCGTTCCCCGTGCCGCCGGCCATGGCATCGGCTCCGGCGCCGCCGTCAAGCGTGTCGTCGCCGTCGCCGCCCTGCAGAGTGTCGTTGCCGCTGCCGCCTTCCAGCGCGTCGTTTCCGGCTCCGCCCTCAAGGACGTCGTTGCCGTCGTCGCCGCGCAGCCGGTCTGCACCGTCCAGACCTTGCAGCAGGTCGTCGCCGCCGAGCCCGCGCAGCGAATCCACACCGGCCGTTCCGGTCCAGATATTGTCAAGGTTCGAGACGGGAACGATTCGCGCGAACAGGTCGTCCCGCGACCAGGCGGGGGCGCCGTCGAACGTCACCTGCTCTATCTGGTACAGGCTATCGGTGCCGGCCGCGTTCACCAGAAATACGTATTCCTCGCCGCCGTCGAGGAAAAGGAGGAAATCGTCCTGGCTGCGGGCGACGATGATGTCGCCCGGCGCAATGCCGGAAGCAAAAGCCACCGTGTCAAAGCCGCTCGCGCCGACGTTCCAATCCACGTAATCCGAAATCGTATCCACCGCGTCGCCGCGGCCGAACACGTAGGTGTCGTCGCCGCTGCTTCCATACAACCAGTCGTTGCCGGTGCCGCCGGCGAGGATATCGGACCCCTTGCCGCCGTTGAGCGTGTCCTGCCCGTCGCCGCTTTGCAGAGTGTCGTTGCCGTCGCCGCCTTCCAGCACGTCGTTCCCGGCTCCGCCCTGGAGGACATCGTCGCCGCCGTCGCCGCGCAGCCGGTCGGCCCCGTCCAGCCCTTGCAGAAGGTCGTCGCCGCCGAGCCCGCGCAGCGAGTCCACGCCGGCCGTTCCGGCCAGTATATTGTCAAGGTTCGATACGGGAACGATGCGCGCGAACAGCTCGTCGCGCGACCAGGCGGGGGCGCTCGCGAACGTCACCTGCTCAATCTGGTAGAGGCTATCGGTGCCGGCCGAGTTCACCAGAAACACGTATTCCTCGCCGCCGTCGAGAAAAAGCAGGAAATCGTCCTGGCTGCGGGTGACGATGATGTCGCCAGGCGCAATGCCGGGAGCAAAGGCCACCGTGTCGAAGCCCCCCGCGCCGACGTTCCAGTCCACGTAATCCGAAACCGTATCGACCGCGTCGCCGCGGCCAAACACGTAGGTGTCGTCGCCGCTGCCTCCAAACAGCCAGTCGTTGCCGGTGCCGCCGGCGAGGATATCGTTGCCGCCGCGCCCGTCGATCCAGTCGAAGCCGGCACCGCCGCTGATCGACTCGCCGTCGTAGCTTCCCCAGAAATGGTCGTCGCCGGATGTCGCCACGGTCGACAGCGCGACCAGCTCGGCGTGCGTGACGACGCCGGAGGTGAGCCAAAGACTCTCGACCCGGTATGCGGCCGCCGTCATGGTCCGGTACAGCTCGACGCTGCCCCCTCCATTGTCGAGCGTGAGAAGCAGGTTCTGCCCGCCGTTGGTTTGAGTCACGGTGATGTTGGCCAAATCGATCCCAGGGCCGAACGTAACGTGGTCGATGCCCCCGGACTGATTGTTGGCGATGCCGCCGTCGTTTTCGATGATCACGTCATTGCCGTCGCCACGGGCGAAAACATATTCATCGTCACCGCTCAGGCCGTAGAGCTCATCGTTACCGGCGTAGCCGGTCAGCACGTCGTCCGCATTCCGGTTTCCGACCAACTGGTCGTTCCCACTACCGCCGTTGATTAATGCCATTCGTTCGCCCCTTTGTTTTCAACGGCAGGCTAGGCGACGAAAAACCGAAATCCTAGCCTTGCGAAAAACTTTCTGCCGTGCCGGACTGCGCAGGATTCGCGAGCCTTTTTGGACAGGGTAGGGCAAAGGATTGCGCGCAGCCGCCGGCTCGCTCCGATCCGGTTCGCTCACCCTTCGTTCACCCGCTCCGCTTATGCTGACGGGCACATTGCCAAGGCCCCGTGAAGTCCTATCTATGGGGGGCACGCACAAACGCAGTGGCGCATATGCGGGCCGCCTTCCCCTTGGCGGCCGCTATTGCCCACATTCTGGGATTGAACATGGCCAACGACCCGCGCACTCCTACTCCCGACAAGGACCCCAATGGCGGCGGGGGGGCAAACCCCTGGATGAAGTCGCTGTTCATCTGGGCGGGCATCCTGCTTGCGCTGATCCTCTTCGTCCAGGTCGTCGACGGCGGCGGGCGGGCGGCTTCGGGCCAGGCGGTGGCCTATTCGGATTTCCTGAACCGGGTCGAGGAAGGCTCCGTCAAGGAAGTCGCCATCGGGCGGGAAACCATCACCGGCAAGCTTTCCAACGGCGAGGCGTTCCGCACCAACGCCATTCCCGATCCAACGCTGACCACGCGTCTGCGCGAAAAGGGCGTCTCCTTTTCCGGCGAGCCGGAGCAGCAGACCAGCATCTGGACCTATCTCCTCGTCCAGTCCCTGCCGTTCATCCTGATCCTTGGCCTCGCCTTTTTCATCATGCGGCAGATGCAGAAGAATGCGGGTTCCGGCGCGATGGGCTTTGGCAAGTCCAAGGCGAAGTTGCTCACCGAGAAATCGGGCCGCGTTACCTTCGACGATGTCGCCGGCATCGACGAAGCGCGCGAGGAGCTGCAGGAGATCGTCGATTTCCTCAAGGACCCGACCAAGTTCGCGCGCCTGGGCGGCAAGATTCCAAAGGGCGCGCTGCTGGTCGGCTCGCCCGGCACCGGTAAGACGCTGCTCGCCCGCGCGATCGCGGGTGAGGCCAACGTGCCCTTCTTCACCATCTCCGGTTCGGACTTCGTCGAGATGTTCGTCGGCGTCGGCGCGAGCCGCGTGCGAGATATGTTCGAGCAGGCGAAAAAGAACGCTCCCTGCATCGTCTTCATCGACGAAATCGATGCGGTCGGCCGCCATCGCGGCGCCGGCCTCGGCAACGGCAATGACGAGCGCGAGCAGACGCTGAACCAGCTCCTGGTCGAGATGGACGGCTTCGAGGCCAATGAAGGCATCATCATCATCGCCGCGACCAACCGGCCCGACGTGCTCGATCCGGCGCTGCTCCGTCCCGGCCGGTTCGACCGCCGGGTGACGGTGCCGCTGCCCGATATCGACGGCCGCCTGAAGATCCTCCAGGTCCACATGAAGAAGGTCCCGCTCGCCCCCGATGTCGACCCGCGCACCATTGCGCGCGGTACGCCGGGCATGTCGGGCGCCGATCTCGCCAACCTCGTCAACGAGGCGGCGCTGATGGCGGCGCGGCTCGGCAAGCGGATGGTGGCCATGGCGCAGTTCGAAACCGCCAAGGACCGTGTGATCATGGGCACCGAGTGGAAGTCGCTTGTGATGACCCCGGAAGAAAAGCGGATGACCGCTTACCATGAGGCAGGCCACGCGCTGGTCCGGATCCACGAGCCGGCATCCGATCCGATCCACAAGGCGACGATCATCCCGCGCGGCGGCGCGCTTGGCATGGTGGTGAGCATGCCCGAACGCGACAATTATTCGTATCACCGCGACAAGATGTACGCCGATCTCGCCACGGTGATGGGCGGCCGCGTCGCCGAGGAAGTCGTCTTCGGCTACGAAAAGGTGTCGTCGGGCGCGTCCAGCGACATCAAGCAGGCGACCAAGCTTGCCCGCGCGATGGTGATGCAGTGGGGCATGTCGGACAAATTGGGCCCGCTGCAATATGAAGAACAGCAGGGCGAGACGTTCCTGGGCTATTCGCAGACCCAGCGGCACAACATGTCCAACGAAACCGCCTTGCTGATCGACAGCGAAATCCGCCGGCTGATCGATGGCGCGCACACCCGCGCCACCGAGGTGCTGACCACGCATATCGATCAGTTGCACCTGCTCGCGTCCGCTCTGCTGGAATATGAAACGCTGACCGGCGACGAGATCAAGCGCATCGCGGGCGGCGACGATATCGGCCGCAGCGATCCGGGCTTGACCGCGGCGCCGGTTCCGGCCGGCGGCACTTCCATTCCCAAAACTCGCCGCCCGAGCGGCGGCGTGGGCGGCCCGGCTTCGCTCGGCGCCTGATCGAGGAGGGCCGGCGCGGGAACGTGCCGGCCCCCCCGCATTGCCGATTGTTCACCTGCCGTTCAGCGGCGCAGCGCTTCCTTCCGGTGCATCCCGGAAGGACGTTTTTGCATGAAGATCAAGCTGTTTGCCGCCGTTCTGCTTACCGTTTGTCCGCTCGGCGCGGCTTATGCGATGGATGTCGCCACCTTTCTCGCCAAAGCCGATGCGCTGGAGAAAAAGGGGATGATGGCGCTTTTCTCGAGCGACTACAAAATTCTCAAGGCGGAAGCGGAAGCGGCCGGCAGCCAGCTGCGCGCCGAGCGGGCCGCGGCGCAGAAGGCCGGCCGAAAGGCGGCCTATTGCCCGCCGGCGAAATCGGAACTGGGCGCCAAGGAATTGCTCGCCCACCTGCGCACGATCCCCGCGGCGCGGCGTTCGCGCATGCAGCTGAAGGACGGTTTGCGCGGCCTTCTCGCCCGCAAATACCCCTGCCGCTAGGCCTCAGCCGAGCAGGCCCAGCGCAAGCAGCAACGCGGCAAAGAGGCCGATCGCGATACCGATGAAGTTGAGCAGCACGAAGGTTCGCCACAGCGCGCTCCAGCGTGAAAGGCTGTAGGCGCCGCGCAACTGCTTATAGATGTGGATGGGCGGCACGAAGACCATCGCCAGCCCGGCGATGGCTTCGGGCAATCCGAGCGGATGCAGGAGGCTGAGCGCAATTACTCCCAACGTCATGAAAGCGATCGAGTAGGTCACGAAGACCGTGTGATCGTAGGCCTTGAAGGCGCGGTAGCGGCGCCGGTGGAGGAACAGCAGCCATACGAACGGCACCGAGATGGGGATCAACGCCCAGGAGAATTTGTACGCCGTGGTCTGCAGCTTGTAGACGAGCAGCGACGGGTTCGTTTTGGCTTTCCTGTAGGCTTGGCTGACCCAGCTGTTCACCGAATCGGCGCCGGCAAGGACGACGAGGTTTCCCTCGGAGGGCTCTTTGGCGGCGCGCTTGGCAACGCCGGGCGAGCGGGGCTCTTCCTCGGCAGCCGCCCCGCTGGCCGGGGCGCCCTCCTCGCCCATCATGTTGAGGGCCTTTTCGACCACGTCGGTTTCGACGAGCAGATCCTCTTTGGTCTCGGCGATCTCCTTGTCGACGTCCTCCGTGGGCTGCCGGGCCGCGGCAAGGCGGGCCCGCTCCGCGATCAATCTGTCCAGCTCCGCCTGAGTTTCGGCGTTCTGACGGCGGAAGCTCTCCTGGGCTTTGGCGAGTGCGACTGCCGGGTCGTCGTTTTTACCCGCGGACGTGGCACCGCCGCCGACCGGGCCGCCAACCATCGAGAAGATGGCGAACATCATGAACACCGAGAACAGGAACACCGCCATCGGCGATACGAACTTCGCCCGCTCCCCCTCGACGTAGCGGCGGGTGAGATCGCCCGGCCGCCACGCAAGCATCGGCAGGGTGCGCCAGATCTTGCCGTCGAGGTGAAGCACGCCGTGGGCAAGATCGTGCCACCAGGCGCCGATCGTGCGGTGAACGTGCGCGGCCTGGCCACATTGGTGGCAGTGCGGCCCGACCAGCGGGGTGTTGCAGTTGAGGCAGGCGCTTTCGTGCGTGTGCCCGTCGCCGCCCTCGCCCGCATCCGGCTCGACCGCGCGCGCCATTGCGCCGCCGGTCACAGCCTCCCCGATCGCTTCGAAACCATCGCCCCCCATAGGCCCGGGATCATGGCGCAAGCCGCCGCGCCCGTCGAGAGCGTATGCGCGAGCGGCCCAGTCGTGCTAGCGCTACGTGCGTGATTACCACCGGCCTCCTAGGCGGCTCCTTCAACCCCGCCCATCGCGGGCACCGCCGGATCAGCATGCACGCGCTCCACGCCCTCGGCCTCGACGAGATGTGGTGGCTGGTCTCGCCCGGCAATCCGTTGAAGCCGGAGCGCGGCATGGCCCCGCTCCACGCCCGCTACCGCTCGGCGGTGCGCGCCGCGTCCGGCTTTCCGATCCGGGTGACAGCGATCGAGCGGCAGCTCGGTTCGCCTTACACCTACGACACGCTGCTTGCGCTGACCCGGTTGTACCCGAAGCGGCGCTTCGTGTGGATCATGGGAGCGGACAATGTCGTCCAGTTCCACCGCTGGCGCGAGTGGCGCCGGATCGCCGCGCTTGTGCCGATTGCGGTTGTCGCGCGTCCGGGGTATGAAGGCGAGGCCCGGGCGGCACGCGCGATGGGCTGGCTGCGGCGCTTCGTCCGACCCGCGGGCCATGCACGGGACTGGACGAGGTGGAGACCGCCGGCGCTCGTGTTCCTGCAATTGCCGCTCGATCCGACGTCCGCCACCGGCATCCGTGCCGCTTGTCCCAACTGGCACCAATCGCCACATCACCCGTTCAACCCCAAGGCCCTGCGCGACGGCGTTACCCGCCGGATCGTGCGCTAAAAGGAGGCACATTGCCCGAGACCACCCCCGTTGCCCACGAACGCGGCAGCATCGAATCGGTCGACGCGCTGCACGCCCTCGTGCTTCGCTCCCTTGACGACGACCAGGCCCAGGATGTCGTCACCATCCCGCTCGGCGGCAAGTCGAGCATCGCCGACCATATGGTGATCGCGTCCGGCCGCTCGACCCGTCAGGTCGCGTCCATGGCGCAGAAGCTTGGCGAGCGGATCAAGCAGGAACTCGGCCGGCACGTCCGCGTCGAGGGCCTTCCCGTGGCCGATTGGGTGCTGATCGACGCCGACGACGTGATCATCCACCTGTTCCGGCCCGAGGTGCGGACCTTCTACAATCTCGAGCGCATGTGGGCGTTCGAGGAGAAAGCACCGGTTACGGCGGCGAGCTGACACCTGAACGTTCCTTCCTGTTCCTCCCTGTCGCGGAGCGATGGGGAGGGGAACCATGCAGGGTTCCCGCCAAAGTGCCACTTTGGCGGGTGCCCGTGTAGCATGGTGGAGGGGTAACAGCCGTGTGATCCGCGGATCCGGCGCTTAGACCTCCTGACGATCCGCCTCTTACCCCTCCACCACCCTTCGGGTGGTTCCCCTCCCCACCGCTACTGCGGCAGGGAGGAACGCGGGCTTCCGCCACTCTCCGACAAGCGCTAAACTTCGTTCATGCTCCTTCACATCATTGCCCGCGGCAAGATCGGCCGGTCGCCCGAGGGTGAGCTGGTGGAGCGCTACCTGAAGCGCATCGCGTGGCCGACAAAGCTGACGGAGCTTCCGGAAAGCGGCGGCAAACTCCCGCCCCCTGCGGAGAACGGCGTCACAATCCTGCTCGACGAAAAGGGCGAGCAGCTCCCTTCCCTCGCCTTTGCCAAGAAGCTGGAGGCGTGGCGCGACGGGGGCAAGCGCGAGGCCCGGTTCCTGCTTGGCGGCGCGGACGGCTTCGGCGACGAGGAACGGGCCGGGGCGGATCTTCTCCTCGGCTTCGGCAAGGCGACCTGGCCTCACCTGCTCGCTCGGGCGATGCTTGCCGAACAATTGTTTCGGGCAACCTCCATCCTTGCCAACCACCCCTATCACCGCGAAGGATAGGCCATGCGCCGCCTGATCCTTGCCCCACTCCTTGTTCTGGCCCTGGCGGCCAGCGGCTGGGCCGCGGCGCAGAGCGGGGGAGCTGCGCCGAGCGACCTCGCGCAGGCCAAGGAGGAGGCGGAGCAGGCGCGGCGCCGCTCGGAGCTGCTGGAGCGGCAGGCGCAGAAAGCCACTGGAGCGGCGTCCCGCGCCCGCGCCGAGGCCGCTGCGCTGGCCGCGCGCATCCAGGCGGCCGAGGCCGACATCACCGCCGCCGAGACCCGCATCCGCCTGGTCGAGCAGCTTCGCCGCGAACAGCGCGCGCGTCTCGCCGAGAAGCAGGCGCCGCTGATCCGCCTGACCGGCGCGCTTCAGACCATGGCGCGGCGGCCCGCCGCGCTCGCTCTGGTGCAGCCCGGATCGGTGGACGAGATCGTCCATGTCCGCTCGCTCCTCGCCTCCTCCCTGCCGGTGATCCGCCGCCGCACCGCCGCGGTGCGCGCCGAAATCGCCGAGGGCAACCGGCTGAGGAAGGATGCGGAAACCGCCTACGCCGCGCTTACCGCCGGGCGGGAGGATCTGCGCAAGCGGCGCGTTGCCTTGGCACGCTTCGAGCAAAGCCAGCGCGCCAAGTCCGAGACGTTGATGGCCTCGGCGGTCAACGAATCCGATCGCGCGCTCGCGCTCGGCGAGGAGGCGCGCGACATCGCCGCCCTTGTCGGCACCCGCGCCTTTCAGGACCAGCTTCGCCGGCGCTTGAGCGAACTCCCCGGCCCCGCTTTGCGGCCAGGCTCCCAAGGCGCCGCCGCGCCGCGCGCCGGGCCGGTCTATGTGCTGCCCGTCGCGGGACGGCTGGTGACCGGCATGGGGGAGATTTCCGACGCCGGCGTCCATGCCCGCGGCCTGACGCTCGTCACCGCCGCCAATGCCGAAGTGGCGGCGCCGTCCGGCGGCCGCGTCGCTTATGCGGGCGCGTTCCGCGGCTATGGCGAGGTGGTGATCATCGACCATGGCGGCGGCTGGACCAGCACGCTCACCAACTTGGGCTCACTCGCCGTTCGGCGCGGCGAGCAGGTCCGCCCCCGCCAGACGGTCGGCCGCGCGGGGCCCCGCGAGCCCCGCGTCGGGATCGAGCTGCGACGCAACGGCAAGCCCTTTCCGATCGCGCCTTTAGTGGTGCTGTGAAAGCTCTCATTCACCTGCCGTTGCTTTCCCCCTGCTAGAAAAGGCGGTAAAGCTCCTCCCGACCTATTTTTTGCAGGATATTTATGGCCAGCAACCTCCTTCGCTCCCTCGGCCTTGTCGGCGCGGTTGCGATCATCCCCGCCGCCACCGCCGCCTTCGCCACCGCCGAAGTGGACGGGATGCGGCAATTCGACGAGTTCATGACCGTCTTCAATCGCGTCAGGTCCGAATATGTCGAGCAGGTCGATGAGGAGACGCTGCTGCGCGGCGCGATCGACGGCATGCTGGCAAGCCTCGATCCGCACAGCTCCTATCTCGACGAGAAGGGCTATAGCCGGATGATGACCACCACGGAGGGCGAATATGGCGGCCTCGGCCTCAACGTCACCATGGAGGACGGAGCGGTCAAGGTGATCACGCCCATCGAGGATTCACCGGGCTTCAAGGCGGGGCTGAAGGCGGGCGACTACATCACCCACATCGACGGCAGACTGATCTACGGCGGAACGCTCGATGAAGCGGTGGACCAGATGAAGGGCAAGCCGGGCACCTCGCTGACCATTACCATCGTCCGCCCGGGCCGCGACAAGCCGTTCGACGTCAAGCTGACCCGCGCGATCATCGAGCTCAAGGCGGTGAAGTGGGAGGTCAAGGACCGGGTCGGCATCATCAACGTCAACACGTTCAGCCGCACCACCACCGACGAAACGCTGGCCGCCATCGCCGCGATCGACAAGTCCATCGGCGGCAAGCCGCTCGGCTACATCGTCGATCTGCGCTCCAATCCGGGCGGGCTGCTCGACCAGGCGATCGGGCTGAGCGACGTGTTCCTCGAGCGCGGCGAAGTGGTCTCCCAGCGCGGACGCAAGAAAACGGACATCGAGCGTTATTACGCCCAGCCGGGCGACGCGGCGCGCGGCCTCCCCGTGATTGTGCTGGTCGATGCGGGCAGCGCCTCGGCGGCCGAGATCGTCGCGGCGGCGCTCCAGGAGCATCACCGCGCCATCGTGATGGGCGAGCGCACGTTCGGCAAGGGTTCGGTGCAGACGCTGCTTCCGATCGGCAGCGACACCGCGCTTCGGCTCACCACCGCGCGTTACTACACGCCGTCGGGCCGCTCGGTGCAGGAAGGCGGAATCGCCCCCGACATCGAAGTGCCGCAGCTTTCCGATCCCGATTACAAGAGCCGGCCGCGGCTTCGCGAAGCCGATCTTCGCCGCCACCTGATCAATGAACTCAAGGTGGAGGACAATGTGGTGGAGGACGACGGCAAGCCCGATCCGCGTTTCACCGCCACGCCCGAGGAGCTGAAGAAGAAGGGCATCGAGGACTTCCAGCTCCATTACGCGCTGCAGACCATTGCCCGGCTCGGCCGCTCCGCCACCGCCGTGAAGGCGGTGCCGGCACCGCAGGCGAAGGCGGGGACGCGTTAAGCCGGTGACCGACCTCGGCAAGGCGAAGGCTCTGGCCATCCTGGTTCCGGCGGGGCTTCTCGCCGGCGCCTGGGGGTCGGAAATCTGGGGCGGGCTCACCCCGTGCGAAATGTGCTGGTGGCAACGCTATGCGCACCTCGCCGCGCTCGGCTTCGCTTTGCTCGCCGTACTGCTCTCGCGTCTGCCGGACCGGGGACGCAGCTTCGTGTGGATGGCGGCGCTCGGCATCTTCGGCAGCGGCGCGATCGGCGCTTACCATGCCGGTGTCGAAGCGAAGGTATTCAAGGGCTTCACGCAGTGTACCAGCACGGCCTCGGGCGGCACCACGGCCGATCTGCTGGATTCGATCATGGCCGCGCCGCTTACCCGCTGCGACCAGGTGCAGTTCGAATTCCTCGGCATTTCAATGGCGGGATGGAACGCGATCATCTCGATAGTGTTCGCTCTCCTGATCCTATGGCTCAGTCTGCGACGCCCCCGAACGGCCGCGGCATGACCGCGGAAGCCCTGCCCGACGCCCCGCCCCGGACCGCGCCGCGCCCGCGCTGGCGCCCCGGCGACCGGCGGCCCGATATTGCCTCCATGGCCCGGGTCGATCAGGCCGGCGAATATGGCGCGACCCGGATCTACTGCGGCCAGCTTGCCGTGCTCGGCGCGCGCCATCCGACCGCCCGGGTGATCGCCCGCATGCAGAGCCAGGAGGAAGTCCACCTCCGCCATTTCAACCACATGCTGGTCGATCGGGCAATCCGCCCGACGCTGATCCAGCCCTTCTGGAACATCGCCGGCTATGCGCTCGGCGCCGTTACCGCCCTGATGGGCCCGAGCGCGGCCATGGCCTGCACGGCGGCGGTCGAGACCGAGATCGACAAGCATTATGAGGAACAGCTCGGCTCGCTGGGCGACGAGGAGCCGGACCTGTCCGAGTCCATCCGCCGCTTCCAGGCCGAAGAGCTCGAGCACCGCGACACCGCGCTCGCTGCCGGCGCGGAAGACACGTTCGGCTACCCGATCCTTTCTTCCTTTATTCGGGCCGGCTGCCGGTTCGCCATCGCCTTGTCAAAGAGGATTTGATCCCATGAAGCGCTTGTTCGCCGCCGCAATTGTTTTGGCCTCGCTGTCGGCGCCTGTTTTCGCGCAACCCCAGGCCGAGGACGCGGCGGATGCCGCGGCGGCCGTCGTTGCCGACGCCAAGGTCAACCAGCTCATCGTCTATGGCAACGACCCCTGCCCGGAGAGCACGGATGAGCAGATCAACGTCTGCGCCCGGCTGGACGACAAGGAGCGCTTTCGAATCCCGACCAACCTGCGCGACAACCCCAACGATCCGGTCAACCAGGCCTGGGGCGCGCGTGCGGTGGAGCTGCAATATGTCGGCCGCTCCGGCATCGGCAGCTGTTCCCCCACCGGCGTCGGCGGTGCCAGCGGCTGCTTCAACGAACTTGTCCGCCAGGCGCGGGAGGAACGGGCCGCGGACCCGCGGATCAACTTCGAGGCTTTGATCGACGCGGAGCGACAGAAGCGCCTGTCCAAGATCGACGAGCAGGCGCGCGATGCCGAGGAAGCCGAAACCGGCCCGCGCCGCTGAGGCGTCAGCCCCTCCCCTTCTCCGCCGCCACCCATTCGTCCACCTGCCGCTCGAGCACGTCGAGCGGTACCGAGCCTTGCAGAAGCACGGCGTCGTGGAAGCGGCGCAGGTCGAACTTCGCACCGAGCGCCGCTTCCGCGCGGGCGCGAAGCTCGCGGATTTTGAGTTCGCCGATCTTGTACCCCAGCGCTTGGCCCGGCCAGCTGATGTAGCGGTTCACCTCCGCGTCGATATTCGCGTCCGACAAAGCGGTATTCTCCCGCATGAAGGCGACGGCGCGGGGCTTGTCCCAGCCCTTGGCGTGGATGCCGGTGTCGACCACCAGCCGGGCAGCCCGCCAGGCTTGGTAGGAAAGCTGACCCATCTTCTTGGCCGGCGTGTCGTAGAGGCCCATCTCTTCCGCGATCTTTTCGGAATAAAGGCCCCAGCCTTCGGTGAAGGCGGTGAAGGAGGTGAAGTGGCGGCGGAAGGGTGGGAGTTCGACCTCCTGCTGCAGCGCGATCTGGTGGTGGTGGCCGGGCACCGCTTCGTGCGCTGACAGCGCCGGGATCTCCCACAGGGGGCGTTGGTTGAGCTTGGAGGTGTTGACGTAATAGGTGCCGGACAGGCCGCTCTCCGGCGCGCCCTGGCCGTAATAAGCGGTGGTGGTGCCTTCGGCGATCTCGGCTGGGATCTCGCGGATTCCGTAGGGCAGGCGCGGCAGGGTGCGGAAGAAGGCAGGCATCTTGCCGTCGATCGCCTTGGCGACGCGGGCGGTGGCCAGCATCAGCTCCTCGG
>DASVUV010000043.1:0-2660 GCA_036386875.1 Allosphingosinicella sp.
CAGGCCGGGCCGCAGGGCACAAATACCTCGGCCTACGACATCGCCGGGCGTCGCACGCGCCTGACGCATGCCGACGGCTTCTACGTGGACGAGGATCATCTGATCACCGGCGAGGTGTCGGCGATCCGGGAGAACGGCGCCACCTCGGGCGTCGGGGTGTTGGCGAGCTTCGCCTATGACGATCTCGGCCGCCGCACGTCGATCACCCGCGGCAACGGTACGGCGACCAGCTACAGCTTCGACGCGGTGTCGCGTCTGTCGCAGATCACCGACAACCCCGCCGGCACGACGCACGACCGGACGCTCGGCTTCAGCTACAATCCGGCAAGCCAGATCGTCGGCACCACCCGCTCCAACGACCTGTTCGCCTGGGCGGGCCACGGCTCCGGCACGACCGGCTCAACCGCCAATGGCCTGAACCAGCTGGCGGCGGTCGGCGGCACCGGCACCAGCCACGATGCGCGCGGCAACATGACGGCGGACGGGCTCGGCAAGACGTTCGGGTACAGCTCGGAGAACCTGCTCACCAGCGCAAGCGGCGGCGTCACCCTGAGCTACGACCCGGCTCTGCGGCTCTATCAGGTGGCGGGCGCAACCACGACGCGCTTCGCCTATGATGGCGCGGATGTTATCGCAGAGTATAATGCCAGCAACGCGTTGCAGCGCCGCTTCGTCCACGGCCCCGGCACCGACGAGCCACTGGTCTGGTACGAAGGCGCAGGCACAACCGATCGCCGCTTCCTTCACGCGGACGAGCGGGGCTCAATCGTTACGGTGAGCAACGGCTCCGGCAGCGTCACCAACGTCAATAGATATGACGAGTACGGGAAGCCGGCTCCCACCAACGTGGGGCGCTTCCAGTATACCGGCCAGAAGTGGATCGGAGAGATCGGCCTATACGACTATAAAGCACGTATGTACCACCCGACGCTGGGGCGTTTCCTTCAGTCCGACCCAATCGGGTACGGCGCGGGCATGAACATGTACGCTTATGTCGGCGGTGATCCGGTGAACCTGGTAGATCCGACAGGGCTGAAGGATGCAGTGCCTGGGAGCGGCGGTTGCAATCCCGGGAACCTTGATGAAAACATTGCCTACGTTTGCGGTCAAAGGCCGCCGCCCGACACGATGAGGTCGTTGATGCTGCTCGACAGCTTGTTCGCAAGACCCGCCGAGTTGCTCCCCTACGACGGTCCCCCGCTGCCCGGCGCCCCCGCCGAGTGTGGGAATGAAGCTTGCGATGAGGCTGTTGTCACAGGCCTTAAGAGCAACACGCCATTTATCATCATCGGTGGCCGCTATAGGTTGGATCCAAACTACAGGAAGCCGAGCTGGGCTTGGGCCGTTGATTGGGGCACCGGTATCCTGTTCGCCGGGCCTATCGTCGTAATCGCCGGCGTCGAGTCTGCGGGAGCTGCGGCCGTCCTAACTCGCTTCGCGCGAGACGGCAGGGAGATTAGCGCCGGAAAAAACTGGAGGTTTGCTCCATTCGGTAATCGCGTGGGCGAGAATTGGTTCAATCGTGCCCCGCACTATCATAGGAGATCCCCTGATACGCCTGGTCAAGGTATCGGGAGACACCGCCCGTGGGAGAAAAAGTCGCCTGACACAAGCTTTTGGGATCGGTTCTAAGGAAGGTACATCATGATAAAGAGTGTTATGCCCCTGTTAAAACTGGTTGTGGTAGCAGACGAGCCCGCTTTGTTGTTTAGCTCGATTTCCTCTGCGGAAGGTTACTTAGAGGCGGTAGACGTGGAAAATGGAGTTTATCCTATCGCCTATGATCCAACTGGAAAGATATATAGGTTAACTACGAACGGTGACCACGTCGTCGTAGAAGCAGATTCGGACTTGCCGGCCGACCCAGATGCTTTGCAGAAGGTTCTGTTCAAGCTGATGACTTCACGAGGTTTCACTTTCGCAGCATTTCCCACCTTAGAGGATTTGATAGTGCTCGCTGAGCAATTTGTAGATGATTGGTGACTTCTCCCTCGTGAGGATATGAGCAGGGAGCCGGTGCAGAAGTATCGGCTCCTGCTACTCCACCTGGATCGGGTAAACAGTCACGGCTACCTGGTCACCAGCGCGCTAAAGATGATTGCCGAAAATGGGGATCGGCGCCGAATGTAATTACCCTTGCCATTTTCGACTAACAGCAATGTCACCAGCCTGCGGAACCGCGCCGGCGAGACGGTCTCAATGGGGTTCGACACCCTGAACCGGCCGACGCTCAAGGATCTTCCGGGCAGCGAACCGGACGTGAGTTATAGCTACGACCTGTTGGGGCGAATGACCGGTGCAAGCCAGACCGGCAACACCTTGACGTTCACCTACGACGCACTGGGGCGGAACCTGACGCAGGCCGGTCCGCAGGGCACGACTACCTCCGCCTATAACATCGCCGGACGTCGCACGCGCCTGACCCATGCCGACGGCTTCTACGTGGACGAGGATCATCTGGTCACCGGCGAGGTGTCGGCGATCCGGGAGAACGGCGCCACCTCGGGCGTCGGGGTGTTGGCGAGCTTCGCCTATGACGATCTCGGCCGTCGCATCTCGATCACCCGCGGCAACGGTACGGCGACCAGCTACAGCTTCGACGCGGTTTCGCGCCTGTCGCAGATCATCGACAATCCCGCCGGCACGACCCACGACCGGAC
>DASVUV010000044.1:0-46911 GCA_036386875.1 Allosphingosinicella sp.
GGACTAGATCCGGGGGCAGGCGGGTCTCTCGGCCCTGCAGAGGCATAACCGGAAGGAGAAAGACCATGGCGTCCACCGACGTCACCATGCAGCAATTGCTCGAGGCCGGAGCGCATTTCGGCCACCAGACCCACCGCTGGAACCCCAAGATGAAGCCGTACATCTTCGGCGACAGGAACGGGGTCCATATCATCGATCTCTCGCAGACCGTCCCGCTCTTCGCCCGGGCGCTCGATTTCGTTCGCCAGAGCGTCGCTTCGGGCGGCAAGGTCCTTTTCGTCGGCACCAAGCGCCAGGCGCAGGATCCCATCGCCGAGGCAGCCCGCCGTTCTGGCCAGCATTTCGTCAACCACCGCTGGCTGGGCGGCATGCTCACCAACTGGAAGACGATTTCGGGTTCGATCAAGCGCTTCAAGAGCCTTGAGGAGCAGCTGTCGGGTGAAACCGCCGGCCTCACCAAGAAGGAAGTGCTTCAGCTCACCCGCGAGCGCGACAAGTTCGAGCTTTCGCTGGGCGGCATCCGCGACATGGGCGGCATTCCGGACGTGATGTTCGTGATCGACGCCAACAAGGAAGAGCTCGCCATCAAGGAAGCCAACGTTCTCGGCATTCCCGTCGTCGCCATCCTCGATTCGAACGCCTCGCCGCAGGGCATCTCGTTCCCGGTTCCGGGCAATGACGACGCCAGCCGCGCCATCCGCCTGTACTGCGACGCGATCGCGGATGCGGTTCTGGCCGGCAAGTCGGGCGGCGCCGCCAACCGCGGCGAAGACATCGGCTCGATGGAAGCGCCGCCGCAGGAAGCGGCTTTGGCCGACGCGTAAGTGAAGCCGGGGAGGGCGCTGGTCCTCCCTGTGCTTCGAGACGGCATTTCGGCTTCGCTCAATGCCTCCTCAGGATGAGCGGTTTGGTAACTCTCCGCTCATCCTGAGGAGCGGCTGAGCAGGGTTCCCGCCAAAGTACTACTTTGGCGGGGTCCCAAGTCGAAGACGCGTCTCGAAGGACCATTCAAGAAGAAGGATAGAGAGACATGGCTGAGATCACGGCCGCTGCCGTCAAGGAACTGCGCGAGCGCACCGGCGCCGGCATGATGGATTGCAAGAAAGCGCTGAACGAAAACGGCGGCGACATGGAAGCGTCCATTGATTGGTTGCGCACCAAGGGCCTCGCCGCCGCCGCCAAGAAGGCCGGCCGCACCGCCGCCGAAGGCCTGGTCGGCGTCGCCGTCCGCGGCACCAGGGGCGCTGTCGTCGAGGTTAACTCCGAGACCGATTTCGTCGCCAAGAACGAGCAGTTTCAGGAATTTGTCCGCACCGCGTCCGAACTGGTGCTCGAAACCGGCAGCGACGTCGAAGCGCTCGGCGCTGCCGCTTATCCGAGCGGCGGCACGGTTGCCGAAAAGCTGACCCACAACATCGCCACCATCGGCGAGAACCAGTCGCTGCGCCGCGCGGCCGTGCTGGAAGTCGGCGACGGCGTTGTCGTGTCCTACGTCCACAACGCCGCCGCCACCGGCCTCGGCAAGATCGGCGTCCTGGTTGCGCTGGAAAGCAGCGGCGACAAGGACGCCCTGAACGCGCTCGGCAAGTCGCTGGCCATGCACATCGCGGCGGCCAACCCGCTTGCGCTGCGCGGCGAGGATCTCGATCCGACGCTGGTTGAGCGCGAGCGTTCGATCGCGTCTGAAAAGGCCAAGGAAAGCGGCAAGCCCGACAACATCGTCGAAAAGATGGTGGAAGGCGCAATCGCCAAGTTCCGCAAGGAAATGGCGTTCCTCAGCCAGCTCTTCGTCATGGACAACAAGACCAAGATCGAAGACGTCGTCGCCGCCGAAGCCAAAAAGGTCGGCGCGCCGGTGCAGGTTGCCGGCTTCGTCCGCTTCCAGCTCGGCGAAGGCATCGAGAAAGCGACGAGCGATTTCGCCGCCGAAGTCGCCGCCGTGTCCGGCGTCGGCCAGAAGGCCGAAACGGTCGCGTAAGCGAGTAGAGGATCCTCCGCCGGCGCGATCAGTCGCGACGGTGGAGCTTCAGGGGCGGGCGGAAGGTCAGAGCGGTGCTCGGCTTTCTGCCCGCCCTTTTTCATCTGGACTAGACTGGCAGCTAAGCCAATCCGTCACCCCGGACTTGATCCGGGGTCCACCTTCTGTCTGCTTGTCCGATAGAGTAAGAAGAAGGTGGATGCCGGACCAGGCTTCCCATCAAAGTACCACTCTGATGGGGTCCCTCCGTCCGGCATGACGTCGGGTGTTCGAGGCTACGGCAAAACTTCGATGCGCTTCCCTGCATCCCGCCTGCACCGAATGGGCACACGGGAACATGCTTGGCAGCGCCGCCACCCCGGCTTAGTAAGGCCGACGTTCCTGCACCCACCCGATCGGACCCGACGCCGCCATGACGCGCCCGCGCTTCAACCGCATCCTCCTTAAGCTGTCCGGTGAAGTGCTGATGGGGGAGGGCCAGTTCGGCATCGATCCCGAGACCACCAGCCGAATGGCCCACCAGATCGCCGACGCGAAGGCGGCCGGCTATGAATTGTGCATCGTCGTCGGCGGCGGCAACATCTTCCGCGGGCTCGCCGGCGCCGCCAAGGGCTTCGATCGCGCAAGCGCCGATTATATGGGCATGCTTGCAACCGTGATGAACGCGCTTGCCATGCAGAATGCGCTGGAGAAGATCGGCGTCGACACCCGAGTCCAGTCGGCAATTCCGATGGCCAGCATCTCCGAGCCCTATATCCGGCGCAAGGCCGTTCGGCACATGGAGAAGGGGCGGGTGGTGATCTTCGCCGCCGGCACCGGAAACCCCTATTTCACCACCGACACCGCCGCTGCCCTGCGCGCCGCGGAGATGAACTGCGACGCCTTGTTCAAGGGCACCAGCGTCGACGGGATCTACGATGCCGATCCCAAAAAGAACAAAGAGGCCAAGCGCTACGACAGCGTCACCTTCAACCGCGTGCTCGCGGACGATCTGAAGGTAATGGACGCGAGCGCGGTCGCCCTTTGCCGCGACAACAATATCCCGATCGTCGTCTTCAACATCCGCGAGCAGGGCAATCTGGCCCGGGTCCTCGGCGGCGAAGGCACCGCGACGATGGTTCAGAACGAGGAGTAGAACACATGCCCGCTTACGACAAAACGGATGTCCAGCGCCGCATGACCGGCGCGGTGGAATCGTTGAAGCACGATCTTACCGGCCTGCGCACCGGCCGCGCCTCCACCACCCTGCTCGAGCCGGTGACGGTTGAAGTCTATGGCGCACACATGCCGCTCCTTCAGGTCGCCACGATCTCGGTGCCGGAGCCGCGGATGCTGTCGGTGCAGGTGTGGGACCGGTCCAATGTCGGCGCAGTGGAAAAGGCGATCCGTTCGGCTGGCCTGGGTCTGAACCCGATATCGGACGGCACGACTTTACGCCTGCCGATCCCCGATCTGACCGAGGAACGCCGCAAGGAGCTTGCCAAGCTTGCCGGCCAATATGCTGAAAAAGCGCGTATCGCCGCGCGCAACGTGCGCCGCGACGCCATGGACAGCCTCAAGACGGACGAGAAAAAGAACGAGATCAGCGAGGACGATCGCAAGCGGCTCGAGACGGAGGTCCAGAAGCTGACCGACGACACGATCAAGGAGATCGACGCGGCGGCGGCGGCCAAGGAAAAGGAAATCATGACACGGTGATCGGCAAAGCGGCCAAGATGACCGCGGGCGCCGAGCAGACCGGCGCGCCGACCGGGGATGTCCCGCGCCATGTCGACGGCGAGGTGGCAAGCCACGCCGTGGCTCGCCACGTCGCCATAATCATGGACGGCAATGGGCGCTGGGCGAAGGCGAGGGGGCTTCCCCGCGCAGCCGGCCACCGCCAGGGTGCGGAAGCCGCGCGCCGCACCATCCGCGCGGCGGGCGAGGCTGGGGTTCAGTGCCTGACGCTTTACGCTTTCTCGTCGGAGAACTGGCGGCGGCCGGAAACGGAGATCAGCGACCTGATGGGGCTGCTCAGCTTCTACATCGGCGCCGAGCTCAACGCCCTTCACAAGGAAGGCATTCGCCTGGTAATCCTGGGCGATCACAAGGCTTTCCCGGCCGATGTTGCCAGGTTGGTGGATCAGGCGGTGGAGCGCACCGCGAACAACACGCGGATGACGCTTGCCATCGCGCTCAACTACGGGTCGCGCAACGAGCTGGTCAATGCCGCGCGGGGTCTCGCGCTGCGGGTTGCTTCGGGCGAGCTCCAGCCGGGCGACATCGACGAAGCTGCGATCGAGGCCAATCTCGACACGGCGGGCCTGCCGCCGCTTGACCTGGTGATCCGCACTTCGGGCGAGCATCGCTTGTCCAACTTCCTCCTTTGGCAGGCGGCCTATGCCGAACTGGTCTTCGTCGACGCGCTGTGGCCTGACTTCGACGCGCACGCGCTGAATGGCGCCCTCGCAGATTTCGCTGGGCGCGAGCGCCGCTTCGGTGGCCGATGAAAGCGCCCGCCGATAAGAAGAACTCCGATCTCCCCACCCGCTTCGTCGCGGCGGTGGTGATGATCGTCGTCGCCTGCGCGGCCATCTACATCGGCGGATGGGTGTTTCGGCTGCTGGTCGCGGCCGGCGCTGCGCTGATGCTGGTCGAGTGGGGCGACATGCACCGGGTCAGCCGAACGCGCAGCTATGCGGGGGCCGGCATCCTGGTCGTGCTGCTGCTCGCGGCGGCCCAATATCTCTACCCGGTGGGCGAGATCGACATCATCGGCGACGTCGAGGGCATCTTCCTCGACAGCTTCGAGGAGCTTTGGAAGGGGTTTGCCGCGATCGCCGGCCTGGCGGTCCTGTACGGCCTGGCCTGCCGCAAGCTCTCCAGCGGCTGGGGCTTCTTCTACGTCGGCGCGCCCGCCTTCGCCTTGATGGTACTGGAGTGGGCGCGGTTCGACCTCGTGCTCTGGGCGATGCTGGTCACCTGGTCGACCGACATCTTCGCCTACTTCGCCGGCCGCTCGGTCGGCGGGCCGAAGCTCGCACCGAAGATCAGCCCCAACAAGACCTGGGCCGGGCTGATCGGCGGCATGGTGGGCGCGGCGGCGGTCGGCGGGGTGTCGGCCTGGCTGTTCGATCTCGACATCCTGTTCGCCGTTGCAGGCGCGCCGATGGGCCTTCTTGCGCAGCTTGGCGATCTTTATGAGAGCAAGGTGAAGCGGCGTTTGGGCGTCAAGGACAGCGGGTCGATCATCCCGGGTCACGGCGGCGTGCTCGACCGGCTGGACGGGCTTCTTCCGGTCGCCTTGGCCACGCTCGGCCTGCTGCTGCTGGTGCTCGGCAGCGCGTGACGGCCACGCGTACCGTCACCATTCTGGGCGCGACCGGCTCCGTCGGCGGCTCGACCCTTGACCTCATTTCGCGTGCGCCGGACCAGTTCGAGGTCGTCGCGCTCACCGCCCACCGCGATGTCGCAGGCCTCGCCAAGGCCGCGCGGCAGGTTGGTGCCCGCCATGCCGTGATCGCCGACGAAAGCCTGCTCGAGCCACTTAGAGAGGCGCTGTCGGGCAGCGGCATCGAGGCTTCGGCAGGCGAGGGGGCGGTGCTCGACGCCGCGGCGGCGGGTGCCGACTGGACCATGGCGGCGATCGTCGGCTGCGCCGGCCTGGCGCCCACCATGGCGGCGATCCGCGGCGGCAAGACGGTGGCGCTCGCCAACAAGGAGGCCCTGGTCTCCGCCGGTGCGTTGATGACCGGCGCCGCCACCGCCTCGGGCGCGACCATCCTGCCGGTCGATTCCGAACATAATGCCATCTTCCAATGCTTCGATGCCGAGCGCCCGGCCGGCGTTCGCCGCATCATCCTCACCGCCAGCGGTGGACCGTTCCGCGAGAAGAGCCTGGAGGAGATGCGGGGCATGACTCCCGCCCAGGCGGTTGCCCACCCCAATTGGTCGATGGGCGCCAAGATCTCGGTCGACTCCGCGACCCTGATGAACAAGGGGCTGGAGCTGATCGAGGCCTTTCACCTTTTCCCGCTTCCCGCCGAAGCGTTCGATGTGGTGATCCACCCGCAGTCGGTGATCCACAGCCTGGTCGAATATGTCGACGGCTCCTTCCTCGCCCAGCTCGGCGCGCCCGACATGCGCATCCCGATCGCGTTCACCCTGGCTTACCCCGAGCGGATGGAAACGCCGTGCGAGCGGCTCGATCTCGTCAAGATCGGCAGCCTCGATTTCCAGGCGCCCGATTTGGAGCGCTTCCCCGCCTTGGCGCTCGCCCAGGCCGCGTTGCGCGCCGGCGGCGCCCGTCCGGCGATCCTCAACGCGGCGAACGAAATTGCCGTGGAAGCGTTTCTGGCCAATGAGATAGGCTTCCTCGATATCGCTTCAATTGCGGCCGAAACCCTGCAATGCTGCGATCCGCCGCCACCCGCTTCGGTGGAGGAGGTGCTCGAGGTCGACCGCGACGCGCGCGCCGCGGCGCATGGAATCAAGCAAAGGTTCGCGATTTGACAGGCAGCCCTGGAATATTCTGGACGATCTTGAGCTTCCTGCTCGTGATCGGCCCATTGATCTTCGTTCACGAGCTTGGCCATTATTTCGTTGGCCGCTGGTTCGGGGTGAAGGCGGAGACCTTCTCGATCGGCTTCGGCCGCGAAATCGCCGGCTGGACCGACAAGCGCGGCACCCGCTGGAAGCTGTCCTGGCTGCCGCTCGGCGGATATGTGAAATTCGCCGGCGACATGAACCCGGCCAGCCAGCCCAGCAACGAGTGGCTGGCGCTACCCGCAGAGGAGCGCAACAAGACCTTTCAAGCCAAACCGGTGTGGCAGCGCTTCCTGATCGTCGCCGCGGGCCCGGTTACCAACTTCATTGTCGCAATCCTGGTCATCGCCGGCTTCTTCATGGCGATCGGCGAACCCCGCACGCCGCCGGTGATCGCCACGGTTGAACCCGGAACCGCCGCCGCGGAGGCCGGCCTCAAGCCCGGCGACCGGATCGTCGCGGTGGACGGCGGTTCGGTCAGCCGTTTCGAGGACATTTCGCGCCTTGTTGTTCTGCATCCGGGCAAGCAGGTTGCCGTTCGTTTCGAACGGGATGGGCGGCTTGGGGAAGTCCAGGCGCGTCTCAAGCTCGACGTCAAGCGCGACCGCTTCGGCAACGAATTCCGTTCCGGCCAACTTGGTGTCTCCGGAACGCCGGTGATTGAAGCCGTGTCGCCGGTTCAGGCGCTCGGAGCGTCGGTGCGGACCACCTGGTTCGTGGTCACCACCACCGTGGAAGGGATCGGTCAGATCGTCACCGGCAAGCGCTCGGTGAAGGAGCTTGGCGGGCCGCTCAAGATCGCCAAATTTTCCGGCGAGCAGGCCAGCCTCGGCATTCTGGCCTTTTTGTGGTTCGTTGCGGTGATCTCCATTAATCTGGGCTTCATCAACCTCTTGCCAATCCCTATGCTCGACGGCGGGCATCTCCTTCTCTATCTGGTCGAGGGGGTGCGCCGGAAACCGCTGAGGCCGGAAGCGCAGGAATGGGCCTTCCGTACCGGCCTTGCGGCGCTTCTGGCGCTTATGGTGTTCGTCACCTTCAACGATCTGGCGTCTTTTGGACTGTGGTCGAAGCTTGGCGGGTTGATCGACTGAGCCGTATCGGGCAGGGCTAGGGACGACAGGGAAACGCGAAGGTGCTTAATTGCGCCTGGCATAATTTTAGGGCGGGGACCCCGTGACAGCGAACAACAAGAACCTTCAGCGCCGGCGGCTGTGCTCGGCTCTCCTGGTGGGTACCATTCTCGGCGGCATCGCCGCGCCCGCTTCAGCCCAGGAAGGGCAGGTCGTGAACCAGCCCGGCGGGCTTCCGGCGGTGGCACCGGTTGCGCAGCCCGAAGCGCAGGTCATCCGCTCGATCGCGGTGAGCGGCAACCAGCGGCTGGAGCCGGAGACGGTGGTCTCCTACATGAAGCTTCGCACCGGCGAGACCTACACCCGCGAACGGCTCGACGAGGCGCTTCGCGACCTTTACGCGACCGAGCTGTTCGCCGACGTCCAGATCCGCGGCGGCGACACCGGCAACCTGGTCATCCAGGTACGCGAGAACCCGGTGATCAACCGCATCATCCTTGAAGGCAACAAGCGCATCAAGGACGACAAGATCAATCCGGAGATCAAGCTCGCGCCGCGCCAGATCTTCACCCGTTCCAAGGCGCGCGCCGATGTCGCCCGCATCATCGAGCTCTACCGCCGCCAGGGCCGTTTCGCGGCGCAGGTCGAGCCCAAGATCGTCCAGCTCGAGCAGAACCGCGTCGACGTGGTGTTCGAGGTCAATGAGGGCGCCAAGTCCAAGATCCGCCAGATCAACATCCTGGGCAACGAGCAATTCTCCGACGGCGACCTGCGCGGCGAAATGGTCACCAAGCGCACCGGCCTGTTGAGCTTCCTCAGCTCCGGCGCGGTCTACGATCCCGACCGCCTCGCCTTCGACCAGCAGAAGCTCCGGCAATTCTACCTGACGGAAGGCTATGCCGATTTCCGCGTCGTTTCGGCGGTGGCGGAACTCACCTCCGACCGGCAGGACTTCATCATCACGTACGTGGTCGAGGAAGGCGAGCGCTACAAGTTCGGCGACATCAAGGTCGAAAGCGCGATCCGCGACTTCAAGAACGAGGCGCTGCTGCCGTTGGTGCCGATGAAGGCCGGCGATTGGTACAATGCAAAGCAGATCGAGGACACGGTCACCGGGCTCAACGAGAGCCTTGGCCTGTTCGGTTACGCCTTTGCCGACGTGCAGCCGAACTTCGTGCGCCACAAGGAAGAGAGGACGATGGATGTCGTCTTCGAGGTCGCCGAAACACCGCGCGTCTACGTCGAGCGAATCGATATCAACGGCAACACCGTCACCCACGACAAGGTCATCCGCCGCGAATTCCGCGTTGCGGAGGGCGATCCGTTCAACTCGGTCGCCGTGAAGCGCTCGCGCGACCGCATCCAATCCTTGGGCTTCTTCCAGGAGGATCTGGAAGTCACCCAGACCCAGGGCTCCGGCCCTGACCGGGTCGTGCTGGGCCTGGACGTCGAGGAAAAGGCGACTGGCGAGCTGCAGCTTTCGGCCGGCTTCTCGAGCCTTGAAAGGTTCCTGGTCAACGTCTCGATCCGCCAGCGCAACTTCATGGGCAAGGGACAGGAGCTGCGCGCTTCGGTCAATTATTCCAGCTATTCGAAGTCGGTCGAACTCGGCTTTACCGAGCCCTATCTGTTCGACCGCAACATCGCGCTTGGCGGCGATCTCTTCCGGCGCGATTATTCGAGCTTCGGGCTTGGAGCATCCGGGAACCGGCAAACCTCCTACAAGCAGGTGTCGACCGGCCTCCAGATCCGCACAGGCGTGCCGATCACCGAATATCTGTCGCTTGCCGGCCGCTACGGTCTCAGCCAGGACGAAGTCACTCTCGACCGTTCGGATCCGCGCTTCTTCTCCGATCCCGACGGCACGGGCCCGTTGCCCGCCACCTGCGTCGCCGGCGTTTACCTGTGCGAGTCCCTTGGCAGCCGGATTACGTCCTCGATCGGCTATTCGCTTGCCTACGACTCCACGGATAACCGGCTTCGGCCGACGCGCGGCGAGCGTTTTGTGCTCAACCAGGATTTTGCCGGCCTTGGCGGCAGCGTGCGCTATCTGCGCACCCGTGCCAACGCGTCCAAATTCATCCGGCCGCTCAGCAGCTTCGTTCTCGCCCTCTCGGCCGAGGCCGGCTACATCCACAGCTTCGAGAATGCGCGTACGCCGACGTCGGATCCGGTGCGGATCATTGACCGCTTCTTCCTGGGCGAGCCGCAGATCCACGGCTTCGATATCCGCGGCGTAGGTCCGCGTGTTCAGCGCTTCGTGTTCAATGCCACCGATGAAATCGATTTCAACAATCGTGAGAAACTGTCGCAGGACGATGCGCTGGGTGGGCGTGCTTATTATCTGGCCCGTGCCGAGGTTGAACTTCCCCTGGGCGCGGGTTTGCGCGAAATGGGCCTCAGGCCGTCCGTTTTCGTGGATGCCGGCGCGGTGTTCGGCCTTCGCGATCCCAGCATCGCGGCCAGCACCCAGTTTTGCGGTGGCAGGGCGCCGGTGGTCGCGACCCCGACGACGCCGGCCATACCGGGGGTGCCGGACGCGGTGGTTCCACTGGGTCAGGCCTGCCCCACCGACACCACGCCCGGCAATCGCTCCATCGAGCGTTACGTCGGCGACACGCCCAAGCCGCGCGTTTCCATCGGCATCGGTGTCAACTGGAACTCGCCGTTCGGCCCGTTCAGGATCGATATAGCCAAGGCTCTTACAAAGGCCGAGGGCGACGACCCGAAGCTTATCACATTCAACGTAGGGACTGCATTCTGATGAAAAAAATCGTTCTTGGCGCGGCCCTTGCGGCGCTTTCGGTCGGCCTTCCCGGCGCCGCCCTCGCCCAGCGCACGCCGGCCGCCGTCGTGGTCCTGGTCGACACCGACCGGATTTCGGCCGAATGCACCGCGTGCCGCGCGGCCTCGACCCAGCTCCAGAGCATGATCACCTCCTATCAGCAGCGCTCGGCTGCCCTCGCTCAGCCGATCCAGACGGAGATGCAGTCGATCAACCAGGCGGCACAGACAGCCTCGAACCAGCCGGCCGGTGCCGCGCGCACCGCGAGCGAGAACACGCTGCGCCAGCGCGCCACCGCCCTTGAGGCCCGGCAGGCCGCTGCCCAGCAGGAGCTGGCTCGCACCGAGCAGAACATCCAGTCCTCCCGCGCCAACGTCGCACGGCAGATCCAGGAGCGGCTCAACCCGATCATCAACCGGGTGATGACGGCGCACGGCGCCAACCTCGCCATGGACTTCAGCGCTACGCTTGCCCACGGGCAGGCCCTCGACGTCACCACCGAAGTGCTGACCGCGCTTAACGCAGCGCTGCCGAGCGTCAGCGTGACGCCGCTGCCGCAGCAGTCCGCCGCTCCGACGGCGCCGCAGCCCACGGGCCGGTGAGCACCGAACCCGATCAGGCACGCGCCGCCCTCGGTCCGCTGGATATCCGGCGGGTGATGGCGGCGCTGCCGCACCGCTACCCGATGCTGCTCATTGATCGGGTCGAGGAGCTCGAGCCGGAGAAGCGCATCGTCGCGATCAAGGCGGTGACGATCAACGAGCCTTTCTTCCAGGGCCATTTCCCGTCGCGGCCGATCATGCCCGGGGTGCTCCTGGTCGAAGCCATGGCGCAGGCCGCAGGCGTGCTTGCGGTGGAATCCTTGGGTCTCGCCAGCTCGGGCAAGCTGGTTTACTTCATGGCAATAGACGGCGCCAAGTTCCGCCGCCCGGTTGAGCCGGGCGTGCTGCTGCGCATCGAAGTCGAGCTGGTCCAGAATCGCGGCGCGATCTGCAAATTCGCGGGCAAGGTGATCATGGACGGCAAGATCGCCGCCGAGACGAACTTCACCGCGATGATCGCGGACCCGCCCGCTGATTAACCGCGTCGGCTAAGCGGGGCGCCAGCCCTCTGCGCCTTTCTCGATTCCAAAGACGGTCCGGATCGCATCGCCGCCCATGATGGTGCGCGGGTCTCCGTCCGCGGCGATGCGCTTGCCGTCCATCACGATCAGCCGCTCGGCGTAGCGGTCGGCGAGATCGAGGTCGTGGAGGGCGATCAGTACCGCCTGGCCTTGCGCCACCGCCGCCTTCAGCAACTCCATCAGCTTGAGCTGCCACAGCGGGTCAAGGTTCGCCACCGGTTCATCGAGGAGGAGCAGGCGCGGCTTCGGCGCGAGCGCGCGGGCGATCAGCGCACGGCTCCGCTCGCCGGTGGAGAGTTGGTCGATCCGGCGTTTCGCGAACGGCTCGAGTTCCAGGGACGCGATAGCCGCATCCGCCTCGCCTCGGTCTGCGTCCGCCGGAAGCCCCAGGCCGACCAGATCACGCACGGCGACCGGCCATGCAGCCTCACGCGCGGCGGGCAGGTAGGCGAGCAGGCGCCGCCGTTCGGCCGGGCCGGCTTTGTCACGCTCTACCCCGCCGATCCGGACATCGCCTTCCGGCGCTCCAATGCCGGCAAGCGCGTGGAGCAGGCTGGTCTTGCCGCTGCCGTTGGGTCCGACGAGGCAGACCAGAGCGGGCTCTTCCACCATTAGGTCCGTGGCCAACAGGCGTCCGGGCAAAGCGAGGCCGGTTGCTGCAAGGAGCGCGCTCATCGCTCAAACCTCCAGCGCATGTGGGCGACAAGCCACAGGAAGAAGGGCGCGCCAAGCAAGGCGGTGACGACTCCGATCGGCAGGGTCCGGCCAAGTGGGGCGGCGCGCACCGCTAAGTCGGCGGCGAGGAGGAGCGCGCCGCCGAGCGCGGCGGCCGGAAGCATCGCACGCCCCGGATGGCCGCCGGTCAGCCGCCGCGCGAAGATCGGCGCGACCAGGCCGATGAAGCCGATCGCGCCGCAGATCGCCACGCAGGCGCCGACGCCAAGTGCGGTGAGGCTGACGATCTCGACCCGCAGGCGGCGAACGTCGTGCCCGAAGGATTGGGCGACATCCTCTCCCAGGGTGAGCGCATCGAGTGGCCCGCGCAGGCAGAGCAGGAGCAGGATGGTGACCAAGGCGGGAACGCCCGCGAAAGCCGCCTGCGACAGGCTTCGGTCGACCAGCGATCCCATCAGCCAGTCATAGGCGTCGTAGAAGGCGAAGGGGGAGGGCGCCAGCGCAAGCGCCAGGGTGGTGAGCGCCCCAGCGAGTGCGCTGATCGCCAGGCCGGCCAGCAGCAGGGTGGCTGTCTCCGCCTTCGGCCCGGCGAGGAGGAGCAGGAGGAGAAGCGCGCCCAGCGCTCCGGCCACCGCGCCGGCGGAGAGCGCCAGCGGCGAGGCGAAGCCGAGGAGGTAGGCCGTCACCACCGCACCCAATGCGGCGCTGCTGGTGGTTCCGGTGAGGTCCGGCGAGGCAAGGGGGTTGGCGAACAAGGCCTGGATCGCCGCACCCGCAGCGCCGAGCATCGCGCCGTAGGTGAGGGCAAGCAGAGCGCGGGGCAGGCGAAGCTCCTGCAGCACGGCGAGGGCAAGCGCATGATCCTGCTGCCAAAGCCTAACGAAGTCGCTCCACGGCGTGAGCAAGGAGGCGGCGAAAAGCAGCAGCAGGAGCACGGGGAGGAGGATGCGCGCCTTCAACGGGCGAGCTCCCGCCGCAGCCGAAGCACTTCCCCAGCGAGCAGCGGACCCATGCAGGTCCACAGGCGCCCGTCTGTGGCGACGGTGCGCGAACGCCCCTTGGCTTTGGCGAGCGGGTGCGAAAGCCATCTTTGCTCGCCGGAATATTGGCCCGCGCGGTAGTTGCTACGCAGCAGGATTGCGGGGGGGCGGACCAGCAGTTGCTCAAGCGTGATCCGATCACCGGCGAGACCGCGCTGCTTCAGCCCGGAAAGCGCCATCCACTGCGCGCCAAGGCTCGCCGCGCCTACGCTGCGCCCGCCGCCGCCGAGCCAGACGGCGTCGGCGCCACGCTTCGGAGCCGACGCCCTGAGAGTAGCGATCTGTGCCAGCACCGGCTGAGCGGCCTTGCCTCGGCCGAGTGCCGCCGCGACGGACGCCACCGCTTGCTCGACGTCGCCGATTGTCTGCGGATACGGCACATCGAGGATCCGAATGCCGAGCCGCGCCGCGATCCGGCCCCGGTCTCGGGCGCCGCCGCCCATGGTGAGGACGAGATCGGGCTTGAGCGGCGCCACCGAAACGAGGCTGCCGTCGTTCCTGCGGTACCGCCGGGCCCGCCGCCACAGCGGAGTCTCAGCTTCCGCTTGGGACAGGTGGGTGACCGACACGATCTGCTCCGGCGCCGCGAGCAGCAGCAGCAGCTCGTCCGTGCACAGGTTCAGCGACGCCACCCGCCGCGGCGCCGCGTCCGCCGCTCCGGCCAACGCCAGGCTAAGCGCCGAAGCGAAGGCGAAGGCCCGCATGGACGCTCCTTCCCGCCGTCGCGTAGCCGACCGCGTCCTGGTAGTCCGCGTCGAACGCATTCTCCGTCCGCGCAAACGCCTCGACGCCTTTCACCACCTCGAAGCCGACCCGCAGCGACGCCAGCAGATAATCGTCCAAGGTCACGCGCTCCGCCGGAAAGCGGTCGAAATCCACGTCGCCCCGCTTGCCAACCCAGGCCACCGAGGC
The DNA here is from genome assembly GCA_036386875.1 of Allosphingosinicella sp. Taxonomy (GTDB): domain Bacteria; phylum Pseudomonadota; class Alphaproteobacteria; order Sphingomonadales; family Sphingomonadaceae; genus Allosphingosinicella. Next base: position 14,111 of record DASVUV010000044.1, read on the forward strand.
GCCCCAGGAAAATCGGCCGTGCGTGCCGGTCGCGAGGAGGTTTGCGCTATGTCGAGGCCGCCGCACTTCGCGCACGAGCGCCGCGCCCGCGACCTGCCGTTCCTCGGGGTGGAGGAAGGTGTAATTGGCCGACAGCAGCATCGAGTCCGACGGCCGCCAGGAGGCGTCCAGCTCGACACCGCGGCGGCGGCTCCGCCCGGTTGTGTTGGCGGTGCTGGAGGTGAAGCTTGTGGGATCGAAAACATCGACGATTTCGTCCTCCAGGCGGTTCGTGAAGCCCGTCACGCCTGCTGAAAAGGCACCGCTTTCCCACCGCACGGCCGCTTCGAAACCGCGCGAGCGCTCCGGCTTCAGCGCCGGATTGCCGGCGAACGAGCCGGGAAAGAAGCCGTAGAGATCGTAGAATGTCGGCTGGGCGATGCCCTCGCCATAAGCCGCGTGCAGGCGCCAGCCCTCGGCAGGCCGCACCAGCAGCGAGGCGCGCAGTGTCGTGGCATGGGCAAAGGCGCTGAAGCTGTCGTGCCGCACTGCGATGTCGGTTGTGAAAACATTCGACCACTCCGCCCGCCATTCCCCCACAAAAGCGGTAAGGCTGCGCTCCCGATCCTGATCGGTGCCGCCGAAATAGACCTGATCGCGCGCGCGGAAATCCTCCGCCTGGTGCTCGACGGCCACCGTCAGGCGATGCCCGTCGAATGCACGCGATGCCTGCGCCCCAAGCGTCAGCCGTTCGCCGGCCGTGCGGTTAAGCGGCGCTGCCCCGACGCGGTTGCGGTTGGTGCTCGACAGGTAGCTTGCCTCCGCGCCGAGATCCCACCTTCCAAGCTTGGCATCCGCCCACCCGCGCACCGCGCCGAGCCGGTTGCGGGTCGCATCGAGCGTGTCCGCCCTCTGAAAGGTGATTGGGTCGTAGCCGTCGAACTCGCTTTCCCCCTCCAGCCAGTGGCCGACCGCGCCGACCTCCACGCCGTCCCGCACCGCCGCGACGGCCTTGAGGCTGGCATGCCGGTTCCCGAACCCGTCCCGCTCGCCGCCGCCGCCCAGGCTGTCGATGCCGTCGCTGCGCATCCACCCGGCCGAGCCGGACAGGCCGGCCGCACCGCTCCGTCCAGCGAACTGGCCCGAAAGCCGCGCGCTGTCGAAGCTGCCATATTCGCCGAGCGCGGTCACCCCACGCTCACGTAGCGGATCGGCGCTCGTGACGGCCACCACGCCGCCCAGCGCTTCCGAACCCCACAAGGCGGATTGCGGCCCACGCACCACCTCAAGCCGCGATAGGGCATCCGCGGCGAGCAGCTCGAACCGCGCCTCGTTGCCGGCCGCGGGGTCGTTGAAGCGGATGCCGTCCACGAACAGCAGGGTGTGGTTCGCCTCCGCGCCGCGGATCCGAAGCTGCGTCTGGCTTCCCCGTGGTCCCGACTGGGCGACGGAAACCCCGGGGGTCAGCCGGAGCACATCGGCCGCGAGCGGCAGCGCAAGCGCCCGCAACGTCTCGCCTTCCACGACCGTGGCCGACACCGGCGCCTCGCCAGCCTCCACCGGCTCGCGCGAAGCGGTCACGACGATGGTCTCCTCCGGCGCGGCAAGGGGCGCGGCGGCAGACAGCAAGGACAGAATAAGAAATGACACAGGAGACCTCCTCTGAAACGGCACACTCGACATGCCGTCTCGGAGGAATTGCCGGCGCCCGCACAGGAACACCCGCAATGCCACGCACCCCAGGCTGGTCCCGGCCGGATGCGGACGACAAGCGAGGGCAGGTCTCCTGGCTTTGCGGGTCGGTGGCCGGCCCCTTCCTTAAGAAGGGCGGCCTCGCCGCTTACAGTTGCGGGCACAGCGCCGGATTTTCGCCGGCTTCCCATTTTCACCCGAGGTTCAAGGTTCCCATGAAAAGTAGTACTTTCATGGGAGCCCCTCCCCGGGCACCTTCGCTGGCCGCAGCGCTATTGCACCGCAGCATGGCTTGTCAATCGCAAGCCCGGCGGCTACAGCGCGCCCTGACTTTTGGACCTGGCTGGTCGGAAACCAGCCGTACCAGGGAAACCACATCATGAAGACCGATACCCACCCCGATTACCACATGATCAAGGTGCAGATGACCAACGGCGACGTGTTCGAGACCCGCTCCACCTGGGGCAAGGAAGGCGACACGCTGCAGCTCGACATCGATCCCACCGCTCACCCCGCCTGGACCGGCGGCACCGGCAAGTTGCTGGATCAGGGCGGCCAGGTCGCGCGCTTCAACAAGCGTTTCGGCGGCCTTACCCTCGGCAAGAAGTAAGCGCGAGAGGCAGTTGGTCCCGATCGTCGAGACCGCCCGCCTCCGCCTCCGCGGGCTTCGCGAAACCGATCTCGACGCCCACGCCGCGTTGCTGGGCGATCCCGAGAACATGCGCTTCCTCGGCGGCCACATCGTTCCGCGGGAGGATGCCTGGCGCAAGCTCCTGTCGGGGTTCGGGATGTGGCCGATCCTCGGCTTCGGCTATTGGACGGTCGAGGACAAAGCCGACGGCACCTATTTGGGCCAGGTCGGGTTCGCCGACTTCAAGCGCGGCGTGACGCCATCTGTCGAGGGCCTGCCTGAAATGGGCTGGATGCTGTCGCCACGCGCACAGGGCAGGGGCATCGCCACCGAAGCCGCCTTGGGCGCGCTTGCCTGGGCCGACGAGGCTCGGGGCCGTCGCGAGATCGTCGCAATCATCGACGAAGCGAACCTCGCCTCCATCCGCGTTGCTGAGAAAGCCGGTTTTTCAAGCCATGAGCCGGCCATCTACAAGGGCGACCCGATCCTCATCTTTCGCCGCCGCTAAATCCGTTCGCAGACCAGCATCGGCCGCGGGGAACCCCGGCCGACCAGGCCCATCGGCAAGCTCGTCAACCGCAGCGTAGGCGGCAGTGGCGGGCAGGCGCCGGCAAGTTCGAACACCGCCCGGCCGCCCGGCGCAAGCACCTCACCGACTTGCAGCAGGAGGCTCCGGACGAAGGGCGCGGGCAAGCCGTGACGCAGGCAGATCGCGGCATCGTGCGGCAGATCGTTGGGGACGCTGAGCTGCGGGCAATGGCGAAACGAGGCCGCCGCCCCCTTCTGAACGGCAAGCGACTGGGCGCGCGCCACTGCGTCCGGGCAGGTGTCGACGCCGCGCACCTCGTGCCCCTTGGCGGCCAGCGCGAGCGCAAGCCTGGCGCCGCCTGCCGGGAGGATCAGTATCCGCGCCGGCGCCCGCAAGCCGAGCATATGCTCCAGGGATTCGGTTTCGGCGTCGGTTTCATAGTCCGGCACGATGCTGTCCCAGAACCGCTCAAACAGCGGCGCAAAACCGATGCGTCGGCTTTCGGGATAATCGTCGGGGAAACAATCGGGCCCGGTAATCACCGTGTGCCCTCCTAGAGTGCAATGGGATGCCCATATGGGCTCGTCATGTCCCCGCTTTATGTCAAAATCCGGCACGCTTTGTTGCAATTGTGTCAGCGCCGCCCGCTGGCGTGGTTTCGCATTAACGGGTAAAAGGCGACAGGCCCTCGATTGGGCGGCGGTGGGGACTGCAAGTGACCGATTCGATTGTGTCCGACAGCGGCGGCGCGGCGCTCGACGAGGCGGGGCTTCGCCTGCTGGCCGAGCAGCTTCCCGCGCCCTGCTGGTTCGCCGGGCCGGATGGCGACTTGCGCTGGACCAACTGGCGGCTGGCGGAACTTGCCGGGAACGACCACGCCGCCTTGCGCGCGGCCCTCGATTCCGGCCTTGCCGCCTGCGAAAGCCGTGTCTCCGCATCTTTTACCTTCAACCTGCCGGGCCCGCGCAGCGCGCCGCGCCGCTTTCGCTGCGAGGCGCAGGTGTGGCACGATCCGTCCGGCGCGCTCATCGGCTGGCTCGGTTCGGTCAGCGAGGCGTTCAGCGCGCCCGATCCGTACCAGGCCTTTCTGCTCCGTTTGGGCGATCGCATCCGCGAGGAAAGCGATGCGGAGAAGATCCTTGCTTTCGCATCGGCGGCGGTAGGCATCGAACTCGGCGTCGACCGCGTCGTTTATGCCAATGTCGACATGGACGAAGGCATCATGCACGTAAGCCGCGACTGGCGATCGGACGGCACAACCGTTGCCGCCCATAACTTTCCGATGTCGGTTTACTCCAACGATTATGTGGAGCGCCATTCGCAGGGAGAGCCGATCTTCTCGTGCGACGTGTGCAACGATCCCGATGTCGACGCGGTGCTGAGCGACCGCTTCGTGTCCGCCGGTGTGCGTGCCTTTCTGAGCATGCCGCTGGTGAAAAACGGCACCTTGCGCGCGGTCATGGCGGTGCAGCAATTTCATTCGCGGCTGTGGACCGAAACCGAGATGCGCCTCCTCGACGAGGTTGCGGACCGGACCTGGACCACCGTTGAGCGCGCCCGTGCTCAGCAGGAGCTTGCCGAGGCCGAGCATCGCCAGCGCTTTCTGCTGACGATGAGCGACCGGCTGCGCGGCGAAACCGATCCGGCGCGAATCCTGTCCCTGACCGCCCAGGCGCTTGGCGAGTATCTCGGCACCCGCGACGTGATCTTCCGTGAAGTGGGCGAAGGCGATTGCCAGATCGGCGTTTCGGCCGGCTGGTCGCGCGAGCCGCACCGTCTGCGTGAGGACCCGTGGCCGATCTCCGAAGTGGGCGCGGAAATTCTCGCCACTTACCGTCGCGGCGGCACCATGGTGTACCGCGATGCGCGCACAGACCCGGCGGTTTCCGACGTTTTTCGAAAACGTTTCGAAGCAATGGAAGTCGCCTCCTGCGTCACCGTACCGGTGATCAGCGGCGAGCGGCTGTCGGCGCTTCTGTCGGTCCGCTCGGCCGAGCCCCGGCAGTGGACGGAGGCGGAAATCCACTTGGTCGAGGCGGTTGCGGAGCGGAGCTGGGAAGCGCTCCAGCGCGCCCGCGCCAGCGCCGAGCTCGCCCGTTCCCGCGAAGCGTTGAACCAAGCGGAGAAGTTAAGCGCGCTGGGAAGCCTGCTGGCCGGGGTCAGCCACGAGCTCAACAATCCGCTGACCATCGTTACCACGCAATCGTCGCTGCTGGAGGAGGAAACCCAAGGTACGCCCGTAGCGGTACGCGCCGAAAAGGTGCGCCGCGCCGCCGAGCGCTGTTCGCGTATCGTGCAGACCTTTCTCGCAATGGCGCGGCAGAAGCGGCCCGAACGCCGTTCGGTGGACGCCGCCGAAGTCGCACGCGCCGCGATTGAGCTGACCGATTATTCGCTGCGCACCGCCGGCATCGATGTCAGCTTCGAAGCCGCGGACGGGCTGCCCACGCTGAGCGCCGATCCGGATCAGCTTCACCAGGTGCTGGTCAATCTCATCGTCAACGCCCAGCACGCGCTTCAGGACCATCAGGGCGCCCGCAAGCTCGCGGTGCGCGTGTCAGCGGGCAACACCTCTGGGGAGGTCTGGCTTGAGGTCTCCGATAGCGGCCCGGGCATCCCCGAAGACTTGCGCCGCCGCATTTTCGAACCGTTCTTCACCACCAAGCCGCAGGGCGTCGGCACCGGCGTCGGCCTCTCCTTCTCGCTCGGCCTTGTTGAAGCGCATGGCGGCCGTCTGGAGCTGGTCGATGCGCCAGAAGGCGGGGCGTGCTTTCGGATCACTTTGAGCGCCGCTCCGGCCACCGTGGAAAGGGCGCCTGAACCGGTGCCGATCAGGATCGTCACTGCGTTGGCGGGCAGCGCGCTTGTCGTGGATGACGAGCCGGAGGTCGCCGAAGTCCTAGGACTGTTCGCGTCGCGCGCCGGCTATCAGGTCGAGACGGCCGGCAACGGGGTGGAAGCACTGGCCTTCCTGCGCGCCCGCGATTTCGACGTCATCCTCTCCGACCTGCGGATGCCGCAACTCGATGGACCGGCGCTGCATGACTGGATCGCCGCCGAGAAGCCGCATCTCCTCGGCCGCATCGGTTTCGTCACCGGCGACACCCTTGGCCAGACTGCAGCGAGCTTTATCGCCCGCACCGGCTGCCCGGTTCTCGAGAAGCCGTTCACCGGCAAGGCGGTCCGGGCGCTGCTGGAAACGCTGTCTAATGCCGAAGCGAAGCCGGCGCTTTCCGCAGTGGACTAGCCTGCAGGCGTCAGCTGATCGGCGCTGCGGGTGCGGCCGGGGCGCCCGCAATCTCGATCGAATCGGCTATACCGGGGCTGTGGCGGACAATCGCGCGGGTGCGCGTCGCCTCCTTGTCAGCGCCGGAGAACCAACCGGCAATCTGCGCGTCGGATGGAACGCCATCCCAGCCCGACAGAATGGCCGTGCCACCAATGTCGTGGTGGAGAAGCACATACCGATTGAAACTCGGCAGGTGGACCAGCTCCAGCATGCTGCCGGAATCGCTCAGGATAACGATCAGGCGGGTTCGGCCATCGACTGCTTCCGGCGCGGCATCGACCGAACGCAAAACCGGAATATGCGCGTCGCCGACGACGACTCCGTCGCTCCGGCAGAATGCGGGTGGAACCCGCGACGGCAGAACGGTCGTCTTCTGGGTCGGGTCCACCTTCGCCTCGATGCCGGCACCGTCGAACGTGCCGAGGAATGCCTCGGCCAGCTTCTCGCTGGCCGCAAGATCGGCAAGCATTCGGGCGCCGCTGCTTCCTTCACCATTCGGGCACGGCGCGATGGAGAGCGGGCTCGCGGGATAGACTGTGGTGGCTTTGGGCACCTGGATGCCGTCAAGAAGTGCGGCCATTGCGCTTTCCACGTCCTGCTTGCGGGCTTCCGGTCCGCTGACCCGCAGCTTTACCACCCAGTGGCCGGCCTTGAAGAAGGCGGCGCTGCTTGCTTGCCCATTTCGGTAGTTCGAATAATCCGCCCGAACGGCGCCGTTCCTCACGCCCGCCGCGTTCGCGATGCGCATCTCGCCGCCGCCAACTGGGCTCGGGCTACCTGTACGAATGGCGTTGTCGGTTGCCCAGGCGGCCAGCCCGGTGTGAGCGAGGCCAGGGTAGAAGAGATAAGCGGTCGCGTACACCTGCTCGTCCGGAGAGGAGTATTGCACGGCGGCATCCACCCCTTCGCCTTCGTGGCTGAACTCCTTTGTCCCGGATATCGAGAGACCCCCCGGCTTGCTCGGAAAGGCGATGCCGGCCTTTTTGAGAAGAATGGACTCGCCCGACTGGACCCACAGCGTGTTTTGCTGCGCATTGGCGGCCGAAGGGGCGGGTTTTGCTGCCGCGGCGGCGGGCACCATCGCGAGCGCGAGCAGGAAAGGCAAGCAGCGCATGGATGAACCCCTTCGACGGCAACGGAGTATGAAGGCTAACCCGCTGCTCCCACCGGCGCAATGCCCGGCGACTCAGCTTCCGCGGCGGGCCATGAAGGCAAGGCGTTCAAACAGCATGATGTCCTGCTCGTTCTTGAGCAGCGCACCATGAAGCGGCGGGATCGCCTTCGTCGGGTCCTTGGACTGAAGCACTTCCAGCGGCATGTCTTCGTGCAACAGCAGCTTGAGCCAGTCGAGGAGTTCGCTGGTTGAGGGCTTTTTCTTCAGGCCGGGCACTTCGCGTACCTGGTAGAACATATCGAGCGCCTTCCCCACCAGCATCTTCTGGATACCCGGGAAATGGACATCGATGATGGCTTGCATGGTGGGGCGGTCGGGAAATTTTATGTAGTGGAAGAAGCAGCGGCGGAGGAAGGCATCAGGGAGTTCCTTCTCGTTGTTCGAGGTGATGATGACGATGGGGCGCTCGACCGCCTTCACCGTTTCGCCGGTTTCGTAGACGTGGAACTCCATCCGGTCGAGCTCCTGGAGGAGATCGTTGGGGAATTCGATGTCGGCCTTGTCGATCTCGTCGATCAAGAGCACGGGGAGCTGCGGGGCGGTGAACGCCTCCCACAACTTGCCGCGGCGGATGTAGTTCGCAATGTCGTGGACCCGCGCGTCGCCCAACTGGCCGTCTCGAAGCCGCGCCACCGCGTCATATTCGTAGAGGCCCTGATGGGCCTTGGTGGTCGACTTGACGTGCCATTCGATCAGCGGCGCGCCGACCGCGGCGGCGATTTCGTGCGCGAGGACGGTCTTGCCCGTGCCCGGCTCGCCCTTGACCAGCAAGGGCCGGCGAAGCGTGACGGCGGCGTTGACCGCGACCTTGAGGTCATCGGTGGCGACGTAGTTTGAAGTGCCCTGAAAACGCATTGCGGCGGGATAGAGGAGGGGCGCCAGCGGGGCAAGACGGACCCGAGGCTCGCCCTCAGCGGCGCTTGCCCTTGCGTGCCGGCGGGTCGGGCGGAATCCGGGCGATGCAGCGGGCAAGCTCGTCGGCGGCGGCCTTGCTTCCCGCCTTGAATTCCGAGTCGGCTCTTGCGGCGGCGGCGAGCTGATCGGCGGTGAAACGCGCGCCGGTAAGGCCGTCCTTTCGCGCCCGCTCAGAGGCTGCCATGCCCCAAAAGATGGCCGCGCTGAAGTTCACCTTGCTGGACCGAATGCCGCCAACTTCGCTCTTCGCGGCTGCCTCGGCGAGCCCGGCGCAGCGGATTGAATCAAGGTAAGGCGGAAGTTTCGGCTCCTTGGCCGCGGCAAGCCCGGGGGCGAGCAGGAGAGCGAGGGTGAGGAGCGTCTTCATGGCGGGGAGGAGACGACGGGCAGCGGCCTGAGTCAAGCGAGCCGGAACTTGGGTGCATTGCGGCCCGTTCCGGTTCTCTCGACTTCGCTCGAGATGAGCGGGTGGATCACGGTTTTTTCTGGGAGGTTGGATGAGCAGCGAGGCACCGGCCCCCATTCCCGCCGCGGCCGGCGACGGCCCGCACGCGATCGCCGCCTGGGCGGTGCACGCCTTCACCTTCTCCGGCGCGGTGATCGCGTTTCTGGCGGTCATGGCGATCGAGGCGGGCGATTATCGCCTGTGCCTGCTGTGGCTGCTGGTTGGGCTTGCGGTGGACGGCGTGGACGGCACCTTGGCGCGCTTGGCGCACGTCAAGACCAAGGCGCCGCGCATCGACGGCGACACCGCCGACCTGATTATCGATTACCTCACCTACGTGTTCGTGCCGACGATCCTGATCTGGCGCGCGGGGCTGGTGCCGGAAGGATGGATCGTGCCGCTCGCCGCGCTGATCCAGCTCTCCTCGCTTTACCTCTTCACCCGCCGCGACATGAAGACGGAAGACAATTATTTCCGCGGCTTTCCGTCCCTGTGGAACGTCGTCGCCTTCTACCTCTATGTCGGTCAGCCGGGGGAACTGGTGGGCGCGGCGACGGTGGTGTTCTTCACCCTGTTCACCTTCGCGCCGGTGCACTTCGTCCACCCCTTCCGGGCGGTGGATTACGGCCGCTGGCCGCCGCTGCTCGCCTTGTTCTGGGCGCTGACCACGGTGGCTTTGCTCTGGTCCGGGTGGAGCGAAGAGGTGGCGCGGGCGCTGATCTGGGCGTCGCTGGGCAGCGCCTTCGTTATGCTGGCGATGGGCTTCCTCAGAACCGTACGCGGTCCCGCTTAGACGGCAGCTGCGGCGCGGGCGCCGTGGCGCGTCTCAAGCAGTTCCCAAAGTCCGCGGTGCTGCAGCAGGATCTGCTCGGCGCCGAACAGCAGCGCCCGTTGCGCGGAGGGCGCGGCAGCAAGCTGGTCGGCAAGCCCGGCAATCGCCGTCAGATCGGCGGCCTGGTAAGGCGGCGGCTCCACCCCGAAGCGGCGCGCGGCGGCGTCGAGCGCAACCCGCACGTCCGCCCAATCGAGCACCACCGCCATCGCCGCGCCCACCGCGCAGCCGCCGCGTTCCGACCGGGCAAGCATCTCAATGGCATGGCGCTGGGTGTGCATCGCCGAGTCGCTCGACGCGGCGCCGGGCGTGCTCGGCACCGGCCCGGCGGCAACCGCGAGCCGCGCAAGGTAAGCGCGCTCGCCGGCAAAGGCGTAGGTCGCCTGCGCGATCCAGGCGCGCCCGGCAGGCTCGGTAATCCGGGAGGCGGCATGATCGATCACGCCCGGGTAGCGGCCGTGCAGCGTGCAAAGATAATGCACCGCGTCGGTCAGCGCCCGCGCGCCCTGCTCGCCGCCAAGGGCCGCGGCGCCCCGCGGCCAGCCCTGGCTCGCCGACCCATGGGCCCCGACAGAGGCCAGCAACAGCTGTCCCGGCTGAGCCGATGCGCGTTCCGCAAGCCCGAACGATGCTGACCCCATATGCTTTCCCACTCCAAAGCGTGCCCTACCTGGAGCCGCCCTAAGCGCTTGACCTATATCAACCGCGTAAAAACTAGGTTTATGCGGGTTAGGGTTGCATAAACTTCGGTGGGGTGCGGGCGCTCAGGCGGCGAGGGGGAGTTCGACCTGCTCCTCCGGCTCCACCGCGGGGGCGGGCGCTTCGACGGCTTCGGCGGCCTTGGCCGCGCGGGGGCGGGGGAAGAGGAGGCGGGAGGCGAGGACGACGACGCCGAGCACGAAGTAGCCGGCGATCACCGCCTGCGGGTTCCACAGCAGCAAGGTGGCGGCGACGACGCGCAGCCACACCGGGCTGACCCCGAAATCCTCGCCAAGCGCCTGGCAGACGCCGAGCACCGTGTCGTCGCGAAGGATGAGATTGGCCTGATCGTTGCTCATGATGTGTTCGTCCCTTGGCATCGGGCTTTTCGCCCCGTTGATGCGGGGTGCTGAGCATAAGCCGTGCCAGTTTGGCGGAAGCGCGGTTTCGCAAGGGGTTAGCGGGAGCGGGGGCAGGCGGCGGCCCCCGCGGCTTGTGGAGGTGCGCCAAATGTTGGGAGGGAGGTTGGCGGATTTCGCCACGCTCCCGTCCCTCTGCCCGCTCGCGCTGCCGCGCGAGTCGCCCTCTCCCGCGAAGGGGGAGAGGGAAGGGGCTGCCGCGCCTTTGTACCTCCTCGCCGGCGCCTTGCCCCCGCACGGACGCTCTGCCAGAAGCAGTTGAATGAACAGCTTTTTTCTCGTCTCCGCGCTTGCGCTTGCGCCCGTTTTGTCGGCCGCGCCCTCGCGCGGGCCGCCGCCGCCCGACCTGCGCGTGAAGTCCGCGCCCGGGCCGGTGGCCCCGATCGGCCCCTTGTTCAAAATGCCTCCGCAGCCCTCTCCTGCGCTGGCGGCGGTCGAGGCGCGGCTGGAGACGGTGTACGCGCGGGTGATGAAGGTCGCTCTCCTTGTCTGCCAACCTCCTCGGGACAACACGCGCGACAAGGCGGAAAGCGAGCGCCTGAACGGGTTGATGCCGCGGGTGGCGGCGCTGCTCGGCAACCAGCGCACCGCCCTGGTGCTTGGCAACGGGATGCTGAACCCCAACAACATCTCCATGGGCTGCCCCCCGGCCGAGGAGATCGCCGCACGTCTCGACCGCGTCGCGCAGGCGATTGCCGATCTTCAAACCGCGGTGATCGAGGCGGAGCGGGCGAACCCTGCCGCCCCCGCTGCGTCGAAGGGCGAGTAGAAGCAGGGGCTTCACGCGGAGAAGAAGGGGAGGCGGGCTGTGGCCTCTTCGCGACCTTCGCGCCTTCGCGTGAACCATAAGCGCGCGCCGACCCGAACAGCGGACGAAGGATCGTTTCACGCGAAGCCGCGAAGGGCGCGAAGAAGAAGGCAGGGGTGAGCGTTCCGCTATTTCAGCGGCGGTGCCCCGGAGCGTCAGCGTGCCAGGCGGCGGAGGTCGGCGCGGAGGACTGCGAGGGCGTCCTCGCCGAAGTCGAGTTCCCAGACCAGGTGGCGTTCGAACAGGTCCAGCTTCCATGCGGCTGCGGGCAGGTCCGGCGCCGGCGCCGCCATCAGCCGGGCCAGCGCGGCGATCTGGGAGTCTACGGCGCGGTCGTAGAGCGCCTCGTCGTTCGAGTGGGCGAGGGCGGTGAGGTGGGCTTCGGCTTTGGTGAAGTGGTTCACGGCGTCGCTCCACCCACCGTCACCCCGGACTTGATCCGGGGTCCACCTTTCTTCGGGCGGTGGAGCAGGGAAGGTGGATGCCGGATCAAGTCCGGCATGACGGCGAAGGGGAAGAACAGGCGCCGCGCACGCCGCGGCTAGCACCTCGCGGCGCGACAGTTTATGCCGGGCAGCAACCATCGGGCGCCTCCCATAAGGGCGTTTGCGGGTCCACGCGCCGAGGAGCGCCCCCAGTTCCTCCCCATCGCAGATGGGGAGGGGAACCATGCGCAGCATGGTGGAGGGGTAACTGCTCGGCTGATTAACAGCTAAGCTGAAAATAGGGGCAGGTCAATAGCTGATAAACTGAAAAGACCGCGCGGCCGCCCACCCACCGGCGTCTACCCGATGCGCGGCTTCCGCATGCCGCCGGAGCTTGAGGCGAAACTGGATGCGTGGATTGCGGCGCAGGCGGAGCCGAGGCCGTCCAGGAGTGAGGCAATCAGGCGGTTGCTGGAGAGTGCGTTGACGGAGCAAGGTGATGCCCGGTAAGCGCAACGGCGGCCGCTCTTTCGTCGAGGAGACTAGTCGTACTCTCGCCTGAGAGTTTCGCGCTCCTGCAGCACAGCAGCGTACCGGCGTCTAAAGTTCTGTTCCTCATCTCCGCGTAGGGGAGTGCGGTCGATGGAGAAGGTACGCCCTCTTATAACATCTAGAATCCGCAACTCAGCGATTTCAACGGTTGGTAACGCCTGCGCTAGCAGCCACAATCCCCATCTGGCCGCCTCCTCAGAGAGAGCGGGACTTGGCGCGAAATAAGGGTACACAAAGTGTTCGGCGTCGCCGCTATCCCGGACAGATAAAAGGCTATCTACCTTCACCGTTGCATCTAGACCCGGAAAGGGAAACTGCGCCTTCAAAGTCTGGCCCGGCCGGAACGGCTCATTCGTCCACCGCCGCCGTTCATTCCACCAGAGGAGAAACCCGTCCCGGAGGAGCGGATACAAATTCGCTCTTCCTGCATTCGCGGCAATTCGATCATCCACGCAGGTGTGCAGGTCCACGGTTCCAAATACGTGGGACTTTGCGTCGAACCAGAAGGGAGCGTAAAAATCTCCTCCGGAACCAACTTCACCAGCGTTCCGGGCAATCTCTTCTCTGATGTCCCCGCGTAGCGCGGATCGGCGCGGGCCAGCATCCAAGAACAGAATCTTCAGCAGCTTTCGTAAATGAATCCGATCAAGCGACATATTGCCTCCGAGCCCCTGATAGCACGCTCCGCCACTTCAATACAGGTGCGACGCAACGACTACAGCAGAGCAGCTTGCCTCATCAGGCGCTCAGCCATCACCGGACCTTGCTCAACCACAAGGAAGGCCAGCCGCAAAGCTGCTTCGTGCAGCCCCCTTGCAAGTCTGAGGGGGAGGCCCACTTCGAAGTTATGAATTGCATATATTGTAATCTCCGTGGGCCATTCGCGGCTGAACACGTGCTGACGCGGGCGCTGGCAGGCGGCGGGGAGGATTGGGTTCTTCGTGAAACGGTCTGCGTAAAGTGCAATCATCTGTTCTCCCGGTATGAGCGTGCGTGGACCAGCGAGCCGGGTGTTGCGATGGCCCGCTGCGCAGATGGTCCGGTAGGTCGTTCTCGCAAGGGGCAGGCTTACCAATGCCACCCGTCGGAGCAGATGTTTCTATACGTTGATGGAGACCCTATCGCATACGAGGTCGATGTTCTTCCCGGCATAGAGCCAAGATTTAGGTATCAAATCATCGATACTGATTCTGGTTTGCGGCTCGTGGTGAGTAAGCAAGAAGATGCTGAACGCTTTGAAGGAGCTTGGGCCCAATTTTTCGCTCGTCCGGAAATCACCATCCAGAAGAGGCGCACGGCCGAAGGCCCGTCATACCGTGTGGCGCTTTTCGACCTGTCACCCGTGGTACGAATTAGCAAGATTGAGACCCGGTCCAAGCCGGCAGATGGCTGGTGGGATGATTTCCAAGCCCCAGATGGAACTAAGAACCACGCAAGGCTGTCCCTGGATCCGATGGGCCGGCTGCGGTTCCGAACTGAAAAGCTGACAGATGTGGTTCAACTGCTAAGCGTGATGCTCGCTAAGGGAACGATCTCAAGCACTCCTGGAGTTCATAAGCCCGGAACATATCAGGTAAGGACAACCTCAACTTATGAAGTTGAGAAGGTCCATCGCGCGGTAGCAAAAACATTAGCTAATTATGCTGTTGATCAGTTCGGTGTAGAGTATGTTCGGCAGGCCGAGTTCAAGAAGATTATAGAGTACTGCATCGGTGGGCAGGACCAACAGGCCAACGGTCCCTTTGTTGGTATCGTGGCTAAGCGAATCGGGCACTCGTTCATCGATGATACACAGAACGACCGACACGCCCTAGTCCTCAGTTCGAATGGCACTTGGGTGGTAGGAATAATCAAGCTATACGGGAGTTTTCAGTACCGGGTCCATCTTGGTGCAGCGCCGAGAGGCACACGCGCTTTCACGCGTGGGGTCCGGATCGATTACAATGGACGCGGTCGTACAGATGCGATTTCTTATTGACCCAAGCTTTTGAACGGCACTCGCGTCTTTACGATTAACTCGGATTAGTGGAGGGTAAGGACAGCAGATACCGCAGCAGCTGTCACGGGAATAAATCCCGTGAAGGTCAGACGGGTTCGCTGCGCGAGCCGCTGGCCGGCTTTCGCGAGCTCTACGCGGTGCTCCGGCTGGGGTATCTTTTGCCGACTATTTTCCTCGAGCGGTCCTTCGAGACGGGCCTTCGACAAGCTCAGTCCCTCCTCAGGATGAGCGGCGGGAGGAGGGGCCTTTGTGAAGACCGCTCATCCTGAGGAGCCGGTGAGCTTGTCGAACTGGCGTCTCGAAGGACGCAGTGAAGACGAGTTCAGCAGCCCGGATCATCCGCGTTTCGGGCCTTCTTGCCGGGACCCCCGACGCGGCTGATTCTCAGACGGCCCAAGGCCCTCACCCCGCTCGCGCTGCCGCGCGAGTCGCCCTCTCCCGCGGGGGGAGAGGGGAGGGGGAACGGCATGCCATTGCCTCGGGAGCCGTCACGGGAGTGAATCCCGTGACGTCAGACGGGTTCGCCAGGGCGACCCGCTGGCCGGCTTTCGCGGGCTCTTCGCGCTGCTTCGGCGGCTGCTGCGCAGCCGGCGGCGCTGCGCTCGGCCGCTTCAGCGTAGGACTTTGTTCGAGTCGAATAGGACAATTCAGCCGTTTTTTCGTTGCCGGGCAACGGCTTACGCGCCCGCGCAGAAAACACTTTCCTACATTGTACTCTTTATGTTCTACTTGTGCAAGTGGGAACAGAAGGAGCGGAAAATCGTGGCGGGTGAGCGGAAAGTGAAGCGGGCGAAGGGGCCGGCGGGGACGGTGGTTCGGACCGGCGGGTCGCATGGGCCTCATATCCGGCAATCGTCCGGGGAGCGGTGGAACGAGGCGGTGCAGGAGCTGTTTCTCGACGCCCTGGCGACGGGGGCGAGCTATGCGGCGGCGGCGGCGGCGGTCGGGTTTTCGCCGCAGGCGGTGTTCGGCCGGCGGCGCCGGAATGCCGAGTTCGAGGCGGCGTGCGACGCGGCGCGGGCGCAGGGGGTGGCGCGGCTCGATCAGTTGCTGATCGCCCAGGCGGAGGCGGCGCTGGAGGGGCGGCGGCCTCCGGAAGGCGCGTTGCTGCCGCCGATGACTGTGCAGCAGGCGATCGATGTGGTGAAAATGTACCGGCAGACGCCGGCGTCCGAGAAGAACGGGCACCGGCGGCGCGGCGGCTGGCAGCCGCGGCCGCGCAAGCTCGACGAAGTGCGAAGCTCCATTCTTGCGAAACTGTCGGCGATGGCGAGGTCCCGTGGCGAAATTTAGCAGATGCCTGCCGGCGGACACGGATATTTCCGGCTATCTGCTGGGCCTGCCGGAGGAGGCGCGCACCCTTTGCGTCAACATGTTGGCGCTGGAGGAGGCGGACGCCCTTGACCGCGACTGGGCATCGTGGGTGCATGAAGGCCAGGCCGCGCCGCCGGGCGACTGGCCGACCTGGGTGGTGATGGCCGGGCGCGGATTCGGCAAGACCCGTGCGGGATCGGAGTGGGTGACGAGCCTGGTTGCCGACGCGCAGGGCAAGGCGCCGATCCGGATCGCGCTGGTGGCGGCGACGCTGGCCGAGGGGCGGAGCGTGATGGTGGAGGGGAAAAGCGGGCTTCTTGCCGTCGCCGAGCCCTATGTGGACGAGTGGTTTCCGGCGCGCGGCCTGCTGCGCTTCAAGGGCGGCAGCGAGGCGCGGCTGTTTTCGGGGGCGACGCCGGGCATGCTGCGCGGGCCGGAGCATCATTATGCCTGGTGCGACGAGCTGGCCAAGTGGCGCGACGGGCAGGAATGCTGGGACATGCTTCGGCTTGGGCTGAGGCTGGGCGAACTGCCGCGGGCGCTGATCACGACGACGCCGCTGCCCGGGCCGGTGCTGCGGGGGATTCTGGAATCTCCGGGCACCATCCTGACGGGCGGGCCGACGGCGCGCAATCCGCACATATCGCGGGCTTTTACCGAGCATGTCTACCAACGCTATGCGGGGACCCGGCTGGCGCTGCAGGAGCTGGAGGGGCAGTTGCTGACCGATGCGCCGGGGGCGTTGTGGTCGGTGGAGCTGCTGGAGCGGTGCCGCGCCCCAGTTCCTCCCCATCCGATGGATGGGGAGGGGGACCACCCGGGTGCCCTTGCGGGTGGTGGAGGGGTAGATGGCGCGGGCGTTCCAGGAGATTCTTCGGAGCCACCTCGGCAGTTACCCCTCCACCGCCAAGATTGGCGGTTCCCCTCCCCATCTTCGATGGGGAGGAATGATTTTGCGCGGATCGTCGTTGCCGTGGATCCGCCGTCGGGGGATGGGACGTGCGGGATCGTCGCCTGTGCCAGGGACGGATCGGGGAGGGGGCATGTGCTGGCCGACCATTCGGTGACCAACCGGAGCCCGGAAGGCTGGGCGCGGGTGGTGGCGGAGGCGGCGCGGGCGTGGGCGGCGGCGTATCGACACGCGCCGGTGGCGGTGGTGGCGGAGTCGAACCAGGGGGGCAAGATGGTCGAGGCGGTGATCCGGGGGGCGGATGCGGGGCTCAGGATCAAGCTTGTGCCCGCGGTGGCCGGCAAGGCCGAGCGCGCGGCGCCGGTGGCGATGCGGTTCGAGACGGGCGAGGTGACCCTGCACGGCCGCTTTCCGGAGCTGGAGGCCGAGCTGATGGGGATGATCGCGGGCGGCGAATATGAGGGGCCGGGAAAGAGCCCGGACAGGGCCGATGCGATGGTGTGGGGGCTGACGGAGCTGCTGCTGACGCCGGAACAGGCGGAGCCGCGGGTGCGGGCGCTGTGAACCCCCGCCCCCCTCGGGGCAGCGCGCCGTGTTGACAGGCCAGGTGCGCCGGCGGCAGGGTCGTGACGCGCACCTTGCGGGGGCTCCATCCGCAACGCCGGGAGGTATCCCATGCTTGAGAGCAGGACCGTGAAGGCGCTGGGCTGGGTGACGGCGCTGATCGCGCTGTCCGCCCAGACCGATCCCGGCGCGCCGCGGCCCGGGGAGGATATCGTGGTCACGGGAAACCGGGAATCGGACGGTGAGCGGCGGGGCCGGGCGGCGGCCTATGTGCGGGCGCTTGGAGTGGGCAGCGGTGAGCGCGCCGTTGCGCGGTGGATCGATCCGGTCTGCCTGAAGGTGATCGGCCTTTCAGGCCGGCCGGCGCGGCTTGTTGAAACGCGGGTCCGGGCCGCGGCCGCGGCGGCCGGTGTTCCGATCGCGCCGGGGCGCTGCGACCCAAATTTCACCGTCAGCTTCGTTTCGGACGCAGGCGCGGTGGTGCGGCGGATTTCGGGCAAGGCGCCGTCCTTGTTGCGGGAGGTGCCCGCCGGGCGGCTCCACAGCCTGCGGCAGGGCGATGCGCCGATCCGCTGGTGGTACATGACGGAGCTGCGCGGCCGGGACGGCGACCGGCTGAGCGACTCGCCTTCGCCGGCGGCGCAGATGGCGGGCGGCGGATCGCTCCCGACCGGCCCTGACGGCCGGATCCTGTCGGTGGGGGGTTCAAGCCTGGTCAGTACCCAGACCGTCAGGACGTTGCGCAGCGCGACGGTCATCATCGACGTCGATCGTGCGGCGGGCGTCCCGCTCAGCGCCGTCGCGGATTATGCGGCGCTGATCGGCTTTGCGGAAATCGGCTTCGGCACGGGACCGCGGCCCGGCTCGATCCTCACGCTGTTCGATGCGCCGGGGTTCGATGCGGCGGGGTTCGACCGGGCGGGCGCCAGAGCCGAGCTTACCGCCTGGGACAAATCCTTTTTGTGCGCGCTCTACCGGATAAAGCTGGACCGGCCGGGGCGCTACCAGCGGGGCAGGCTGGCCGGCGCGATTGCGGACGGCACGGAGGAGCGCTGTTCCGCTTAGGCCGCCGCAAGCCGCCGCACATCTTTCTCCAGCGCAGCGAACGCCGCCTCGCCGAAGCGCAGCTCCCACGCCTGGTGCCGAGGGATCAGCCCGATCTTCGCCCCCACCGCTCCGAGATCCGGCGCCAGCGCCTTCAGCACCCGCGGCAGCGCCGCGATTTGCCGCCCCACCGCCCGGTCGTAAGCGCGCTCATCCGCGCTATCCGCCAGCGCCCCGATCGCCTCCTCCGCCCGGGCAAGCCGCGCGACCGCCTTTTCCCAGGCCGGGTCCCGGCGCGGGGCGGAGCCCAACAGCACGGAAGCATCGAGCACCGGCGCCACGCACGCCCCGGCCAGCAGCGCGCGGCGCGACAGTTTATGCTGGCCGGCAACCATCAGCCTGAACCGCCAAGCCGAAGCGAGGTTTCGCGCAGCGAAGGCGAGCATCGGTGAGAGACGCGTAAGGCCGGCCAGGGCACCCACGAAAGTAGTACTTTCGTGGGAACCCGGCGGGCGTGCGGGCACTCCGCACGAACCCGTCCGACGCGTCATGGGCTGGCGAGGTACGGGATGTCCCACATCCCGTAGATCGCGCCGGGGCGCGATCGACCTCACCAGACTCTCATGACGCCAACTTCCTGGACGACACTCAGCGCAGCCACCGGCTAGCAGTGCGCGGCGCGACAGTTTATGCTGGCCGGCAGCCATCAAGCGCCTCCGCAAGAGAGCGTTTGCAGGTCGTGCGCCGAAGAGCGCGCCCCCACCTCCTCCCGGGCGCCAGGCGGGGAGGGAACCACCCTCGGACCACGTCCGGGTGGTGGAGGGTGTGTTTTCGTCGGCTGATCAAACGATATATGGATAAAGGCGCGGGTCAGTAGCCGAGCAACAAAAAAGACCGCGGGGCGGCCCGGCCACTGGCCTGACACCGCTGACCGGCGTCCGTATCACGGCGCCTCTCGAAGCCAAGCTCCAGGCCTGGATCGACGCGCAGCCGGAGCCTAAGCCTTCGAAAAGCGAGGCGATCAGGCGGTTGTTGCAGAGAGCACTAATTTGCGGGCTGTGAGGTATTTGTAGCCAGGACTTTGCTGTCTTGGGAGTCGCCGGCAATTGCCTGACTCTCAAGCGGTTGGTCTGGCGATCGTTTTAAACGAAGCGTGTTAAGCCACCTAGCGACCGACCCAAGGACCCATTCCTTTGGCGATAGTTTGGCCGTTTGCGGACGGCACTGCTGCACCAGCCATTCGAATTCGCCCCAAATCCGCGGGTTACCTTGTTTTTGCCGGACTGCGCTGATGAATGGCTTCAGCTTATCCCAATCATGTAAGGTCGAGCTCCTCCACATCCGCTTATATATCTTGAAATCCATCGCGTTCTCCTGAATCGCAATGGAAATATATTCATATCGGTTTGCAATGCTTCGTAACGCTTCTCGTTCCAACTCCCGATCCGGAGACTGGAGAATCTCCCCAATTGTATTTTCGTTTAGCCCACGAGCAATCTCATGATAGACACGTCTCGATGACTTAATAGCTGGAGACTCTGATTCATCCTGCAGAATTCTAATAGAGGCTCTTATGGATGCATCGCGCCGGCCATGGCGAAACTGAATCAGAGCGACCAGCAGAATCATGATCGTTGCGCTAGTGTAGATCAAATTTACAATGAGGCTTGCCCGTTCATAGCTGCTCATCGCGACGAATCCCTCTAGCTCACGACTCCACCGAGGACGCCGTATCTAAGGTAGGTTTTCCATAGTTGCCAATACGCTTTTGAAGAAATACGAGGGTCAAGAAAGGACCCCGCCGCTCCCATTTAACCCTTCTCAGATACCCGTGTCCCGGCCGGCATCAGGCTTTAGGCCCCGATCGACGCGCGTAGGGGCCTCGATCCTTTGAAGAGCGAGGCGATCAGGCCGTTTGGAGATCACGCTATCGGACAACGAGCGACCTAAATTGAACCATTTTGTGATCACCCGCAAGCCGCGCGATTACCTTTCTCAGGGGCATCACACCGTGTTCACCGAACTTGCTTTGCGGATGACCGATGACCATGTCGGGGTGCATGACTGACGATCAGAGTTCCTCGCCGGCCCGAGCCTTCATTTCATATTCTTGGTCCACTCCAACCCATGAGAGTTGGGTGCTGAACCTCGCATCTCGCCTCGTAGAAGATGGTGTAGATGTGATTCTTGATAAATGGGACTTGAAGCCGGGGCATGATGCTAACGCCTTCATGGAGTCCATGGTGACGGATACGACTGTGAAGAAGGTCATCATGGTCTGTGACAAGTCCTATGTCGAAAAGGCAGATAGCAGGTCCGGCGGCGTGGGTACGGAAAGTCAAATTATCTCGCCTGAACTTTATAAGTCCAGCACCCAGGATAAGTTTGCCGCCGCTATCACCGAGCAAGACGAAGGTGGTCAGGCCTACGTACCGGTGTTCTACAGGAGCAGAATCTTCTTCGACTTTCGGAGTGCTGATAAGTTTGAAGAGGCTTATGAGCAACTTCTACGCTGGATTGTTGGTCGGCCCCAGCACGTGAGGCCAAAGCTCGGGTCCATTCCCGAGGCGATCTTGGGAGCTGCTCCAGTTGCGGTGGGAACGCAATCTCGCTCACGCCGGGCGGATGAAGCAATTCGTAGTGCTGCGCCGGGGGCGCACGCGTTTGTACGAGAGTTCGGCGACGCGTTGGTAGCCGAACTGCAAGGTTTGACGCCCATTCTTACTGAAGATCTTCCTCAGGATGAGGCGATCCTAACGTCCTTTGCTGCCATGCGGCCTTACCTCCGGCAATTGGCGGAGTTGGTGACGGTTGCGCTACGCTTCAGCGACGACAAGCGGGTTCTAGAGGCGATTCTGCGAATTCACGAACAACTCGGTGCCCTCATGTACCGCTCGCCCTCGCAGACTAGCTATTACACGCAGCAGTTCGATGCCTTCAAGATCGCTGCCCATGACGCATTCCTGACTACGATGGCTTTAGCTCTTGATGAGGAGCGGTTTGACTTCGCGGCTGCGGCGTTGGCAAGGCCGTACCTTGTTCGTGAACATGATGGCGGCAACCGTCGCTCCACGTCTGATTTCACCGTGTTTCGGCAGCATCCTGCCTCGCTGGAGCATCGGAATACTCGCCTAAAGCTCAATCGCATTAGCCTCCAGGCCGATCTGCTGAAGGAAGCTCACCCAGACGGAAGCATGCCAAGCTTCGAAGCCATCATGCAGGCCGACCTGGTACTATACCTGCGGGGGGAGGGCCAACCGACCTTCTACAACTGGTACCCTCTGACGTTAGCCTACGCCTTACGCCGCTACTCGGCCTTTCCTCTGTTCGCCCGTGCTGAGTCGAAGGCTTATCTCTCACGGCTTGCTCCCCTCTTGGGCGTAGATTCCCCAGAGGCGGTTAAACGGCGAATCGCTGAAGCTAACAGCACTGAGCGAAGCTCAAGAATGTTCGACTACCACGGTTTGCCTGTGGCTTACTTGGCCAACGCGGAGCATTTAGGCGTACTAGATTAGCCAATACTACTTAGCGGGCTAGGCCAACAGGTCGCCAAGAGCATTGTGGTTATATGCTAAGTTCGCCTCAGCAGCATCATACAAGTCGCTCAGCGAACTTAGTGATGGGGCAGTCGCAATGTGCTGAAACCCATCGAATTTCTCTTGATAAATCGAAAGATTGAAATCCCCCTCCCAAAAGAATTCGGCTTCATCTACATAGTGTCGCCGGCGGGTTCTCGAGACCACGTAGGCCTTTCCGTTGTTCTCAGCCTGAAACGAGCTGTCAACCGTCGTCCATGCATCTCCTTCATAGAGACTGCTCGGCCCCCACTTTAGCTCGTTTTTGGCAGTCAAGGCTAGCAGCCTAGTTATGGCAAGCCGCCACTGTTCGCTAGTGTAGCTCATTCGGTAGCCCTCGCATTTTCAATCTGCTCGTTCATTTCATCGGCAAGTTCAGAGATTTTCTGGAAAAGGTCCCAATATCCTCTGACTTCCCCGGCTGTGATGTTATTCGGGGAATTAGGAATGCCTTGCTTTATCAGGAGGTGGAGAGCTCTATCTACCTCTCTCGCTACGCGTTTCACCTCGGTGCTGCTCAACCTCTTCGAGGCTCTAACCACGACGGGCAGTTCATGAAAAAAGCTTTGCGCATGCAAATTACGTGACGGTTCGCTAGCGATGGCATTTACCGCCTTCGATATTTTTCTCAGTTTTTTAAGAATATCGGGAGAGCGGAGTTTGAATAAATACCTCTTCGAGATATTCCGAACCTCAAGGGCGGCATATAGGGAGAACAGAACTCCATAATAGCTAAGGGCGGCACCAACCAAAGAGAGTATAAAGGAAGAGTTCAGGTCTTGGTTGCCGGTGATGACCCTTGGGGCGTACGTCAGGATCACCGCGACTATAACTGCCGGAACCACGACAAGAAGCCAGATCGCGAACGTTCGAAGCACGCTTAACACCCGAATTTCAAATACTGATCAGCGATAGTCGTGGTTGTGGCGCGGTGCAAGCCATTGCATCGTTCCGCCGATGCCTACACAGGGCACTTCCATGATACGTGAGGATGGCGCGCAGTATCCGCTGGGCGCCAGAGGCGGCGCGGCGCCGGACAACTGTCACGGGAGTGAATCCCGTGACGTCGAACGGGTTGGCTTCGCCACCCGCCGGCCGGACTGCACGCTCTTTTCGCGCTGCTCTGGCGGCTGCTAGGCAGCCGGCGTCGCTACGCTCGGGCGCTTGTCACTGATCCAAGAAGCTCCGCATTTTCCGGCTGCGTGACGGGTGCTTCAGCTTCCGCAGGGCCTTGGCCTCGATCTGGCGGATGCGTTCGCGGGTGACTGAGAATTGCTGGCCGACTTCCTCCAGGGTGTGATCGGTGTTCATGCCGATGCCGAAGCGCATTCTCAGCACGCGTTCTTCGCGGGGGGTCAGGCTGGCCAGCACCCGGGTCACCGTTTCTTTCAAGTTCGCCTGGATCGCCGCATCCACCGGGATCACCGCGTTCTTGTCTTCGATGAAGTCGCCGAGGTGGCTGTCTTCTTCGTCGCCGATCGGGGTTTCGAGGCTGATCGGTTCCTTGGCGATCTTCATCACCTTGCGGACCTTTTCCAAGGGCATGGAAAGGCGCTCGGCGAGTTCTTCGGGCGTGGGTTCGCGGCCGATTTCGTGGAGGATCTGGCGCGATGTCCGCACCAGCTTGTTGATCGTTTCGATCATGTGGACCGGGATGCGGATGGTGCGGGCCTGGTCGGCGATCGAGCGGGTGATCGCCTGGCGGATCCACCAGGTGGCGTAGGTCGAGAATTTGTAGCCGCGGCGGTATTCGAACTTATCGACCGCCTTCATCAGGCCGATATTGCCTTCCTGGATGAGGTCCAGGAACTGCAGGCCGCGGTTGGTGTATTTCTTGGCAATGGAGATGACGAGGCGCAGGTTCGCTTCCACCATTTCCTTTTTGGCGATGCGGGCCTCGCGCTCGCCCTTTTGCACCTGGTTCACGATGCGGCGGAATTCGGCCAGGCTCATGCCGGTCAGCGCCGCGATGTCGGCGATTTCGGCGCGGACGCGCTCGATCGCCGTCTTCTCGGTGGTGCAAAAGGCGTTCCACTTCTTGTCGAGGCCGCAGACGCGGTCCGACCAGCCTTCGTCGAGCTCGTGGCCCATATAGGCGTCGAGGAAGGCCTTGCGCGGCACCTTGTGGCGTTCGGCGAGGCGCAGCATCTGGCCGCCAAGCGCCGTCAGCCGGCGGTTGTAGCTGTAGAGCTGATCGACGAGATA
This sequence comes from Allosphingosinicella sp., assembly GCA_036386875.1. Taxonomy (GTDB): domain Bacteria; phylum Pseudomonadota; class Alphaproteobacteria; order Sphingomonadales; family Sphingomonadaceae; genus Allosphingosinicella. Next base: position 38,111 of record DASVUV010000044.1, read on the forward strand.
TTCGATCTTCTGGTTGTGGAACTGGACGCTTTCGACCTCGGCGGTGAGCTGGTCGCGAAGGTCCTGGTACTGGACCTCCTTTGCCTTGGAGAAGGCGGCGCCGCCGCTCATCGCGTCCATGCGGGCGTTCTGGAGCTTGGCGAATTGCTTGTAGAGGTCGGTGATCTTGGCGAAGCGCTCGAGCGCCTGCGGTTTCAGCGTTTCCTCCATCTGGGCGAGGGAAAGGGTGTTGTCCTCTTCCTCTTCCTCAAAGGCGGGGCGGGCGGCACGCTGGACGACGTTGCCGTCCTCATCCTCCTCCTCGGTGACCTCCTCGACTTCTTCTTCTTCCTTGAAGGCGGGGCCTGCGGTGGCTTCGGAGATCTCGCCGTCTTCGCCTTCTTCCGAGGCGGCGACCTGTTCGGGCGTCGGGCCCTTGGACAGCATGGCGTCGAGATCGAGGATTTCGCGCAGCTGCATGTCGCCGCGGTTCAAGTTCTCCGACCATTCGATGATGGCGTTGAAGGTGATGGGCGATTCGCACAGCCCCCAGATCATCGTGTCGCGGCCGGCCTCGATGCGCTTGGCGATGGCGATCTCGCCCTCGCGGCTGAGGAGCTCGACGGCGCCCATTTCGCGCAGGTACATGCGCACCGGATCGTCGGTGCGGTCGACGGTTTCTTTCTTCTTTTCAACGATGAAGCGTTCGTTTTCGCCGCTGGTGCCGTCGTCCTCGGCGTCCGCGTCGGGCTCGTCCTTGGCGCTCGAATCCTCGTCGTCGCCTTCATCGGCCTCGACGATGTTGACGCCCATGTCGTTCAAGGCGCTCATGATGTCTTCGATCTGTTCGGACGACATCTGGTCCTGCGGCAAGGCTTCGTTGAGCTCGTCGTAGGTCAGGACGCCGCGCTTCTTGGCGCGGGCGAGCAGCTTCTTGATCGAGGCTTCGTTGAGGTCGATCAGCGGGGCGTCGCCACCATCCTGCTTGTCTTCGCCGTCGCCGCCATTGGGAGTCTTCGCCATTTAAAAGCCTTGTTCCTTTTACCCCGCATCGCCTTCGATCAGCGCCGCGAGTTGCCGTTCCGCCTCGTCCCGCGCCTCCCGGAGCCGTTGCTGCTCCACGAAGGCGGCTTCGTCGCCGCTCTCCATCAGCCGCGCGGTGGCGGCATCCAGCGCGGACATCAGTCCCGGCCGGGCCGCCAACGTGTCGATCACCAGAACAAGATCGCGAAGGGCGCGTTCCGGATCGGCATCACGGCGGGTGAAGGAGAAAGCGAGTCCTCGTTCCTGGCGCAGCTCCTCGGCGAGAGGGGCGGCACCAACGTCGATCAATATGGTATTAAGCCCGTCCGGATCAAGCGCACCGTGGAGGAAGGCGGCGGAGACGAGCGCGTCGCGCAGCTTCTCGGCGCCGCGGTCAACCATGGGGAGGGCCTGGACGGCGTCGGAATGGTCGGAAACGACCTGAGGGTAGCGCAGCAGGCCGGCGAGGACGGCGCGCAGCCAGCGCGGATCGAGGCCGGCGACGGCGAGGGCTTTCGCCTGTTCGGAGACTGGGCGGTAGGGCTCGAAGCGGGTCTTGCCTCCCTTGCCTTTTTGCCAGTCGCGGCGGGGCTGGAAGGGGGCGCGGGGCGGGGGGCGGTTCAATTCGCCGAAGCGGCGGAGGAGTTCCAGGCGATATTGGTCGCGGACGTCGGCGTCGGTGATGGCGCAGGCGTGGTCGGTGAGGCGGCGGCGAAGGCCGGCCCGCTGTTCGGGCGTGTCGAGCGGCTCCGCGGCGAGTTCGTGGTGCCAGATGCGGTCGACCAGCGGCTCGGCCTTTTCGAACAACTCCTCGAGCGCGCCGCGGCCCCTGGCGCGGACGAGGTCGTCGGGGTCCTGGCCGGCGGGGAGGGTGACGAAGGAAAGCGAGCGGCCGGGGCCGACATGGGGAAGGGCGCGCAGGGCGGCGCGGAAGGCGGCTTTCTGGCCGGCGGAATCGCCGTCGAAGCAGAGCAGGGGGGTGGGGGCGAGCTTCCAGAGCAGTTCGAGCTGCATTTCGGTGAGCGCGGTGCCGAGCGGTGCAACGGCGTCGCTTATGCCCGCCTGGTCGAGGGCGATAACGTCCATCTGGCCTTCGACGATGATCACGCGGCTCGACTGGCGGCTGGCCGGGCCGGCCTTGTCGATGTTGAACAGGCTTCGGCCCTTGTCGAACAAAGGCGTGTCGGGGGAGTTCAGGTATTTCGGCTCGCCGTCGCCGAGGATCCGGGCGGAAAAGGCGATGACCCGGCCGCGGCGGTCGCGGATCGGGTAGGTAAGGCGGCCGCGAAAGCGATCGTAGGGCTCGCGTCCGTCGTGGGGCACGCCGAGCAATCCGGCTTCGATCAGCTTTTCATCCCCGAAGCGCTGCAATGCCGCGCGCAGTTTGCCGCGGCCATCCGGCGCGAGGCCGAACCCAAAGCGGCGGCGCGTTGCATCCGAGATGCCGCGCGTCTGAAGGTAGGCCCTGGCCTCCCCACCTTCGAGGCCGGCGAGTTGTTCCTCGAACCAGCTCTGCGCGGCCTCGACCACGTCGTAGAGGCCGGTGGCGCGTTCCGCCTTGGCCTGCGCGCGGGGATCGGCGGCGGGGACTTCCATGCCGGCGGCGTCGGCAAGCTCCTTGACCGCATCCATGAAGGGCAGGCCGCGCTGGTCCGTCAGCCAGCGGATCGCATCGCCGTGCACCGAGCAGCCGAAGCAATGGTAGAAGCCCTTCTCGTCATTGACGTAGAAGCTGGGGGTCTTTTCCTTGTGGAACGGGCAGGGCGCTTTGTACTCGCGGCCGGCTTTTTGCAGCTTCACCGTTTTGCCGACGAGGGTGGAGAGGGTGGTGCGGGCGCGGAGCTCGTCGAGGAACTGGGGGGTGAGGGTCATTCCCGTCTTCCCGGCCGGACGGGCTTCTCGACTTCGTTCGAAGCAAGCGGTGTTGGTGCGCGGGTGGGATCACGTTTCTCGACTTCGCTCGAAACGAGCGGATGCAGGTGTTCGGTCGAGGCGGGAGGTGAACGTTCACTGTCTCCAAAACCGTTCGTTTCGAGCGAAGTCGAGAAACGGGTCACGCGCTCCCGGAGCGGACAAGAGAAAAACGAAACCAGGCTCCAGTCACCCCTGATCAGCGCCTCCTTCTTGGCGCGCGACCAGCCGCCGACCATGCGTTCGGCTACCAGCGCTTCATCGCGGGTCGGCATTGCCTCGGACCAGACCAGTTCGAGTGGGCGCCGCGTATAAGTCCAGCAGTTGGGGAAATACCCTTGCCGGTGCTGGGCGAGGCGCACGTCCAGGTCCTCCGTTTGGCCGGTATAGTAGCGGCCGTCCGAGCAGCGGAGGAGGTAGACCCAGAACGACATCGGACGATCAGTGCCCGGTTTGGTTGATCAGGTCGAGATGCTCTCGGAACGGTTTCTCGACTTCGCTCGAAACGAACGGGTGATAAGGTTCGCAAACCCCACCCGTTTGCTTCGAGCGCAGTCGAGAAGCGAGCGCAGTCGAGAAGCGAGCGGGTCGAGAAGCCTAGCCCAGCCGCGCCTTTACCAGGCCGCTCGCCTTGGACATGTCGATCTCGCTCGAATGGCGTTCCTTGAGCACCGCCATCACGCGGCCCATGTCCTTCACCGAGCTTGCGCCCAGCTCCGTCACGATGGCGTCGATCGCGGCGGCGGCTTCCGCTTCGCTCATCTGGCGGGGGAGGAAGGTTTCGATCACGGCGACTTCGGATTTCTCCTGGTCGGCGAGTTCCTGGCGGTTGCCTTGTTCGTAGAGGGCGATCGATTCGCGGCGCTGCTTCACCATCTTCTGCAGGACCTCGACGACCATTGCATCGTCGTTGGCGGGCGCGGCGGCGGTGCGCAGTTCGATGTCGCGGTTCTTTATGGCCGACTGGATGAGGCGGATGGTGGCGGTGCGCGCCTTGTCGCCGCCTTTCATGGCGGTCACCAGCGCAGCCTTGAGGTCGTCGCGAATCATTGAGCGTTCCGGTCTATCGGTGGAAAGGCGGGAGGATAGCGGGGCTGCCAATAATATAACAGGATTGACGCTGCGGCGGCGCGGCCCTAGCCGGTGAGCCTTAGCGACATCGCCGTTTTTCACGCAAGGAGTGCCCGCCTGATGGCCGACGCCACGCAATCGCCTGCGCCTAAAGGAGCGACGGGCGTATTGGTATTGGCGGATGGGACGGTCATCTGGGGCAAGGGCTTCGGGGCCGAGGGCGACGCGGTCGGCGAGGTGTGCTTCAACACCGCAATGACCGGGTACCAGGAGGTGATGACCGATCCCTCTTATGCGCGGCAGATCATCGCTTTTACGTTCCCGCACATCGGCAATGTCGGCGCGAATTATGAGGATCTGGAGGCGGACAATCCCTGGGCGCTTGGCTGCGTGGTGCGGCAGGATGTGACCGCGCCGTCCAACTTTCGCGCGGTGCAGGGGTTCGATGCCTGGATGAAGGCGAACGGGCGGATCGGGCTTTCGGGGGTGGATACGCGGGCGCTGACCCGGCGGATCCGCGAGGGCGGGGCGCCCAATGGGGTGATCGCGCACCGGGCGGACGGGGTGTTCGACGTGGACGCTTTGCTGGCGCAGGCGCGGGACTGGCCGGGGCTCGAGGGCATGGACCTCGCCAGGGAGGTCTCGTGTTTGCAGATGTACCGGTGGGAAGGCGGGCTTTGGGGCCTTGGGCGGGGGTATGGAGAGGGTGTCTCGACTTCGCTCGACACAAGCGGGGAGGGGATAGGCAAGGACTCGGCGGGTATCTCGACTTCGCTCGATACGAGCGGGAAAAGGAAAGACACGAGCTTTAAGGCGGAGACTGGTAAGGACCCGTTCGGTTCGAGCGAAGTCGAGAAACCTTCCGCCCCCCCCCACGTCGTCGCCATCGATTATGGATCGAAACGCAACATCTTCCGCAACCTCGCGGACGCCGGCGCGCGCGTCACCGTGCTCCCGGCCACCGCCACCTTTGACGAGGTGATGGCGCACAAGCCCGACGGCATCTTCCTCTCCAACGGCCCCGGCGATCCGGCGGCGACGGGCGAATATGCGGTGCCCGTGATCCGACAGCTGCTTGAAACCAACAAGCCGCTGTTCGGCATCTGCCTCGGCCACCAGCTCCTCGGGCTGGCGGTGGGCGCGAAGACGGTGAAGATGCACCAGGGCCACCGCGGCGCCAACCATCCGGTGAAGCGGCTTGCCGACGGGCGGGTGGAGATTACCAGCATGAACCACGGCTTTGCGGTGGAAGCGGACACGCTGCCGGCGAATGCGCGGGCGACGCATATTTCGCTGTTCGACGGGAGTTTGGCGGGGCTGGAACTGACCGACCGACCGGCGTTCTCGGTGCAATACCACCCGGAGGCGAGCCCCGGGCCGCAGGATAGCGTGTATTTGTTTGGGAAGTTCGTCCGCCGCCTTGGTTCGGACCAATGAAGGTCTTGGCAGTCGCAGCGTTGATGTCAGTATCGCTGCTGACGGGCTGTGAGATGCGGGAGCCGCCCGCAGATGAACAGGTGAATGCAAGCCATGGCGATGATCCGGCGGAACTCGTAACCGAGGTAGATATCGAGGGATGGCGCCCGTTCGATGCTGACGTCGCCCGTGGTCTGACCTTCGACTTTCCCGACGGATCACGAGGCGGAAGGGGATCCATTCAGGGCCTGCATCCTTCTCAATCATCCAGCGGATGGGAACCCCCGGAGGAAGTTATCCTCAGATGCGGTGGAACGATCATTCCCCAAGCAGCACAGCCAACTCATCATCATTACGTGACGGTTCGCAGCGGACCTCGGGACCTCGAGATTGTGCGGTGCGTGCAGCGGGACTCGTCCAGGCACTTCTCCGTCGAGCAAACCCCCGCACATCCTGCCGCCCCAAGCGAGTAAACGATGCCCAAGCGCACGGACATATCCTCCATTCTCATCATCGGTGCAGGCCCGATCGTTATCGGGCAGGCGGCGGAGTTCGATTATTCTGGGACGCAGGCGGCCAAGGCGCTGCGGGCGGAGGGGTATCGGATCATTTTGGTCAACTCCAATCCGGCGACGATCATGACCGATCCCGAGCTGGCGGACGCGACTTATGTGGAGCCGATCACGCCGGAGTTCGTGACCAAGATCATTGAGAAAGAGCGGCCGGACGCGGTGCTGCCGACGATGGGTGGGCAGACGGCGCTGAACACGGCGCTGGCGCTCTACAAGGACGGAACGCTGGACCGGCTTGGCGTCGTCATGATCGGCGCCGATGCGGACGCGATCGAAATGGCCGAGGACCGGCTCAAGTTCCGAGATGCGATGGACCGGATCGGGCTGGAGAGCCCCAAGTCGCGGATCGCGCATAGCCTGGAGGAGGCGGTTGCGGGCCTGGACGTGGTCGGGTTGCCGGCGATTATTCGGCCGTCTTTCACGCTTGGCGGGACGGGGGGCGGCATCGCCTACAACCGCGAGGAGTTTGTCGCCATAGTCTCGGGCGGGCTCGAGGCGTCGCCGACCAGTGAAGTGCTGATCGAGGAATCGGTGCTCGGCTGGAAAGAGTTTGAGATGGAGGTTGTGCGCGACCGGGCGGACAACGCGATCATCATCTGCTCCATCGAGAATATCGATCCGATGGGTATCCATACCGGAGACTCGATCACAGTCGCGCCGGCCATGACGCTGAGCGACAAGGAATATCAGATCATGCGCAACGCCTCGATCGCGGTGCTGCGCGAGATCGGGGTGGAAACGGGGGGCTCGAACGTCCAGTTCGCGGTCAACCCGGCCGACGGGCGGCTGGTGGTGATCGAGATGAACCCGCGGGTGTCGCGGTCTTCGGCGCTGGCCTCCAAGGCGACGGGGTTTCCGATCGCCAAGGTCGCGGCGAAGCTGGCGGTGGGCTATACGCTGGACGAGATCCAGAACGATATCACGGGGGCGACGCCGGCGAGTTTCGAGCCGACGATCGATTATGTCGTGACCAAGATTCCGCGCTTCACGTTCGAGAAGTTCAAGGGGTCGGACCCCCTGCTGTCGACGGCGATGAAGTCCGTGGGCGAGGCAATGGCGATCGGGCGGTCGATGCATGAAAGCCTGCAAAAGGCTTTGCGATCGATGGAGACGGGGCTGATCGGGCTCGACGGTGTCAAGGCGCTGTACGGCGCGCCGCGGGCGGAGATCGAGGCGGCGCTTGCCAGGCCCACGCCCGAGCGGCTGCTGGTCGCGGCGCAGGCGCTGCGCGAGGGCTTCACCGTCGCGGAGATCCACGCGATCACGAGGTTCGATCCCTGGTTCCTGGAGCGGCTGGAGGAGATCGTCGAAGCCGAGCGCGGGGTGGAGCGTGAAGGCCTGCCCCAGGATGCGCAGGCGATGCGCGGCCTGAAGGCGATGGGCTTTTCTGACAAACGTCTCGCCGAGCTTGCGGTGCGCTCGGCCGGCCTGCGCGGCGGCGTGATGGGCAAGGTGGCCGCAAGCAGCCACGGCCTGATCCACGACGCGGTGAAGGCGATGACCGGCGCCACCACCGAGGAGGAGGTGCGGGCGCTTCGCCACAAGCTTGGCGTGCGCCCGGTGTTCAAGCGCATCGACAGTTGCGCCGCCGAGTTCGAGGCGCGCACCGCGTACATGTATTCCACCTACGAGGCGCCGAGCTTTGGCGCGCCCGAGGATGAGAGCGATCCTTCCCAACGCAAGAAGGTGGTGATTTTGGGCGGCGGGCCGAACCGGATCGGGCAGGGGATCGAGTTCGATTATTGCTGCTGCCACGCCTGCTACGCGCTTGCCGATGCCGGCTATGAGACGATCATGATCAACTGCAATCCGGAAACGGTGAGCACCGATTACGACACGTCCGACCGCCTGTATTTCGAGCCGCTGACCGCCGAGGACGTGCTGGAGATCCTCCATGTCGAGCAGAGCAAAGGCGAGCTTGCCGGGGTGATCGTGCAGTTCGGCGGCCAGACGCCGCTCAAGCTTGCCGCAGCGCTTGCCAAGGAGGGGATTCCGATCCTCGGCACCTCGCCGGACGCGATCGATCTGGCCGAGGACCGGGAGCGGTTCGCGGCTTTGGTCACCAGGCTTGGGCTTCGCCAGCCGGAGAACGGCATGGCGCGGAGCCGCGAGGAGGCGATCGCGGTGGCCGAGCGGATTGGGTATCCGGTGCTGACCCGGCCGAGCTACGTGCTGGGCGGGCGGGCGATGGAGATCGCCTGGAACCGCGAGCAGCTCATGCGCTTCGGCCAGGAGGCGGTGAAGGTCTCGGGCGAGAACCCGATCCTGATCGACCAGTATCTCGCCGATGCGATCGAGGTCGATGTGGACTGCATCGCCGACGAGGACGGCACGGTCTATGTCGCCGGCGTGATGGAGCATATCGAGGAGGCGGGCATCCATTCGGGCGACAGCGCCTGCTCGCTGCCGCCCGCCATCGTCACCGAACTGAAGGCCGAGACCGAGGCCATGGCCAAGGCGCTCAAGGTCAAGGGGCTGATGAACGTGCAATACGCGGTCAAGGACGGCGAGATCTTCGTCCTCGAGGTCAATCCCCGCGCCTCCCGCACCGTGCCCTTCGTCGCCAAGGCGACGGGCGTCCCGGTCGCCAAGATCGGCGCCCTGGTCATGGCCGGGCGGCGGCTCGGCACCTTCGACCTCGACGATAGCGCCATCAACCGCCATGTCGCGGTCAAGGAAGCGGTCTTCCCCTTCAACCGCTTCCCCAATGTCGATGTCATCCTCGGCCCGGAGATGAAGTCGACCGGCGAGGTCATGGGGCTGGATGCCAGCTTCGAGCGGGCTTTCGCCAAGGCCCAGCTCGGCGCCGGGGTGAAGCTGCCGCTGGCC
>DASVUV010000045.1:0-4897 GCA_036386875.1 Allosphingosinicella sp.
ACGAACCCCAGCGGGCGCGGATCTCGTCGGTAGCGGGCATGCGGGTTGCTTCGGCCATCAGCGATCACACTCCCCGAACACGATGTCCATCGCGCCGAGGATCGCGGTGGCGTCCGCCAGCATGTGGCCGCGGGTCATGAAGTCCATTGCCTGCAAATGGCTGAACGCCGTCGGCCTGATCTTCACCCGGTAAGGCTTGTTGGTGCCGTCCGAGACCAGATAGACGCCGAACTCGCCCTTCGGGCTCTCGGTGGCCACATAGACCTCGCCGGCGGGAACGTGGAAGCCCTCGGTGTAGAGCTTGAAGTGGTGGATGAGCGCTTCCATCGACTGCTTCATCTCGGCGCGCTTGGGCGGCACCACCTTGCGGTCGTCCGACGCGATCGGCCCTTCCGGCATCTCGCGCAGGCACTGCTTCATGATCCGCACCGACTGGCGGACTTCCTCGACGCGGACCATCATCCGGTCGTAGCAATCGCCGCGGGTGCCGACCGGCACGTCGAATTCCATCCGGTCGTAGACGTCGTAGGGCTGCGACTTGCGGATGTCCCAGGGGATGCCGGCAGCGCGGATCATCGGGCCGGAGAAGCCCCAGGCAAGCGCGTCTTCCTTGGACACGATCGAGATGTCGACGTTGCGTTGCTTGAAGATGCGGTTGTCGGCAACCAGGCTGATCGCGTCGTTGAAGATCGGCATCAGCCCGGTGTCGAGCCACTTGCCAATGTCTTCGAGCAGGCCCGCCGGCACGTCCTGGTGGACGCCGCCGGGGCGGAAATAGTTGGCGTGCATCCGCGCGCCGGAGGCCCGCTCGTAGAAGTTCATGATGTCTTCGCGCGGCTCGAATAGCCACAGGTTCGGAGTCATCGCGCCGACGTCCATGACGTGGCTGCCGATGTTCAGAAGGTGGTTGGAAATCCGGGTCAGCTCGGCGAAGAATACCCGCAGGTATTGGGCGCGGAGCGGCACTTCGAGGCCGAGCAGCTTCTCGATGGCGAGCACATAGCTGTGCTCCATGCACATCGGCGACACGTAATCCAGGCGGTCGAAATAGGGGATCGACTGGATGTAGGTCTTGTATTCGCAGAACTTCTCGGTGCCGCGGTGGAGCAGTCCGACGTGCGGATCGACGCGCTCGACGATCTCGCCGTCGAGCTCCAGCACCAGGCGAAGCACGCCGTGCGCGGCCGGATGCTGGGGGCCGAAGTTGATCGTGTAGTTGGCGATCTCGGACTCGGTCGCGCCGGAGCGGGCGATCTGCTGCTCGTGGCTTTGGGCGGGCGAAGCGATGCTCATTTCTTCGTGGTCTCCGCGGCCGGAACCGGGGTCGGGGCGCCGGGGGCCTCGCCGCCCTTTTCGTCGCCGGGCAGGATGTATTGGGCGCCTTCCCAGGGGCTGAGGAAGTCGAACGCGCGGAAGTCCTGCGGCAGCTTCACCGGCTCGTAGACGACGCGCTTCTGCTCTTCCGAGTAGCGCAGCTCGACATAGCCGGTGAGCGGGAAGTCCTTGCGGAACGGGTGGCCGCGAAAGCCGTAATCGGTGAGGATCCGGCGAAGGTCCTCATTGCCGTCGAAGATCACGCCGTAGAGGTCGAACACTTCACGCTCCAGCCAGCCGGCGACCGGGAAGATGGAAGTGATCGACGGCACCGGCAGGTCCTCGTCGGTGGAGACGCGGACCCGGATGCGGTGGTTCTTCGTCACGGACAGGAAGTGGTAGACGACCTCGAACCGCTCCGGCCGGCTCGGATAATCGACACCCGCGATCTCCATCAGCTGCTGGTATTCGAAGCGGTCGCGCAACGTGCGGGTGACGTCGGCGATGCTTGTCCGGGTGACGGTGATCGAATCCTCGCCGACGGCGTGGACGCCCTCGACGAAGGCGTCGCCGATCGCGGCTTTCACCTCATCGAGGATGCCCGGCCGCGCCGGAACAACGGGAGCGGTGTTGTTCGCCATGGCTGCCCTCAGCGCTCAATCGTGCCGACGCGGCGGATCTTCCGCTGCAGCTGCATCACGCCGTAGAGCAGGGCCTCGGCCGTCGGCGGGCAGCCGGGGACATAGATGTCCACCGGCACGATGCGGTCGCAGCCGCGCACCACCGAATAGCTGTAATGGTAATAGCCGCCGCCGTTGGCGCAGCTGCCCATCGAGATGACGTAGCGCGGCTCCGACATCTGGTCGTAAACGCGGCGCAGCGCCGGGGCCATCTTGTTGCAGAGCGTGCCGGCGACGATCATCACGTCCGACTGGCGCGGGGACGCGCGCGGGGCGACGCCGAAGCGCTCGAGGTCGTAGCGCGGCATGTTGGCGTGGATCATCTCCACCGCGCAGCAGGCCAGGCCGAACGTCATCCACCAGAGCGAGCCGGTGCGGGCCCACTGAAACAGGTCCTCGGTGGAGGTGACCAGGAAGCCCTTGTCGGTGACTTCCGAGTTCAGCTGCTTGAAGAAATCCGGGTCCGGCTGCTGCAGGTCGGCGGGGCGCTCATTTTCATGGCGCGGATCGAGGATCACTCCCATTCCAGCGCTCCCTTTTTCCAGGCGTAGGCGAAGCCCAGGGTGAGCTCCACCAGGAACAGCATCATCGCGCCCCAGCCGGCAAGGCCGATATGGCCGAGGCTGACCGCCCACGGGAACAGGAAGGCAGCCTCGAGATCGAAGATGATGAACAGAATGGCGACGAGATAGAAGCGCACGTCGAACTGCGAGCGCGTATCCTCGAAGGCGGGAAAGCCGCATTCATATTCGGCCAGCTTGTCCGGATATGGGTTGGACGCGCCGGTCAGCCGCGAGACCAGCATCGGCAGGACCACGAAGGACAGCGACAGGCCAAGGGCGATGCCGAGGAACAGGAGGATGGGCAGATAATCGGCGGCGGTGGACGCCATCGAGACTCTCCGATGGGGCTAGGTTGAGGCGGCTTCTAGGCGAGCGGAACCGCCACCGCAACAACTGAGGATAGGCTACCGCAAACGCCGCAGAAGGCGGATGGATGCCATTGTTTTGGAAGGCCTAATCAGGTGCGGAGCGCAGTGGCGACCAGCTTGTGGAGCTTGGAATGGAGCTGGTCGTTGGCGGCGAGCACCTGGCCCTTGAGAAGGCCGGCTTCGGCACCGCGGAAATCGCTTACGAAACCGCCCGCCTCGCGGACGAGCAGCACGCCGGCGGCGAGGTCCCAATATTGCAGGTCCTCCTCCCAGAAACCGTCGAACCGGCCGGCCGCCACCCAGGCGAGATCGAGCGCCGCCGAGCCGAAGCGGCGGATGCCGGCGACGTTGGGCGCTACCGCCTCGAGGATCTTCTGGAAGCGGGGGACGTGGCCGTGGCCAAGGAAAGGGATGCCGGTGGCGATCAGCGCTTCATCGAGGTTGCGGCGCGAGGACACGCGCAGGCGGCGCTCGTTGAGCCAGGTTCCCCTGCCCTTTTCCGCCCAGAAGCTCTCGTCGGTGAGCGGCTGGTAGACGAGCGCCTGGGTGATTTCCGGCTTGCCGCCGGCGCCGCGCGGGTCCTCCACCGCGATCGAGATCGCGAAATGGGGAAGGCCGTGGAGGAAGTTGGAGGTGCCGTCGATCGGATCGACGATGAAGCGCGGCTTGTCCGGATCGCCTTCGATCGTACCGCCTTCCTCGAGGGTCAGGCCCCAATCCGGGCGGGCGCGGCGCAGTTCCTCGACAATCGTCTGCTCGGCCTGCTTGTCGGCCATGGAGACGAAATCGGCGGGGCCCTTGCGGCTGACCTGAAGCTGCTCGACCTCGTTGAAATCCCGCCGAATCCGCGGCGCCGCCTTGCGGGCGGCTTTCTGCATGATGGTGATCAGGCCGGAATGGGAAACCATGTGAAAACTCCTCCCCTCCCGGACAGGGAGGGGCTGGGGGTGGGTCGCGGCACGAGCGGCTCGATGCCGCTTGTGCCGCCTCTTGGCGGAGGAAGGGGCTCGCTTCGCTCGCACCCACCCCCGGCCCCTCCCTTGCAGGGAGGGGAGTAAGACCGGCTTAATCCGCGCGGCGGATGTAGGTTTGCTCGTAGACGTCGACAACGATCTTCGTGCCCGCGCCGATATGCGGCGGCACCATGACGCGCACGCCGTTGTCGAGGACCGCCGGCTTGTAGGAGGAAGACGCCGTCTGGCCCTTCACCACCGCGTCGGCCTCGACGATCAACGCTTCGATCGTGTCGGGGAGCTGGACGGAGATCGGCCGCTCCTCCCAAAGCTCCATGACCACGTCCATGCCGTCCTGAAGGAAAGCGGCGGCGTCTCCGAGGATTCCGGCATCAAGCGTGATCTGTTCGTAATTGTCCTTGTCCATGAAGGTCAGCGCGTCGCCGTCCTTGAACAGGAACTGGAAATCCTTGGTGTCGAGGCGGACCCGCTCCACCGACTCCGCCGAACGGAAGCGGACGTTGTTCTTGCGGCCGTCGATCAGGTTCTTGAGCTCGACCTGCATGTAGGCGCCGCCCTTGCCCGGCTGGGTGTGCTGAATCTTGACGGCGCGCCAGATGCCGCCTTCATATTCAAGGATGTTGCCGGGACGAATCTCGACCGCGTTGATCTTCATGACCTATTCCTGCTGGAAAGAGCTAGGGGCCGTCCGCGAAGCATAACCTTGAAGTCTGGCTCTGCGGAAACCCGAAGCCGCGCGCTTTAGCGGGCGCGCTCGCGTCCGGCAAGCAGCGGGTACGGGTTCACGTTCTCGCCCTGATACCAACTCTCGCCCGGCTGCATCTTCGTCAGCCCGAAATGAAGGTGGTAGTTCCCCGCACCCGCATCGCCGGTATCGCCGACATAGCCCAGCGTATCGCCCGCCTTGACCGGCATCCCCTCGCGGATGCCGGCCGCGTACCCGGCAAGGTGCGCGTAATAATAGGTCCAGCGTCGGTCCGGCGAGCGAACGTAAAGCG
>DASVUV010000046.1:0-4950 GCA_036386875.1 Allosphingosinicella sp.
GAACACCTTGGCGCCGCGCTTCACGGCCTTGCGGATGCGCGTGTTGACCAAAGGCGCTTCCCAGCGCGGGTTGGAGCCGACGAGGAGGATCGCCTTCGCATCCTCCATCCCCGCGATGGTCGAATTGAAGCGATAGGCGAGCGGGTGCGACACGTCGAACAGCGCCCCGTCCTGCCGGCATTCGTGCAGCGTGGAGCCGAACGCGCCGAGGAAAGCCTTCATCGCGTACATCGATTCCAGGTCCTGGAGGTCGCCGGCGATCGCCGCCACGTCCCCTGCCCCGGCGCCATCGAGCCGCTCGGCGATCAGCGCGAACGCGTCTTCCCAGCTCGCTTCCTCGAGCCTGCCGCCGCGGCGGATCCACGGCCGGTCGAGCCGGCGGCGGAGAAGCCCGTCGACGCAGTGGCGCGTCTTGTCGTGGGCCCATTCCTCGTTGACGTCCTCGTTCAGCCGCGGAAGCGCCCGCATGACTTCGCGAAGCCGCGTATCGAGGCGGATGTTGGTGCCGACCGCGTCCATGACGTCGATGCCGGGCACCTTCCTGAGCTCCCACGGGCGCGCCTCGAAGCTGTACGGCTTCGACACGAGCGCGCCGACCGGGCAAAGATCGACGACATTGCCCGAAAGCTCCGACGTCACCGCGCCTTCCAGATACGACGTGATCTGCATATTCTCGCCGCGGCCGATGGCGCCGATCTCCTCGACGCCCGCAACCTCTTCGGCGAACCGCACGCAGCGCGTGCACTGGATGCAGCGGGTCATCACCGTCTTGACGACGGGGCCCATATATTTCTCGGTCACCGCGCGCTTGTTCTCGGCGAAGCGGCTGTGGCCGCGGCCGTAGGCGATCGATTGGTCCTGAAGGTCGCACTCGCCGCCCTGGTCGCAGATCGGGCAATCAAGCGGATGGTTGATCAGCAGGAACTCCATCACGCCCTCGCGCGCCTTTTTGACGGCGGAGGTCATGGTGGAAATTTCCTGGCCTTCCGACGCGGGCAGCGCGCACGACGCCTGCGGCTTGGGCGGGCCGGGCTTCACCTCGACGAGGCACATGCGGCAATTGCCGGCGATCGACAGGCGCTCATGATAGCAGAAGCGCGGGATTTCCTTGCCCGCAAGCTCGCACGCCTGGAGCACGGTGGCCCCCTGCGGAACCTCGACCTCGACGCCGTCGACCTTAACCGTTGGCATTGCTCAACTCACCCTTGTCGCCGATCAGCCGGCACCTGCGCTCGACCTTCGCTCCAGCCGGAGGAACGATCCGAAGATCCTGCGGCAGCTTCAGCGCCAGATCGCCTTCATGTGCATAATATTGCTGGAAAGCGATGCTCTCCCCGCCAGCGCCTTGCCGAACCACGTCGTAGAGGAAAATGCGGAGAACGCCTTTGTCATCGATGCCCGACTGGCAGAGCGCTACGGGAACAGCGGCGTTCCGCGCGGCGGCGGGTACCTTGGGCTTCGCCGCCTTGAGAGATGCGGCGAGCGAGCCCCAGCTCGGCATCCTGTTCGGTTTCTTGAAATTGTAGGCAGCAGTGTCGCATGTCGCCAGCAACTTGTGGCCGAGCAGCACGGCTGGATCGCTATACGGCGTCATCGGCTTGGGGCGGGTCATCGAAAGCCATGCACTGGCCGCTTCAGGCGAGGTCGCCCAGACGCATTGCGCCCACGCTGGATCGCCCACTTTGGCAGAGGCTGGAGCGGCTGCGATTGCCGCGCCCCACGCGGCGACCGCCAATGACAAAGCTAGCTTGATCATTCCGCCGCCTCCAATGCCTGGCCCTGCTTCTCGAGGATGCGCCGTTCCAGCTCGGGCCGGAAATGGCGGATCAGGCCCTGGATCGGCCAGGCGGCCGCGTCGCCAAGCGCGCAAATGGTGTGGCCTTCGATCTGCTTGGTGACGTCCCACAGCATATCGATCTCGGAAATGTCGGCATTGCCCTCGGTGAGGCGCTCCATGACTCGCCACATCCAGCCGGTGCCTTCGCGGCACGGGGTGCACTGGCCGCAGCTTTCATGCTTGTAGAAATAGGAGATGCGGCTGATCGCCTTCACCACGTCGGTGGACTTGTCCATCACGATCACCGCCGCGGTGCCGAGGCCGGAGCCGAGCTCGCGCAGGCCATCGAAATCCATCGGCGCGTCCATGATCTGCGCCGCGGGGACGAGCGGCACGGAGGAGCCGCCGGGGATCACGGCGAGCAGATTGTCCCAGCCGCCGCGGATTCCGCCGGCGTGGCGGTCGATCAGCTCGCGGAACGGGATCGACATGGCTTCTTCCACCACGCACGGCTTGTTCACATGGCCGGAGATCTGGAAGAGCTTGGTGCCTTCGTTCTTCTCGCGGCCGAAGCTCTTGAACCAGGCGGCGCCGCGGCGAAGGATGGTGGGGACGACCGCGATCGATTCCACATTGTTCACCGTGGTCGGGCAGCCGTACAGGCCCGCGCCGGCCGGGAATGGCGGCTTGAGGCGGGGCATGCCCTTCTTGCCTTCGAGGCTTTCAAGCATCGCGGTTTCTTCGCCGCAGATGTAGGCGCCGGCGCCGCGGTGGACGAAGAGGTCGAAATCGTAGCCGGAGCCCGCGGCGTTCTTGCCGAGCAGGCCGGCGTCATAGGCCTGCTGCACAGCGGCGAAGAGCGTTTCCGCCTCGCGGATGAACTCGCCGCGGATGTAGATATAGCCCGCGCGCGCGCGCATCGCGAAGCCGGCGATCAGCGCGCCCTCGATCAGCTTGTGCGGATCGTGGCGGATGATCTCGCGGTCCTTGCACGATCCAGGCTCGGATTCGTCCGCATTGATCACCAGGAAGTTGGGTTTGCCGGGCGTCGGCGCCTTCGGCATGAAGCTCCACTTCATGCCGGTCGGGAACCCGGCGCCGCCGCGGCCGCGCAGGCCTGAGGCTTTCACCTCGTCGATGATCGCGTCCTGGCCGATCGCCATCAGCGCCTTGGTGTTGTCCCAGTCGCCGCGCGCCTGCGCGCCCTTCAGGCCCCAATCCTGGAAGCCGTAAAGGTTGGTGAAGATGCGATCCTTGTCTGCAAGCATCAGCCGAACATTCCGAAATAAACCGCCGCGACAAGGGCGATGATGACCACAAGAGCAACCGTTTTGATGATGCCCTTCAGCACCTTGAAGGCGATAAACAAGGCGATCAGGCCGACGACGATCGGGAGAAGCTGTTCCATCAGGCCCACTCACCCCGGTAATCGTGGTTCTCGCCGACCATCGCCTCGAGGCTGGTGACGCCGCCCTCGGGATCGCTGGTGCGGCGGTTGACGCCCTGCGGCCCCGGCGCCGGCGTTTCGCCTCGCGCCAGCGCCTCGATCAGCGCGGTGGTGGTCTCGAAGGTCAGGTCTTCGTAATTGTCGTCGTTGATCTGCACCATCGGCGCGTTGGCGCAGGCGCCCAGGCACTCGACCTCGTTGAGCGTGAACAGGCCGTCCTCGCTGGTCTGCCCCTTGGCGAGCCCCTTCGCCTTGCAGGCGCGGAACACTTCGTCGGAGCCCCTCAACATGCATGGCGTCGTGCCGCACACCTGCAGGTGGTAGCGGCCGACCGGGCGCAGGTTGAACATCGTGTAGAAGGTCGCGACCTCGTAGGCTCGAATGTAAGGCATATCGAGATAGGCGCCGACATACTCGATCACCGGAATGGGCAGCCAGCCCTGCGTCTCCGTCTCCGCGCCGACCTGGCGCTGGGCGAGATCGAGCAGCGGAATGATCGCACTGTGCTGCCGCCCGGGCGGGTAGCGGCCGATGATCGTCTTCACCTTGGCCTCGTTCTCCGCGTTGAAAGCGAAGCCGCCCCAGCGGGCGCGGACGTCGTCGGTGTCCGGAATGGAGGTGGGAAGGATGTCAGCCATGCGCCGCATTCCCCTTTTTGCCGATCATCCGGCGCGCCAGCGACACCGCCTCGACGAGGACCGCTGCGGCGATGATGCCCATCAAAGCGAGCGGGAGGACGAGAAGCGCGCCGCCGCCCAGCGGCGGTCCCATGAGCACGGCGTAGGCGAGGAGCGCCGCCACCGCCGCGGCGAGGAAGTAGCGCCGCGCCTTTGCCGGAAGCTGCGCGAAGACCAAGGCCGGTGCGAGCACGAACATGGCGAGGATCAGGGTTTGGCTCACCGGTCGATCTCCCCGAACACGATGTCGAGGCTGCCGAGTATTGCGGTGACGTCGGCGAGCATGTGGCCGCGGGTCATGAAGTCCATTGCCTGGAGGTGGGAGAAGCCGGTCGGGCGGATCTTGACCCGGTAGGGCTTGTTGGTGCCGTCGGCGACCAGATAGACGCCGAACTCGCCCTTGGGGCTTTCGGTGGCGACATAGACTTCCCCGGCCGGCACGTGGAAGCCTTCGGTGTAGAGCTTGAAGTGGTGGATCAGCGCTTCCATCGACTGCTTCATCTCGGCGCGCTTGGGCGGCACCACCTTGCGGTCGAGGCTCGCGATCGGCCCTTCCGGCATCTCGGCGAGGCACTGCTTCATGATCCGCGCCGACTGCCGGACCTCCTCGACGCGCACCATGAAGCGATCATAGCAATCGCCGCGGGTGCCGACCGGGATCTCGAAGTCCATCTTCGCGTACACGTCATAGGGCTGCGACTTGCGCAGGTCCCACGGGATGCCCGCGGCGCGGATCATCGGCCCCGAAAAGCCCCACGCGATCGCGTCGTCGCGGCTCACCGTGCCGATGTCGACGTTGCGCTGCTTGAAGATGCGGTTGTCCGCAACCAGGCTGATCGCGTCCTCGAACAGTCGCGGCAACCGGTCGTCGAGCCAATCGCCGATATCGGTGAGCAACCGCAGCGGCACGTCCTGATGGACCCCGCCGACGCGGAAGTAATTGGCGTGCATCCGCGCGCCCGAGATGCTCTCGTAGATCTGCATTAGATCTTCACGAATTTCGAAGAGCCACAGGTTGGGCGTCATCGCGCCCACGTCCATCACATGGC
>DASVUV010000047.1:0-22061 GCA_036386875.1 Allosphingosinicella sp.
ATGCCGAAGGCGGCGCTGCCGATCGCGGCGGCGGTTTCCTGGGCTCCGGTGATGTCGGCGCAGATCACCTGGGCGCCTTCCTGGGCGAAGCGGACGGCGGATGCGCGGCCGATTCCGGAGCCGGCGCCTGTGACTATGGCGACCTTGTCGGCAAGTCTCATTGGTGCGCTCCCTCACCGTCATGCCGGACTTGATCCTGCATCCACCTTCTTTGAGACGGAGATGCCGGGAAGAAGAACGTGGACCCCGGATCAAGTCCGGGGTGACGGCTTTGGTGCGGGCTCATAGCCCCACGCCCGTGGTGCTGCCGCCGTCGACCACGATGGCCTGGCCGGTGACGAAGGTGGAGGCGTCGGAACCGAGGAAGACGGCGGCGCCGGCGATTTCGTGGGGCTCGCCGATGCGCTGCAGCGGGGTGTGCATGGTGACCGCCTTGAGCGTGTCCGGGTTTTCCCACAGCGCCTTGGCGAAATCGGTACGGATGAGGCCGGGGGCGATGCAGTTGACGCGGACCTGGTGGGGGCCGAATTCGGCGGCGAGGTTGCGCGCCAGCTGGAAGTCGGCGGCCTTGGAAACGTTGTAGGCGCCGATCACGGTGGAGGCTTTCAAACCGCCGATCGAGGAGACGATGATGATCGAGCCTTCCTGGCGGCCGATCATCTCGGGCGCGACCATTTGCGTCAGCCAGTGGTTGGCGAGAACGTTGTTGTCGAGGATCTTGCGGAACTGGTCGTCGGTGATCCCGCCCATCGGGCCGTAATAGGGGTTCGAGGCGGCGTTGCAGACCAGGATGTCGATGCGGCCGAGCTGGCGGCGCGTTTCGTCGACCAGGTTCTGGAGCGCTTCCTTCGACGAGATGTTGGCGGGGACGACGATGGCGGTGCCGTTGCCATGCTTTGCGTTGATCGCGTCGGCGGCTTCGGCGCAGGCGTCGGCCTTGCGGCTGGAGATCACCACCTTTGCGCCGTGATCGGCCATGGCTTCGGCGATGGCGCGGCCGATACCACGCGACGAGCCGGTGATGATCGCGACTTTGCCGGAGAGGTCGAACAGGGTCATGGCGGTTCCTTAGTCGAAGAGGATGACGGAACGCGCGGCCTCGCCGCCGCGCAGGGTGTCGAGGGCGGTGTTGATGGCGGAGAGCGGGATGCGTTCGGCGACAAGGCTGTCGAGATCGAGGCGGCCGGCGAGGTAGAAGCCGGCCAGGCGCGGGATGTCGACCGGGAAGCGGTTGGAGCCCATCAGGGAGCCTTGCAGCTTCTTTTCGGCGAGGAGGTCCATGGCGCCCATGCCGATTTTCTGGCCGAGCGGGATCATGCCGACGATCGTGGCCGTGCCGCCGCGGCGGAGAAGGGAGAGCGCGAGTTCACCGGCGGAAATCCGGCCGACGGCTTCGATGGCGTGGTGGACTCCGCCCCGCGTGAGCTCGGCGACCTGTTCCTTGAGGCGCTCTTCGTCGGGGGCGAAGCTGTGGGTGGCGCCGACTTGCTGGGCCAGCGCGCGCTTGGATGGGACTGGATCGACCGCGACGATGCGCGCGGCGCCGGCGATTCGCGCGGCGTTGATCGCGGCGAGGCCGATGCCGCCGCAGCCGATCACCGCCACGTCCTCGCCCGGGCGAACTTGCGCCGTGTTGAAGACCGCGCCGGCGCCGGTGACGACGGCGCAGCCGAGCAGCGCGGCGCGGTCGAACGGCATGTCGCGGTCTATGGCGACGGCCCCGTTTTCGTGGACCAGCAGCATTTCGGCATAGCCGCCGACGTTGAGAAGCTGGTGGACGGGCGTGCCGTTCAAGGAAAGGCGCGGTTCGTCGGCGCGGCGGCGCTTGGTGGCGCTGTCGACGCAGAGCGCGAGGCGGCCGGTGAGGCAATATTCGCAGCGGCCGCAGAAATTGGAGAAGCAGGTGACAACGTGGTCTCCTGGTTTGACGGCGGTGACGTCGGCGCCGACCGCCTCGACGATGCCCGCGGCTTCGTGGCCGGGAAGCGCCGGGCGCGGAGTGGGGTAGGCGCCGTCGATGAAGTGGAGGTCCGAGTGGCAGACCCCGCAGGCCCGGGTGCGGACGAGGATTTCGCGGGGGGCGGGGCGGGCGACTGTTACGTCTTCGAGGGCGAGCGGGATGCGGGGGGTGTGGAGGATCGCGGCTTTCATGGTTCCTCCCCATTGCCCGCAATGGGGAGGGGAACCACCCGAAGGGTGGTGGAGGGGTAGAAGGCGCGGACGCCTGCGGTTCTCGCGGAAAACGCGGGCGTCACGGCAGTTACCCCTCCACCATGCTTCGCATGGTTCCCCTCCCCATCTGCGATGGGGAGGAACTGATCGCGTTCACTCCGCATGTTTGGCGAACTCCAGCCTTGCGATGGCGCGGTTGTGGACCTCGTCGGGGCCGTCGGCGAGGCGGAGGGTTCGGATGCCCGCCCATGAAGAGGCCAGGTTGAAATCCTGGCTGACGCCGGCGCCGCCATGGGCCTGGACGGCGTCGTCGATGATGCGCAGCGCCATCTGCGGCGCCTGGACCTTGATCATCGCGATTTCGGCCGCCGCGGCCTTGTTGCCGGCCTTGTCCATCAGGTCGGCGGCTTTCAGGCACAGGAGCCGCGACATGTCGATGTCGATCCGGGCGCGGGCGACGCGCTCGTGCCAGATCGAGTGCTCCATGAGCTTCTTGCCGAAGGCGACGCGGGTCTGGAGGCGCTTGGCCATGGCTTTGAGCGCTTCTTCGGCGGCGCCGATGGTGCGCATGCAATGGTGGATCCGGCCGGGCCCGAGGCGCCCTTGCGCGATCTCGAAGCCGCGGCCTTCGCCCAAAAGCATGTTGGACGCGGGGATGCGCACGTCCTTGAGTTCGATCTCCATGTGGCCGTGCGGCGCGTCGTCATAGCCGTAGACGGTGAGCGCGCGCTCGACGGTAATGCCGGGCGCATCGAGGGGGACGAGGACCATCGATTGCTGGCGGTGGCGGTCGGCGCCTTTGTCGGTCTTGCCCATGAGAATCGCGACCTTGCAGCGCGGATCGCCGGCGCCCGACGACCACCATTTGCGGCCGTTGAGGACATACTCATCGCCATCGCGGCGGATGTCGCATTCGATGTTGGTGGCGTCGGAGGAGGCCACGCCGGGCTCGGTCATCAGGAATGCGGAGCGGATCTCGCCGTTCATCAGCGGCCGGAGCCACTGCTCCTTTTGCTCAAGCGTGCCGTAGCGGTGGAAGACCTCCATGTTGCCGGTGTCGGGCGCGGAGCAGTTGAACACTTCGGACGCCCAGGGGACGCGGCCCATTTCCTCGGCGCAGAGCGCATATTCGAGGTTGGTGAGTTGGGTGCCTTCGAAGGCGAAGCTTTCGTCGACGTGCTTGAGAGCGTGGCCCGGCGGCATGAACAGGTTCCACAGGCCGGCCGCGCGCGCTTGCGGCTTCAACTCCTCGATCACCTCGATCGGCTGCCAGCGGTCGCCGGTCGCGAGCTGCTTCTTGTAATCGCCGGTGCGCGGGCGAATCTTCGACTCGATGAACTCCCGCACGCGGTCGCGGTAGAAAGCCTGCCTTTCCGTAAGGTCGAAGTCCATGGGCCGCTTTCCTCCTGTGTTGCCGGCCTTCTCGCTGCCAGAAATGGAGGTTTTGCGCCAGTGGGCGGTTGCCACGACCCCTCCCGGCGTGATGGCGTCTCCGTTGCACCATCGCACGCGATTACATCGTGCCCGCCGTCTTCCCGTCGGCTTCGAATTCACGAACTTTGCGGGCTGTTCAGTCCGGCTAGCGGGGGGCCGCAGGCTTACGACGAGACCGGATTTCGTCCAGTTCCGCTTTCGACCGTGGAGAGACTCCGCTAATTACCTGGTAGGGGCCGGGGCAGTTCCGGCGAGCTTCCTCGTTGATCTCCAGGTTACGCGGGGCCGCCCCCCCGCCCATCCTGAGTTTCTCACCGTAGCGAAACGTGCGTCCGCCCCAGAGAAGTCCATCCGGCCCAGGGACAGGACCTCCGCCGCCGCGGCCGAAAACGGGCGTGTTCCTTGCTCCAGAAATGTCAATGAACGCGAGGCATCCGTCAATGATTTGAAACCAACCGGACGGGCTGGCCATGTACGACAGCACATCCTTGTTCGGCGTGGTCGCAACGATTGGCGCCCGCCACGCGGGCGCCTGCTTAGCGGTCGGTTTCTGCTCTGGCACAGGTGGGTTCGAGCAGGCCCCCGCAACCGTGCCCGCGACCAAAGCAAGGGCCTTCCACTTCATGGGGTTCCTGTCTCCACCGTCAGCAACTGATGGTCATCGATATAGTCGATCGGCATATGGATTATCCAGCAATCGCCGGTGTAACCAGCACTCTCGCTGTCAGTGGTACAAGCCAGGTTAGGGGTCAAAGGATCTCCGTCAGGATCGTCTTTTTCAGCCCTCGATATGATCCCGAGAGCAACGATGTTGCCTGTCGAGGTTGGGCTCCGAAAGACAGCCCCGCCACTGTCCCCCTCAAACGCGTTTATATATTGGGCGGATTCACCGCTCTCGATCCATTTCGCGACGCCATTGATGGTAGCCCAGCCATGCGTGATCTTTCCGCAGGTTAATCCCGTGGCACGGCCGCTTTTACAAAGCGTCTGGCCGACCTTCTGATCGTAGAATCCGCTGGTGCCGATGACCTTGTAGTACCCTGATGATGGCTGCCCTGGAACGAAGTTCCTGCTTGAATAGCTCTGATAACCTTCGGCGGTGATTTTCCCATTCTCGTAGTATACCCAAGGTCCGGAAGCTAGACCTGTAATTACCTGCGCTTGATAATCGAACTGACCATAGTTTCGGTCCTGAATCGGTGCCGCCAGAGAGACCCAATGATCCGTATAATAGATATGAGTTGGCGCGTTGCAATGTCCAGCGCTGAGGATTACGGGGCGGCCCATGTTGTCCTTAGCGTTGAAGGCGAAGGAGCATTCGTGGTAATTCCCCCCAGTATTCGAAAGGTAGTACCACCATCCTCCGTGCAGGTAGTCTCCGGAGCGGGCGCCGGTCGCCTGCATTTGGCGCGGAACACGGCCCTTCCTTATCGTTACGAAGCTTTGCAGAGCATTCGGGATTGCTTGGCGAATCTGCTGAACCGCGCGATCCGCCTCGGTCTGAATGACGATGCTGTCGTTGCGGTGATCGTAGTGAGAATAATAGTCTATCGCGAGCGGCTTCAAGGCAGTGACAACCTGCTCGATCAGCGCCTCGCGCTGCTTCCAGGACGTCTTGACCTGCTTGAACTGCACGTAGCGGCGCAGCTTCGGCGAGATCTCGTCCCGGAGCGCGCTGCGGTCCTCGTTGTTCAGGAAGGCGACGACGATCCGGTAAACGGGCTCGTGCTCGATCCAAAGGTCGCCGAAATCGTCGGGGTCGCCGAGCCTGAGCTTGTTCGAAAGCTGCGTCACCTCTTCTTCCAAAGCGATCCGTTCAGCCGCTTCCGCTGCGCTGATCTTGTGGCGCTCCATCAGGTAACGATGGCCAGCAGGAATATCCACTCTAGTCACCCGCTCGTCGGAAGGCGGCGGCGGCATCTCCGCCTGCGGAGGCGGCGCCGAAGGACCCTGCCCAACAGCAACGGACGCGCCGCTGGCAAGCAAAAGAACAAAAAGGAAAGAAACTCTACGTGAGGACATACAGGGTTCCTTGTTAGGAGGATGGCTGCCCAACATCAAAGCCAGAGTTACTGTTCCTAACTTGCTCAAGCATATTGATCCGATTTGGCGATTACCGGAGAGGCTCGCAATCCCCGGCAGGTAAAACCAGTCGGCTCCAACTGGAAGTCTAGCAGGCGCCAGGTGAGACAAGGCGTCAGGCGAGCGCGGGCTTTCCACGCCAGGCGCCTTCTGCCACCACGAGGCGATAAGGAGCGGTGCAGAATGACGGCGGGCGAACAGGCGGAGCAACTCGACGTGCTGATCGTCGGCGCGGGGATTTCCGGGATCGACGCCGCGTACCGGGTGCAGACCGAGCTGCCGGGCAAGAGCTATGCGGTGCTGGAGGCGCGGGCGGCGATCGGGGGGACGTGGGACCTGTTCCGTTACCCCGGCATCCGGTCGGACAGCGACATGTATACGCTTGGCTTTCCCTTTCGGCCGTGGCGGGGGGACAAGGCGATCGCCGATGGGGCGGACATCCGGACCTATGTGGAGGATACGGCGCGGGAGTTCGGGATCGACCGGCGGATTCGCTTCGGGCAGCGGGCGGTTCGGGCGGACTGGTCTTCAAAGGAGGCGCGGTGGACGGTCGAGGTTGAGGCTGCGGGGGAAAGGCGGATGATGACCTGCGGATTCCTGTACCTGTGCTCGGGCTATTACGATTACGCGGGCGGCTATCGGCCAAGCTGGCCGGGCGAGGAGGAGTTCAAGGGCCGCTTCGTGCATCCGCAGCAGTGGCCGGCGGACCTCGATTATGCCGGCAAGCGGGTGGTGGTGATCGGCAGCGGCGCGACCGCCGTGACGCTGGTGCCCGAGATGGCGAAGACGGCGGCGCATGTGACGATGCTGCAGCGCTCGCCAACCTGGATCGTGTCGCGGCCATCGCGGGACGGGCTCGCCCGGTGGGCGCAGCGGCGGCTGCCGGCCAGGGTCGCCGACGGGGCGATCCGGTGGAAGAACATCCTGCTGGGCATCGCCTTCTATGGCTATTCCAGGAAGCGGCCGGAGCGGGTGAAGCGGGCGATCCTGAAGGGGGTCACGAGCGCCTTGCCGGCGGGCTACGAGGTGGAGCGGGATTTCCGCCCAAGCTACGATCCGTGGGACCAGCGATTGTGCCTGGTGCCCGACGCGGACCTGTTTCAAGCGATCCGCGGCGGCAGGGTGGAGGTGGTCACCGATACGATCGAGCGCTTCACCGCGGACGGCGTGCGGCTGGCGTCCGGACGGCGGATCGAGGCGGATGTCGTGGTGACGGCGACGGGGCTGGTGATCAAGCTGATGGGCAGCATGACGCTGAGCGTCGACGGGGCGGCGGTGAATGTGCCGGAAACGGTCGCATACAAGGGCATGATGCTGAGCGGGGTGCCGAATATGCTCCTGTCGTTCGGCTACACCAATGCGAGCTGGACCCTGAAATCCGATTTGGCGGCGCGGTGGGTGTGCCGGTTGCTCAAGCACATGGATTCGAAGGGGTATCGGGTGGCGGTGCCGCGGCTGCCGGAGGGCGGGGTAGAGCGGGCGCCATTGCTGGATTTCAGCTCGGGCTACGTGACGCGCGCGGCGGACGCGTTGCCGAAGCAGGGGGCGGAGGCGCCGTGGCGGCTCCATCAGAATTATGTGAAGGATTTGATCTCGCTGGGGCGGGGGAAGCTCGAGGATGGGGTTGTGGAGTTTCGGTGAGGCATTCTCCGGGTCCTCCGGTCCTTCGAGACGGGCCTTCGACACGGGACCCCATCAAAGTAGTACTTTGATGGGAACCCTGCTCAGTCCCTCCTCAGGATGAGCGGTTATACTACCTTTTCAACCTCCCATTCCCGCTCATCCTGAGGAGCCGCTGAGCTTGTGAAGGGTTCCCATGAAAGTAGTACTTTCATGGGGCCCTCGAAGCGGCGTCTCGAAGGACCGCACGCCGTTGACACCGGGGCGCCCAAGCGTCACTTCGCCCGAAAGGAGAGCGCGCCGATGACCGATCTCGACACCTTTCGCCTCGAAACCCGCGAATGGCTGGAGGCGAATTGCCCGGCCGAGATGCGGGAGCCGGTGCGCGACGAAAGCGACATGTGCTGGGGCGGGCGCGAGTTCGAGTTCAAGAACGAGGCGCAGAAGCTTTGGCTCGAGCGGATGGCGGCGCGGGGGTGGACGGTGCCGGACTGGCCGGTGGCCTATGGCGGCGGCGGGTTGTCCGCGGCCGAGACCAAGGTGCTGAAGCAGGAGATGGCCCGGATCAATGCGCGCTCGCCGCTGTACAGTTTCGGTATCTCGATGCTTGGGCCGGCGCTGCTGAAGTACGGCTCGGAGGAGCAGAAGACGCGGTTTTTGACGGAGATCGCGCGCGGCGAGATCCGCTGGTGCCAGGGCTATTCGGAGCCGAATGCGGGATCGGACCTCGCATCGCTGCAGACCAGGTGCGAGGAAGTTGTCGATGAGGCTGGGGGCTCCCACTGGCTGGTTAACGGCCAGAAGGTGTGGACCAGCTACGCCGACAAGGCGGACTGGATCTTCTGCCTGGTGCGCACCGACTTCACCGCGCCCAAGCACAAGGGCATCAGCTTCCTGCTGTTCGACATGAAGACGCCGGGTGTTTCGACGCGGCCGATCCTGCTGATCTCCGGCTATTCGCCGTTTTGCGAGACCTTCTTCGACGACGTGGTGGTGCCCAAGGATCAGCTCGTCGGCGAGCTCAACAAGGGCTGGGACGTGGCCAAGTATCTGCTCGGCCACGAGCGCGAGATGATCAGCGGCATGGGGCTTGGCGGCGGGCAGTCGGGCCTGCTCGGCGAGGCGCTTGGCGACGTGCTGGCGGAGGACCCGCTGCTGCGCGCCGAGGTGGCGCATTTCGATGTGGATTCGATGGCGTTCAAGGCGATGTCGGAACGGTTCATCGATGAGCTCAAGGCCGGGCAGGCGCATCCCGCCCAGCCATCGATGATGAAATATGCCGGCACGGAATTGAACAAGCGGCGGCACGAACTGGTGATGGCGGCGGGCGGATCGTCGGCGCTGGAGTGGGAGAGCGAGCGTTCCAAGGCCGGCAAGTCGGCCAAGGAGTGGCTGAGGACCAAGGCCAATTCGATCGAGGGCGGGACAAGCGAAGTGCAGCTTGGCATCATCGCCAAGCGGATCCTGGATTTGCCGGGCGCGTGACCGAAACGACGGACGGAGTTCAGCTGTGAATAAGGCCGCCCTCGCAGCCATTCTGGAAGATGAAGGCATCCACTCCAACGCATACGGGCTCGACGGCGGGCACCCTTCTGAAGCCTATGTGCTCGCGGAGGACGGGTATGTTTGGTCAGTATATTATTCAGAGCGGGGCCTCGAAACCAGCAAGCGTACATTCCCGTCAGAGGCCGAAGCGTGTCTCCACCTGCTTACAGTTTTGCGCGGTGACTCCACCGCCCGGAGGTCTTGAATAATGCCGCTTTACCTCACCGACGACCAAAGCATGCTGCGGGAGACCGCTCGGGAGTTCATGGCCGAGGAAGGCGCAATCGCGAAGCAGTTGCGCAAGTATCGCGACATGGGGTGCAAGGACGGGTTCGGGCACGCTTTGTGGCGGCAGTTCGGGGAGTTGGGGTTCACCGGCATCCTGGTGGACGAAGCGGACGGCGGCATGGGGCTTGGCCATGTCGAGGCGGGGATCGTGCTGGAGGAGATCGGGCGTAATCTGACGCCCTCGCCGTTTCTGGTGACCGCGGTGGCCGTGGTGGAGGCCTTGAAGGGTACGGCGCAGCGCGAGCGTTGGCTGCCCGGCATCCTCGCGGGTGAGATGGTGGCTGCGCTGGCGGTGGACGAGGGGCGCAAGCACCGGCCGGAGAGCATCGCGATGAAGGCGGAGCGTTCGGGGAACGGCTTCAAGCTGACCGGGCAGAAGCGCTTCGTGGTGCAGGGCGTGTCGGCGGACGTCTTCATCGTCGCGGCTCGGGCCGAGGAAGGGCTGACGCTGTTCACCGTCGAGAAGGACGCGACGGGGCTCAATGTCGAAGGCGTACGGCTGGCCGATTCCAGCATTGGCGCGCGGGTCGATTTCAACGGTGTCGAGGTGGATGCGGACGCGGTGCTCGGCGAGGTCGGCGGCGGCGAGGCGGTGCTGGGCCGGGTGCTGAACGCGGCGCGGGCGGGGGCGGCGTCGGAGATGGTCGGCGTCGGTTCGGGCGCGATGGCGATGACGGTGGATTACCTCAAGCAGCGGAAGCAGTTCGGCAAGCTGATCGGCGAGTTCCAGGTGCTTCAGCACCGGGCGGCGCATCTCTATTCGGAGCTGGAGATTGCGCGGGCGGCGGCGCTCAAGGCGCAGCAACTGCTCGACGAGGGCAGCCCCGAGGCGGAGGCGATGGTGTCGGTCGCCAAGTCGAAGGCGGGGCGGGTGTCGACACTCGCGGTGCAGGAGGGCGTGCAGATGCACGGCGGCATCGGCATGACCGACGAATACGACATCGGCCTCTACATGAAGCGCGACCGGGTGCTGAACGAGCTGTTCGGCGACGCGAATTACCACGCGGACAAGCTGGCGCGGCTGAAGGGGTATTGAATATTCCTCCCCTGCATTTGCAGGGGAGGGGGACCAGCCGCAGGCTGGTGGAGGGGCCGGAGCGAAGCGGAGGTGCTGTTTCCTCGCTTCGCTCGGCCCCTCCACCATGCTTCGCATGGTCCCCCTCCCCCGGAAAGCCGGGGGAGGATTTGGAGACTTGAACATGCCCCTTGATCCTGAGTCCTTTGATCTGCTCCTCACCACGCTCCGGCGTTATGTCGCGGAGCGGCTGCGCCCGCTCGAAGGGCAGGTGGGGGAGGAGGATGAAGTCCCCGCCGCCGTCGTCGCCGAGATGAAGGAGATGGGGCTCTTCGGCCTTTCCATCCCCGAGGAATATGGCGGCCTCGGCCTGTCGATGTCCGAGGAAGTGCGGGTGGCGCTGGAGCTCGGGCGGACGAGCCCGGCGTTTCGCTCGGTGTTCGGCACCAACGTCGGCATCGGCAGCCAGGGGCTGGTGATGGCGGGTACCGATGCGCAGAAGGCCGAGTGGCTGCCGCGGATCGCCTCGGGCGAGATCGTGACCAGCTTTGCGCTGACCGAGCCGGGCGCAGGGTCCGACAGCGCCTCGGTGCAGACCAAAGCGGTGCGGGACGGGGACGTTTACCGGCTGTCGGGCACCAAGCGCTACATCACCAATGCTGACAAGGCATCGCTGTTCACCGTCATGGCGCGCACCGGCGAGGCGGGGGCGAAGGGGGTCTCTGCCTTTCTGGTGCCGGCCGACCTGCCGGGGCTGAGCATCGGCAAGCCCGAGAAGAAGATGGGCCAGCAGGGCGCGCATGTTTGCGACGTCAATTTCGACGAGGTGCCGGTGCCGGCGGCCAACCGGCTCGGGGAGGAGGGGGAAGGGTTCAAGATCGCGATGCGGGTGCTCGACCGCGGGCGGCTGCACATTGCGGCGGTGTGCGTGGGGGTGGCCGAGCGGTTGATCGTGGACGCGGTGGCCTATGCGACGGAGAGGAAGCAGTTCGGCAAGGCGATCGCGGACTTCCAGCTTGTCCAGGCGATGATCGCGGACTCGAAGACCGAGGCGATGGCGGCGCGGGCGCTGGTGCTCGAGGCGGCGGCGCTCAAGGACGCGGGCGAGGGGATCGTGCTTGAGGCCGCGGCCGCCAAGTATTTCGCGAGCGAGATGGTCGGGCGGGTCGCCGACCGGGCGGTGCAGATCTTCGGCGGTGCGGGTTATATCGCGGACTATGGCGTCGAGCGGCTGTACCGCGACGTGCGGCTGTTCCGGATCTATGAGGGGACCAGCCAGATCCAGCAGCTGGTGATTGCGCGGGAGACGTTGAAGCGGGGCGGATGATCTTAAGCCCCTCCCCTTCAGGGGAGGGGTTTGGGGAGGGGCTGTGGTGTCCGAGTCCTGCGTGGTTGGTCGCTGACGTTCCCCTCCCCAACCCCTCCCCTGAAGGGGAGGGGCTATTTATCTCGGGCGCTTGGGAGCAGGTTCATGCGGGCGGCGTCGTCATTATCCCTGGCTTTCCGCATACGCGCGGAGCATCTCGGCTTCCCTTGCCTGGTCCGCGATGTGGATGATCACGGTTTCGTCGAGTTCGACGTCGGGATGAGATGCGCAGTGTCCGGCGAACCAGAGCGCCTCCGACAAGGGCTCATCGGTGTGCCATGTCGTCATGACGAACTTGTCGTCGGGAATGTCGCCGAAGTCGAAGGCTTCGAGGTGAGACCAATCGACTGTGTCGTGCCAAAGCTCGCACTCCACGCCCCACGCGACCACGTAAAGGCAGCCGCCGTCGACAAGCCATTCGGAAATCCGATTGCACCAATCCTGAGCAACCCTGACGTCCGCGATGATCACTGCCCGCAAGTGCCCGGCAGGCAATTGTGGCGGAGGCTGGTTTGGTCGGAGATGAAAATATTGCAGCCGCATGCACCTAGCGTACCGGCTGAAACGGGATCAGCAACCCGGCGCCTAACCGGCCTTCCGCTTCAACAGCAGGTTCATTCGCGCGGCGGCGATGGGTTTGGTTCGGTCTTCCTGCCAGGCGTGGGCTTCGACGTTGGCGACCCGCCGGCCGAGGCGGGTGATGACGGCGGCGGCGTAGGTTTCCCTGCCGGTGCCGCCGCGCATGAAATCCACGCTGACGTTGATCGGCTTGGCGGTGACGCCGTCTTCGCTTTCGAGCGCATCGTAGAGGGTTCCGAGGGCGGCGAATTCGAGCAGGCCGGCAATGGCGCCGCCGTGCAGGAAGCCGGGGCGGCCGACCACTTCTTCGCGGAAGGGCATGATCCAGAGGAGTTCGGCGCCGTCGCGGCGGGTGCTCAGGCCAAGGAGTTCGGCGTAGGGCGGGAGGGTGGTGGTCACGGGTTTCCGGTAGCCAGCTTGCCCTTCTTCGTCACCCCGGACGTGATCCGGGGTCCACCTTTTTCTGGCACCGGGTTCGCAAAAGAAGGTGGCATGACGCGTAGGAGGTCGGAGGGTTCATCCACATCCGACAGGGTTTCCCGCACGTCGGTGCTCCAGCCCAGCTCGGCGATGCGCTTGAGGGTCTCCGCGGCGACCGTGCTTGTGCTCCACGCAATGCCTTCAAACAGCGACGGGTCGAAACGGCGGAGGCCGAGGAGGACGTAGCCGCCGTCTTCGGCCGGGTGGATCACGGCGTCGTGGGTCTCGAGGGCCCCAGCGGCGGCGCGGAGGCGGGGGGAGTCGAGGGCGGGGCAGTCGGCGCCGATCAGGAGGATGTTCTGGGTGGCCAGCACGCGTTCGGCGGCTCGGCCGAGGCGTTCGCCAAGGCCGCCTTCGCCTTGGGCGGTGAGATGGAGGGCAGGGCCATCGTACCAGGTCGTTGGATCGGGTTCGCCGCAGAGTTCTACTTCGAGGCCGCTTGCGAGGGCTTCAGCGGCGGTTTGCTCCAGCATCTCCGCCGCCAGCTTGGCCGCGCCTGCCGCGCCGAGCGCCGGAATCAGCCGAGTCTTCACCCGCCCGGGCACCGGCGCCTTGGCGAAGATGACGGTGCGGGTGGGCCTCACCCCCGGCGCCAGCGGTGGTAGCGTTCAACCCAGGCCAGCAGGCGTTCGGGCTTGTGCGCTTTCTTCCATTCGCCGGCGGCGTATTTGTTGGCTTCGGCCATGGTCGGGTAGGCGTGGATGGTGCCGAGGATCTTGTTGAGGCCGAGGCCGTGTTTCATCGCCAGGGTAATCTCGGCGAGCAATTCGCCCGCCGATGCGCCGACAATGGTGGCGCCGAGAATCTTGTCCTTGCCGGGTGCCACGAGGAGTTTAACGAAGCCGGTGCGCGCGCCTTCGGCGACGGCGCGGTCGAGGTGGGCGAGGTCGTAGCGCACTGTCTCATATGCGATGCCGGCTTCGCGCGCGGAAAGTTCGTTGTGGCCGACATGCGCAACTTCGGGGTCGGTGTAGGTGACCCAGGGAAGGACGCGGTAGTCGGCGCGGTATTTGCGCAAGGTGCCGAACAGGGCGTTGACCGCGGCGTACCAGGCCTGGTGGGCGGCGAAGTGGGTGAACTGGTAGGGCCCGGCGGCGTCCCCGACCGCGAAGATGTTGGGCAGTCGGGTCTGCAGGAAGTCGTCGGTGGTGACGGTCTTGCCGGTTTCGATGCCGAGGTCTTCGAGGCCGTAGCCGGTGAGGCGGGCCTTGCGCCCGACGGCGACGATCAGTTCGTCGAAGGGGAGGGCTTCTTCGCTGTCGCCGGAGCGGACGACCAGGGTTTTCCCTTCGATGCGGACAGCCTCGGTGTCTGTGCGGATATCGACGCCTTCGGAGCGCAGGGCGGCTTCGATGAGGGCCGAGACGTCTTCGTCTTCCTTGGCGAGGAGGCGGTCGCCGCCTTCGACCTGCGTCACCTGCGAGCCCAGGCGGGCAAAGGCCTGCGCTAGTTCGGTGCCGATCGGGCCGCCGCCGATGATCGCGATCCGGGTGGGGACTTCGGCGCGGCCGCGCAGGGCATCCCACATGGTGTCGCTGGTCAGGTAGCCTGAGCCTTCGAGGCCGGGGATCGGGGGCACGAAGGGCTCGCCGCCGGCGGCGATGACGACCGAGCGGGCGGTGAGGCGCTCGGTGCCGTCGATCTCCACCGTCCAGGGGTCGATCAGGCGGGCATAGCCTTTGCGGACGTCGACGCCGAGGGCGGTGTAGCGCTCGACGCTGTCGTTGGGGGCGATTTCGGCGATGGCCTGGAAGACGCGCTCCATCACCGCATCGAAGCGGGCCCGGCCGGTGACTTCGAGGCCGAAGCTTTCCGCTTTGGCGATCGTGTGGGCGGCCTTGGCGCTTGCAAGGAGCGCCTTGGAGGGGACGCAGCCGGTATTCAGGCAGTCGCCGCCCATTTCGCGCGCTTCAATGAGGGTTACCGTCGCCCGAACGGTGGCGGCGATGTAGGCGGTGACCAGGCCGCCGGCACCGGCGCCGATGACGATCAGGTTGCGGTCGAAGCTTTTGGGGCGGCTCCAGCCTTTGTAGACCCGGCGTTTGCGCCACCAGCCGACCGCCCATTTCGCCAGCAACGGGAACAGGCCGAGAAGCAGGAAGGAGCCGAGCAGGGCCGGCGAGAGGATGTCGCCGGTGCTTTCGATGCGGGCGAGCTGGGTGCCGGCGTTGACGAAGACGAAGGTGCCGGGGAGCATGCCGACCATGCTGACCAGGGCGTAGCGGATCAGCCGCATGGCGGTGAGGCCCATCGCCAGGTTGATCAGGAAGAAGGGGAAAAGCGGGATCAGCCGGAGGGTGAGGAGGTAGAAAGCGCCGTCCTGCTCGACGCCGCGGTCAATTGCAGAGGTGCGGGCGCCGAAGCGGGCCTTCACCCAGTCTCGCAGAAGGTAGCGGGAGGAGAGGAAAGCGATGCTCGCGCCAGCGGTGGATGCGAGGGATGCGACGAGGGTGCCTTCCCACAGGCCGAAGATCGCCCCGGCCGCGAGGGTGAGGATCGCCGCGCCCGGGAGGGAGAGGGCGGTGACGGCGACGTAGAGCAGGAAGAAGGCACTGACGGCTGCAAGCGGGCGGGCTTCGACGAACGCGGCGAGATCGGCCTGGCGAGCCTTGAGTTCGGCAAGGGTGAGGAAGCGGCCGAGATCGAACACGAAGAAGGCGGCGATTGCGGCCGCCATGGCCGCGAGGAGGAGGATCTTGCCGGCGCTGGATTTCATCGCGGCGGGGGTTAGCACCGGCGCCGCTTTTCGCCTAATCGAGGTGGGTGGACCTTTCGAACTCCCCTTTCATCGACACTGCGGCGCGGCGGCTGGACGTCGCCAAGTTCCGCGACCCTTTGGTTACGGCGAAGGGCGAGGCGCGGGCTTCGGTGACGCTGGGGCGGCTGGACACACTTTGGATCAATACGGGCACGCTGTGCAATCTCGCCTGCGCGAGCTGCTACATCGAGAGTTCGCCACGGAACGACGCGCTGGTCTACATCACGCTCGCGGAGGCCGAGGCGTTTCTGGACGAGGCACTGGCGATGGGCACGCGCGAGATCGGCTTCACCGGCGGCGAGCCTTTCATGAACCGGGACATGCCCCCGATGATCGCGGCGGCGCTGGGGCGCGGCTTCGAAGTGCTGGTGCTGACCAACGCGATGCGGCCGATGCGGCGCTTCGAGGCACAGCTTGTGCAGCTTGCCTCGCCGAAGCTGACGATGCGGGTCAGCCTCGATCATTACACGATGGCTGTGCATGAGGCGGAGCGCGGCGCGGGCGCGTGGGTGAAGGCGCTCGACGGGCTGAAGTGGCTGGCGGCGAACGGGTTCCGGATCGCGGTGGCGGGGCGGCAGTTGCCGGGCGAGACTTTGGCGGAGGCGGAGGCGGGCTATCTGCGGCTCTTCGCGGAGCTTGGGCTCGATGTGGCGGGCGGGCTGGTGCTGTTTCCGCCGATGGACGCCGCCGCCGATGTGCCGGAGATCACCGAGGCTTGCTGGGGCATCCTCGACTTGTCGCCCGCGGCGATGATGTGCGCGTCGAGCCGGATGGTGGTGAAGCGGCGCGGCGAGGAGCGGGCGCGGGTCGTGGCCTGCACGTTGCTGCCCTATGACGACCAGTTCTCGCTTGGCGCGACGCTGGCGGAGGCGGAGCCGAAGGTGATGCTCAACCACCCGCATTGCGCGAAGTTCTGCGTGCTCGGCGGGGCGAGCTGTTCGGGCTGATGCTGTCCCTGGTGATTCCGGCCCTGAACGCGGCGGGGACGCTCGGGGCGTGCCTGGAGGCGCTGGGTGAGGTTCCGGAGCTGGTCCTGGTGGACGGCGGTTCGCGGGACGGGACGCGGGAGATTGCGCGGGTGGCAGGTGCTCGGGTGGTGGAAGCGCCGCGCGGGCGCGGCGTGCAGCTTGCCGCTGGGGCGGAGGCGGCCAAAGGCGACTGGCTGCTGTTCCTGCATGCCGACACGCGGCTTTCGCCAGGCTGGCGGGACGCTGCCGAGGAGCATATGCGGCGGCGCGATGTGGCCGGGTGTTTCCGTTTCAAGCTGGACGATCCCGCGTGGCAGGCGCGGGTGATCGAGCGTGGGGTTGCGTTGCGGGTGAAGTTGCTGGCGCTGCCTTATGGCGATCAGGGGCTGCTCGTTTCCCGGGAACTGTATGACATGGTGGGCGGGTTTCGGCCGGTGCCGCTGATGGAGGATGTCGGCCTGGTGCGGCGGATCGGACGGCGGCGGCTGGTGACGCTGGCGGCCGATGCGGTGACCTCCGCCGAGCGGTGGCGGCGGGACGGGTGGGCGCGGCGTTCGGCGCGCAACCTGGCCTGCCTTGCGCTGCACCGCATGGGGATGAGCGAAGAGAAGGTGGCCCGGCTCTATGGCTGAAGCGGACGAACTGTTCGATCGCGGCGCGGCGGCCCTTGGGGCCGGCGACAAAGCGAGCGCGCGGGAGCTGATCCGGGGGGCGGCGGAGCTTGGGCGCCTGGATGCGGCGGTTATCTTCGCCAATTTCGTGTGCAGTGGTGTCGGCGGTCCGCGCCACTGGCAGAACGGGCTGGCGATGCTGCGCGGGCTTGCCAAGGTGAACCGGCGCTCGGCGCGCGAGCTGGCGTTGATCGAGCGGATGGCGCTGACCGACGAGGGCGATCCGGTGTCGCTGCCGGCGGCCGAGCCGGTGTGCGAGGCGCCGCACATCGTCGCGTTTCGCGGGCTCCTTTCGGCGGAGGAGTGCGCTTACCTGATCGAGGCGGCGCGGCCGATGCTAACGCCCTCCGTTGTCGTGGACGTGAGGACCGGAACCCAGAAGCGCGATCCGGTGCGGGTGTCGGACGGGTGCGGCTTTACCTGGCCGCTGGAGAACCCGGCCGTGCACGCCTTGAACCGGCGCATCGCCGCGGCCAGCCGGACGGCGCCGGAGCAGGGCGAGCCGATGCAGATCCTGCGCTATGCGGCGGGCGGGGAATATAAGCCGCATTTCGACTCCATTCCCGGCTTCGCCAATCAGCGTGCCTATACGATGCTGGTGTGGCTCAACGAGGCGTATGAGGGGGGCGAGACCTGGTTCACCGAGCCGAAGCTGGCGCTGAAGGGCGTGGTCGGCGACGCGGTGCTGTTCCGCAACGTCGGCGCGGACGGGCGGCGCGATCCGCTCTCGGCGCATGCCGGGCTTCCGGTGACGTCGGGCGAGAAGCTGATCGCCAGCAAGTGGATTCGGCAGCGGGCGTTCGGGGGTGGGTTGGATTGATTCCCATCGTCATGCCGGACGGAGGGACCCCATCAAAGTGGTACTTTGATGGGAACCCTGATCCGGCATCCACCTTCCTTCCTTCGGCGCTGATTGAAGGAAGAAGGTGGACCCCGGATCAAGTCCGGGGTGACGGTTAGTGTTCAGGGGTGATGATCAGATATTGAACACCCGCCGGCAGACCGCGTCGAGCTTCGCCAGCATCGCGGGGTCGCGCGCTTGCGGCGCGGTGATCAGGGCGGTGTCCAGCGCGGTGTCGATGGGGGAGGGGCTGCGCTCGGGGGGAAGGGCCTTGGCTAGTTCCTCGACCAGGCGGCGGCCGGTGGCGGCGTTGGCCATGAGCTGGGCGATGATGGCGGAGACTTCCACGGCGTCCTCGCCTTCGCGCCAGCAATCGTAGTCGGTGACCATGCCGACGAGGGCGTAGGGGAGCTCCGCCTCGCGGGCGAGCTTGGCTTCGGGCATTGCCGTCATGCCGATCACGTCGCAGCCCCAGCTCAGGTAAAGGTGGCTTTCGGCGCGGGAGGAGAATTGCGGGCCTTCCATGGCGAGGTAGGTGCCGCCGTCGGCGACATCCGCACCGGCCGCCGCGGCGGCTGCGGCTACGAAGGACGAAAGGCGGGGACAGACCGGGTCGGCCATCGAGACGTGGGCGACGAGGCCGGGGCCGAAGAAGCTCGAGCCGCGCGCCACCGTGCGGTCGATGAACTGATCGACCACCACGAAGCGGCCGGGCGCGAGATCCTCCTGGAGCGAGCCGATGGCGGAGATGGCGAGGATGTCGGTGCAGCCGGCCCGCTTCAGCGCATCGATGTTGGCGCGGAAATTGAGGTGGCTCGGCGGAATGCGGTGGCCTCTGCCGTGGCGAGGGAGAAAGACGAACTTGTGGCCGTGGAGGCGGCCGATCAGCAGCTCGTCGGACGGCGCCCCCCAGGGCGTATCGACCGCGATCCACTGCGCGTCTTCCAGCGCGTCCATCTCGTAGAGGCCGGAGCCGCCGATGATTCCGATCGTCCATTCGCTCATGGGGCTCTCCTAGGGAGGGGTGAGGAGGATGCGCAAGTCGTTGACGTTGGTTCCGGTCGGGCCGGTGAGGAACAGGGCTTGGCGGGAGGCGAGGAAGGGGGCGCTGTCGTTGGCCGCCAGGGCGGTTTCCGCGGCGGCGGTGTCGGTGATGGTGGCGCCGTCGAAAAAGGCACCGGCGGTGTGGGAATTGCCATCGATGCCGTCCGTGTCGCCGGCAAGGCCGCGTATGTCGGTGCCGCGCAGGGCAAGGGCGGCGGCGAGGGCGTATTCGTGGTTGGGCCCGCCGTAGCCGGAGCCGCGCACGGCGACGGTGAGCTCGCCGCCGGAGATGAGCGCGGTACCGGGCGGCGCTCCGAGAACGAGACGGGCGTGCTCGCGGGCGATGTGGCGGGCTTCGCCTGCGCATTCGAGAGTGACGGGGCTGTAGCCGAGCTTGGTTGCCTCGTGGGCCGCGGCGGCGACTGCGTCGGTGCCGCTGGCGACCATGCGGTATTCGCCCGTGACCTGCTTCCCCGTCTCAGACCAACCGTGCTCGGGAGCGGCGATGTTGTAGCGTCTCAGAATAGATTGGGCGTCAGCCACAGTGGTAGCATCAGCGACCGTGGGTCCGGAGCCGATGTCGGCGGGAGCGTCCCCGAGCACATCGGAGATGGCGAGAGTAACCAGCCGCGCCGGTGCGGCTGCGACGGCGAGGCGGCCGCCCTTGAAGCGGGAGAGGTGGCGGCGCACGCAGTTGATCTCCCCAATCGGTGCGCCGGAGCGGAGCAGGGCGGTTGTCACCTGCTGTTTCTCCGCCAGCACCAGTCCCTCACCCGGGAGGCAGGCCAAGGCTGAGGCGCCGCCGCTGAGCAGGACGAGGACAAGATCGTCTGGTCCCGCCGAGGCGGCGAGGGAGAGGAGGCGCTGTGCGGCGTCGACGCTTGCCGCGTCCGGCACCGGGTGGGCGGCCTCAAGCACTTCGATCCGGCTGAGCGGCTCGGCGCTGCCGTAGCGGGTGACGGCGAGGCCGGTCAGCCCGCTTG
Organism: Allosphingosinicella sp.; assembly: GCA_036386875.1. Lineage (GTDB taxonomy): Bacteria > Pseudomonadota > Alphaproteobacteria > Sphingomonadales > Sphingomonadaceae > Allosphingosinicella. Next base: position 19,847 of record DASVUV010000047.1, read on the forward strand.
GCCAGTGCGACTCCACCGCACGCGCCATCGTCACCGCCGCCTTGCCGAGCGCAAGGACGAAGGTGCGTCCGAGCGGCGGCCCCGGGAGGTGCGGCGGCACGACGCGTTCGGGCAGACACGCCCTCACCCCCGCCCACCAGATTGCTTGCAGGTTGTCCAACAAACCCCTTTCTCTACCGATCAGGTTGAGTTACATTGATCCTCGTGAGACGCGCTCTCCGCCTTGGCCTTCGCCTGCTTGGCGCCCTTGCGGCGATCCCGGTCCTTTATCTGCTCGCCGCGCTGGTGCTCGGCACGATACCGGCCAATCGCGATTGGGAGGAGCCCAAAGAGGGCGTCACCCTGTTCGTCCGCACCAACGGCGTTCACACCTGGATCGTCGTGCCCGCCGTATCGCCGGAGATGGACTGGCGCACGTTCGCGCCCGCCGAGCATCTCAAGGACCCCAACTGGGGCCGCGCAAGCCATGTGGCGCTCGGCTACGGCAACCGCACCTTCTACCTGGAGACGCCGACCTGGGGCGATCTCAGCATGAAGAACGCCTTCCTCGCCGCTTTCGGCCAGGGCCGCAGCCTGGTGCATGTCGATTACACCCACAATCCGCAGGCCGACGAGGTCACCAAGCCGATCAGGGTAACGCGCGAGCAATATGGTCTCCTTGCCAAGCACATCGCGGCGAGCTTCCAGCGCGGGCCGGACGGGAAGACGATGCCGGTGCTGGGGCGCGGCTATACGTCGTCCGACATGTTCTACGAAGGCGTGGGACCGTATAGTGCGCTTTACACCTGCAATGCCTGGTCGGGGGAGGCTTTGCGATCGGCGGGGGTGAAGATGGGAATTTGGACGCCCTTGTCGCAGAGCCTGATGTGGCGGGTGGATTGAAGTTCCTCCCCATCGAAGATGGGGAGGGGAACCAAGCGAAGCTTGGTGGAGGGGTAGCTTTCGCAGGAATCGGCAGATTACCCCTCCACCACCCTTCGGGTGGTTCCCCTCCCCATGCTGCGCATGGGGAGGAATAGGTGCTACCCTCGCGCTGGGTGCTGGGTTAGAGAGGCGGCGATAACAACATAGGGGGCTATGATGGCCAAGATACTCGGCAACTTCCACCTCGCGCTGCTGATCGGCGTTGCGCTGATGATCGCTGCGATGTTCGGCCTGCACGGCGACCTGCTCGGCGACGGGCGCTACGATTGGACGCAGTTCCTGCGCTACCTGCACATCTTCGCCGGCATCCTGTGGATTGGTCTGCTCTATTATTTCAACTTCGTCCAGATCCCGACCATGCCCAAGGTGCCGGCTGAGCTGAAGCCGGGCGTGACCAAGCACATCGCTCCGGTGGCGTTGTTCTGGTTCCGCTGGGCGGCGCTTGCCACCGTAATCCTCGGCCTCGTCACCGGCGAGATGAAGCAGGGCGGCTATACCGCCCGCGCGCTTGGCCTGCAGGAAGGCTACACCACCATCGGCATCGGCATGTGGCTGGGCATCATCATGGCCGCCAACGTGTGGTTCGTGATCTGGCCGAACCAGAAGCGTGCGCTCGGCATCGTGCAGTCGGCCGATGACGTAAAGGCGCGCTCGGGCGTGGTGGCGATGATGGCCAGCCGCACCAACCTGATCCTGTCGATCCCGATGCTCTACTGCATGGTGCTGTACGCGCACCTGGGCTCCTAAGCCTGCAAGAAATTGCCGCCGCGGATGACTGAAAGCTGGTCTTTCTCGATCGATCGCGGCGGCACCTTCACCGACATCGTCGGCCGCTCGCCGGGCGGCGAACTCCACGTCCTGAAGCTGCTTTCCGACAATCCGGGCGCCTACGCGGATGCCGCGGTGGAGGGCATCAGGCGGCTGGTCGCCACGCACGGCGAAGCGCCGGTTGCGTCGGTGAAGATGGGCACCACTGTTGCCACCAACGCGCTGCTGGAGCGGAAGGGCGAGCCGACCCTGCTCGCCATCACCGCGGGGCACGGCGACGCGCTGCGCATCGGCTACCAGGCGCGGCCTGATATTTTCGCGCGGCGGATTGTGCTTCCCGAGGCGCTGTATGGCGCGGTGGTGGAGGTGGACGAGCGGGTGACCGCGGACGGCGAGGTGCTTCGCGCGCTCGATCTGGAGCGCGCGCGGGCGGATTTCGGGGCGGCGTTCGAGGACGGCTACCGCGCCATTGCAATCGTGCTGATGCACGGCTGGCGCTGGACGGCGCATGAGGAGGCGCTTG
>DASVUV010000048.1:0-66363 GCA_036386875.1 Allosphingosinicella sp.
CAGCCCCAGAGCAGAGCGGCGAGGCTCGCTGCGGCGACGGCTCCTGACAGGCGCATCCCTACCTCCTCCGCAACGCCCGGCCCGCGGCATGAAAAAGGCCCCGGCGTCTCCCGCCGGGGCCCCTGCCTTTTGGCTCTCTCCTGAACTCTTACCGGCCCGCGTCCGGCCCGCCGATGGCGACCGCGGCGGCGCGGCGCTGGACGGACTGGAGGTAGGCCGAGGACTGCATGAACGGGATCGGGTTCACGGCCTTGCCGTCGATCCGCACTTCGTAGTGAAGGTGGCTGCCGGTCGAGCGGCCCGTCGAGCCCATCATCCCGATCCTGTCGCCGCGCTTCACGCGCTGGCCGGCGGAGACCATCGAGCGGGAAAGGTGGCCGTAGCGGGTCTGGATGCCGCGGCCGTGGTTCAGTTCGACGAGGTTGCCGTAACCGCCGCTGTTATACTCGGAGCGGCCGACGACGCCGTCGGCAGTGGCGTAGATCGGGGTGCCGATCGGGCCGGCGAGATCGATGCCGGCGTGCATGGCGCGGGTGCCGCGGAACGGATCGGAGCGCACCCCGTAGGAGGAGGTGAAGGCGACACCCTTGACCGGCTCGGCTGAGGGAATGGCGATGGTGCCCTGCTCGAGCTGGTCGAGCTGCTTCCAGCTGTTGAACATCGCCTTGAAGCTGGGATCGGCGGCGCGGGCCGGATCGACCGCTTCATAGGGGCCGCCGACGCCGCCCTGCACCTGGATGCGGCTCGGCTCCAGCCCCAAGCGGCGGACTTCGCTGGCGGTGAACTGGAAACGCTTCTGGGCGGCGGCCTTGATGGCGGCGACATCGGTCTGCATCGCCTGGACTTCACGCTCCATGCGGGCGAGCTCGGCCGGGTTGGCGCTCGGCGCGGTTTGGACGGCGGCGAGCTGCGCGGCGGCGAAGACCGACCAGAAGAGAAGCAGGGCGGCGGCGACGACGGCGAAAAGCTGCGGGCCGGTGCCGATACGCACGCGGCGCAGGGTGGCGCCGTCATGGAAGAAAATATCGCGCGGCTGGAAGGTGTTGCGGAACGCCTTGCCGAGACCTGCGTTGTTTATCTTAGTCAGCACAAATTCGTCCCCGCTCAACGCCGGGCTTGCCGGCGGGGCCACTGCAGAAGCGGCCCGATCAAAGTCCGGTGCGTTGCCGCGCCGGCTCGTGGATATCGACTGGAAGTTGCCCACCCCGTGTCGTTGAACCGAGACTGTTAAACATATCCTTCCACGTCCACCCCAGCGTAGAATTCGCGGGACAGACCGGCTTCGTCCCGCGCTGAGTCGTTGAACGGTGGCTTAATCGCACCGCGAAAGTGGGTGCCGACCAGGCGCTTCCATTCCGCAACCGGCGCGATTCCCCGCGCTTCGCAGAGATTCCCGAACCATCTGGTGCCGGCGCGGACGTGGCGGATTTCGTCGCGGTAGATGCGATTGAGGATGGCGGCGGAGCGGGCGTCGCCGGCGGCTTGGAAGCGGGCCACGGTGGCCGGCGTGACGTCGAGGCCGCGGGCTTCCAGCACCATCGGGACAACCGCCAGGCGGGCGAGCGCGTCGCCGGCGGTTTCTTCCGCGGCTTCCCACAGGCCGTCGTGGGCGGGGAGCGCGCCGTAGAAGCTGCCCATTCCCTTCAGCCGCCGGTCGAGCAGGACGAAGTGCATCGCCTCGTCGGCGCCGACGCCGATCCAGTCGTCGGCGAAGGCGGGCGGGAATTGCGCGCCGAAGCGGCCGACGATGTCGAAGGCGAGATCGATCGCGCCGAACTCGATATGGGCGAGGGCGTGGAGCATCGCGGTCCGGCCGCGCTCGGAGCCGCCGCGGCCGCGCTTGGACATTCGGGAGGCTGGGAGGAGCTCGGGTTTGGGGGGGCGGGCCGGGCGGTCGGGCATGGGGGTGTCGAAGGCGTGCGCCAGTTCGCGACGGCGCCAGGCGCGGGCGGCGGCGCGGGCGGTGCGCACCTTTGTGTAGGGATCGGCGGCGAGGAGAACGGCGCGGCAGGCGGCGGCAAGGGTGGTCATGGGGTGGGCCTTAGCTGATCCTCCCCTGCTTTTGCAGGGGAGGGGGACCATGCGAAGCGCGGTGGAGGGGCCGGAGCGAAGCGGAGGTGCTGCTTCTCCTCGCTTCGCTCGGCCCCTCCACCATGCTTCGCATGGTCCCCCTCCCCCGGAAATCCGGGGGAGGATTAAGGGAGGAGGATGTTCGCCAGCAGCTTGTTGCCGACGGGCGTGAGGATCGACTCCGGGTGGAATTGGAGGCCGGTCTGGAGCGCTTGTGGGTCGGAGATTGCCATTGCCATTCCGTCAACCTCGGCGTGGATCGTGAAACGCTCCGGAATCCGCCGGGTGCACAGGCTGTGGTAGCGGCCGATCTGCACCGGCCCGTCAATGCCGGCGAACGGCCCCTGGCCGTCGTGCGCGACGGTCGAGGTCTTGCCGTGTACTGGCGCGGGGGCGCGGACCACGTCGCCGCCGGCTTCGAGCACCATCGCCTGGTGGCCGAGGCAGACGCCGAGCAGCGGCACGCGGGCCTTGGCGAGGGCGATCAGTTCAAGGGAGCAGCCGGCGTCCTCCGGCCGGCCGGGGCCGGGGGAGACGACGATCTTCGCGCCCGCCTCCTGCGCCATGGCAAGCGCCGCCTCCGCGGAGACGCTGTTGCGCAGGACGCGCACAGTTAGGCCGAGCCGCTCCATCGCTTCCACCAGGTTGAAGGTGAAGCTGTCGAGATTGTCGATCATCAGGATCTGGCCGCTCACTTCGCGTCTCCAAGCACCGAAAGGATCGCCGAGGCCTTGCGCCGGGTTTCGTCGGCTTCGCCTTGCGGATCGGAATCGTGGACCACGCCGGCGCCGGCGCGGACGTAGGCAACGCCCTCCTTCACCACCGCCGAGCGGATCACCACGCCGGTGTCCATCATCCCCTCGCCGTTCAGCCAGCCGACCGCGCCGCCATAAGGGCCGCGCTTGGTCCGCTCGGTGCGGCGCAGAAGCTCGGTGGCCTTGAGCTTGGGCGCCCCGGACAGGGTGCCGACGTTGAGGCACGCCTGAAGCGCGTGGAGCGCATCGAAGCGGGGCGCGAGCTTGCCCTTTACGGAGGAGACGAGGTGCATGACGCGGGCGTAGCGCTCCACCGTCATCAGCTTCGCCACCCGCCGGGTGCCGGAGAGGCTGACCCGGGCGACATCGTTGCGGGCGAGATCGACCAGCATCATGTGTTCGGCGATCTCCTTGCCGTCGAGGCGCAGGTCGGCCTCCATGCGGTCGTCCTCGTCCAGGTCGGCGCCGCGGGGGCGGGTGCCGGCGATCGGCTTCACTTCCACGGTCGGCGCGCCCTCCTCCCGGGTTATGCGCACCGAGGTTTCGGGCGAGGCGCCGAACAGCAGGTGCTGGGGCGCGGAGACGAAGAACATGTATGGGCTTCGGTCCAGCCGGCGGACCGCGGCGAAGGAGGCGAGCGGGTCGGCGCAGGGCGCGCGGAAGGTGCGCGAGGGGACGATCTGGTAGACGTCGCCGGCTAGGATGTGGGCCTTCATGCGTGATACGATGGCGGCGTAGGCGGCGTCGTCGAGATCGGTTTCGGCGGCAGTGGGATCGCTCCTCGCGGCGGGCGCGATGTCAGCGAGGGGGCGTTCGCAGCGTTCGGCAAGCGCGGCGAGGCGCTCGGCGGCGCCGAAGTGGGCGCGGGTCTTTTCGGCTTCCTCGTCGCCGCCGGAGAAAGCGGCGCAGACCAGGCGCGGGGCGGCGCCTTGTTCGACCACGATCAGCGATTCGGCGAGCCAGAACAGGAAGTCGGGGAAGGCGAGCGGGTCCTCGGCCGCTTCGGGCAGGTCCTCGAACAGGTCGACATGGTCGAAGGCGACGGTGCCGAGCAAGGCCAGGGTGAAGGGCTCCTCCGGCGTTTCGTTCGCCAGGCCGGTGGACACCGCGCGCAGCACGTCGAACGGCGACGGGGCGAGCAGCCGCGCCTCAGCATCGTCACCTCCCGGCGGTGCGAAGCGGAGGAGCAGGTGGATATCGTCCTGTGCGGCGATGCAGTCGCCAAAGCGCTCGGCGAGGAGGCGAAGCACCGCGCCGCCGCCTGAGCCGAGCGCATCCACGCGCACCTCGCGCCCGCGACCTTCGACGCGCACCGCCGCCCCATCGAGGATCAGGCTCGGGCCGGCGAGGGTTTCGAGCAGCATCGTGTCGGTGCGTGTGCCGCCGTCGGTGAGCGCCGCGTAGAGAGCGAGCGCGTCCGCCGAGCGGTACAGGCGCCGGGTCAGCGCCTTGGCGCTGCTCACCGAAGCTGCCTTCCGACCGCGCTGGCGATCGGCTCGAGCTGCGCCATCAGCCGCTCGAACTGGTCGGGGTAGAGCGACTGGGCGCCGTCGGACCACGCCTCGGTGGGGTTTTCGTGAACCTCGACGAGAATGCCATCGGCGCCGCACGCCGCGGCCGCCAGCGCCATCGGGATGACGAAATCGCGCACGCCGGTGCCGTGGGAAGGATCGACCAGCACCGGCAGGTGGGTGCGCTGCTTGATGTAGGGGATGGCGTTGAGATCCAGCGTATTGCGGGTCGCGGTTTCGAAGGTGCGGATGCCGCGTTCGCACAGGATCACCTGGTCGTTCCCTTCGGCGAGGAGGTATTCGGCGGCCATCAGCAGGTCCTCGACCTTGGCCGCCATGCCGCGCTTCAGCACCACCGGCCGGCCGGAGCGGCCAACCGCTTTCAGAAGCGAGAAGTTCTGCATGTTGCGGGCGCCGATCTGGAGGGCGTCGGCATATTGGGCGACGACTTCGACGTCGGCGGTTTCCATCACTTCGGTGACCACCGGCAGCTCGAACTCGTCGCCGGTGGCGCGGAGCAGCTTGAGGCCCTCCACGCCGTGGCCCTGGAAGGCGTAAGGGCTGGTGCGCGGCTTATAGGCGCCGGCGCGCAGGCCGTGGGCGCCGGCCGCCTTGGCGGCGCTGGCGGTGTTGCGCATCTGGCTTTCGGTCTCAACGGCGCAAGGGCCGGCGATGACGGTGAAGCCGCGCCCGCCGACCGCGTGCTTGCCGAGCCGCACCACCGTATCGTGGGCGTGCATTTCGCGGCTGACGAGCTTGTAGGGGGCGAGGATCGGCTTCAGAGATTCCACCATCGGGTGGCTGTCGAGTGCCAGCTCGGCAAGGATCCGCTCATCGCCGAGCGCGCCGAGCACGACCCGTTCGGTGCCCGGCATGTGCAGCGGCTTGAGCCCCTTGGCGGCGATCCGGTCGAGGATTTCCTGGGCGATTTCCGGCGTGGCTTCACGCTTGAGGACGATGATCATGGTGAGAATTCCGTCTGTGAAAAGGTCATAAAAAAAGCCCGCCTTGGGGGGCGGGCCGTGTGTCGGTTCGAGAGGTGAGCTGTTCGCTCTTCGTCTTACCTGTTCGCCGGGCGCGCCGCATCGTGCTGGGAAGGCCAACGCCACCACAGACCAAGGCTCGCGCCGGACAGGGAAGAGGAAATTCCAGTCATTTCGTGGGCATAGCTACCGCCGCTCTCCGAGTGCGTCAATGGCGTTGGCGACATCCCGGGTTCAGGATGGCGGGCGCATAAGGCGTTGACAGGTCGTCGAACCGGCCGCATTTTGGACGTGACATGACGAAGACGGCGCACATCCTTGGATCCTGCCAGCGGGCCCTCACCGGCTCCGCCGTCGCCGCTTATTATTATGGGACCGGCAGGACGGGACCGATTTGACGCGCTGATTTCATCACCCAGGCATCAAACCACCCCGTCCGGACCAACCGGGCGGGGTTTTTCATTTTTGGCGAAGGACCGATACCATGTTCAAGGATTTCACCGACGGGAAAGAAGCCGCTCCGGCCCCCGTGCCCGCCCCGTCCGCGCCACCAGCGGGCGCCGCCGCCGACTGGACGGTGCCGCAGAACTGGGCGCAGTTCACGGGTGAGGAGCATGACGTCTGGGACACGCTCTTCGCCCGCCAGCAGGAGATGCTGCACGGCCGCGCGGTGCGCGCATTCGAGGAGTCGCTGGGTGTGCTGAAGCTTTCGCGGCCCGGCATTCCGGAGCTTGGCGAGCTCAACGAGCGCCTCGGCCGCCAGACCGGCTGGACCGTGGTCTCGGTTCCGGGCCTGGTGCCCGACGACATCTTCTTCGAGCATCTCGCCGCCCGCCGTTTCCCCGCCGGCAACTTCATCCGCAAGCGCGCCCAGCTCGATTATCTGGAGGAGCCGGACGTGTTTCACGACGTCTTCGGCCACGTCCCGCTCCTCGCCCAGCCGGCGGTTGCGGATTTCATGCAGGCGCTTGGGGAGATGGGACTGGAGGCGCTTCGTCTTGGGCGGCTCGACCGTCTTGCGCGGCTTTACTGGTACACGGTGGAGTTCGGGCTGGCGCGGCAGGACGGCGACCTGCGCATCTATGGCGCGGGCATCCTGTCGAGCTTCGGCGAATCGCGGTTCAGCCTGGAAAGCGCGGCACCGAAGCGGCGACCGTTCGACCTGCTGGAGGTGCTGCGCACGAGCTATGTTTCGAGCGAATTCCAGAAAGGCTATTTCGTGATCGACAGCTTCGAGGGCCTGCTGGAGCAGGTGGCGAGGGCGGATTTGCCGGCGTTGTTCGAGGAAGCGACGGCGCTGGAGGATTTGGATCCGGGGCGGGCGTAAGCCCAGCCCCTCACCGTCATGCCGGACGTAGGGACCCCATCAAAGTAGTACTTTGATGGGAACCCTGATCCGGCATCCACCTTCTTTCTCGGGGGCAGAAGGAAGAAGGTGGACCCCGGATCAAGTCCGGGGTGACGGTACGGGGTGACGGGTAGCGGCGGCTCCCTCACCCGAAGCTTTGCTTCACCCGCAGCCAGGTGGTGAGGTGCTGGCTGCGCTCGCGGACCTCGAAAAGGTTCGGCTGGGAGTTGCCGCGGTCGCCGGGGTAGAAGGTGCGGAAGCGCTTGCCTTTCACCTCCAGGAGGTTGTCGACGCCCAAGGTGACGGTGGTGCGCTGCGTCGGGCGGTATTCGGCGAAGGCGGTGACGAACGGATCCTGGCCGTTGGGCGTGTCCACTTCGTTGCGGCGGAAGTAGCTGGTGCCCGGGTTGGTGTAGACGTTGATGCCCCAGGCATATTTGCCGAGATCCTGCCTGAAGGCGGCGTCGAACCGGTAGGTGGAGTAGCCCGAGAAGCGGCGCTGCTCCCCGGTATACGGGTCCTTCACCGACGTATCCTGAAGCGTGCCGTTGATCGTCAGCCGGCCGCCCTTGATGCCCCAGTTGGTCAGCGGCGCATCGAGGGTGGCGCGCACGAACTTGTGGGTGCCGGTGCCGATATTGCCGGGCGCGTCGAAGCCTTCCGGCGTCGGCACGCGGTCCTGCAGGAGGGAGATGCGGTTGTAGCCGAGTTCCACCTTGGCGAGGCCGTCGCCGAACACCGTCCGCTCCACGGTCAGCAGCCCTTCCCAGGCGCGCTGCGGCAGCAGGTCGGCATTGCCGGCGTCGACCCGGTCGTTGGCGAGTTCGGCCGAGCTGATGAAATCGTCGAAATTGAGCTGCGCCACCGTCCGCGCCAGCGCGAGCTGAAGGTGCCACGGGCCCTTCGGCTTCCAGTCGAACACCGCCTTGGGCTTGAGGAAGCGAAGCGAGCGCTCCGCCTCCGTGTCGCCGGTCACGGTCAGGCGCGACGCTTCGAAGGTGAGGCCGAGGTCCATGCGCAGGGTCGGCGTCAGGGCGCGGCCGGCGTTGACGAAAGCCTCGCCGCGATATTCCGTGACCTTGGCCTGGTCGACGGGCAGATCTATCCGCGTGAGGCCTTCGTTGCCGTCCACGGCGAACAGGTTGACGTCGCTGTCGAGGCTGTTGAGCACGCCTTCCGCGCCGGTCTCGACGCTCCAGCCGTGCCAGTTGGACCGCGACCAGACCAGGCGCGCCACCGTTTCGTCGCGCTGGTTTTCCGTGTTCTGGACGAAGCCGCCGATCACGTCGCTGCCGATCCGGTTGAACGATGTGTCGGCGTTCAGGGAATGGCGCCGGGTGGCGAGGCCGATCAGCTTGAGGCCGCCGCCCAGGAACGGGCGGGTGATGTCGGCGCCGACCTCATAATCGCGGCGATCCTGTTCCTGGCTCAGCCGGTCGTCGCGCTCTGCGACGCCGACGGGGAGGACGTTGTTGGTCTGGAAGAGGGTGAAGCGGCCGTCGGCGACCCGGAAATTGGCGTGGGCGGTGCGGTTGGCGCCGCCGTTATGCTCCCAGCTTCCGGTCAGGAACGCCTCACGTTCGCTGGTGTCGTTGTACTTGCGGCGGAATTCGACAAGCGCGCCGCCCGGCAGGGTGGTGATCGTGTCGCTTCCCTCCTCGGGGAAATGGCCGTTGTTGTAGCCGGCCGAGACGTTGAACGAGGAGGCGCCGCGCCGGTAGAGCGCCGAGACATTGCCTTCCGGGGTAAGCTGGCCGGAGAAGTCGCGCCTGAGCGTCGCGGTGGCGGTGCCGGCGACGCCGCCTTCTGCGGTGAGGACGAGGTTGAGCACCTGCGGCTTGCCGGAGAATTCGGAGCCGAACAGGTCGCCCGAGCCGATTTCGACCCGCGCCACCCGGCTGGCCGGGATTCGGGCGAGGATGGTTTCCAGCGTGTCGCTTTTGGAGCTCGGCCGCTGACCGTTGATCACCACATTGCCCGCCGCCTGGCCGAAGCCGCGCACGTCCTGGCTGCCGAGCTCCAGGCTGAAGCCGGGCACGCGCTGGACCAGTTCAAGCGCGTTGGAGGGCGAGAAGGCGCTGAAATAAGCGGCCTGGTAGACGGTGCGGCCGCCGGCCCCAGCCTCCTGGGCCAGAGCAGGGCCCGCACAGCACAACAGCAAACCCGCAATCGCGCCCGCCCGCAGCTTCACGCCCACCCGCATTCTCCTTGTTTCACTTGGTGGAGGCAAGAAGCGCGCCACGGCGCAGTTCCTTGCGAATCAGCGGCTTAGCCGTGCCGGGCGGCGTCTTCGTCCGGCGGCGGACAGGCGGGGCGTCCGGAAGCGAACGCTTGCGCCACCTCGATCAGCATCCGTTCCTCCTCGCCTTCGTAGCGCGGCGAGAAGTGGAAGGGCTCGATGCGCCGCGCACCGGCGGCGCGGGCGATCTCGCCGGCGGCGACCGTGGTAAGGTGGCGGCGGGCGCGCGCCTGCTCCACGTCGGCGGCGGCGAAGCAGCTTTCGAGGAACAGGGTGTCGGCATCACGGGCGAGCTCGGCGATGCGGGCGCGGTTGCCGGGCGTGTCGGCGACATCGGTGACGTAGGCGATCTTCTGCCCCGGCCCGACGCTCAGCAGGCCGCGCAAATCGCCGAGCGCGGCCGTGCCGCCGTCGGGCAGGGAGACGGGCCAATCGTCCCCGCGTCCGTCCAGCACCGCCTGCTTGAGCGGCTGGAGCCAGGCTCCGGGCGCCCAGCCACGTTCGTCCAGCCGGTTCTTCCAGATGTTGACGTGGAGCGGTTCGGTCACCGCGAAGCCCAGGCAGGGGCCGTGATGCTCCAGCACCGACGCGCGCACTTCGAAGCCGTCGCCTCGCGCCACCACGCCGTCCTTGGCATGCCCTCCGGCCAACTCTTCTCGCGCAAAGGCTGCCTTGAAGCTGAAACGCGCACGCGAGGTGGCGCCGCCTTCGTGCAGTTCGGTGACGTCGAACACCAGATCCGCCTCATAGCGGTCGACCAGATCCCACGCATAGGCCTGAAGCTTGTGGTGCACCCGGTCGGCGAAGCCCGCCGGTCCGACCATGTCGATCCGCTTCTCGCGCCCGACCGCAAGCCGCAGCAGCCGGTCGAAGCCGATGAAATGGTCGATGTGGGTGTGGCTGACGAACAGGTGGCCGACGCGCAGCAGGTCCCGCGCCGACAGCGGCGAGACGTCGCCGATGTCGAACAGCAGTGCTTGCCCGCGGTGGAGCATGTCGACGAACAGGCCGGGGTCGCCGAAGCGGCCGTTGACCAGGCGCGGGTGGAGGTTGGGGCGCATGCGCGTCAGGGCAGCGCCTGCGCCGCCTTCAGCACCTCTTCGGCGTGGCCGGGCACCTTGACCTTGCGCCAGACCTTTTTGACGACGCCGTCACGATCGATCAGGAAGGTGGCGCGGTCGATGCCCATATATTTGCGGCCGTACATCGATTTTTCGACCCAGGTGCCGAACGCCTCGCAGACGCTGCCATCCGCATCGGTGGCGAGCGCGACCTTCAGGTCGTATTTCTCGATGAACTTGCCGTGCTTCTTCGCATCGTCCTTTGAGACGCCGAGCACCCAGGCGTTGGCTTTCTCGAACTCGCCGGCGAGTGCGGTGAACGCCTGCGCTTCGGCGGTGCAGCCAGAGGTGTCGTCCTTTGGGTAGAAGTACAGGACGAGCTTCTGGGCGGCGTAATCGGTGGGGCTGATCTCCCTGCCGTCCACGCTGACCATCTTCACGTCGGGGACGGGATCGCCTTCATTCACCATTTCACTCTCCTGCCGAGACGGACTGCCAAAGCGCGCTCACCCTCTGCCGCGCCGCGTCGTGCGCCGCAAGCAGTGCCTGCCAGTCGGGCAGTCCGCAGGCGCGGGCGACGACCTGGCGGGTCGCTTCGGGCGGTTCGGCGGAGGTGGGCGAGACCAGGCGGAACATGACCAGGATGGAGGTGAGGAGGCGCAAGGCGGGGTCGATGCCGGGGCCGACCAGCCCCGCTTCGTGCAGGGCGGCGAGCGCATTTTCCAGGTGGGGATCGAGGCCGATGCGGTGGCGGAGCTGGAGCGCGTGGACGGCGAATTCGAGATCGACGAGCCCGCCCGGGCCCTTTTTGATATCGAAGGGGCCGGAGGGCGGCTTGTGGCGGGCGATCTCGCCGCGCATTCGGACGATGTCGGCGATCAGCTTTGGCGCGTCGCGTTCGGTGCGGAGCGTCGCCTGAATCACCGCGCGCAGTGCGGTCCGTGCTTCAGGCGAGCCGTAAACCGGGCGCGCTCTAAGCAGGGCCATATGCTCCCAGGTCCAGGCCTGTTCGCGCTGATAGTGTTCGAAGCTCTCCAGGCTGACGGCGAGCATGCCGTCGGCGCCGGAGGGCCGAAGCCTTGTGTCGATGTCGTAGAGCGGCCCCGCCCCGGTGGAGACGCTGAGCGCGGCGGAGACTCGGGCGGCGAGCCGGTTGAAGTAGTCGGTGGCGCGAAGCGGCTTGGGGCCATCGGACTCCGCCTCGTGGGTGCCGCTGAACAGGTAGACGAGGTCGAGATCGGAGGCGTGGGTCAGCGCTTCGCCGCCGAGGCGGCCGAGGCCGAGGATGAGGAGTTCGGAGCCGGGCACGCGGCCGTGGCGGCCTTCGAATTCCGCCACCGCGGCGTCGGCCAGGACGTTGATCGCGGCTTCGGCGATTCGGGAATAGCCTTCGGTCACTTCCAGCGCATTGCTTCGGCCGGTGACGAGCTGGACGCCGAGGGCGAAGCGGCGCTCGTTGACCAGGCGGCGCACCCGGTCGAGGATCAGCTGGTAGTCCTCGCCCGCCCGGTCGGAGCGGCTGAAGTCGCGGATCAAATCCTCGACGGGCGGTGCGGGGGCGAAGGCGCTGGCGTCGATCAGGCCGTCGAGCAATTGCGGCCGCTGGCCGAGCTGGTCGGCGAGGGTCGGTGCATGGCTGAGGATATCGGCGAGGTAGCCGGTGAGCCCCGGCCGCGCCTGGAGCAGGCGGTAGAAATTGACGCCGCTGGGCAGCCGCTCGACGATGTCCTCGAAGCGGTTCAGCGCCCGCATCGGATCGGGCGCGTGGGCCAAAGCTTCGAGCAGCGCCGGCAGCATCGCTTCGAAGGCATCCTGCGCGGCGGGTGCGCGCAGGGACCGCGCCCGGCCCGACCGCCACGCCTCCACCCGCACTCGCGCGGCGGCGGGTTCGGCAAAGCCGGCCGAGGCGAGATGGGCCTCGAGCGCCTCGCGGTTGACCGGCAGCCGCCGCTCCTCCTCACCCGCAAGCGCGGTGTAAAGGTGCGCGACCTGGTCCACCTTGGGGCGCAGCAAGGCGAGCAGCGCTTCCCCGTCCGCCGCGCCATGCAGCCGCGCGACATTGTCGAGCGCGTCGCGGTCGGCGGGGAGGCTGTGGGTCTGACGGTCGTCCACCATCTGCAGCCGGTGCTCGGCGACCCGCAGCAGCCGGTAGCTGCCTGCAACCGCGGCCGCATCCTCCGGCGCGATCCGCCCGGCCTCACCAAGCAGGCGCAGGGCATCCAGAGTCGCCGGCGCACGCAAAGCGGGTTCGCGGCCGCCGTGGATGAGCTGGTGGATCTGCGCGAAAAACTCCGCCTCGCGAATGCCGCCGCGGCCGCGTTTCAGGTCGAAGCCGGGGCCGAACGCCTGGCCGTGGGCATAATGGTCGCGGATCCGGCGGGTAATGGTCTGGATTTCCCCGATGGCGCCGAAATCGAGACTGCGCCGCCAGACAAAGGGATGGATCGCCTCGATGAAGTAGCGGCCGACTTCCGCGTCGCCGGCGGCGTGGCGGGCGCGGATAAAGGCGGCGCGCTCCCACGGCAGGGCGCTCGACTCGTAATAGGAGATGGCGGCGTTCACCGGCAGCGCGATCGGCGTCACTTCCGACGACGGGCGCAGCCGCAAGTCGACCCGGAAGACATAGCCTTCGCCGTCCCGCTTCTGGAGTAGTTCGATGACGCGCTGGCCGATCCGCACCGCCGCCTGCCCCGGCTCCTCGCGCGGGCGGCGCGGCAGGGTTTCGGGATCGAACAGGAAGATGGGATCGATGTCCGACGAATAATTGAGTTCGCGGCTGCCGTGCTTGCCGAGCGCGATCACCGTGAAGCCGCGCGGCTCCTGATCGGGCGTCCGCTCCAGCATGGCGGCGGCAAGCGCCCGTTCCAGCGCGCTGTCGGCATAATCCGAAAGCCGCCCCATCAGCATCTCCAGGGGCACCGCCCCGGCGAGGTCACCCACGGCGAGCGCGGCGGCCAGCGCGCTTCGCTCCCGCCTCAGCGCAGCGGAGAGACTGGGGGCGTCGGCGCCCGCCTTTTCCGCCGCCGCAAGCGCTTCGGCGACCGCGCCCCGCTCCAGAGCCGCGGCGACGGCCGGGAAGCGTTCGAGCTGCAGCTTCAGGAAGGGCGAATGCGCCCGCGCCCGCGCCAAGGCATCGTTAACGGCGTCTTCACTTTGCGTGTCATCCATACAACAGCACAGATCAGTTCCATTGGGGAGGCGCAACGTTTGAAACCCTGCACCATCCGGGGCGTTCTACCCACCGTGAATACGATCAATCCGAGACAAGAAGCCATGATTCAAGCTTCCTCCAGGCGGTTCGTCAAAGTGGCGGCCCCCACCGTGCATGCCGGCATCGGCAGTGCGCTGCGCCAGGCCTATGCGGCCGATGGAGAAGCACGGTCATTGAAGATGTTCGAGGATCTGCTGGCGCGCCTCGACGGCGAGTGACGCCCACGCAGTTTCCGGCATGCCAGCCCCTCCGGCTCTTCCGGAGGGGTTTGTTTTTGCGTGCGCCGAAGGTGGTCATGCGGGCTCTTCCGGCCCACCTGGCGACCTTGCCCTCCCTCCGCTGAATGTGGAAGCGGCGCCCGGCCCCCGACCCGCTCGTCTCGAGCGAAGTCGAGAGACGCTGGGACGGCGACGAAGGCCGCACGCGCGGCTTGCGTAGCGAAGATCGGGGGTAAGGAGCGGGTACGCCGCGAGGCGGAATAGAGAGAGGCGAGCGGCGAAGCCACTCAGCCCCGGCTCAGTCGTCCCCGCCGAGCTCCGCGCGCGGATCGCGATCACGACTGAGATCGTCGACCTCGTTCATGATGCTGGTCAGCGCCGACATGCCGTCCGATTCATATTCGCGGCGCGACGTCAGCTTGCCCTCGGCGAGCAGATTCTCGAGCGCCACCCGGCCGCGGGCGACCCGGCTCTTGATCGTGCCGACCGCGCAGCCGCAAATCTCCGCCGCTTCTTCATAGGCGAAGCCGCCGGCGCCGACCAGGATCAGCGCCTCGCGCTGCGGTTGGGGAAGGTGGAGAAGCGCGCGCTGCATGTCGCCCAATTCGACGTGCCGGTCCTGGCTGGCCGGCGCGGCGAGCATCTTCGACGCGGTGATCTCGTCCCACTCGCCCTTGAAGCGCGCCCGGCGCATCTGGCTGAGGAAGAGGTTGCGCAGGATGATGAAGGTCCAGGCGCGCATGTTGGTGCCGGCCTGGAAGCGTTTGCGTGCCGCCCAGGCCTTGAGCAGGGTTTCCTGGACGAGATCGTCGGCAAGATCGCGGCTGCCAGACAGCGAACGGCCGAAAGCGCGCAGGTGCGGAATGACCTGCGCGAGCTGATCCTTGAATTCGTCGTCGGGCAGCGGGACGGGATCGGGCCGTACCGTTTCAACTTCGTCGTCTTCGATCGATGCCGGCTCTTGGCTCAAGCTGCCCCCGCTGGAAATTTACGCATCTTTGCGTCGGTTCACGCGGTCGCGGCGCCCGCAGGCGCGCGCCCGATGCTCACGCAATGTAGGTGGTCAGGACCAGACCAGCAACAGCACGGCGAAGATGATCACCACCAGGCCGATCGAAATCGGCAGGATGTACCGGACGGTGCCAGGCGTTGCCCCGCCACGCGCCCTGGTTGTGTCGATATGCTGGGTGCCGTCGTCCATTGTACCTGTGTTCCACTCGTTTCAGGGGGGCAACGCCCGCTTGGCGCGCGGGTTCCCGACCCCCTTCCCGGCTCAGACCGGCAGGGTGGATTGATCGAAGAACAAAGCGTTGGCGATCGCCGCCTTCACCGTGGAACGCTGGAATGGCTTGGTGATCAGGAACGTCGGCTCGGGCCGCTCGCCGGTCAGCAGCCGCTCGGGGAAGGCGGTGATGAAGATCACGGGGACCTGGAATTCGGCCAGGATGTCCTTCACCGCGTCGATCCCCGAACTGTCGTCGGCAAGCTGGATGTCGGCGAGCACCAGGCCGGGCCGGGTGGCAAGGGCCTGGGCGACCGCCTCGTCGCGGGTCACCGCGACGCCGGTGACGGTGTGGCCGAGATCGCGGACGATGGTTTCGATGTCCATCGCGATGATCGGCTCATCCTCGATGATCAGAACGTCGGCGCGGGTCTGACGTTCGATTTCCGAATTGGCTTCGTTGACCAGCCGCTCGACCTCCTCCGGTTCGGCGCCGATCAGATAGCCGGCATCCTCGTTGGTGAAGCCTTCCATTGCGGTCAGCAGCAGTACCTGGCGGGACAAGGGAGTCATGTTGGCAAGCCGCGCGTTGGCGATGCCCTCGCGCGGATCGTTGCTGCCGGAATCGCCGGGGCTGTCCTCGATATGCGCTGTCGACCAGATGGCGTGAAAGGTGCGGTACAGGCCAAGCCGGGGATCGATGTCGCGGGGAAAATCATCGGGCGCGGCGACGATCGCCTCAAGGGTCGCGCGCACGAAATTATCGCCATGCGCCTGGCTGCCGGTGAGGGCGCGGGCATAGCGCCGGAGGAGGGGAAGGTGCGGCGCGAGTTCCTGACCGAGCGACATGTTCGTTACGACTCCTATTCAAATCCTTGCGGCCCTATTGAAAGCGTGGGCTGCGCATTGCAACCCTGCCCGCCGCGCACGCGCGGCAGGGGCAAACAGAGGTGTGAAATGGCCCCGCTTGCTCCCGCATGAGAGGTTGGAACCATTGGCGCAGTTTTTTGTTTCCACGCCGACTGTGGGCGATTATTTCGCCCGCGGAGCGGGGCGTGTTTCGTACTCAGGCTAAAAGGCCGCGTGCGGGCTTGCACCTTGAACAGGCAGCGGGCGGCATCGGCCGTGAGGGGTGTTGAATTTGAGTTTCGTGAACGACAAGGATGACGAGCGTAGGCGCAAGTCCCCGCCTTCCCCCGAAAGCCAAGGATCCGATGCCCCCAAGGCCAGGAAGAAGCGCGGCGGCACGCCCGAAGTCGGGCACGCCTTGCGCGCCGCATATCAGAAGACGATCGACGAAAGCATTCCGCCGGAGTTCCTCGATCTCCTTGGTAAGCTCGGCTAAGGGGGCAAGCTCGGCCAAGGGGGCAAGCCCGGCAACGGGCCGCCCCTTCGGCGGCACGACAAGAAACGGCACATCCCCGTGCGGCACATCCCCAGGCGGCACATTGTTTTGACGGAAGACGAAAAAGGCTGGTTCGGCACGCGGTTCGCCCGGCTCTCGACGGGCGCGAAGATGCTGCTGATCCTCAGCGCGGCTTTGCTGCCGCTGGGCCTCATCGCGGTGCTCGCTTCGCTGCAGAGCGCGCAGCAGAACGGCGCCGAGCGCCGCGAGGAAACGCTCGGCCGGCTGGAGATCAAGGCGCAGCGGATCAACTCGGTCGTATCGCGCGCGGCAATCACCATCGACACGGCGGCCGCGGCGATCGTGCTCGCCCCCAATTCACGGATTTGCGAAACCACTCTGGTCCGGCTCGAGCAGGCGCCGATCCGCGGGGCGCGTTATGCCCTTTACGGCGCCGACGGCACGCCCGCCTGCGGGTCGCCGGGGATCAGGCTTCCCTCTGCCACCGCCGCACGGGCCGAAGCGGGGAAAAGCGTCGCCGAGATCCTGCCGGACAACAGCGCGCTTCGGCTCACCTTTGTGGGTGCGGACGGAAAGCCGGACGGCGTGGCCGAATTCCCGCGCGACATGCTTGCCGAGCTCACCTTCATTCCCGGCACCAGCCGCAACTTCGATCTGGAGCTGGTCCAGGGCAACCGCCGGATGGTGCTTCGCGACGAATATGAAGACGGCGCGCTGATGCACACGGTGAGCGGGTCGCAGCCCGTCGCCGGAGGCCAGGCGCAGCTCAACATCGCGCTCAGCACCGTGCCGATTTCCGCCCTTGAACTTTTGATGATCCTGCTGCCCGTGCTGATGTGGCTTGCCGCCGCCTGTGTCGGCTGGCTGGTCGCCGACCGGTTGCTGCTTCGGCCGCTGGTCCGAATGCAGCGCGCCGTGTCCGCCTACCGGCCCGGCGATCCCCGGCTCGACATTCCGCAGCTTTCCACGCCGGCGCACGAGATCAAGGCGCTGGCCAGCGCCTTCAACGAGGTCGCCCGCACCGTTGCCCGCCACGAAGCCGATCTGGAAGCGGCGGTGGAGCGGCAGACCAGGCTGGTGCGCGAAGTCCACCACCGCGTGAAGAACAACCTGCAGGTCGTCGCCTCGCTGCTCAACCTCCACGCCCGCGGCGCGGCGAGCGAGGACGTGGCGGCCGCCTATGCCTCGATCCAGCGGCGGGTGGACGCCCTGGCGGTGGTGCACCGCAACCATTATGCCGAGCTTGAGGAAAATCGCGGCGTTGCGCTCAAGCCGCTGATTTCGGAGCTTGCCGCGAACCTGCGCGCCACCGCCCCCCAGGTCGCCTCCGGAATGGCGATCCGGCTCGACCTCGAACCTTATTACGTGACCCAGGACGTTGCGGTGTCGGTGGCGTTCCTGATTACCGAGCTGGTCGAGTTCGCGATGTTCTGCGGCGCGCAGAACGTTGCCATCTCGCTCACCGCCGGAGACACCGGCAAGCAGGCCTCGCTTGTGGTGGAATCAGAAAGCCTGCGCGCCGACATTCCGTGCGACGAGAAGCTTGCCGACCGGTTCGAGCGGATCGTCACCGGCCTCTCCCGCCAGCTCCGCTCCGCCATTGACCGCGACCGGGACACCGGCCGCTACCAGCTCGCCATCACCGTGGTCGACAAGGGCGACGGCTGAGCCGGGGCCTAGGGCCGCGGCCCGTCCGGATTGGTTTCGTCTTCCGAATAATCCGGGTAGCCGACCGCCCTTTTCTGGTCCTTGGCGACCGTGCCGGAATCCTGGCCGGCCTCGTTCGCCGTTTCGATATTGGTTTTCTCGTCGCGATGGACGCCGGTGAGATCGCTGTGCGGGGTCGATTTGGGGGGCTGGGCCACGGAAATAGTCTCCTTCACCCCCTTCAATCCGCCGCGGCGGTCGGCGGTTGCGAGAAAAATGCACGAAGCGCACTTTTTTCGAGGCCGCCCGGGAACCCCCGCCCGGTTCTGCCGTTATGTCATTCGAACAGCGACCTTTTGCCCCCCCCGCTCTCGCTGTTCGCTAAAATGAGCCCGGACCCGCCAACCTCCCCCCCCCCGGTGGCGGCTCCGGGCTCACCCTTCCCCCTCCCGCAAGGCGCCTCCGGCGCCTTTTCTTTTGCCTGCTGCACCACCGGCGACCGCCTCACCTTCCGCCGTCACCCCCGCGAAGGCGGGGGTCCCGCTTTCGCGGGAATGACAAGGAGGGGGGAAGACGCCGCGCGCTTCAAACAGGGTGGCGAACTGCCGAAAGCCAGCGAACACCATTGCATAAAGTTTTTCGATATGCGCCGGGAACCCACTCGCCCGATGGCCGTTATGTCCTTCGGATAGCGACCTTTTGCCCCCCCGCTCTCGCTATCCACCAACGAGCCCGGACCCGCCATCCCCCCCCCCCGATGGCGGCTCCGGGCTCGAATACCTCCCAGACCCAAGCAAGGCGCCACTCGGCGCCTTTTCTTTTGTGCGGCGCGGAGGGGCGCCCCTCTTCCGGCCGAGCCGCCCTGCACAGCGAGGCCCTTCCGGCCACGCCGCCGCCCCCCCCGCCGGGCTTCACCCGCTGCCGCTCATCCGCCGCTGCCGGTCCACGGCCCGCCGCTTGGCCGTTGCTCCTCCGGAACCACTTGGCCCGCCGCGCGATTAGCCTTTCACCTGGCGCGGCCGATTTAAAAACGCGCCGAGCCTTTGTTGGAGAATGATCATGGCCCGTAAGCTTCTTGCCCTTTTCGCCGTCACCGCCAGCCTTGCCCTCGGCGCCTGCAACACCGTGAAGGGCGTCGGCGAAGACGTTCAGTCCGTCGGCGAGGCCGGCGACAAGGCGATCTAGGAACCCGCGCGGACGGCGGCCGCCCCGGACCCTGTCCGGAACCAAAGCCGCCGTCCGCACGCTCTGCCAACGTCTGCTCCAGGCGCAGCGCGCGCCGGAGCCGCACAGGAGACCGATCATGGTTCGTAAGCTCGTCACCCTTTTCGCAATCACCACGAGCCTCGCGCTCAGCGCCTGCAACACCGTCAAGGGTGCCGGCGAGGACATCGAGTCCGTCGGCGAGGCCGGCGACAAGGCCACCTGAACCGGGCCAGACAGCGTTTCGAGATTGGGGCTGCCTTCACGGGCGGCCCTTTTTTTGTGCGTGGGCACATGTCCCGCACGGCGTGAAACTCCCCTCCCCCGGCACCGGCATATGCGCAAAGGCACCGCGCTACCGGAGGGAAGGGCCGGGGGTGGGGGTGGCGCTGAGAGACCGTACGCCGGGGCCTAAGTTCCTCCCCATCGCGAGATGGGGAGGGGAACCAGCGAAGCTGGTGGAGGGGTAGGTGCCCTGTACCGTGAGGCTGCACGCGGGAGCCTCTTACCCGAGGAAATTATCCCTCCACCATGCTGCGCATGGTTCCCCTCCCCATCCTGGCGGACGGGGAGGAACTGGAGCCCCGCGCACTTCGGCAGGCATGGGCCGCGGCGGAGGCCGCTTTGTATGGGTGGGATCGTGGCGGCCTTTCGCGGCTGCCTCGTGCGGAACGAGCGCGTCTGCCCGCTACGCCGCGTCGCCGGGCGCGTCGCCACTCGCCTCGGCTTCCACCACGTCCTTGGCGCGGCGGCGCTCGGTGAACCAGATGGCGATCAGCGACACTTCGTACAAAACGATCAGCGGGATCGCGAGCATGAACTGCGACAGGACGTCGGGCGGAGTCGCCACCGCTGCGATCACGAATGCGCCCAAAATGGCATAACGCCTGCCGCGCGTCAGCTGCTGGCGGGTGACGATCCCCGCCCGTTCCAGAAGCATCAGCAGGATCGGCAGCAGGAAGGCGATTCCAAAGGCGAAGATGAAGTGCATCACCAGCGACAGGTAATCGCCGACCGCGGGCAGCGCCTCCTGCTTGATGCCGCCGAGATTGCCTTCGAACTTCAGGAAGAACTTAAAGGCCGTCGGCATCACCACATAATAAGCCAGCGCCCCGCCAAGCCCGAACAGCACCGGCGTCGCGATCAGGAAGGGCAGAAAGGCCCGCTTCTCCTTGGCGTAGAGGCCGGGCGCGACGAACAGCCAGATCTGGTTGGCGATGATCGGGAACGCCAGGAAAAACGCGGCGAACAGGGCTACGCGGATCTGCACGAAAAAGGCTTCGTACAGCTTGGTGTAAATCAACGTGCCCTCACCCTCGCCGAACGCCTTCACCAGCGGCTGGGCGAGAAAGGCGAAGATGTGGTCGGCGAAATAGAAGCACACCGCAAAGCAGGCACCCAGCGCCAGGAACGACCAGATCAGCCGCCGGCGCAGCTCGATCAGATGCTCCATCAAGGGCGCGCGGCTGTCATCCAGCTCCCTCACGGCAGCGGCTCCCCTGGCGCGCGCGCGGGAGCCGCGTCGGCGGGCGGCGCGGCCGGCTCATCCAGGGAGGGCGGCTCCGGCGACGCGGCGGAAACCCACGGGTCCCGCTCGCCTACCTCGTCTTCCGGCGCGGGAGCCAGCGGCGGCACGCTGTCGGGCGCCGGCATGCCCGCGGCCGAATCCCACGCGCCGACCGCGCCGGGATGCTCGCGCATGATCCGCTCATTATCCTCGCGCCACTTCTTTTCCATTTCCTGAAGCTCGGATTCGCGCATCATGGTGTCGATGCCGGAGCGGAAGTGGCGGGCCATGCCGCGGGCGCGGCCGACCCATTGGCCAACGGTGCGCATCACGCGCGGCAGATCCTTGGGGCCGATCACGATCAGCGCCACCACGGCAATGATCAGCAGCTCGGAATAGCCGATGTCGAACATGGCGCGCGCTCAGGCGGCGGCTAAACGGTTTAGGGCTCGCGCCGGGCGTCGGTTTTGTCGATCTCAACCGTGCGCTCCACCCTCGGCTCCGGGGCTGTGTCGAGCGGCGTGTCATCGCGCAGGCGTCGCGGCTCGGCGAGCGGCGCGGGCCTGGCCGCGGCCTCCTCGTCCTCCGTCATGCCCTTTTTGAAGCTTTTCAGGCCCTTGGCGACATCGCCCATCATGTCGGAAAAGCGGCCCTTGCCGAACAAGAGAAGGATGATGATCCCGACGATCAGCCAATGCCAGATGCTGAAACCACCCATGATCCATATTCTCCGATAAAGGCTTGGCTGCCTACCTAGGGGCAGCGCCGGTTTCCCGCAATGGCGGCACACGCCCCGCCGCGCGGCGGCGAAGCATATTGGTGCGCCCTTTGCCTTAGTCTCCCTCCGGCCCCGTTTCCAGCACGAGCTGTTCCAGCGCCGCATCGATCGGATCGAGCAGCCCCGCCGCCTTCAAATCGTCGATGCCCGGCAGGTCGCGGCGGCTTTCCAGCCCGAAATGGGCGAGAAAGGCGGTGGTGGTGGCATAGGTAAGCGGCCGCCCGGGTACTTCGCGGCGGCCGGCGGGACGGACCCAGCCCGCCTCCATCAGCACGTCCAGCGTGCCCTTCGATATCTGCACGCCCCGGATCGCCTCGATCTCGGCGCGGCTGACTGGCTCATGGTAGGCGATGATCGCCAGCGTCTCGACCGCGGCGCGGGACAGCTTGCGGCTCTCGTCGCGCTCGCGGCGGAGGAGGTGGGCCATGTCGCCGGCGGTCTGGAAGTGCCATTTTCGCCCACGCTCCACCAGGTTGATGCCGCGCCCGGCATAGTGGCTTGCAAGCTCGGCAAGCGCGGCCTTCACGTCCACACCCGCGCCGACATGCTCGCCGATCTCGTCGGCGCCCATTGGTTCGGCGGCGGCGAACAGCACCGCTTCAACGGCGCGCAGATCGTCGGAAAGCTCGTTCATGCCGACCGCAGAAACAGCGGCGCGAACGCCGCTTCCTGGTCGAGCTCCAGCCGCCCGCGCCTGGCAAGCTCCAGCGCCGCGACGAAGCTCGAGGCAAGCGCCGACTTGCGATATTCCGGGTCATGCGTTGCCGGCAGGAAGGCCTCGATGCGCGTCCACTGCACCTTGAGGCCGAGCATCCGCTCAACCCGGGTCAGTGCCTCGTCGAGCGTCATCACCGGCCGGCGGTGGACCATGTGAACCGCAGGCTCGGTGCGCGCGCGGACCGAACCGTAAGCGGCGATAAGGTCGTAGAGATCGGCCTGCCACAGCGCATTGCGGATCACCCGCAACCCCTCCGGCGCGCCGCGGACGAAGACGTCGCGGCCGAGCCTATCGCGATTGATCAGCCGCACGCCGGCCTCGCGCATCGCCGCCAGGCGCTGCAGGCGAAGCTGGAGCCGCAGCGCCAGCTCCTCGGGGCTCGGGTCCTGCTCCGGGTCCTTGGGCAGGAGCAGGCAGGATTTGAGGTAAGCGAGCCACGCCGCCATCACCAGGTAATCGGCGGCGATCTCCAGCTTGAGCTTCTTCGCATCGGCGATGAAGGCGAGATATTGCTCGACCAAAGCGAGAATGGAGATTTCGCGCAGGTCCACCTTCTGCGAGCGCGCAAGCGTGAGGAGAAGATCGAGCGGCCCTTCCCACCCCTCGAGGTCGAGCGTCAGCCGGTCGGCCGAACCGACCTGCGGCACTTCCTCGAACAAGGATTCGCTTTCCCCCATGGCTGGGAGACTATTCCGCGCGCGCGCCTTTGCGAAGCATTTTCACGGGCCGGCGGGGCATCGCCGGGGGCTTCAAAGTCGCGCCGCGCCGGTCTAGGCACGCGGCCATGACCCAGACCCGCAACATCCTCATCACCGGCACCAGCCGCGGCATCGGCAAGGCCATCCTTGCTTCCCTCCAGGGCCACAACGTCGTCGGCCACAGCTCGCGCGGCGGCGACGGCGCGATCGCGGCCGACCTCGATCAGCCCGGCGCGGCGGAAGCCTTGTGGGCGGAGGCGCTGGAGCGGCTCAGCGGGCGCATCGACGTGCTGGTCAACAATGCCGGCGTCTTCGAAGCCGCGCCGATCCACCTGCCCCATTCCGAATGGGTGCAGGGCTGGGAGCGCACCATGCGCGTCAATCTCACCGCCTCGGCCGAGCTGTGCCGCCTCGCAGTCACCCACTTCCGCGACCATAAAGGGGAAACCCCGCAAAGTAGTACTTTGCGGGGACCCCGTGGTGGCCGTATCGTCAACATCGCAAGCCGCGCCGCCTATCGCGGCGATTCGCCCCAGCATTGGCATTATGCCGCGTCCAAGGCCGGAATGGTCGCCATGACCAAGTCGATCGCGCGCGGCTATGCGGCAGACGGAATCCTCGCCTTCGCCGTCTGCCCGGGCTTCACCGCGTCGGACATGGTGGAGGATTATCTCGCCAGCCGCGGCGGCCAGCAGATCACCGCCGACATCCCGCTCGGCCGAGTCGCCACCGCCGATGAAGTCGCCGAAACCGTGCGCTGGCTGGCGACCGATGCGCCGGCATCCTCGACCGGTGCGGTGATCGACGTCAACGGCGCCTCTTATGTCCGCTGAGGCGCAGAGCTGGAAAGTTACTCTGCCCTGCACCAAGGCCGAAGCCGAAGCGCTTCCCGACGACGTTCCAGCCTTTGCCGATCTCGACTTCCCACCCGTGCTGATGACCAGCGAGCCGGATCCGGCGCGGCCCGACGAGTGGCGCATGGACGCGTATTTCAGTGAGGAACCGAGCGGGGATTTGGTCGCCCTGCTCAAGACCCTTGTGCCGAGCGCCGGAGCGGTGGAGCCAATCGTCGAGCCCGTCGAGGAGCGCGACTGGGTGACCTTGAGCCAGGCAGGTCTTGAGCCGATCCGCGCCGGCCGCTTCTTTGTCCACACCCCCGCCCACCGCGACGAAGTGCCCGCCGACGCGATCGCGCTCGAGATCGACGCCGGGCGCGCCTTCGGCACCGGCCAGCATGAAACCACCAGCGGCTGCCTGGTCGCTCTGTCCCGCCTCAAGGACCAGGGCATCTCCCCATCCGAAATACTCGATCTCGGCACCGGCACCGGCCTGCTCGCCTTTGCGGCGATGCGGATCTGGCCCAACGCCCGCGCCGCCGCCTCCGACATCGATCCGGTGTCGATCGAGGTCACCGAGGAGAATGCCGGCATAAACGGGGTTAAACTCGGACGCCTGCGCGGCCAGCTTGAGCTCACCGTTGCGGAAGGGATGGACCATCCCCGCCTTCTGGCCCGGGCACCGTACGATCTCGTCATCGCCAACATTCTCGCCCCGCCGCTGATCGCCATGGCGCCCTCCGTATCGAAGGCGATTGCCGCGGGCGGCCGCCTGATCCTCGCCGGCTTGCTCGATCATCAGGCGGAGGGTGTCGCGACGGCATACCGCCGCCACGGCCTGATGCTTGCCGGGCGGGTCGATCATGGCGAGTGGCCGACCCTGATCATGCGCAAGCGCCGCTCGCTCGGCTGGCGCTAAGCCCCCGCCCCCCGCCGCCCGGGGTTGCCCCTCGCGGCGAGGGGGAGCATAGGGCGGCCATCCCCGCGGCGCTGCCGGCGCCGGCCCATCGGAGCCAAGCTATGAACTCGGACAGCAACGTCGCGGCAAGCACCGCCGACGTGCGGATTCTCGAAACCCTTGCCGACGCCCTCGTCACCGGGGCGCTGCCCGGCGAGGTCGCGGATTTCGGGCCCGAGCGGCGGCGCGAAGCGGCCGAATTCGTCGCCGCCTGCGCGATCAGCCGTCCCCGGGGCGAGCCTCTCGTCCGCGTCGAAACGCTGGGCGGCGCGCTTGGCCAGCGCCGAATGCGCATCGCCATCGTCAACGACAACATGCCCTTCCTGGTCGACAGCGTCGCCAACACGCTGGCGGCGCGCGGCCTGACCGTTCACCGCCTGCTCCACCCGGTGGTCTGCGTGACGCGCGACGCCGACGATGTCCTCACCGCCCTCGGCCCGCTCTGCGACGACGAGGAACGGCGCGAATCGATGATGTATCTCGAGGTCGACCGCGAGGATGCCCGCGGCCGCAAGGACGTCGTCGCCGAGATTCGCCGGGTGCTCGCCGACGTGCGCGCCGCGGTCACCGATTGGCGCACCATGCAGGCCCGCATGCGCCAGGACGCCGATGCCACGGCCGATCCCAACGGCGCGGCCTTGCTGCGCTGGTTCGCCGATGGGGCGATGACGCTGCTCGGCTACGAAGTCGAAACGCCCGACGGGGGTGCCCGCGACGCGCTTGGCCTGTTCCGCTTCCCCGGCGACCCGACCGATCCGGGCGGCTCGATGGGCGCCATTCGTTACTTCGAATCGGGCGGCTCCATCCCGCTCATGGCCAAGGCCGAGCGCCGCGCCTCCGTTCACCGCCGCGTGCCGCTGGACCTCGTGGTGGTGCCGGTGCGCGATGGCGACAGGATCACGGGTATCGGGGTTCATGCCGGCCTCTGGACCAGCGAAGCGCTGAGCTCGCCGGTGGAGAAGGTGCCGCTGCTCAACGCGCGCCTGAAGCAGCTCGAGGAGGAGTTCGGCTTCGACCCGTCCGGCCACAGCGGCAAGGCGCTTCGCCATGCGGTCAACGCCCTTCCCCACGATCTCCTCGTCGGCCTGTCGATGGACTGCGTGCGCGAGCTCGTCACCACCGCCATGTCGCTCGCCGACCGGCCGCGGCCGACGATCATCCTCGTCCGCTCGCTGCTCAAGGGCAATATGTTCGCCTTTGTCTGGCTGCCCCGCGACGAGCTCACCACCCGCCGCCGCCTGGCGATCGGATCGATGATCGAGACCGAATCGTCAGGCCGCATTTCCAACTGGTCGGTGGAGCTTGGCGACGGCGATCTCGCCCTGATCCGCTACACCCTTTACGTCGGGCCGGAGACGGAGACGCCCAATGTCGCCGAGCTGAACCGCCGTCTCCACGAAATGGTCCGCGGCTGGGAGCCCGCGGTCGAGGAAGCGCTCGGCAATCTGGTCGGCGCGCAGCGCGCGACCCGCCTCGCAATCTCCTATTTCCCCGATTTTCCCGAAGGCTACCGGCTCGGCACATCGGCCGAGGAAGCGGCGGAGGACGTGCTTCGGATCAGCGCGCTGCAGGGCATGGATCAGCGCGGCGCGCGCCTCTACCAAGGCGGTGAGGATGCGCCCAACCGGCTGCACCTCAAGACCTATCGCCTCGCCGACCTGATCCCGCTGTCGGACGCGGTTCCGGTGTTCGAGAATTTCGGATTCCGGGTGCTCGAGGAAGTGCCGACGGCGCTCGACGACGGCCGGCTCGGCTACATCCACGATTTCGTGCTGGAGACCCGCTCGGGCGACGCCGCGCCGGTGCTCGAGCGCGCCGAACTCGTCGAGCGCGCGATTGCCGACGTGCTGGAAGGCAAGGCCGAGAACGATCCCTTCAACCAGCTCCTCGTCGCCGCCGGCCTCGGCCGCCGCGACGTGGTGCTGTTCCGCGCCTGGTTCCGCTACCTTCGCCAGACCGGGATTTCGTACAGCCTGATGACCGCCGTCGATGCGCTTCGCCGCGCGCCCGCGGTGACTCAGGGCCTGGTCGCCCTGTTCGACGCGCTCCACGATCCGGCCGGCGCCGGCAACCGCGAGGCCGCTACGGCCGCCGCCGAAAGCGCCATCCGCGACAGCCTCGCCCAGGTCGCCGCCATCGACGAGGACCGAATCCTTCGCCTGTTCCTGGCCGTGATCAAGGCGACGCTGCGCACCAACGCCTTTGCGCCCGCCGCCGACGAAGCGCTCGCCTTCAAGTTCGACAGTTCCGGCGTTCCCGGCCTGCCCAAGCCCGTGCCGTGGCGCGAAATCTGGGTCTATTCGCCGCGCGTCGAGGGCATCCACCTGCGCGGCGGCCCGATCGCCCGCGGCGGCTTGCGCTGGTCCGACCGGCGCGACGACTTCCGCACCGAAATCCTCGGGCTGATGAAGGCGCAGCTCGTCAAGAACGCGGTCATCGTGCCGACCGGCGCCAAGGGCGGCTTCTACCCCAAGCAGCTCCCGCCCGTGTCGGACCGCGACGCCTGGATCGCGGAAGGCACGGAAAGCTACCGCATCTTCATCCGCTCGCTTCTGTCGGTCACCGACAACATCGTCGAAGGCAAGGTCGTCCACCCGCAAAAGGTGCGCGTGCTCGACAAGGACGATCCCTATTTCGTCGTCGCCGCCGACAAGGGCACGGCGACCTTTTCCGACGTCGCCAACGCGCTTGCGCTGGAGCGCGGCTTCTGGCTCGGCGACGCCTTCGCGTCTGGCGGAAGCCAGGGCTACGACCACAAGGCGATGGGCATCACCGCCAAGGGCGCGTGGGTGTGCGTGCAGCGCCACTTCGCCGAAATGGGCGTCGATGTGCAGACCCAGCCGATCCGGGTGACGGGCGTCGGCGACATGTCGGGCGACGTGTTCGGCAACGGCATGCTGCTCTCCAAGGCGATCAAGCTGGTCGCCGCCTTCGATCACCGCCACATCTTCCTCGATCCCGATCCCGATCCGGCGAAAAGCTGGAACGAGCGCGCGCGCCTGTTCGAGCTGCCGCGCTCGTCGTGGGAGGATTATGACAAGGGCCTGATCTCGGCCGGCGGCGGCATCTTCCCGCGCAGCCAGAAGACCATCCCGCTGACGCCGGAAGTGCGCGCCCTGTTCGGCCTCGACGTCGAGGAGATCGCGCCGGCGGACCTGATTACCGCCATCCTGAAAGCGCCGGTGGACCTCATCTGGTTCGGCGGCATCGGCACCTACATCCGCTCGAAAAACGAGAGCAATGCCGAGGTCGGCGATCCCGCCAACGACGCGATCCGCATCACCGGCGGCGAAGTGCGCGCCAAGGCGATCGGCGAGGGCGCCAACCTGGCCATCACCCAGGCCGGGCGGATCGAATTCGCGCAAGCGGGCGGGCGGATCAACACCGACTTCATCGACAATTCGGCCGGCGTCGATTGCTCGGACAATGAGGTCAACATCAAGATCCCGCTCAATCGGGAAATGATCGAAGGCCGCCTCGCGTTCGAGGACCGCAACGCCCTCCTCGTCGAGATGACCGACGAAGTCGCGGCCATCGTATTGGAGGACAACCGCCTCCAGTCGCTTGCGCTGTCCATCGCCGAGCGCGGCGGCGCGGCCGATCTGCCGCCGCTGATCCGCGCCATCGAAATCCTGGAGGAAAGCGGCCGCCTCAACCGCACCGTCGAGGGCATCGAGACCAACGAGGAACTGATGCGGCGCGGGCAGGAAAGCCGAGGCCTGACCAGGCCCGAGCTCGCGGTGCTGCTCTCGACCTCCAAGATGGCGCTGCAGGCGGCGCTGGAGACCGGCCGGATCACCGAAGATCCGACCCTTACGCCCGAGCTGCTGGCGGCGTTCCCCAAGACCATGCAGGTCCGGCAGGAGCAGGCGATCCTGGAGCACCGCCTCCGCCGCGAGATCATCGCAACCAAGATCGCCAACCGCTTCGTCAACCGCCTCGGCCTCACCGCCGCCTTCACCCTCTCCGAAGAAGAAGGCGCGTCGTTCGGCCAGGTCGCCGCGGCGTTCGTGGCGGCGGAGCGCCTGTTCGACATGGGCAGCTTCTGGGAAGAACTCGACACGGTGGACGTGCCCGAGCAGCTTCGCCTGGAGCTGTTCGACGAAGCGTCCAATGCGCTCCAGCTCCACATCGCCGACATCCTGCGCAACACGCCGGCCAGCGCCAAGCTTGCCGAAATCGTCGACAATCTCCAGCCCGGCCTCACCAAGCTGGACGTGGCCGTCGGCCAGCTCCTCCGCCAGGAAATCGCCAACGAGGCGGCCACCCGCCGCCTGCGGCTTATCGAGCTCGGCGCACCCGCGCACATCGCGGAGCGGCTGGTCAGGCTCTACGAGCTGAACGGCGGCGTCGGCGTCGCGGCGCTTGGCCGCAAGCTCGGCGTCGACGAGATCGCGCTGACCAACGCCTACACGCGGCTCGGCGAAGCGCTCGGCCTCGACTGGGCGCAGACGGTGGCCAACCGCTTCCAGGCCAAGGACCAGTGGGAGCGCCTGCTCACCGCCGGCCTCGCCCGCGACTTCGAGCAGCTCCGCCTCGACTTCCTTGCAAGGAAGCGCGGCGCCGAGCCGGCCGAGGCGGTGGAGGAATGGGTGAGGTCGCAAGGACCGCGGATCGAGCAGTTCCGCCGCGTGGTGGACCGCGCCAAGAACGCGCCGATCACGACCTCGCCGATGCTCGCCCAGATCGCCACCCAAGCCAGGGTACTGCTCGGAAGGTAGGGCAAGCGGCTGCCGCTCAGCGGCTCAGTCGTCCTCGTCCTCGTAGCCGACCAGATTGAGCTCGCGCGCCTTGATCTGGCGGGTCATGCACCAGTGCTTGAGCGCGTCCTCGCGGCCGTGGGTGATCCACACTTCGCGGGGTGCAAGCTCCTGGATGGTCGTCGTCAGCTCGTCCCAGTCGGCGTGGTCGGAGACGATCAGCGGCAGTTCGACATTCCTCTGCACCGCCCGCTGCCGCACCCGCATCCAGCCTGAGGCCATTGCGGTGATCGGATCGGGCAGGCGCCGCGACCAGCGGTCGTTGAGCGCGCCGGGCGGCGCCACCACCACCTTGCCCTTCAGCTCCTCCTTCTTGGCCTCGGTCGCCGGCCGAAGCTCGCCGAGCGCGATGCCATGCTCCTTGTAGAGGTCGCACAAGCGCTGCAGCGCACCGTGGATGTAGATCGGCTCGTGGTAGCCGCGTCCGCGAAGCTCCATCATCAGCCGCTGCGCCTTGCCCAGCGCATACGCGCCGATCAGGATGCAGCGGTCAGGGTTCTCCGACAGCCGAAGCAGCAGCCGGTCGATCTCCGCCGTCGTGTCCGGGTGGCGGAACACGGGGAGCCCGAAGGTCGCCTCGGTGATGAAGATGTCGCACGGTACCGGCTCGAACGGCAGGCAGGTCGGGTCCGGCCGGCGCTTGTAATCGCCCGAGACCACCACCCGCTCGCCATTATGTTCGAGCACGATCTGCGCCGAACCAAGCACGTGCCCGGCCGGCACGAAGCTGACATCGACGTCGCCGATCCGCACCACCTCGCCATAGGCGACGGGGCAGGCACCGTGCTGCTCGCCATAGCGGCAGTCCATGATGGCCAGCGTCTCAGGCGTCGCCCAGACCTTTTCGTGGCCGCCGCGGGCGTGGTCGGCATGGCCGTGCGTCACCAAAGCCCGCGCCTTTGGCTGGCTCGGATCCACCCACGCATCGGCGGGCTTCACGTAAATGCCTTCGGGAAAAGGCTCAATCCAGGAACCGAGACGGGCCACGAGAGCTATATGGTGTGAAAGGCGCCTCGGCGAAAGCCCGGCGCCCCACGGATACAAAGGAGCGGATCATGGATCTGGGTGCTGGAAGCTGGGCGATCTTGAACATCGTCGGCCCGTTGTTGATCGTTCTCGTGCTCGGCTGGGCGTTCCTCAAGAACAAGAAGAACAAGGGCGGCATGGACCGCACGGAGGACGCCACCCGCCGCCTCTACGACGAGGAAAACGCCCACCGCCACGATCACGACAAGACCGCCTGAGGCGAAAGGCTTGCCGCGCGGCGCGCCGCTGAGCATCGTCGCGCCCGATGACCGGCCCTGAAGCCCCCCTCCCGGCGCCGCTCGCCGCCTGGTTCGAAGCCAAGGGCTGGCAGCCGCGGCGGCACCAGCTCGAAATGCTGGCGGCGGCGCGCGCCGGGCGCAATGCGCTGCTTGTGGCGCCGACCGGGGCGGGGAAGACCTTGGCGGGGTTCCTGCCGACGCTGGCGGACCTGATTGAATCCGAAGTCGGGGCGCCGCAAAAAATCCGCTCGTCTCGAGCGAAGTCGAGAGACCCTGGCACGGACTGCCCAGACACGTCTCTCGACTTCGCTCGAGATGAGCGGGGTGGGGATTTGGCTCGAGATGAGCGGGGTGGGGAGGTGGCTCGAGACGAGCGGGGTGGGGAGGTGGCTCGAGACGAGCGGGGTGGTAGTGGGCTGGCGCAGAATGTCCTCCACACCCTCTACGTCTCTCCCCTCAAAGCGCTTGCCGTGGACGTCCAGCGCAACCTCCTCACGCCCATCGCCGAGATGGACCTGCCGATCCGCGTCGAAACCCGCACCGGCGACACCCCTTCCGACCGCAAGGCGCGCCAGCGCGTACGCCCGCCCCACATCCTCCTCACTACGCCGGAATCGCTAAGCCTCCTCCTCAGCCACGAAGACAGCGCGATCCTGTTCGCCAACCTGAAGGCGATCGTCATCGACGAGGTCCACGCCTTCGCCACCGGCAAGCGCGGCGACCTGCTCAGCCTCGCGCTCTCCCGCCTCCAGAAGCTCGCGCCCGGCATGCGCCGCGTGGCCCTGTCCGCCACCGTGTCCGATCCCGAAGCCTATCAAGGCTGGCTCGCGCCCCACGCCGACATCGAAACCGTCGAGGTGGTGATCGGCGAACAAGGCGCCGAAGCCGACATCTCGATCATGCTCCCCGAGGACGAGCGCATCCCCTGGTCCGGTCATTCCGGCCGCTGGGCGACCGAAAACGTCATGCGCGAGATCGAGAAGCACAAGACCACCCTGATCTTCTGCAACACGAGGAGCCTCGCCGAGCTGATCTTCCAGGACCTGTGGACGGAAAACGAGAACCACCTGCCCATCGGCATCCACCACGGCTCGCTCTCGATCGAAGCGCGGCGCAAGGTCGAGAACGCGATGGCCGAAGGCAAGCTGCGCGCCCTGGTCTGCACCGCAAGCCTCGATCTCGGCGTCGACTGGGGCAATGTCGATCTGGTCATCCAGATGGGGGCGCCGAAAGGCTCGTCGCGCCTCCTCCAGCGTATCGGCCGCGCCAACCACCGCCTCGACGAGCCCTCGCAGGCGATCCTCGTCCCCGGCAACCGCTTCGAATATCTCGAAGCCCGCGCCGCCCTGGACGCGATCGAGGATGGCGAGCTCGACCCCGAAATCTTCCGTCCCGGCGCCCTCGACGTCCTCGCCCAGCACGTCATGGCCGCCGCCTGCGCCGCGCCGTTCCGGGAAGACGAGATGCTGGACGAGGTACGCTCCGCCGCGCCTTATGCCGGCCTCTCCGCCGATCTCTTCCGCCAGGTCCTCGAATATATCGAAAGCGGCGGTTATTCGCTGAAGGCATACGACCGCTTCCGCCGCCTGGCCCGCGAGCCGGACCCTACTCCGGGAACCGGCGCCACCTGGCGCGTTTCCCACCCGCGCTTCGTCCAGCAGCACCGGATGAACGCGGGCATCATCGTCGATGCGCCGCTGCTCGACGTGCGCTTCCGCAACGGCCGCAAGCTCGGCACGGTGGAAGAGTATTTCGCCTCCACGCTCTCGCCCGGCGACACTTTCTACTTCGCGGGCCTCGTGCTGGAGGTGGAGCGGATCGAAGGCACCGACCTCCAGGTCCGCGCATCTTCGAAATCGGCCCGCATCCCCACCTATGTCGGCGCCCGGATGGCGATGAGCACCAACCTCGCCGACCGGGTGCGCAACTTCCTCTACGACCGCGACGAATGGCCGCGCTTTCCCGACGACGTGCGCGACTGGCTGGAAGTGCAGGCCTACCGCTCCGTTCTCCCCCGCCCCGACCAGCTCCTCGTCGAAACCTTTCCGCACGAGCACCGCCACTACATGGTCGCCTACAGCTTCGAAGGCTGGAACGCCCACCAGTCGCTCGGCATGCTGATCACCCGCCGGATGGAAAGCTCGGGGCTCAAGCCGCTCGGCTTCGTCTCCAACGATTACGCCCTCGCCTGCTACGGACTGGAGCCGATCACCGACCCCGCCGCCTTGTTCTCCCCCGATATCCTCGAGAACGAGTTCGTCGAATGGGTGCAGGGCTCCAACCTCCTCAAGCGGGCCTTCCGCGAGGTCGCCGTGATCGGCGGCCTCGTCGAGCGCCATCACCCCGGCAAGCGCAAGTCGGGCAAGCAGGTCACCTTCTCAACCGACCTCATCTATGACGTGCTGCGCCGCTACGAGCCCGATCACCTGCTGCTCCGCGCCGCCTGGAACGACGCGCGCGAGCGGATGACCGACGTCGGCCGCCTCGCCCGCCTTCTCGACCGCGCCCAGGGCACCATGCTCCACGTCACCCTCAACCGAGTGTCGCCGATGGCCGTCCCCGTCCTGGTCATCGTCGGCCGCGAACGCACCGCCACCGGCACGTCGGACGATCAACTGCTGATTGAGGCGGAGAGCCTCGCAGAAGTGGCGATGCGGCGGGACTGACGCTCAGGCCTCGAGGTGCAACGACGCGCCTTTTTCCTTGTAGGTGTAGAAGACCTCACCCGTCTCCTTGCGCCGCCGGCCGCGCCACAGGCGAAGGCCGAGCGCCGCGCCGCCGCCGAGCAGGAGCGCCAGCGCGGTCTTGCTTCCAGAGTCATCCTGTTCCGGCGCTGATCGAGACTGCGTGGGCACTGGCGCTTTCATGGGCTGAACGGCGGCCGAAGCGGGCGCGGCGTCATCGGCAGCCCCACCCGGTTGCGGCCCCGCCGCGGGCGCGAAGGCCGGGTTCTTCTCCGACTGCATGCGCTCCAGCTCCGAATTGAGTTCGCCGCCCATCAGCACGACGTAGCTGGTGAGATAAAGCCAGGTCAGGAACACCACCACGCCGCCCAAGGAGCCGTAGGTTGCGTTGTAGTTGCCGAAGTTCGAGACGTAGAGGCCGAAGCCGAGGCTTGCGAGCAGCCACAGGATCGTCGCGGCGGCGGAGCCCGGCGTCACCCACGCCCAGGGTGCGTCCGGACGGTTCGGCCCGTAGCGGTAGAGGAGAGAGAGGCCGATGCCGACCACCGCGACGGCAATCAGCGCGGAAACGATCTGCAGCACGAAGTGCAGCACCGGCGAGGAGAAAGGCAGCACCCGCTCGATCATGCCCATGAACGACCCTGCCAACACAACCGCGAAGATCATCACGATTGCGCCCAGCGTGGTGGCAAGCGAGACCAGGGTGTTCCTGATGAACCCGCGCGTTTCCTTGATCTCATACGCGATGTTGAGCGCGGTGATGATCGCGCCCGCGCCCTTGCTCGCGCCGTAGATCGCAAGGGCGATGGCGAGCAGCAGGCCGAAGCCCTCGCCGCTGCTCTTCTCGCCGCCGGCTATGGCCTTGAGCTGGTCGGCAATGATCGCCGCCGCCTCGCGCGGCAGGGTCTGGGCAAGGGTTCGGATATGCTCGGACACCGTCGCCGGATCGGCGATCAGGCCATAGGTCAGGACGATCGAGGCGAGCAGCGGCACGAACGCCAGGAAGAAATAGAAGGCGACCCCGGCGGCGAGCAGGCCGACATTATCGTCGCCCCCCTCCTTCCAGGTGCGCACCAGCACCACCTTCCAGTCGGAAAGGCTCGGCCAAGTGATCGGTTGAATAGACATCGCCCGAGAACCGAAACGCCCCTCCGTGGGTTCCACGAGCGGTCTTCAATTCTGTCTTCAGGTGAGCGCGCGAACGCGAAGGGCACGCGCCCGCCGCTGTCTTCCCTCCGTCAAACCATTGCCCGCGGCGTACTGAACACCTTCGTCACCTCGGGCGCGAAGCTCTCCAGCGGATCGGCGTCGAACCCCGGATCGAAGGCCGGCGCGTCCCACTCGTCGACCAGCTTCTCGGCGAACCCGTACCAGCTCTCGCGCACGAACCGCGCCCGCCCCTCAGGGTCCTTGCCGAGATGCTCGAAATAATAGCGGCCCTGAAATTCCTGGTGCCAGTATACCGCGTGGTAGATGTCGCCCTGCACATAAGGCTTGAGCATCTCGGCCGCGATCGGCCCGTGATTGGGGATGGAGAACAGCTTGCCCAGATCGTGGCAAAGCGCCGCGACCACCTCCTCGTCGCTCGCCCCGGCGCGCCGCGCCAGGGTGCCCGCCATCAACGAATGCTGGAGCTGGTTGGCGCCGAAGCCGACTTCGATCCGCTCCAGCCGCGCCAGAGACTCCATGATCTGGGCCGCCGCCGCGCTCTTTTGATGCCGCCCGTGCTCGGCGGCGATGTGCGCCCAATCGTCACGCGTGCCGTGCTTCATGTCGGTGAACATGGGCAGACGCTAGCGCTGCCCCGCAGCCTTGTCTAATCCTCGCCGCAACAGGAGGAAGTTCATGCGTTTCGCCCCGCTCACCGCTTTAGCCATCGCCATCGCCCTCGCCGCCGCGCCCGCCGCCGCCCACGACACGGTCAGCGCCGCCGACCGGCTGCTTCACGAACAGATGCTGGTGCTCGACACCCATCTCGACACGCCGGTGCTGTTCGAGCGCGCCGGCGACTGGGATTTCACCCGTTGGCACGAATATGGCTGGGACAACAGCCAGGTCGACATTCCCCGCATGGAAGCGGGCGGGCTCGATGGCGGCTTCTTTGTCATCTACACGTCGCAGGGCGGGCTCGATCCCGACTCCATGAACAAGGCGCGCAACGACGCCCTTGCCCGCGCCGCCGCGATCCAGCGCGTCGTCGCCGCCAACCCCGACAAGCTCGCCTTCGCCACCACCGCCGCCGACGTCGAGCGAATCCACAGGCAAGGCAAGCGCATCGTCCTCCAGTCGATCGAGAACAGCTATCCGCTCGGCAACGATCTCTCGCTGCTCGGCTACTACCACAAGCTCGGCGTCCGCATGGCGGGGCCGGTGCACAGCAAGAACAACCAGTTCGCCGATTCCACCACCGATACGCCGCGCTGGAACGGCCTTTCCCCGCTCGGAAAGCAGTGGGTGGCGGAGATGAACCGCCTCGGCATGATCGTCGACGGCAGCCATTCCTCCGACGCGGTGTTCGACCAGATGCTGGCGCTGTCCAAGGCGCCGATCATCCTTTCCCACTCCGGCCCCAAGGCGATCTTCAACCACCGCCGCAACATCGACGACGACCGCATGCGCCGCCTCGCCAAGGCCGGCGGCGTGATGTTCATGAACTCCGTCTTCCTGGTTCAGCAGGACACGTCCGAGGAACGCGACGGCATCACCGACCGCCAGGAAGCCTGGGAAACCACCTGGCCAGCCGATCGCAAGCGCCTCCTCGCCGACAAGGCCGCGCTCGACGCCAAGCGCCGCTACACCGAGGCGGATTTCAACCTGTTCATGAAATCCATGCTCCACTCGATCGCCGTAATGGGCGTCGACCATATCGGCCTCGGCGCCGATTGGGACGGCGGCGGCGGCGTCATCGGCATGGAGGATGTCGCCTCCCTCCCCCGCATCACCGCGCGCCTCAAGAAGGAAGGCTTCTCCGACGCCGACATCTCCAAAATCATGGGCGGCAACCTTTTGCGGGTGATGCGCGCTGTGGAAAAGCAGGCGGCGCGCTGAGGTCTTTTCGAACGCCGCCGCCGTCGCTATTCGCTCCCCCGGCCGGGGTGGGGGTCCCTTGCGTGCTGGAGCTTGTGTTCGCCCAATGACGACCTCCGTCCCCGCCGCGCCGGAACCCGATCCGCTCGCCTTCCTGGCTGAGGGCGGCGACATGGGACGGCGCATGCGCGAGCATGACTGGACGACCTCGCCGCTCGGTCCGCCCGAAGACTGGCCGCAGGCGCTCAAGACCGCGACGAGCATCGTCCTGTCCTCCAAATTCCCGATGTTCCTCGCCTGGGGTCCGGAGCTCGGTTTTTTGTACAACGACGGCTACATCGACATCCTCGGCGGCAAGCATCCCGATGCGCTCGGCCACCGTTTCGAGGACATCTGGATCGAAATCTGGAGCGACATCCAGCCGATCGCGCAGCGCGCCCTCTCCGGCGAAGCCACCTTCTACGAAGACCTGCCGCTGACCATGACCCGCAAGGGTTATGAGGAGCAGACCTTTTTCACCTTCTCCTACAGCCCGGTGCGCGACCGCTCCGGCGGCGTCGGCGGCATGCTGTGCACCTGCGTCGAGACCACCCAGTCCGTGCTCGCCCAGCGCGAGCGGGTCAGCGAGGCCGAGCGCCTCCGCCAGTTCTTCGATCAGGCGCCCGGCTTCATGGCCGTTCTGCGCGGGCCCGAGCACCAGTTCGAGATCATCAACGCCGCCTACCTCCAGCTCGTTGGCCACCGCGATCTTGCCGGCAAGACCGTTCGCGAGGCGCTGCCCGACATCAGCGGCCAGGGCTTTTTCGAGCTGCTCGACCGCGTTTACCGCAGCGGCACGGCCTTCAACGGCCGCGACATGAGCGTCGAGGTCCAGCCCCGCCCCGGCGCTCCGGTGGAAGAGCATTGGGTGGATTTCGTCTATGCCCCGATCGTCGGCGCCGACGGCAAGACCAGCGGCATCTTCGTCCAGGGCTACGACGTTAGCGAGCGGCATCTCGCCGCGGAGGCGCTCCGCGAAAGCGAGGAGCGCTTCCGCCTCATCGCCGATTCCGCGCCGGTGCCGATGTGGGTCTCGCGCCTCGACCGCACCCGAAGCTTCGTCAACCGCGCTTATGTCGAGTTCCTCGGCATAGGCTACAAGGAAGCGATCACCTTCGACTGGCGGACCGTGATCCATCCCGACGACGCCGACCGCATCGTCGCCGAGTCGGTTGCCGGCGAAGCGAGCCTTTCCACCTTCGAGCTGGTCGGCCGTTACCGGAGCAACGGCGAGTGGCGCTGGATCCGCTCGGTTTCGCAGCCGCGCTGGGGTCCGAACGGCGAGCATGTCGGCTTCATCGGAGTCGCCCACGACATCACCGAGCTGAAGACCGCGGAGGCGGCCCTTCGGGAAGGCAATGAAACGCTCGAGAAACGCGTCGCCGAGCGCACCGCCGACCTGAGCGCCGCGCTCGACCGCCTCCAGGCCGAAGTCGGCGAGCGCCTCAGGGCCGAGGAGGCGCTTCGCCAGGCGCAGAAGATGGAAGCCGTCGGTCAGCTCACCGGCGGCATCGCCCACGATTTCAACAATCTTCTCACCCCGATCATGGGCGGGCTGGAGATCATCGCCTCCCGCGTCGAGGACCCGCGCCTCAAGCGCATGGCGCAAAGCGCTCTGGAATCCAGCCGCCGCGGCGCCAAGCTGACCGGCCAGCTGCTCGCTTTCTCTCGCATCCAGCGGATCAGCATGGCGCCGGTCGCGGTCAACGACGTGATCGAGAACATGCGCACGCTGCTGCGTCACACGATCGGCAGCGAAGTGGCGATCGACGTCCAGCTCGAGGGCAAAGCGCGCTTCGCCCTGTGCGACGCCAACCAGCTTGAAAACGCCATCCTCAACCTCGCCATCAACGGCCGCGACGCGATGGCCGACGGCGGCAGCCTGACCATCTCCACCGGCTGCGTCACACTGCCCGAAGAAGCCGATCACGCCGCCGGCGATTTCGTCCGGATCAGCGTCGAGGACACCGGCGAAGGCATGAGCGAAGAGGTGCTCGCCCGCGCCACCGAGCCATTCTATTCCACCAAGCCGATGGGCAAGGGCACCGGCCTCGGCCTCGCCCAGGTCTACGGCATCGCCCGCCAGTCAGGCGGCACCCTGCGCATCGACAGCCGCCTTGGCGAAGGCACCCGCGTCGATATCCTGCTCCCGGCGTCCGCGCCGCCCGCCGACGAAGGGGCGCCGCGCGAAGCCTCGGCAAGCCCCGCCGAAAGCCGTCGCCGCGCCACAATCCTCGTCGTGGACGACGACGACGACGTCCGCCAGTTCCTCGGCGATTCCCTTGAATCCCTCGGCCACACCGTCCACCGCGCCGCCGGCGGCGAGGAAGCGCTCACGTTGCTCCGCGACTCCGCCGCGCCCGATCTCGCCCTGATCGACTACGCCATGCCCGGAATGCACGGCGCCGACGTCGCCCGCCTCGCCCGTGAGATGCTGCCCCAACTGCCGATCGTGTTCGTCACCGGCTACGCGGAAACCGGGCAGTTAGAGGCGGCCTTGGGCCCCGGAGCCCCGGTTCTGCGAAAACCTTTCACAGTCGACGACCTCGCCAACGCGGTGGAAACCAACCTGCGCCCCTAGTTCCTCCCCATCGAAGATGGGGAGGGGAACCACCCGAAGGGTGGTGGAGGGCTAACTGGCGCAGGCCACAGCGGTCCACGCGCGGGAACTATCAACGTCACGGCAGTTACCCCTCCACCATGCTTCGCATGGTTCCCCTCCCCATTTTTCAAAAGGGGAGGAACTACACCCCCTTGAACCCATCTGGTTCTCTACCTACCTCCCACCCGCCGGAAGACTCGAGTACCCGTTTCCGGCCTGTAGCAAGCGAGGGGCGCGAGCTTTCAAGCCGCCCGCGCCGCCTCATCACCACTGTTGCTCATTGGAGGACAAAGGTCATGAGAAGCTTCGATTTCACCCCGTACCGCCGGTCCACCGTC
Source organism: Allosphingosinicella sp. (assembly GCA_036386875.1). Lineage (GTDB taxonomy): Bacteria > Pseudomonadota > Alphaproteobacteria > Sphingomonadales > Sphingomonadaceae > Allosphingosinicella. The sequence goes on from DASVUV010000048.1 coordinate 39,045, forward strand.
GGGTTCGACCGGTTGTTCGATTTTCTCGAAACCGCACGCACCGAGCAGGCGGACAATTACCCGCCTTTCGACATCGAGAAGCTCGGCGACGACAGCTACCGCATAACCTTAGCGGTTGCAGGCTTCGCGCCCGGCGACATCGACATCACCGCCCGTCAGAACATGCTGGTGATCACCGGGCGCCGGGCGGAGAACCGGGCGCGAGAGGGCAATTACCTCCACATCGGCATCGCCACCCGCGCCTTCGAGCGGCGCTTCGAGCTTGCCGATTTCGTCCGCGTGGACAGCGCCGACATGAAGGACGGCCTGCTCTCGATCGAGCTGGTCCGCGAAATCCCCGACGCGATGAAGCCGCGCAAGATCGAGATCAACAGCGGCGAACGGCGCAGCATCGAGGTCAGCGAAGCTCGGCCAGAGCCGCGCCACGAGCCCGAGGTGGAGCGGGAAACCGCCTAAACGCCTCCAGCCGTTAGAAACCGGCGCCGGACTCGTTCCGGCGCCGGTTACGGCGAAGTTTTGGCCAACACCGGCGGGCAATTCACTTGCCGGTCATGATTGGGGGCCCATCTGAGGGGGCGAAGGCTGGCGCATCTCCCGCGCGCCGGCTCCTCCCGATCGAACAGAAGAAACACCCTCGGCCATGAAACTGTTGAAGACGCTCACCAATCCGTTCCTGCTCGGGGCCCAGGGCTTCGTCGCCGGCGCAGTGATCTTCTTCGCGACTCACCCCGATGCCGGGCCGCAGCGCGACGCGCCGTCCGCGCAGCACGCAAAAGCCGAAACCGCACCCACCAGCGCTTGAACGGCGCGCCGGCCCGTTTATACGAGGCTGATGGTTCGCTTTTCGTTCTGCCATCACGAGTTGATGGCGCTGCCCCAGGGCGCTTTGTTCTGGCCGTCGCGCCGCGCGCTTCTCGTCGCCGATCTCCACCTGGAAAAAGCGAGCTGGTTCGCGCGCCTCGGCCAGATGCTGCCGCCTTATGACAGCATCGCCACCCTTTCCGACTTGACCGCCCTAGTCACCGCGACTGGCGTCGAGGAAATCTGGTGCCTGGGCGACAGCTTCCACGACCGCCACGGCTGCGACCGCCTGCCGCAGCAAGCCCGCGACATGCTCACCACCCTTACCGCCGCCACGCGCTGGACCTGGATCACCGGCAACCACGATCCCGGCATTGCCGATCACTGTGGCGGCGATGTCGTCGACGAAGCGGAAGTGGACGGCCTTCTCCTGCGCCACCAGGCCGATCCCGCCGAGCCGCGCCCTGAACTCTCCGGCCACTTCCACCCCAAGCTCCGCGTCAGCCACCGCGGCCGCCAGGTCTCGCGCCGCTGCTTCGTCGCCACGCAGCGCAAGGTGATCCTGCCCGCCTTCGGCGCCCTCACCGGCGGCCTCGACGCCGCCCACCCCGAAATCGTCCGAGCCGTCGGCGCCCGCGCCGAAGCCCTCATCCCGGTCGCCGACCGCCTCCTGAGGTTTCCGCTGGCGGCGTGATATTCCTCCCCATCGAAGATGGGGAGGGGAACCACCCGAAGGGTGGTGGAGGGGTAACTGCCGTGAACGGAGAGGATAGGGATCGGAACCGCTAACCTCACGCGCCATCTACCCCTCCACCATGCTACGCATGGTTCCCCTCCCCATCGCTTCGCGACAGGGAGGAACAGCGCGCCTCAACCAGCCCGCGCACGGCATTGCCGATGTAAAACGTCCCACCCAAATCCTCGGCCCGCAGATCGCCTTCGGCCGCCTGCCCCTCCTCGATCAGCCGCTCGCGCAAAATTCCCGGCAGCAGCCCGCGCGCCAATGGAGGCGTCACCAGCACCCCGTCCCGCTCCACGAACAGGCTGGTAAAGCTCCCCTCGGTCAGGAACCCATCGGCATCCTCGAACACCACCTCGAACGCCCCTGCTTCCTCCCGCGCCGAATCGTAGAAGCGCCGGTCGCTCGTCTTGTGCCGAAGCCGAAAATCCTCCGCCTCCAACAGCAGCGGCACCAAGGCCACCGTCACCGGCTCCTCGGCCTCGCCCGGCATCGCCCGCACCTCGATGGCAATCGCGCCCGTCGGCGACAAGGTCAGCCGAAGCTTGCGCGGGCTGCGCAGCGCAAAGGTGGCGGCCTGCAATTCATTGCGCGCATCGTGCCGGTCGAAGGGGAAGCCGAACGCGTCCGCGCTTCGCTTCAACCGGGCCAGATGCCGCTCCAGATCGGGCAGCCCGTCATGCGGATCGAAGCGCATGGTTTCGATCAGGTCGAAGCTCCGGCGGTCCCTCACAAACGCTCCCTTGGCCAGGCACTCGCGCCATTCGTCCGCCGCCCGGCTGTCGGCGACAATGCCGGAGCCGAGCCCCATCCGCGCCGTCCGCCCTGCAACGGGCAGGGTCAACGTTCGGATGGCGACATTGAACGCCGCCCCGCCGCCGTGTGCAAGCGCGCCGATCGACCCGGTATAAACGCCCCGTGGCCCCGGTTCGAGCCCGGCGATGAGCTCCATCGCCCGAATCTTCGGCGCCCCCGTCACCGAACCGCACGGGAAAGTGGCAAGCAGCAGGTCCACCGCATCGACGCCGTCCTCCAGCTCGGCCGTCACCGTGGACGTCATCTGCTGCACGGTGGGATAGCATTCCACCGCGAACAGCTCCGGCACCTTCACCGTCCCCGGCTTCGACACCCGCGACAGATCGTTGCGGATCAGGTCCACGATCATCAAATTCTCGGCCCGCTGCTTGGGGTCATTCCGCAGCGCCTCCGGATCCCCGCCGGCAGGCGCCGTCCCCTTCATCGGCCGCGCCGTCACGCAGCCGTCCTCAAGCGTGAAGAACAGCTCCGGCGACAGCGACAATATCCAGTGCGCGCCGGTAAACACCACCCCGCCCCACCCGGCCCGCGCCCGCGCCCTGAGCGCCCGGTACAAAGCCAGCGGATGCCCCGCCACCACCACCTCGGCCGGGAAGGTCAGGTTGATCTGATACACGTCGCCGGCCAGGATATGCGCCCGCACCCGCTCCGCCTGCGCGAGGTAGTCGGCAGCCTCGATCAGCGGCTCAGGAAGCCCCGCCCACGCCCCCGCAGCCTCCGGAAGCGCATCCACATCCACAGGCTCCCAGCCGTCGAACAGCCCGAACCACAGCAGCGGCGGCTCCCCGCCCCCCGCATTCCGCACCGCCGGCGCAAGCTTGCGCTCCAGCGGATGCCCGGCCTCATATCCCAAAAACCCCGCCGCCTCGCGCCCTCGCAGCCGCTCCAACGCGGGCCGCACCTCGTCCGCCGCGCGCGCCTCCACCACCTCCCGCGCACCCCGATACAGCCGCGCGCCGCCCGGAAAGTCGAGCAGCACGAACGGCGTCCCCGCTTGCCAGAAGCGCGTCGGCGGCCCATTTGCGGCCGGGTCAGGAGACAGTGTTTTGGTCACATCGGTTTTCGATCTCTTCAAGATCGGGGTCGGCCCGTCGAGCTCGCATACCATGGGGCCGATGACGGCCGCCTGCCGCTTTGTCGAGACGCTGCAGCACAAGAGCCTGCTCGAAACCGCCGACCGGGTGGAGGTGGACCTCTACGGCAGCCTCGCGCTCACCGGCAAAGGCCACGCCACCGATCGTGCGATCCTCCTCGGCCTTTCCGGCCAGCGCCCCGATAAGGTCGATCCCGACGAAGCCGAGCAGATCGTCGCCCGAATCCGGGAAACCGGCCGCCTTTCCCTTGGCGCCGTTCACGACATCGCTTTCGACGAACCGCGCGACCTGCGCTTCCTGCAGCGCGAACGCCTCCCCCACCATAGCAACGGCATGCGCTTCGCCGCCTTCGACGCCGCCGGCAGCCTCCTGGAAAGCGGCGTCTATTATTCCACCGGCGGCGGCGCGGTCGTCGACGAAGCCGCCATCGCCCGCAACGCGCCCCCGGAGGGCGCCTGGGACATCCCCTTCAACTACCACTGCGCCGCCGAACTGCTGACCATTGCCGAGCGGGAAGGCATGACCATCGCCGACGTTGCCCGCGCCAACGAACGCGCCGGCTATTCCGACGAGGAGATAAACACCCGCCTCGCCGCGATCTCCGACGCCATGGCCCGCTGCATCGACCGCGGCATCGGCCAGGAAGGCATCCTCCCCGGCGGCCTCAAGGTGAAGCGCCGCGCCCCCGGCCTCTACCGCCTGCTCCTCGAACGCGCCGAACGGACGCTCCAGGACCCGCTCACCGTGCTCGACTGGGTCAACCTCTGGGCGCTCTCCGTGAACGAGGAGAATGCCGCCGGCGGCCGCGTCGTCACCGCCCCCACCAACGGCGCCGCCGGAATCGTTCCGGCGATCCTGCGCTATTACCAGCGCTTCACCCCCCATTCGAACGAGGAAGGCGTGCGCGTCTTCCTTCTCACCGCCGCCGCGGTCGGCTCCCTTTTCAAGGAAAACGCCTCCATCTCCGGCGCCGAAGTCGGCTGCCAGGGCGAAGTGGGCGTCGCCTGCTCTATGGCCGCCGCCGGCCTCACCGCGGCCTTGGGCGGCACCGTCGCCCAGGTCGAGAACGCCGCCGAAATCGGCATGGAGCACAATCTCGGCCTGACCTGCGATCCGGTCGCCGGCCTCGTCCAGGTCCCCTGCATCGAACGCAACGCGGTGGGCGCGATCAAGGCCATCGAAGCCAGCCGCCTCGCCCTCGTCGGCGACGGCTCGCACCTCGTCAGCCTCGACCAGGTCATCGAAACCATGCGCAAAACCGGCCTCGACATGAACGAACGGTATAAGGAAACGTCGCTCGGCGGGCTGGCCGTCAACGTCGTGGAGTGCTGAGCGAACAAAGGATCAGCAGGTCTCTAGTGATGCGCGCGCAAGGGCGACTAAGCTGCGTCCGCCGCATCGGAGGATGGGGAGTAAGCAGCAACCCTCACGGACGACAGCAGCCACTCAAACGCCAACCCGGCGGCAAACAGGATTACGATCAGCAGCGTCGGCACCTTGCCAGACAGCAACGACAGCGTTGCAAATGCGGCAATTGCGAACCCTGTAGAAGGTTTCGAAAGCACGATGCTTGTACCACATCCGGAGCACTCGAAGGGCCTCCCGCGGTGAAGCATCGCCCGCTTGAACGGTATCGACTTTTCACACCGCGGGCAGCCGCCCCGGCTCTCGTTCTTCTGCCTCATTGCGATTGCTTATAGCCGGCGAGAGAACCTCGCAATCGTCAGCATGGCGCCTGTTGGCACCGCTGTCCCGGCCCGCTGTTCACCGCCATTTACGTCGCGAACGACAGCATTCGGATTGCCGCCCTCCTCGGAGCGGCGGCGTGCTAGACCTGGCGCAGGAAAGCCGCAGGCACCGCCCCGGTCAGCCAGACGCCATTGGCGCTGCGGAAGAAGACGTGCCCCGCCGCCGCCATCTCGCCGGCACGCACCTCCAGGATCACCGTCTTCCCTGCCCTGCGACCTCCCACGGCCTGCGCCGTCGCCACGTCGATACTGAGGTGGACGTGCTGCCGTCCGCCTTTCACCAACCCTTGCTCGAGAATGGAGGGCACGAAGCGATCGACGGTGCCATGAAACAGAAGCGGCGGCGGCAGGGCCGGTTCGAGCCCGAGCTCCACCTCGACGCTATGCCCCTGATTGGCCCGGATGCGGTTGCCGCTCCCGTCCAGGGCATAACGCTGCTTGTCGTTGCTTCTGACCAGATCCTGGAGGTCGGCTCGGGTGAACCCGCCGAAGCGCCGCCCAACAGCGGCCACCACGTCCTCCACAGGCGCCCAGCCTTCGCGGTCCAGGCTCAGCCCCGCCGCCTCGGGCTTGTGCCGGAGGATCAGCGCGAGATATTTACTGATCGCTTTCACCGCGCCGCAAGCCACTCCTCGATCGTCCAATAGGCCGAGCGCCCGCGCGGTCCCGCATCGTCGATCCCAGTCCCGAAATAGGCGATTCCGGTGCCCCGCTCCGGGTCGATCCACAGGCCCGACTTGAGCCCGTAAGCGTCCCCGGCATGGCCGGTCCGCGCCCGCCCGTCGCCGAATGGATCGTCTCCCGGAGCGCATTGGCCGAGCATCTGCACCGCCAGCCCATAGGCGCAGTAGAAGCCTTTCTCCGTCTCGCCGTTCGACCCGTCGAAGCGCCAATGCGGCCGCATCATCTCGGCAAGGCTCGCCTCGGAGATCAGCCGGGTCCCATCCGGCAACCTGCCCTTGCGCAGCAGCAACTGCCCGATTGCCGCCAGATCGCGCACCGAGATGCGCAGGCCACCTTGGGGCGAGAACAGCCCGCCATGCGTGCCGATCGGGTAGGCCTCGAGATCGCACGGCGCACCCGGCGCTCGGTTCACCAGGCACTCCGGCGCCCTGCCCTTGAGGTCGTCGAGAGCGACGTCGCCGTTCGCGCGGTAGAGCACCGCCGCCCGCGCCGTCTTCCCGGTCGAGCAGCCAGACCAGTTGAAGCATGCATCGAGCTTCATCGGCGCCAGCACCAGCCGCCGCATCAGCCGGTCGAAGCGCTCGCCCGTCGCCTTTTCCAGCACCGTCCCGACAACGGGAAAGCCGAGGTTGGAATAGCGGAAGTAGCTGCCCGGCGGGTGCTCCGGATCGAACGCCTTCGGGTCGGCAACCACCCCCTGCACCGTCTGTCCCAGCGGGATCACATAATTCACCTCGTCGCGCAGCCTGGAGCGGTGCGAGAGCAGCAGCCGCAAGGTGATCGGCACGTCGGGGAAAGCCGGGTTGCGCAGCCGCCAGCCGAGGTAATCCGACACATCGCGGTCCAGGTCGACCTTGCCCTGCTCAACCAGCCGCATCACGCCAAGCGCCACCACCAGCTTGCTGATCGACGCCACCCGCACCGGATCGTCCACCGTCAGCACCCGCCCCGTCGCCTTGTCGGCGAGCCCGGACGCTTCCGACGCAGTCACCCGCCGCGCATCGAAGCGCGCCCAGGCGTAGCTGGTATGGACCGGCACGGAAGCGGCCGCAGCCGCCCCGCCGGCCCCATTATCCCCCGCCACACAGGCGGCGAGAAGGAGCGGAAGAGCCAAAGCCAGAAGGGTGCGCATCGCCTCAGCCTAAGCCCGCAGAATCCATTTTCCTACATCGCATCGCGCTGTCATGGTCCCGGCGGTTCGAACTCGAAGGAGCGCGCGGCATGGCAGCAAAAAGGCAGGATGCAACCGGTGCACAAACCCCCGCTCGGGGTAGAGCCCCCCGGCGAAACCATGTGACTCTTGGGACTCTTGTAACTTTTGGGACTCTCGCAGCGATCGCAATGCCGTTGAACACGGCGGCGTCCGCGCAGCCGCAACGGGCGGCCGCCGCGCAAGCGCGCGAATATACGCCCGCTCAGGTCCAGGAGATTCTCGACAAGACTCAAACCACCCGCCTAGCGCCCAGCCTTACGCACCTCACCCCGGGCGAGCGCACCGCAGTCGCCAAGCTCCTCGAGGTCGGCCGCATCTTCCAGAACGTGTTCGAAGCGCAGCGCCATCGCGGCGCGCTGCAGGTCCGCGATACGCTCGCCCGCCGCAGCGACCCGCACGGCCGCAACCTCGCGACGCTCTACACCCTGTTCGGCGGCCCGATCGCCACCACCCTCGACAACCGCCGCGAGCCGTTCGTCGCCATCGAGAATGCGCCGCCGGGCAAGAACGTCTACCCCTGGGATCTCACCAAGGCGGAGTTCGACTCCTATCTCGCCGCCCATCCCGCCGAGCGCGCCTCCCTCACCGAAGTGCGTTCCGTGGTTCGCCGCGCCGAGCTTGCCGTGCTCAAGCACGATCTCGCCAAGCTGCGCCAATATCCGGTGCTCGACACCCTCCATCCGGGCCTTCGCGCCCGCGTCGAACAGCTCAGCCGCCGCCCGAACCGGGCCACCCTCTACGCCGTCCCTTATTCGCTCGCTTATGCCGACGAGATGATCCGCGCCCACGGCCTCCTCAACGACGCCGCCGCCGCGGTGGAAAGCTCGGACTGGGAGTTTGCCAAATACCTCCGAAACCGCGCCCGCGATCTCCTGTCCGACGACTACGAATCGGGCGACGCCGCCTGGATCAGCGGCCGTTTCAAGAACCTCAACGCCCAGATCGGCGCCTACGAAACCTATGACGACGAGCTCTACGGCACCCGCGCCTTCTACTCTTTGTCCCTCCTCGCCACCCGTACCGCCGAAACCACCGAACTGCGCAAGGCGATGCAGGGCATCCAGGCGCTGGAAGACATGCTGCCCACCGCCCGCCACAAGAAGGTGCGCGAGAACATCCCGGTCGGCGTCTACGATGTGATCGCCGATTTCGGCCAGGCGCGCGGCGGCAACACCGCGACCAACCTCCCCAACGAAGCCTATCTCGCCGACCGCTACGGCTCGATCATCCTCTTGCGCGCCAACATCATGCGCGATCCCAGCATCTTCCGCGGCACCGGCGACGTATTCGGCGCCGCGGTGGTGGCGGAGCAGGCAAAGCACCTCACCGCCGACGCCGGTTTCTACCGCACTTTGTGGCACGAGGTCGGCCACTATCTCGGCCCGGACGTCACGAATGACGGCCGCCAGCTCGACGCGGCGCTCGGCGCCGACGCCAATTTGATCGAGGAAATGAAGGCGGACCTCGTCTCGCTCTTCGTTGCCAAGGAGCTTCGCCGCCGCGGCTACTACAGCGAAGACCAGCTCCGCGCCGTTTACGCGGCCGGCATCCTGCGCACGCTCCAGAACAACAAGCCGCGGCGCGAACAGCCCTACAATATGATGCAGCTCATGCAGATGAACTACTTCCTGGATAAGGGCGTGCTGAAGTTCGACCCCGCGACCGCCAAGCTGCGCATCGACTACGACCGCTACCACGGCGCCGTCACCGACCTCCTCAAACAGGTCCTCATTATTCAGGAAAGCGGCACCGGCGCCGAACCCTTCATCACCCGCTGGGCCACCTGGGACGACCAGCTCCACGGCCGCCTGGCCACCAACATCCGCGCCCAACAAAAAACCCGCTACCGCCTCTTCAACTACGCCGCGATGGACGGCCGGTGAGGCAGCCGCATTCCCCTCCCTGCAAGGGAGGGGCCAGGGGTGGGTACCGGCCGAGGGGGCTCGATGCCCCCCGAAGACGGCCCGGAGCGCACCAAAGCCGAAGGGCTCGCCTGCGGCTCGCACCCACCCCTGCCCCTCCCTTGCAGGGAGGGGGAACCCTCACCCGAGCAGATACCGCACAATCCCCTCCGCCGCCGCCTCCGGGCTCATCCGCCCCTACCGTACCCAATCATCTCCCGCACCTTGCGCCGCTCCGTCCGAAGTCATCGCAGCCCACCCCCAAAGGCCGCGTCCCGCCGGTTGCAACCGGCGCCAAGGCAGGCCATCTCCCCAACCATGACCAATCCCCCCCTCAAGGCCGTGATCATCCCGGTCACGCCGCTGCAGCAGAATTGCACGCTCCTCTGGTGCACCAGGACGATGCGCGCGGCCTTCGTCGATCCCGGCGGCGATCTCGATCGTCTGAAAGCCGCCGCCGCCCAGCACAATGTCACCGTCGAGAAGATCATCCTCACCCACGGCCATATCGACCATTGCGGCGGCGCCGGCATTCTCGCGGAGGAGCTCGCCATCCCGATCGAAGGCCCGCACGAGGAAGACCGCTTCTGGATCGCCCGGCTGGAGGATGACGGCCGCAGCTACGGCATCCCCGCCAAGGTTTTCGAGCCCGACCGCTGGCTGGTCGAAGGCGACACGGTGACGGTCGGCGAGCTCACCCTCCACGTCTACCACACGCCCGGGCACACGCCGGGCCACATCGTCTTCCACCACCCCGAATCGAAGCTCGCTCTGGTCGGCGACGTCCTTTTCCAGGGCTCGATCGGACGCACCGATTTTCCGCTGAGCGACCACCAGGCCCTGCTCGAGGCCATTCCCGCCAAGCTCTGGCCGATGGGCGACGACACCGTCTTCATCCCCGGCCACGGCGGCATCTCCACCTTCGGCCAGGAACGCGCCACCAACCCCTTCGTGGGTGATAGAGTGTTGAAGCGGGCCTGAATGTACTAATCCTCCCCCGGATTTCCGGGGGAGGGGGACCAGGCGAAGCCTGGTGGAGGGGCCGAGCGAAGCGAGGAAGAACGGCTCCGGCTTCGCCTCCGCCGCCCCTCCACCACCCTGCGGGTGGTCCCCCTCCCCTCGAAATCGAGGGGAGGATTGATCAAGCGTAGGTCATGCCCGGCTTGGGATTGAGCGGATAGGTTATTGTGATCGCGTAGATCGCAAGCCCCAGCAGCACCGTCCAGGTGATCACTACCCCGATCATCCGGAGCTTGTTGGGCGCCGGCCGGTCCATCCCGAACGGATGCGCAAGCCGCCCGAGGATGTAGACGATCGCGACCGCCCAAAGCCACGTCTTCGATCCCCGCGAAAGCTCCACCAGAGCCAGCAGGATCAGGAAAAACGGCGTATATTCGACGAAATTGGCATGCGCCCGCATCCGCGCCGTCACCTGCGCATTGCCGCCCTCGCCGACCGACACCTTGTGGCGGAGCCGAAGCTGGCTCACCCGGACGCCGAGCCAAATGTTGATCAAGGCCGCCGCCGCGGCAATGGTGAGCGTGATCGGAAGCGTGATCTGCATGGCCGTCCTCCCCTGTGGTCGCCACCCGGTTCGCACGGCCACGCCGCGCTTGCAACGATTGCTGGATAGGCTATAGGCAGCCCCGCTCTGGCGAGAGCAACCCGGCCGCACGGCCTGCGGCCAATCCGGCCGTTGACCATGGCCCGCTGTCGCCGCATCAACGAACCCGATCGATTGGAACAGGTGCCAGGATGGCCGTCCCGAAAAGAAAAACGTCGCCTTCGAAGCGCAACATGCGCCGCAGCCACGATGCGCTGAAGCCGGTAAACTACCAGGAATGCCCGAATTGCGGCGAGCTGCGCCTTCCGCACAATCTGTGCGCCGGCTGCGGCCACTATAATGGGCGTGAAATCCGGCCGGTCGAGGCGTAAGAGCCCGTTTTCGGCGTTTAGGAGATGGCTAGGGTGGGCAACGCGCCACGAATCGCAATCGACGCGATGGGTGGCGATGTAGGCCCGGCCGTGATGTGCGCCGGGGCTCAATTGGCCTGGCGCCGCCGCCCCGATCTTTCCTTCCTGCTGTTCGGTGACGAAGCCGCCTTGACGGCGGAAGTCGCGCGCCACGACGGCCTCGCCTCCGTTGCAACGATCATCCACACGCCCGACACGATCGCGGCGGAGGACAAGCCCACCCAGGCGATCCGCCGTGCCAAGACCACGTCGATGGGCCGCGCCATTGCTGCCGTAAAGGCCGGCGAGGCCGACGCCGCCGTGTCCGCGGGAAATACCGGCGCGCTGATGGCGATGGCCAAGCTCGCGCTGCGCACCATGCCCGGCATCGATCGCCCGGCGCTCGCCGCCTTGCTGCCGACGCTTGGCGAGAACGATCTGGTCATGCTCGATCTCGGCGCCAACACCGAATCCAACGCCCGCAACCTCGTCCAGTTTGCCGTCATGGGCGCGGCTTATTCCCGCGTCGTGCTCGATCTCGAAAAACCCCGGGTCCAGCTCCTCAACATCGGCACCGAGGAGCTGAAGGGCACCGACGAACTCAAGGACGCGGCCGCCATCCTGCGCGAGGCCGATTATCTCGGCATGCGCTTCGAGGGCTTTATCGAAGGCGACAAGATCTCCCGGGGCGACGTCGATGTGGTCGTTACCGACGGCTTTTCCGGCAACATCGCCTTGAAGTCGCTCGAAGGCACCGCCCGCTTCGTCACCGATCTGCTGCGCCGTGCTTTCACCTCGTCGCTCCGCTCCAAAATCGGCTTCCTGATTTCGCGTCCCGCGACCGAGCTCCTCAAGCACCACCTCGATCCGAACAACCACAATGGCGCCGTCTTCCTTGGCCTCAACGGCCTGGTCGTGAAGAGCCACGGCAGCGCCAACGACAAGGGCGTCGCCAACGCGATCCGAGTCGCCGCACGAATGGTGCGCGAGGATCTTACCCGCAAGATCATCGAAGATCTGGAACGCATTCCCGCCCACCGCGAGCAGGCAAAGGCACCGGCCAAATGAGCCGCCGCTCCGTGATCGTCGGCACCGGCTCGGCGCTTCCGCTCAACCGGGTAACCAACGCCCAGCTTGCCGAGCGGGTCGATACCACCCACGAATGGATCGTTGAGCGCACCGGCATCGAGGCCCGCCACATCGCCGCCGACGGTGAAACCACCGCCACCCTTGCCACCGAGGCTGCCCTGAAAGCGCTGGAAGCAGCCGGGGTCGCCGCCGACAAGATCGGCCTCATCGTTCTTGCGACCGCAACGCCCGACCAGACCTTTCCGGCCAGCGCCACCCGCGTCCAGACCGCGCTCGGCATCAACGATTGCATCGCCTTCGACGTCGCGGCGGTGTGCACCGGCTTTCTTTATGCCCTCTCCGTCGCCGACAATATGCTGAAGGGCGGCATGGCCGACTACGCCCTCGTCATCGGCTCCGAAACCTTCAGCCGCATTCTAGACTGGGAAGACCGGACCACGTGCGTGCTGTTCGGCGACGGTGCCGGCGCCCTCGTCCTCCACGCGCAGGAGACGGAAGACAGCGGCATCCTGGCCACCCGCCTCCACGCCGACGGCCGCCACAACGACCTCCTTTTTGTCGATGGCGGCGTGTCGACCACCGGCACGGTCGGCAAGCTCCGCATGAAGGGCAGGGAGGTGTTCCGCCACGCGGTCACCAACCTCGCCGATGTCCTGCAGGAAGTCCTCACCGTTTCCGGCCACCAGCCGTCGGAAGTCGATTGGGTGGTGCCCCACCAGGCCAACAAGCGCATCCTCGATGCTACCGCCAAGAAACTGGGCCTCGACCCCAGCCGCGTCATCGTCACGGTGGACCAGCACGCCAACACCTCCGCCGCGTCCGTTCCGCTCGCCCTTGATGTCGCGGTCAAGGACGGCCGCATCAAGAAGGGCGATCTCATCGTCCTCGAAGCAATGGGCGGCGGTTTCACTTGGGGTGCGGCGGTTGCCCGCTACTAAGGGCAACTCGCCGCAACGACGGTTTGCACATACCAACAACCTGCGTTATGGTTTTAAATCAATTCTCTGGGGGAGGAGAAGTCATGGCTGATGCAGGTATCATGAGGCGCACGGAAGCGGGCACCTTGACGCGCGCGGACCTCGCCGACGTCATTCACCGCGAAATCGGGCTTTCGCGTTCCGATTCGGCCGGCATTGTCGAGCGTATCCTGTTCCACATGTGCGCCTCCCTTTCCGACGGCCAGAACGTCAAGATTTCCGGCTTCGGCAGCTTCATCCTGCGCGACAAGGGCGAGCGGGTCGGCCGTAATCCCAAGACCGGCGTCGAAGTGCCGATCGCGCCCCGCCGCGTGCTCACCTTCCGCGCCAGCCAGATCATGCGCGAGCGTATCGCCAAGTCCCTCTAAGGGCGGTTGCGATGCCGGAGCCGAGCCGCAAAAGCGAACAGGCCTTCAGGACGATCGGTGAGCTTGCCGCCGAACTCGGCGTGCCGCAGCACATCCTGCGCTATTGGGAAACGCGCTTTCCCCAGTTGAAGCCCCTGCAACGCGCCGGCAACCGCCGCTATTACCGCGCGGCGGACGTCGCGCTCGCCCAGCGTATCCACCGGCTCCTGAGTCAGGACGGCTATACCATCCGCGGCGTCCAGCAGCTCCTTGCCGGATCGAGCGGGGCCGAGGACCAGCAGGGTGTCGCCTACGACCCGGCTCCCCCTTCGGCATCACCGTCCACCGCGCCGAAGCTGTTTCCCCGTGAAGAACTTCGTGCGATCCGCAACACGCTCGCCGCCGCTTTGGCGGGCGCAGGCCACTGAACGCAAAAGCGCGCCGAATACCGCATTACGCTGGCGACGCCCGGGGCGGACATCTACATAGGCGTCTCGGGCGGTGGGCGCCTGTTTGGGAATTGACGTGTTCGAGCTCGCAATCGCCGTGACTGCGGCCCTGGCCTTCCCGATCGTCGCCGTGGTGGTCCATCGAAGCCGCGCCTCGAACCGGGATCGCCGGCTTGCCAGGCGCCGCAACGATCGCATCAAACTGTAGCAAAGATGCCGCACTTTGTGCCGAAAAGAGCCGTTTGTGACTTCCCTTCAAATTTCTTAAGTTCGGCTCATCGCCCTCCGGCAACGCCTCGTCGCGGCGGAAAACTGCGGTTTTTTGCACTGTTTCCCCGCCGGGGCCGGACTCCGAGCGGCCTCGTTCATCCTAACGCCATGAAACTTCTCCGAGTCATCGCTCGTTGAGCCGGCAAGTGAGTGAGAAGGAGCCGAGGTATGGCGACGAGTATTCTGGAAGCCCGTGGCGGTTGTATCGTGCCCAAAGCGGAGACCCGCGGTTATCACATCGTGTACCGCGAGCACGAGGCCAATTACTGCCCCGGTTGCGGGCGGACCCATTGGTATATCGGCCGCTCCATGGCCGAATGCGCCTTCTGCGCGACGGCCCTGCCGCTTGAGAACGCACCGATGATTGCGGGCGGACAGATCGTCCGCACCATTCGCCGTCCGATGAGCGCCGAACAGGCCTACGCCGCCTGACACCGCTTGAGAGCTGAAGAGCGGCGGCGGCGCGAAAGCCCGCCGCCGGTTCTTCGCCTGACCTTCGCCGCCCCGATAAGGGCGGCCTTTCCGATCAGCCCCCGACCTTCCGCACCGGCACTGCCGCGTTGCAGATATCCACTCCGCCCGCCGGCCGGTTGAAGAAATCGCCGCCGCGATTGGCGCGTCCCGTGACATACTGGCTGAACGCCAGGCTGTCGGAGCGCAGCACTTCGAACGCCGGCCGCTCCGCCGCCGGGATGTCGCTCGCCAGCCGCGCCCGGGCGATGCCGATGTTCTGCGCCGCGTCCTTGTAGAACCCCAATGCCTCCGTGCCCCGAGGACGCGCCGACAGCAACGCCATCCCCTCCACGACCCGGCCGATAACCGCGATGTTGAGGTCCAGATGGCGCGGCGCATGGCCGATCACCGCGTAAAGCTCTCCGCCGGTGCCGGTGTCGGGCGCCAGATCGCGGCCGACGCCGACATAGCCGTAGCAATGGGTCAGCCAGGCGCGGCCTTCCTCCGGGTCGTAGCCGATCGGCCAGCTATCGGCATGGCCGACGACCGGCGCATAGCTGTCGGGAAAGCCCAGCGGCCGGACCTTGAGCCCGGCAAGCGCGCGATGATATTCGGCGGGCGGCTTGGCGACCACGCCGGCGGGCTGCGCCACCTTGGCGTCTCCATTGCCCCATTGGGCAACATAATTGTCCTGCACGCGGTAGACCGCCGCGTCGTTCCACCAGCCGCCTTTGGCAAAGGCGCGGACATTGGCGACGTGGACCGGCGCGAAATCGGGCGCGAGTTCGATCACCACCCGCCCGCCTTCCTTGAGGTCGATGACCAGCAGGTTCTCAGGCGCGATCGGGCGCCAGGCCTCGGCGGGTGCGCCCTGCACCGTCACGGACGGCTCCGGGGCGTCCAGCACCGGTGCCGGGCGCCAGAAGGCGTAGCGGGACGAGGCTTCGACCCTGGGCACCTCCGCGGCGTCCTCTGGGGTGACGCAGCCCGTGGTCAGCATCAGTGCGGCGGCGGCGATGGTGCGCATGAAAAACCCCTCCGAGTGGACTCGAAGGGGCTTATCGCCGCTCACCGGCGCCTCGGCAATCGAGTTAGCGCGGCGCCACGACCTTTTCGGTCAGCACGCGCATCCGGTCGAGGTGGAGCGAGGACAGGCCGAAGTGCGCCCTTGCCGCGGCGCTCGTCTCCGCGCGCACGGCAAGATCGAGCTCGGCCATCGCCCGCTTCGAATGAAAGCTGATGTCGTCCCCGCCCGCCACGTTTCGTCCCCGTATTAGTACGAGTACAGCTATGCGTCAGTTCGCGTGTTTCCCGCATTCACATAGGTAAACGGGAAGCAACAATCTGATTAACCTAGGTTTTTTAGGCGTCGTCGGTGACGAGACGGAGCGCCGGTTGCGGCGCTTCGGTCAGCCGATGCATCTGCTCGAGGTGAAGCTCGCTGAGCTCGAGATGCGCGATCGCGGCCTCGTCGCTGGCTGCGGCTCGGGCGCGGTCGAGTTCCTCGAACGCACGGTCCGTGTGGTGGCGGATATGATCTTTTCTGGACATTGGGAAACCCCGCTATCGATTCGGGGTGGAACTCTACAACCCGGAAGGCGTCAGGCTGAGCCACAAACGGGCCGAGCGCAAGAACGTGGATCAGCTTTGCGCCAGCGCCGCGCTGGAATCGTGATGGAGATAGCGCTCGTTGAAGTCGCCCGCTTCTCGCAGCCCGTTCCAATCCTCGATTACGATGTGGCGCCGGTCGCGGCTGATCAGCCCCTCCTCGCCCAATTGCCGAAGCACCCGGTTGACGTGCACGGAGGTCAGTCCAACCGCGTCGGCAAGCTGCTCCTGGGTCATCGGCAGCTCATATTTGTGATCGGCCGCAAGCCCCGCCGCCTCCAGCCGAAGCGAGAATTCGCACAGGATATGCGCCACCCGCGCCCGGCTGTCGCGCCGGCCGACATTGACCACCCATTCGCGGAAGATCGACGAATCGATCAGCGTATCGATCCAAAGCGCGCGGCCGATCGCCCGGCGGGTGAGCGACAGCGCCTCCAGCGCCGCCATCGGAACCAGCGCGATCTCCGCTGCGGTGAGCGCCTGCACGCTGGTGTCGGCAATGCCCAGGAACATGTGCTGCAGGTCCAGGAACTCGCCCGGAACATGGAGCGAGATGATCTGCCGCCCGCCCTCGCCGGTCAGCTTGTAGCGGTAAGCGAAGCCCGACAGCAGCAGGCAGCAATTTTCAGGCTTGTCGCCGTCGCGCACGATATGGCCGCCGGCGGACAGACTGCGCATGGTATAGGGGAGCGACAGCAGCGCCTGGCGGTCGGCGGCATCCAAAGGCGAGCGCCGGTCGAGCCGTCGCAGCAGGTTCTGGAATGTCGGATGCATATCCGGCACGTCGTCTCCCTTGGGGTATGGAAAAGCGCCGGTCCACAAGCCGGCTAACCCCCTTAACGCTAACGCATAAACAGTGTTGGAATCACTTGCTTTTATCTAGATCAGGTTGCGCATTTTCAAAAGGGGGCATTTAGGCTGTAGCCACCGGCAGGGCGCCAGCCGCCGATTGGGGGTCGTTCGGGCCGCCTACCTCGCGGTGAAGATAACGCGTGGAAAAGTCGCCTACCGTCCGCAGCCGGTCCCAGTCGACGATGGTAACGGCGCGCTTGTCGCGTTGGATCAGGCCAAGCCGGCCGAGCTCCTTCAGCACCCGGTTGACGTGCACCGGCGTGAGGCCGGCGCAGTCGGCAATCTGCTCCTGGGTCATCGGCAATTCGTAGACGCCGCGGCTGGAAAGGCCCGCATCTTCAAGCCGCAGCGCCAGCTCGCAGAGCAAATGGGCCAGGCGGCTGGTGGAATCCCTGCGGCCGACATTGACCATCCATTCGCGGTAGATGGCGGCATCGATCAAGGTGTCGATCCACAGCGCCCGCGCCACCATCGGCTGAGCTTCGGTCAGCGCCCGGATCGCCGTCACCGGAACAAAGCCCACCTCGCAGCGGGTCAGCGCCTGAACATTGTGGTCGGCAACGCCGAGCAGGCTGTTCTGCAGGTCCAGGAACTCGCCCGGCATGTGAATGGACAGGATCTGGCGCTCGCCCTCGCCCGTCACCTTGTGGCGATAGGCAAAGCCGGAAAGCAGAATCGAGCAGTTCACCACCGATTCGCCTTCGCGGACGATGTAGGACGCCGGATCAAGCGTGCGATGGGTGAGGGGCAGCTTGCGCACCGCCTGCCGATCCGCCTCGTCGAGCGTTACGCGCCTTCCGATGCGATGCAAAACGCGCTCGAGTTGATCGGCCATGGACATATGCTCTCCGCAAAGGTTCAAAGGGCGGGAGCGGGACGAATCTCTCAGCCGGTGGCGCCCGAAAAGCGTGCCACGGATAACCCCTTCATAGCGCAGGTAAGATCGCGTATCATTCGCCTATGATGGACATTGCGTGTTTAACCTGCGTTAAGTTCTCGCGTCCCGCACCCTGAGCCGGACGCGCGCCCCGGAGGCACATTTGTCCACCCCAATGCCATTTTCAGCGGAGGCGCGCCCAGCCGGCCGCTGCGACAGCGACGGTCCGCTGATCTCCAAGCTGTCCACCATCATCGACCTCGGCGAAGAGGACAAGGCCGGGCTCAAGCATATGTGCAGCGACGCCCGCGACATGCCGCCGCGCCGCAACATCATTCGCGAGGGCGACAAGCCGGACCATGTCCACCTTGTCGTCGAAGGCTGGGCCGCCCGCTACAAATTGCTGCCCGACGGCGGCCGCCAGATCACCGCCTTCCTTCTCCCCGGTGATTTCTGCGACCTCCACATCACCATTCTCGATGAGATGGACCACAGCATCGCCACCCTCACCAAGGCCAGGGTGGCCTATATCCCCCGCGCCACGATGGACGCGCTCACCGACCGCGCCCGGATCGCCAAGGCCTTCTGGTGGGCGACCCTGGTCGACGAGGCGATCCTGCGCGCCTGGATCGTCAACATCGGCCGGCGCGACGCCGCCGAGGCGGTCGGCCACCTGTTGTGCGAACTCTATGTGCGGATGAAGAATATCGGCCTGACCACCGACCACCAGTTCGAACTCCCGCTTACCCAGGAAGAGCTTGGCGACGCCCTTGGCCTGACCGCTGTCCACATCAACCGGGTGCTTCAGCGCCTCCGCGCCGACAAGCTGATCGCGCTGAAGAACGGCGCGCTCCAGATCCTCGATTATCCGGGCCTGGAGAAGCTCGCCGGCTTCAATCCCAATTACCTCCACCTCGCTCACCGAAAAGGGGACTGATCTGGATCAGTCACGCGGCTGTCGCGTCAGGTAATGGCGAGGCGGCGCGTGAGAGGGTAAATTGACTTATCTTTTACCGATCCAAAGGTGTGTAAGCGTGCCCCGTTTTTATTTCCACGTCCACGATGACGACGTCTTTCGCGACGGCGAAGGCCTGGAGCTAGAAGATGCCGATGCGGCGCGGCAGGCGGCGATCGCCGGCGCCCGCTCGATGATCTGCGACGCCGTCAAGCGCGGCACAATTCACCTCGATCACCGAATCGACGTGGAAGACGAAAGCGGCGCCCCGGTCGCCCGGATCATCTTCCGCGATGCCGTTCGGATCGTCGGCTGAAATAATTACGTCGCAACCGCCCGGCGAAGCTGGCGCGCTGCAACTTTAATCCATATCAAGCTGTTAACCCAGTCCGGATGCTTTGCATTGCGGCGGCGGGGGCTCCGGAAGCCTGACCAGGAATTATCGGTGCAATCGGACGATTCGACCTCGCTTCGGGCACTTGCGGCACAATGCCGGTGCATGTCGCGCGGTGTGAGCACCAGGGACGTTGCCGCCTCGCTCATCGCGATGGCCGACGATTACGATCGCAAGGCCGATGCCGCGGCCGCGCGCGAAGCGCCGCAGCCGCCGGTTTCGCCCTCCGGTAGCGTCTGAACCTTCCACGCCGCCGCTGCGTTTGCTGCGGCATGGCGTTGTTCTTTTTCAATATCCGCAACGGAAACGGCTTCACTCCGGACGAGGAAGGGCGCGAACTCGCCACCCTGGACCAAGCGCGCAGCGAGGCGATCCGCGACATCCGATCGATCGTCAGCGATGAGGTGAAGCACGGCCAGGCGGATCTGCGCGGCCGTGTGGAAGTAACCGATGAAGGCGGCGAGCTGCTCGCCACGATCCAGTTCACCGAAGCGGTGGACCTGCCCGACGGGCCGCTACCCGAATAGAGTGCGGCCGGTCTGGGCGATGGGTTTCTTGATTACTGCTCGGGCGCGTCTTGGGCGTCCCGGCTATGTTTAAGCGGAGTGGGCCAGCGGCGCCGGCAAGGCATCGGCCTTTTCGGCGGCGAGCTTGGCGCGGGCGACATCGCCGCGGTGCGCGCGGGCAGCCATGGCTTCCCAGGCCTCGGCGGCGCGGATGCAGCGTTCGCGGACGTTGTCCAAGGTCGCCTTGTCGGCGTCGACTCGGGCTTCGGCGGCGCGGGCTGCGTAGAAATCATGCTGGGCGGACATTCGGCGGTTTCTCCTACAGGCCCCCCGGCCATGTGCTTTTTAAGAAAATAGGCGGAGGCCGCAAGACCCCCGCCCATCTGTTCAGTCCCTTAAGCGGACTGGAGATTGACCGCGCTGGTCTTGCCGCGGCGATCCGTCTCGAGCTCGTAGGACACGCGCTGATCGCGATCGAGCGTCATCATGCCGGCGGCCTGAACCGCGCTGATGTGCACGAACGCGTCGTTGCCGCCGCCCTCAGGCTGAATGAAACCGTAGCCTTTGTCGGCGTTAAAGAACTTTACGACACCGATAGTCATGAGATTTTTCCTTCTGTGGCGGGCCGCCAATCGGCCCCCCGAGCTAGGAGAGGCGAGAGAAGGAAAAAGGAGCCGCAAAGCGCCAAAGACCGTCAAGTTGCGACTAGTAGCAGACCTCCCTGTAGGCCCATGGCGCCGAAATAGCAAATTGGGTCCGGCACTTGGGGCGGGAGGGGCGGAGCCGCTTACCCTGCCGCCAAGAGCAAAGCGGCGTAGCCGGCGGCGCCTGCGGCAAAGGCGGCGAAGCGGCTTTCCCGGTCTTCGGGCAGCTCTTCCTTGAGGACGTTGAGGATGATCCCGCCGGCCAGGAACCCGAACAAGGCGGTGATCGCAATCGGGGGAAGCGCAAAGGCGACTCCAAGGCCCCAGCCGACCAGCGGCGCGGCGCCGAGCAACCACCGCGCCCGGTGATAGGCCTCGCCGTGATGCTCGCGCAGCCCCTGGTCGTTGACGAGGAAGTGGAGCCCAAGCGCCGCCGCGTAGAAGAACAAACCCCCGCTCTCCTCCCGGTGGACGAGCAGATAGCCGATCAGCAGATTGTAGATCGCGAACGAACCGAGGTGGATCCAGAACACCCCGCTGTCGCGCGGCCCGCGCCGGGCAAGCCGCTCCAGCCCGTAGAACGCCGCAAGGCCTGCCAAAGCGAGAAGCCAGACATGGCCCTCGATCGAAACCAGGAAGCCGCCTTCCTCCACCTTGCGCTGGTGGGCGGCGAGATCGGGCAGGATGTGGACGAAGACATAGGCCACCGACACGCCGCCGGCGGCGGAGAGCCAGATGCTGCGCGGTAAGGTGCGCAGGAAATCGAGCCGCGCGCCCAGCAGGTGGACCAGCGCGAACAGAAAGGCGACAAAGCCGGTGGCGGCGAATTCCATCACCCCGCCAACGCTTCGGCGCAGCGTCCGTTCAGTTCGCCGAGTCGCCCTCGGCCACCAGGTCGTTGGCCACGATCAGGCTTGCATATTCCTGGGCAAGCCGCCGGTGGCTGTCGGCCGCGAGCGGGTGGCGTGCCCGCGCGGCGGCAATCTCCTCCGCCGCGATCCGCGTGCGGTAATAATCCAGATCTACGCTGTCCATGTCGTCCCCCCCGGGATGAAGCGCCAATAGTAACCGCATTCCAGGCGGTTCAACACTCCTCAGTGGCGCTCACTGGCGATCCGCGGCACAGTGTCATATCCGGGCAACAGCTTGCAAAAAGCGTGACGGTAGAAGGTGATGGGTAAGGCGGCGCTCATCGCCCGGGTTTATGGTCGCCGCTCCCCGGTTGGAGAGGTGTGTTCGATGCGTAGCTGGTTGTTGCCGATTCTTGCTCTCGCCCTGCCGGGCTGCGTCGCCAAGACCGCGCTCGACGTCGTCACCTTGCCGGTCAAGGCGGCTTCGGCCGCGGTCGATGCCGCCACCACCAGCCAGGCCGAGGCCGACCAGAAGCGCGGCCGCCAGATTCGCGAATATGAAGAATGTATCGGCCGCGAGGACCGCCGCGCCGACCGCAAAAAGCGGGAGCCCGATTACGATCGCTGCGGTGATGCGCCGGGAAACAGACGCTAGGCTGCTCGCGGACCCCCCTCCTTTTCCGTGTTGACGAGGTGTAACCTGCAGGTTACTCTGTCACCTCAAGGTTACTTCGGGGGACGAGCGATGACGATGAGCGATATCGAAAAGGCCGACACGCTGGGCCGCCGCCGGGCGCGAGTGCTGCCCGTGCTCGCAATGTTCTTCATCCTCCAGCAGGTCAGCTATTTCTCGGGGCGGGCGGAAGATAGCGCGCGCACTGTCGATCACTTCAAAATCGGTGCGTGGCTGGTGCTGACGGTGGCGCTTTTGATGCTGCTTTCGACCGGCGGCTCCTGGCTTCGGTCCCGCGGCGTCCGGGCGTTGCTGAACGACGAAGTAAGCCGGTCCAACCGCACCGAAGGTATGAAAGCGGGCTTCCTCGCCGCAATGATCGGCGGCATCGGAATGCACGTCCTCACCTTCTTCGAGCCGGTGAGCGGGCGCGAGGCCGTGCACTTGATCGTCACGGTCGGCATCGCGGCGGCGCTGCTGCGCTTCGGCTTTCTGGAGCGCCGCGCGCACCGCAATGGCTGACGGCCTCGGCAACCGGCTCAATCAGTTGCGCGGCGAACGCGGCCTTACCCAGGCCGGGCTCGCCGAGGCGGTGGGGGTGAGCCGCAAGACGATCAACACGGTTGAAAACGGGGTCTTCATCCCGTCCGCTTTGCTCGCCCTCAAGATCGCCCGCGCGCTCGGGCGGCCGGTGGAGGAGGTGTTCTTCCTCGAGGGCTAGCGCCGGAACGCCGCAGCCTGCGCCTCGACGAGGGCGATGAGGTCGCCCAACGCGAGGTTCATGTCGGCGAGGTGCAGGCCCCAGCCGGGCTGCGGCTGGCCCGCGATCACCACGTCGCCGGGAATCTGGTCGGTGCGGGCATCGGCCGGATGGGCATTCACCGCCACCGACAGGTAGCCGACATTGCCGCGGTTGACGCAGGCTGCCGAGGCAAGGCCGTCGGTGCGCAGGAACGGCGTCGGCGGGGTGCCGCCGCTCGACCAAACTATGGTGCTCGGCGTGGTGGTGACGCTCGGCCCGGCATACCAATAGCTGTCGAGTGGCACCGATCCCTTCGCAAGCCGCGCCGGATTGGTGCAGCCTACCGTCATGCCGGGACGCACCGCGTGGCCGAACAGCGAAACCGCGGGCGGCGGGTTGGTGGCGCGGAAGGAGACGTAGGTGACGACGCAGCCGGTCTCGCCGACCCGGGTGCAAAGCGGCGTCTCGCGGAAGGTGCCGCCTACCGTCTTGCCTTCGGGCACTTCGACGTTGAAGCCGATCAGAATCGCGGACAGCATCCGCTTCGCCTCCGGCTTGCCCTCGATTTCGCGGGCGAGGAGCTGGGTGAGGTGGATCGTGCCCTGGCTGTGCCCGATCAGCACAAAGGGGCGGCCACCATTGTGGTTGGTGAGATACTCGCGCCACGCGGCGGCGACATCGCCATAGGCCATGGCCATCGACTGGGCGGTGCGCGCTCCCTCGCCACGGGCCTGGCGCAGCAAGGCGGCAAGCGTCGCCTGGCGGTAGATCGGCGCAAAGGTGCGGCAGGTGCCGGCGAAGCGGGCGAACTGGACGGCGGCGGTGGCCTGCTCCTCCGGCCCGGCGGCCATGTCCGAATTGTCGCCCGCATCGCGTGAGACCGTCGGGTAGACGTAGAAGCAGTCGATCTTCGGATCGCGCGCCGGCACCGCCTGGCCGACCGAGCCGTAACCGTTGGCATTGAGCGCGGTGGTCGGCAGCGGCTTCGAACACACATCGTCGCGGCCGGGCAGGCAGAGCCAGGCCTCGGGGCGCGCGTAATCGGGCGCGGCGGCAGGCGCGTCCTGCGCCGCGGCCGGCACGGCAAGTGCGAGCGCGAGGCCCGTCAACAAAGTGCGGATCATAATCCCTCCCCTTTCAACATCAATCGAACAGCCCATCCTGCGCCGTCTTGGGCGGCGGAAGGCCGAGATGGCTCCAGGCCCTGCCGTTCAGGCACCGCCCGCGCGCGGTGCGGGCGACGAGGCCGAGCTGGATCAAAAACGGCTCGATCACTTCCTCGATGGTGTCGCGCGGCTCCGACAGGCCGGCGGCGAGCGTTTCCACGCCCACCGGCCCGCCGCGATAGATGTCGGCGATCATGGTGAGGTAGCGCCGGTCCATCGCATCGAGGCCGAGCTGGTCGACCTCCATCCGGTTCAGCGCCCCGTCCGCCACCGCGGCATCGACCTCCGGCGCCTTGGCGGCCTGCGCAAAATCCCGCACCCGGCGAAGCAGCCGCCCGGCGATCCGCGGCGTCCCCCGCGACCGGCGCGCAACCTCGTGGGCGCCATCCTCGGTGATGCTCATCCCCAGCAGCCGCGCCGCCCGCCGCACCACCTGCTCAAGCTCATCCACCGTATAGAAATTAAGCCGCACCGGGATGCCGAACCGGTCGCGCAAGGGCGTCGTGAGCAGGCCCTGCCGCGTCGTTGCGCCGACCAGGGTGAACTTAGGAAGATCGATCCGCACCGAGCGTGCCGAGGGTCCCTCCCCGATCATCAGGTCGAGCGCGCGGTCCTCCATCGCCGGATAAAGGATTTCCTCCACCGCCGGAGCAAGGCGGTGAATCTCATCGATGAAGAGAACGTCGCCGTCTTCGAGATTGGTGAGGAGCGCCGCCAGGTCCCCCGACTTGGCGATCACCGGCCCGGAGGTGGCGCGGAAGCCGACACCCAACTCGCGTGCAATGATCTGGGCCAGGGTGGTCTTGCCAAGTCCCGGCGGCCCGAAGAACAGCACATGGTCGAGCGCATCGCCGCGCCCCTTTGCGGCATCGATGAACACCCGCAAATTCTCGCGCGCGCCCTTCTGGCCGACGAACTCGTCCAGCGTCTTCGGGCGCAGCGCCGCGTCCACGTCCTCCGCCCGCCGCGCGCCGTCGATGATCCGCTCCTGCTCCACCGGCCAAGCTTTAGCCGAAGCCGCCCCGCTGTCGAGAGTCAGCGGGCGGCTTTCTTGAGCGCCGTCCGCACCAGCGCGTCGAGATTGGCGGCGGCGCCGAGTTCCTCCTCCGCCTTGGCAACAGCGGCGGCGGCCTCGCTCGGCCGGAAGCCGAGGTTGACCAGCGCGGAGGCCGCGTCGGCGGCGAGACTGCCCGCCGCCGCCATCGGCACCGCGCCGCCACTGCCCAGCGCGATGGTGCCGGCCTTGTCCTTGAGTTCGTTGACGATGCGCTGGGCAAGCTTGGGGCCGACGCCCTGCGAGCGCGCCACCATTGCATTGTCGCCCGCCGCGATCGCGCGGTGCAGCTCGTCGATCGTCAGGGCGGAGAGGATCGCCAGCGCCACGCGGGCGCCGACGCCCTGCACCGAGGTGAGCAGCCGAAACCAGTCGCGCTCGCCGGCGGTGGCGAAGCCGATCAGCCGGATATCGTCCTCGCTGACCTGCATCTGGGTATGGAGGACGACGTCCGAATCGAGAGCGCCAAGTGCCGAAAGCGTGCGGGTGGAGGCGAAGACCAGATAGCCGACGCCGTTGACGTCGATCACCGCATGATCGGCCGAAAAGCTGTCGAGTTTCCCCTTGAGCTTGGCGATCATGCCGCTTGGCTCCCCATCCGGCGCGCGCTGGCGAGATGGTGGGCGTGGGTGATCGCCACCGCAAGCGCGTCCGCAGCATCGGCCCCAGCAATTCTGGTGCCGGGCAACAGACGCCCGATCATCGCATGCACCTGATCCTTGGACGCACCGCCGGTGCCGACGACTGCTTTCTTGACCAAGGTGGGCGCGTATTCCCCCACCTCAAGCCCGGCCCGTGCCGCCGCCAGCAGCACTACGCCCCGCGCCTGGCCCAGCTTCAGCGTCGATTGCGGGTTGTCGTTGACGAACACCTCCTCGACCCCGGCCGCCTCGGGTGCGTACTTGCCGATCACCGCGGCCAGTGCATCGTGCAACTGCGCGAGCCGCGCCGGAAGCGCCGCCTTGGTATCGGTGCGGATCTGCCCGTTGGCGACGTGGCTCAGCCGATTGCCCTCGGCCCGGATCACCCCCCAGCCCGTACAACCGAGCCCGGGATCAAGGCCGATCAGGATCACTTAAGCCCCTCCCCTTCAGTGGAGGGGTTGGGGAGGGGCCTGTAATCAGGCCCACTGCATGAACGATCCCACCGATCCCGGAGGGCGCGCAGCTTCTGGAGGATCGCGATCAACACGCCGTCCATATTGGTCATGACCTCGTCATTCGTGAAGCGAATAGTGGTGAAGCCGTCGCCGGCCATTCTGGCGTCACGGCGGGCGTCGCCTTCGGGCGTGTGGATCTCCCCATCCACATTAACGACGAGCGCTTTCTGAGGGCAGAAGAAGTCGGCGATCGCCGGATCGAGTTCGGTTTGGTGCCGAAACTTGTACCCGCCCAATTGCTTGTTCGACAGGTGCCGCCACAGGCGCATTTCGGGCTCGGTAAGCTCACGTCGAAGCCGCTCGGCGTGGTCCTGAAGCCGCTTGTTCCTCGGCACTTCCCCTCCCCAACCCCTCCCCTGAAGGGGAGGGGCTTTTCGGCCTCACCCTACGAAAGCTTTTCCATCACCTCATCCGAGACCTGGTAATTGCCCCACACCGTCTGGATATCGTCATCCTCTTCCAGCGTGTCGATCAGCTTCATCAGCAAAGGCGCATTGTCCTCGCCGACTTCCACCGGAGTCTGGGGGCGCCAGGCAAGCTTGCTGCTTTCAGCCTCGCCAAGCGACTTCTCAAGCGCCTTGGCGACTTCGTGGAGGGAATCCTGCGCGGTCCAGATCTGGTGGCCGTCCTCGTCCGATTCGACGTCATCGGCGCCGGCATCGGTGGCGGCTTCGAACACGTCGTCGGCGCTTCCCGCCTTGGCCGGGTAGGTGATCAGCCCCATCCGGTCGAAACCGTGGCTGACCGAGCCGGACGCGCCGAGATTGCCGCCGTTCTTGGCAAAAGCGGTGCGCACGTTGGTTGCGGTGCGGTTGCGGTTGTCGGTGAGCGCTTCAACGATCAAGGACACGCCGCCCGGGCCGAAGCCTTCGTAGCGGATGTCCTCGTAATTCTCGGCATCGCCCATCGAGCTCTTGTCGATCGCGCGCTGGATATTGTCCTTGGGCATCGACTGCGCCTTGGCGGCGAGCACTGCGGCGCGAAGCCGCGGATTCATCGCCGGATCGGGCGTGCCCATCTTCGCCGCGACGGTGATTTCGCGCGAGAGCTTCGAAAACATCGCCGAGCGCTTTTTGTCCTGCGCGCCCTTGCGGTGCATGATGTTCTTATATTTGCTGTGGCCGGCCATCGCCGAAACTCACCTTCGCTAGGAATGGAAATGTGCCCGCTCTCTAGAGGACCGGAGGTGCGGCGCGCAATGCCTGCGCAAAGGGCCGGCGAACGCTTCCGCGCGCCGGCCCTTTCCTTCCCCCCGGGAGGCGCGCTTATTCGATACCGAGCGCCGCCTTGTAGGTTTCGAGCAG
>DASVUV010000049.1:0-26428 GCA_036386875.1 Allosphingosinicella sp.
CCCGATCGTCACTTCTTTCGCGTCGACGTCCACTGCCGGCATTTGGCCGCCCTGGACGTTGAAGTCGACGCTCGGCAGCCGCGCCTGGCGGGTCTGTTCGAGCGAGAGGAAGCCTGTCCACACCAGGATGATCAGGATAAGGACCGCAAGCGCGAGCAGGCCCAGCAGGAAACGCGACATAGAGGTCCCTCCATCGATAGTGGACGGGCGAGAGAACGCAGGTTGCCGCGATTCGGTTGCACCTCCGCAACGAAGTTCCGCACCCGCTTCTCCCCCGCACGAGGTTGACGCGAGCGGCCATCGAGGCTATCGGCCCGTCCTTTCCGGGGACCTTCCGTGCCCCCGAACCCAGGAAGAGATGAGATGTCGCGCATTTGCGAACTGACCGGCAAGGGCCGGCTGGTGGGTCACAACGTTTCCCACGCCAACAACAAGACCAAGCGCACGTTCCTGCCGAACCTGCAGAACGTGACGCTGATCAGCGATTCGCTGGCTCGCGGCGTGAAGCTGCGCGTGTCGATGAACGGCCTACGCTCGGTGGAGCATGTCGGCGGCCTCGACAACTGGCTTACCAAGACTTCGGACGAAAAGCTCAGCCTTAAGGCCCGACGCCTGAAGCGCGAGATCGCCAAAAAGGTCGTCGAGACCGCAGCGGCCTGATTCGCCCTTCGCGGCGGATCTCCCCTTATAAGATGAACCTGAGCAGCAGCGTCCGTTGGATGCTGTTGTAATTGTTGTCGGACGCCATCCACAGGATGTCGCGTCCGCCTTCGCGAGTCACGCTCAGCGCCTCCATATTGTCGGCGAGCGGCCAGCCCAGATCGGCGATTTCCGTCCCCTGGATCAGCCCGCCGGCGCGCGTTTCGGGGATCGGCGCCTCGACGACCTTGGCGACAAAGCCGCCCTTGAAGATGTTCGCCTGGCGGTTGAGCAACAGCATCCGCCCGTCCCCGGTCAGCGCCGCATCGGTGATGCCGTAGCCTTCCGGAGGGTGGTAGCGCATCTTCACCGCGCGCGTGCCCGGCGCTGCCGGGTCCCCAATGAACATCAGCACGTCGCTGATCCCGCCTTTGCCTTCGGAGAAAACCAGGAAGCGGCCGTCGGGAAGCCGGAGCATCGCCTCGCCGCCATTGTTCGCGCGCCAGTCCTTCATCGCCTTCGGCTCCGCATAGGAATCGCGTTGCCAGGTGTCGCGGCGGTAGCGGATCGCCAGGTTGCGCCGCTCCAGCATCACCCAGGCAAGCGGACCGAGCACCGCCATAGCCTCGACATCGCGGTCCGCCTTTGAATCGGCGGACGCGCCCATGCCCGGCGCCAGCGAAATCTGCGCCCGCACCGTTGCCGCCTTTCCGGACAGCGGAAAGCGGATCAGCCAGCCCGAATCGCTGAACGCCGTCACCTGCCCGCCCTCGACATGAAGCGCCGAAAGGCCGCCAAAGCGCGGATCGTTGCTGGTCAGCGACCAGGCGCCGTCGAGCCGCAACCGGCCCGACAGCCCGCGCACATCCTCCACCCGCTCGAAGGTAACGAAACTGACGGCGGGCGGCGGCGGGGCTGGGGTGATGCGGTTTGGCGCATGGCTGCCCAGCGCCACCAGGAACAGGATCGCGGACAGGGCAACACGGACACGCATGAACCGCCTTTAACAGGTGAACGGCGGCTGACGAGGCCATTCAGGACCGGCTCAAGCACGCGGCGGCATAAGAGCTTCAACGACGAGGCCAGCACCTTCGTCTGACGCGAATTTTCAGGAGTTTCGCCATGTTGAAGAAGTTCACCCTCTCCGCCGCCGCTGCCGCCGTCGCTTTCGTCGCGCTTCCGGCTGCGGCCCAGGCCCGCCACAACGATTACGGCAACCGCTACGAGCAGTCCGTCCGCTACGACCGCTACGGCAACCGCGGCTATGACGATCGTGGCTATGACAACCGCGGGTATGACAGCCGCTACAGCAGCCGTGGCTACGATGATCGCGGCTACAGCAATCGCGGCTATGACGACGGCTACGGCTATCGCGGCAACAACAACCGGTGCAGCGGCACCACCGGCACCATCGTCGGCGGCGTTGCCGGCGCGCTCGGCGGCCGTGCCATCGACCGCAGCGGCAACCGTTATTCGCGCCGCGGCAGCGGCACCACCGGTGCGATCCTCGGCGGCGCGATCGGCGCCCTCGTCGGCCGCTCGGTGGACAAATCGAGCTGCAACAACGACCGCCGCTACTACCGCTAAGGCGCGTCGCTAGAGTTTGAGTAACCCCCTTGTAGCGTTTCGGGGGTCAGGGGCCCGGCATTCCCAAGGGAGTGCCGGGCCCTTTGTTATGTCTGGGTGAGTAACGGTGCGTGTGGTTTCGCGCGGCGGCTGTTTGTCCCGCAGCCGTCACCCCGGACTTGATCCGGGGTCCACCTTCTTCCCTCCTCACCCGCTGCAAGGAAAAAGGTGGGTGCCGGACAAGTCCGGCCTGACGATTGTGTCACTCCCCGCCGCCTAGGGCGTGTCGAAGAGGCTGGCGAGTTGTTCAATCATGGTGCCGCCGAGCTGTTCGGCGTCCATGATCGTCACCGCGCGGGCGTAATAGCGGGTCACGTCGTGGCCGATGCCGATGGCGCAGAGCTCCACCGGCGAGCGCGCTTCGATCCAGCCGATCACCTGGCGCAGGTGCCGTTCGAGATAGGTGCCGCTGTTCACGCTCAGCGTCGAATCGTCGACCGGGGCGCCGTCGGAGATAACCATCAGGATTCGGCGCTCCTCCGAGCGGGCGATCAGGCGATTGTGCGCCCACATCAGCGCCTCGCCGTCGATGTTCTCCTTGAGCAGCCCTTCGCGCATCATCAGGCCGAGATTCTTGCGGGCGCGCCGCCACGGCTCGTCGGCCTGCTTGTAGACGATGTGGCGCAGATCGTTGAGCCGGCCGGGCTGCGGCGGACGTCCGGCGGCAAGCCATTGCTCGCGCGACTGGCCGCCCTTCCAGGCGCGGGTGGTGAAGCCCAGCACCTCGGCCTTGACGCCGCAGCGTTCCAGCGTGCGCGCCATGATGTCGGCGGAGATCGCCGCGATCGAGATCGGCCGGCCGCGCATCGAGCCCGAATTGTCGATCAGAAGCGTGACCACCGTGTCGCGGAACTCGGTATCGCGCTCGATCTTATAGGATAAGGAATGCGCCGGGTTGACCACCACCCGGGCAAGCCGCGCCGCGTCGAGCAGGCCTTCTTCCTGATCGAAATCCCAGCTTCGCGACTGCTGCGCCATCAGGCGGCGCTGGAGGCGGTTGGCGAGCTTGGTGACGGCGCCCTGGAGGTGGGTGAGCTGCTGGTCGAGATAGGCGCGGAGCCGGGTCAGCTCGGCCTCGTCGCAAAGCTCGGCGGCCTCGACCACCTCGTCATATTTGCCGGTGAACACCCGGTAATCGAAGGCGGGCGGCAAATCGGAGAGCGGCCGGTTGGCGCGGACCGGGAGCATGCCCTCCTCGCCGTCCTCGCCCATGCCATCGTCGCCTTCGGCCATTTCCTGTTCGGAAAAGTCGCTCTCGCTGTCCTCGTCCGACGACTCGCCCTGCTCGACCCGCATTTCGGCCTCGCCCTCGCCGCCGCCGGACTGGTCTTCCTCCCCTTCGTCGCCTTCGTCCCCCTGGTCGGTCTGGTCGCCGTCCGCATCGATATCGCCGTCGGGGTCCTTCTCCGCGTCCATCTCGGCTTCGACCAGCTCCAGATCCTGGAGCACCTTGGTGGCGAGCGCGGCGAAGGCGGCCTGGTCGTCGATGGCGAGGCCCAATGCGTCGAGATCGGTGCCGGCCTTGTCCTCGATCCAGTCGGCGACGAGCTTGAGCCCGCCGAGCGCGGCCTGCGGCGGCGCGGCGCCGGTGAGGCGCTGGCGAACGATCAGGCCGAGTGCGGTGGAGAGCGGCACTTCCGCCTTGTTGCGCGCCCGGGTGATCGGATCGGTCCGCATCCGCATCTCGGCGGCCTGCGCGAGATTGTCGCGCACGCCGGCCATGGCGCGGGCACCCAGCGCTTCGACCCGAGCCTGTTCGGCGGCGTCGAACACCGCGCGGGCGATGTCGTCGGCCGGTGCGCCGCGGGCGTGGAGGGCGGCGTTGTGGTGGCGAAGCTTGAGCGCCGCCGCATCGGCATAGCCGCGCGCTTCGGCGACTTCGCGGGCCGGCAGCGTGCGGCCGGGCATCGGCACCTTCACCGCCTTGCCGGAAGTACCGGGAGCGTCCGCGGTAAAGGAGAGCTCCACCTCCGGCTCGCGCGCAATCGCCCGTGCTGCGCCGCTCAGCGCCTGGCGGAAGGCTTCAACGGGGTTGTCGCGGTCGGACGCCATGCGCTGGTCACCGGGCTCCGGCGAGGAGCTCCGCAACGGAGAATATCCGCGCCGGCTTGCCCTGCGCGTCCAGCACCGGCTCGCCCCGGTCCAGCAGCTTGAAGCGCAAGGTAGTCTCATCGCCGAGCCGGCGACCGTTCATGGACCAGCTGCCGGACTTTTCCCGCAGCACCGCGATGAACGGCTTTTTTTCCTTGTTGGCGAGCTTGGCGGCCTTGAGCAGAGACATCGTCAGTGACGACCTTCTCTCCCGCATGTTGTTGCCCCGTGCGGTTACCTCACGAACGTCTGCCGAGACTTTCTTGGTGCCGGGCTTCCCGAACAAAAAGCTATCCATCTGAGCGTGCGCAGGCGTCGCGAGGGCGGCGCCCGCAAGGGCCAGGAAGCAAGCTGCAAAGAGAGCGGTTCCGCGCCGCATCACTTCTTCCCCACCACACTCTCGGGCAGGTCCTTGCCGAAGACGCGTTGATAGTACTCGGCGATCAGCGAGCGCTCGGCCTCGTCGCATTTGTTGAGGAAGGTGAGGCGGAAGGCGAAGCCGATGTCGTTGAAGATCAGCGTGTTCTGCGCCCAGCTGATCACCGAGCGCGGGCTCATCACCGTGGAGATGTCGCCGTTCATGAAGCCCTGCCGCGTCAGGTCGGCGACCTTGATCATCCGCTCCACCTCCTGGCGGCCGCCGACATGGTCGTACTCGCCCGATTTGGCGAGGACGATTCGCGCCTCGACCTCTGCGGGGAGGTAGTTCAACGTCACCACGATGTTCCAGCGGTCCATCTGGCCCTGGTTGATCTGCTGGGTGCCGTGATAAAGGCCGGTGGTGTCGCCGAGGCCGACCGTGTTGGTGGTCGCGAACAGGCGGAAATAGGGGTGCGGGCGGATCACCCGGTTCTGATCGAGCAGGGTGAGCTTGCCCTCGGTTTCCAGAACGCGTTGGATGACGAACATCACGTCCGGGCGGCCGGCATCATATTCGTCGAACACCAAGGCGGTCGGCGTCTGCAACGCCCAGGGCAGAAGTCCTTCGCGGAATTCGGTGACCTGCTGGCCGTCCTTGAGCACGATGGCGTCGCGGCCGATCAGGTCGATCCGGCTGATATGGGCGTCGAGGTTGATCCGGATCAGCGGCCATTTCAGGCGCGCGGCGACCTGCTCGATATGGGTGGACTTGCCGGTGCCGTGATAGCCCTGGACCATGACCCGGCGGTTCTTTGAGAAGCCCGCGCAGATCGCCAGGGTGGTGTCGGCATCGAAGACATAGGCGGGATCGAGGTCCGGCACGCGCTCGTCGGCTTCGGAGAAGGCCGGGACTTCCATGTCGCTGTCGATGCCGAACAGGTCGCGTACCTTGGCCATCTTGTCCGGCGCATCCATGACGAGCGCGCCGCGGCTGGCGGGGTTGGCGTTGGCTATGTCGGACATGCTCTCTCTTTCGAAGTCGGGATCAGGCAAAAGCCGGTCGGGATTTGAGCTGCGTATAAGCTTCGATGACGGCCTGCAAAGCCTTCTCGTGGGTACGGTCGCCGCCGTTGCGGTCGGGGTGATATTTGCGGACGAGATCGGCGTAGCGCTGGCGAAGCGTGCGGCGGTCGGTGTCGGTGCCGAGGCCGAGGATGCGCAGCGACTGGCGGTCCTTGTCGCTGAGTTCGCGCCCATCGCCGCGCGGCCCCTCCGCGGCGGCGGCGCGCCGGAAGCGGGCGCCGATCGCGTCGAGCGGATCGGTGAAGTCCGCCCATTTCGGCGGCCGGTCGCCGCCGCCGGTGGCGAAAGCGCGGGTTTCGCGGTCCCAGCCGCCATAGGGCGTCTGCGCATTTTCGATCTCGTCGGCGCTCATCCCTTCAAAATAATTATAGCCCGAATTGAACTCGCGGATGTGGTCGAGGCACAGCCAGCGCCACTCTCCCGGCCCGTCGAAATTGGAGCGGCGTGCGGAGGGCGCGCGAAATTCGCCGGTGCCCTCGCAACCCGGATGGGCGCAAAAGCCGTCCCGCTCCGTTCGGCCGTGAAACCGCGTCTGCCGCTTGCCCTCGGCCGTCACCTGATGCCTTTCCCAATCAAACCATCTATATAAGCGCCATGCCCGACGCTTTCACCGGTCCCGTTGCACGGGAAATCGCCCAACGCCTGGAAGCGGCCCTCGCTCCCGCACGGCTCGTCGTAACCAACGACAGCGAGAAGCACCGGGGGCATGGCGGCTATGACGGATCGGGGGAAAGCCACTTCACGGTGGAGGTTGAGGCGGAGGCGTTTCGCGGACTGAGCCGGGTGGCCAGGCAGCGGGCGGTGAACCATGCGCTTGGGGATTTGCTGACGAAGGATCGGATACACGCGCTCGCGATCAAGGCGACGGCGCCGGGGGAGTGACCGCCTAATCCTCCCCTGCATTTGCAGGGGAGGGGGACCGTGCGCAGCACGGTGGAGGGGCCGGAGCGAAGCGGAGGTGCTGCTATCCTCGCTTCGCTCGGCCCCTCCACCATGCTTCGCATGGTCCCCCTCCCCCGGAAATCCGGGGGAGGATTTTTTGAGTGCGGCACGCTATTGTCCCCCCATGACCGATGATCTGATCCTCCAAACCCTCACCCCCACCACCCACGATCTCGGCGGCTTCAAGGTCCACCGCACGCTGCCGCACAAGGAGCGGACCACCGTCGGCCCCTTTATCTTCTTCGACCAGATGGGGCCCGCGCATCTCGAGGCCGGCACCGGCATCGACGTGCGGTCCCACCCGCACATCAACCTCGCCACCGTCACCTACCTGTTCGCCGGCGCGATCGACCATCGCGACTCGCTTGGCACATTCGCGACCATCGAGCCCGGTGCGGTGAACCTGATGACCGCCGGCCGCGGCATCAGCCATTCGGAGCGCACCCCCGCCGCCGTCCGCCCCGGCGGCCCGGAATTGTCGGGCATCCAGACCTGGCTTGCACTCCCTTCCGCCAAGGAAGAGATCGACCCGGCGTTCGAGCATGTCGCCAAAGCAATGCTGCCGGTGATCGACAGCGGCGGCGCCACCGCGCGGGTGGTGATGGGAACGCTCTGGGGTGCAACCTCGCCCGTCACCTGCCACTCCGAAACGATCTACGCCGACATCGACCTCCAGCCCGGCGGGGCGATGCCGATCGACCCGGAAGCCGACGAGCGCGCCATCTACCTGGCGGAAGGGGAAGCGACGCTGGACGGGATGCGGCTGGAGCCGACAATGCTCTACGTGCTGCGTCCCGGCTTCGCGGCGACCCTGCGCTCGGAGCGCGGCGCCCATGTCATGCTGTGTGGCGGGGCGCCGCTCGACGGGCCGAGGTTCGTGTGGTGGAACTTCGTCTCCTCCCGCCGCGACCGGATCCACCAGGCCAAGGACGACTGGCGCGCGGGGCGTTTCGATCTGCCGCCCGACGATCGGGAGGAGTTCATTCCCCTGCCGGTGGTGACGCCCAAGACCGTGAGTTACCCGTGAGGGTATAAAGCCCCTCCCCTCGAGGGGAGGGGTTGGGGAGGGTAAGTGTTCTGAGCGGCGCATCCGGACGTATTTTGGCTTTGAACCTGCCGCTCTCCAGACCCCTCCCCTGCAGGGGAGGGGCTCAAGGAGAGAGTGATGCTTGAAACGGAATACCAGCAAATCGCCCTCTCCACCGGCGTCACCCTCAACGTCGCCCTTGCCGGGCCGGAGGACGCGCCGCCTGTGGTCCTCCTCCACGGCTTTCCCGAATCGCACCGCACATGGCGCAACCAGATCGTGGATCTGGCCCGCGACCACCGGGTGATCGCCCCCGACCAGCGCGGCTTCGGGGCGTCCGACAAGCCGCAAGGCGTCGAGCATTATGAGACTGACAAGATCGTCGCCGATGTGCTTGCGCTGGCCGATGCGCTGGAAGTTAAGCACTTCACGCTGGCCGGGCACGATTGGGGCGGCGCGGTGGCTTGGACGGCGGCGTTGATGCACCCGCTCAGGGTCAAGCGGCTGATCATCGTCAACGCGCCGCACCCGCTGATCTTCCAGAAGAGCCTGATCGACGACGAGGCGCAGCGCGAGGCTTCGCAGTACATTACGATGTTCCGGAGCCCGCTCGCCGAGGCGGGGATCACCGCCATGGGGCTGGAAACGTTTCTCGATAAGGTGCTTCTCAGCCACGCCGACGCGACCAAGCTCGCGCCCGAGGAGCGGCAGGCCTATCTCGACGACTGGAAGCAGCCAGGCGCGCTCACCGCGATGCTGAACTGGTATCGCGGATCGAAGATCAAGGTGCCCGCGCCCGGCGAGGAGGCCAGGGCGCCGCTCTGGACCCACGCGCCCTTCCCCGCCCTGCGCATGCCGACGCTGGTGGTGTGGGGCCTCAAAGACACGGCGCTTCTCCCGATCCAGCTCAGCGGGCTGCACGATCTGGTCAAGGACCTGCGCCTCGTCACCTCGCCGACCGCAAGCCACTTCATCACCTGGGAGGAGCCCGGCACCGTCACCTCGGCGGTCCGCGATTTCCTCGCCGAGACCGCCGGCTGAGCCGGTGCCGCGGTAACCCTGAGCCGGGGCCGGGGGGAATACGGGGTTGGCCTTCGCCCGCGCCTCCCCCTATAGCGCCCCTCCCATGTCCAAGCCCTCCGCACGTTCCCGATCGCGTTCCGCCGCGCGCCTTGCCGCCGTTCAAGCGCTCTACCAGCGCGAGATGGAGGGAACGGCGATCCCGACCCTGCTCCACGAATTCCACCACCACCGCCTCGGCGCGACCATCGAGGGCGTCGAATATGAGGACGCGGAAGTGGATTTCTTTGACGACGTGGTCGCCGGCGTCGGCGCGCGCGAGGCGGAGCTTGACGAACTCATCGCCGGCAAGCTCGCCAAGGACTGGTCGCTGACCCGCCTCGACCGCCCGATGCGCCAGATCCTGCGCGCCGGTACCTACGAACTGGTGGCGCGCATCGACGTCCCCACCGGCTCGATCATCTCGGAATATGTCGATGTCGCCAAAGCCTTTTACGACAAGCGGGAGGCGGCGTTCGTCAACGGGCTTCTCGATGCAGTTGCGAAGGAAGTCCGCGCCAACGCTTAAGCCGGGTTGAACTGGCGGCACGAGGCTTTATGCCGACGCGCATGGCGACCAGCGAAGCGACCCCGAGCACATTCGTTCCCCGCACCCGCAAGGTGCGGATCCTCGCAACCCTCGGCCCGGCCAGCAACACGCCGGAGATGATCCGCCAGCTGGTGGAATCGGGGGCCGACGCCTTTCGCCTCAACATGAGCCACGGCAGCCACGCGGACCATGCCAGGATGATCGCCATCATCCGCCAGCTCGAGCAGGAGCTCGAGCGGCCGATGACCATCCTTGCCGACCTGCAGGGGCCCAAGCTTCGCGTCGGCCGGTTCGCCAACGGCGGCGCCACGCTGGAAAACGGCCAGACCTTCATCTTCGACCGCGACGAAGCGGAAGGCGACGCCACCCGCGCCAATCTTCCCCACCGCGAAATCTTCGAAGGCGTCGAGGTCGGCACCCGCCTGCTGATCGACGACGGCAAGATCGTCCAGCGCGTGGTCTCCGCCACCCGGGATCGGATCGAAGCGATCGTCGAAGTCGGCGGGCGCATTTCGAACAACAAGGGCCTCAACGTCCCGGATGTGGTGCTGCCGCTCGCCGCCTTGACCGAGAAGGACCGGGCTGACCTGGTCTTCGCGCTCGACCACGGTGCCGACTGGATCGCGCTCTCCTTCGTGCAGCGGCCGGAGGATGTCGCCGAGGCCCGGCGCCTCATTGCCGGGCGCGCGGCACTCCTCGCCAAGATCGAGAAGCCCGCCGCGATCGACCGGCTGGAGGGCATCATCGAACTTGCCGACGCGGTCATGGTCGCGCGCGGCGATCTCGGCGTCGAACTGCCGCCCGAGCAGGTGCCGCCCTCTCAGAAGAAGATCGTCGAAGCGGCGCGCCGCATGGGCCGGCCGGTGGTGGTTGCCACCCAGATGCTTGAATCAATGATCACCTCGCCGTCCCCCACCCGGGCCGAGGTGTCGGACGTCGCAACCGCGGTCTATGACGGCGCCGACGCCGTGATGCTGTCGGCGGAAAGCGCCTCCGGGCAATTCCCCTTGGAAGCGGTGACGATGATGAACCGCATCGCCACCAGCGTCGAGAACGACCCGAGCTACGGCGCCCGAGTCCACTTCACCCAGACCCTGCCCGATCCGACCACCGCCGACGCCATCGCCCACGCGGTGAGCACCATGGTGACCACCGTCGGCGTGGCGGCGATCGTCTGCTTTACCTTCTCCGGTTCCACCGCGCGGCGCCTGTCGCGTGAGCGGCCGGCCGTGCCGATGCTGGTCCTCACCCCGTCCGAGAAGACGGCGCGCCGGCTCGGCCTGCTGTGGGGCGCCCACGCGGTCCGCACCCGAGACGTGGCTTCATTCGAAGAGATGATCGCCAAGGCCAAGCGCATGGCCTTGCGCCACGGCATCGCCAAGGCCGGGCAGCGGATCGTGATTACGGCGGGTGTGCCGTTCGGGACGCCGGGTTCGACCAACGTAATCCATATCGTTCGGCTCGTGGGAGATGAGCTGGACCGGTATCGGGCGAGCCAGGCTTGAACTAAATCCTCCCTCGGATTTCCGGGGGAGGGGGACCAAGCGTAGCTTGGTGGAGGGGCCGAGCGAAGCGAGGAAAACGGCTCCGGCTTCGCCTACGCCGCCCCTCCGCCACCCTTCGGGTGGTCCCCCTCCCCTGCAAAAGCAGGAAAGGATTTTAGCCCTCCAGCAGCCCCGGCACTTTGTCGAGCAGCTCGCGAGCCAGAAAACCCACCCGGCCCACTTCGTTAGACAGCACCCGCCCTGCCTCGCCGTGCAGGTACACCCCCCACAGGCATGCGGTCAGCGGGTCCGCGCCGCGTGCCGCCAGGCCGCCGACGATGCCGGCCAGCGTGTCGCCGGAGCCCGATGTCGCAAGCCCCACGCCGCCGCCTTTGAAGCGAAACGCCCGCCCATCCGGATGGGCGATGAAGCTGTATTGCCCCTTGATCAGCGACACCGACCCGAAGATCTCCGCGGCCCGCCGTGCGGCGGCGAGCGGATCGGCGTCCACCTCTTCGGGCTCGCATTCCAGAAGCCGAGCCATTTCCCGCGCATGAGGGAGAAGAACGGTGCCGCCCTTCCACGCTCGCAGCGTTTCTGCCCTAGGCGCAAGCGAGCCGAGCACCGCCGCGTCGAGGATCAGCGGCCTGTCCAGGCATGCCCCGAGCAGCGCATCGAGCAGATACTCCAGCGGCGGCCCGTGCTGCAGTCCGGAGCCCATCACGATCGCCTGCGCGCCCTTCGAGAATTCGATCAGCGGTTCGATCGCGCTGGCGGCGAGGCAGCCTTCCTTCGTCTCCTCTAGCCCGACCACCCGCGCTTCGGGAATGGCAATGCCCAGCGGAATGGCGATGCTTGCCGCAGTCGCCACCTGCAGCTTGCCGGCGCCAGCGCGCAGCCCGGCGACCGCCGCTAAATAGGCCGCGCCGGAAAGCTCCCGGCTGCCAGCGATCACCAGGATTCGGCCGCGATCCTCCTTGTCGCCATCCTCCGGATGGGCGGGCAGCGGGAAGCGCTTGAGCAGGTCGCGGTCGAGCGCTTCCACGCCTTCGGGCAAGGGCTTGCTCATCGGGCCGCCACCATTGCGTCGGGCTCGGAGGTTACCGGGGCATCCTCGGCGGTGAGCGGCGCGGCGAAATTGTAGCGGGCAAGCGCCGGTGCGCAGCTCGCCGCGTCATCCGGTTCGAAATCGTACTCGCACACGCCGCAGTTGATCACCTCGCCGGCCTTGTCGATCTCCAGGATCTGCGCCTCGTC
Source organism: Allosphingosinicella sp. (assembly GCA_036386875.1). Classification (GTDB taxonomy): domain Bacteria; phylum Pseudomonadota; class Alphaproteobacteria; order Sphingomonadales; family Sphingomonadaceae; genus Allosphingosinicella. The sequence continues at coordinate 12,119 of DASVUV010000049.1, forward strand.
CATTTCTTCCAAAATGTAGCGCAGGCAGAGCACCACCACCTGGTGGCAGACGATCAGCACCCGGCGGTCGGCATGGTGAAGGCTGACAGTGTCGAGCGCGCTGCGGAGGCGCAGGATCACGTCGGCCCAGCTCTCCCCGCCGGGCGGGCGGTGGTAGAATTTGCCGAGCAGGGTGCGCTGCTCAGCCTGGTCCGGATATTTCTCGCGCACGCCAGCGGTGGTGAGCCGGTCCCACAGGCCGAACTCACGCTCGCGAAGGCGTTCATCGACGATCGGCTGACGTGCCGACTCCGCAACACCGCCGGCCTGGCAGATCGCCTTGGCCGTCTGCCTGGCACGGGTGTAAGGGGAAACCAGCGTCACCTCGGGCCGCTCCTCCTCCGGCAGCGACGCGAACCAGCGGCCGAGCGCGTCGGCCTGCTGGTGGCCAAGCTCGCTCAGCGGCACATCGACATCGCGGATCTGGATGTCGATTATGCCCAGCCCAGCGGCATCGGCGGCGTCGCGCGCCACATTGCCGGCGCTCTGCCCATGCCGCACGATCCAGAGCTTTTTCGGCCATCTTTGTCTCATGCGGCGAGAAAGCATGACGGGCAGGAGAAGTTGCGTGCCTTCAATTCCTCCCCTGCCTTTGCAGGGGAGGGGGACCAGGCAGAGCCTGGTGGAGGGGCGGCGGAGGCGAAGCCGGAGCCGTTGAGAACCTCCGCTTCGCTCCGGCCCCTCCACCACCCTTTCGGGTGGTCCCCCTCCCCCGGGAATCCGGGGGAGGATTTTAGAGAAAACCCTCCGCCACCAACCGTGCCCGCAGCCCCTTTGCACCCTCGAACAGGTGCGCGTGCATGCCGACTGCCAAGGCGCCTTCGACGTTGATCAGCCGGTCGTCGATGAACAGCGCCTCGTCCGGCTTCAAACCGAAGCGGTCGAGCGCAAGGAAATAGATCGCCGGATCGGGCTTCAGCATCTTCTCGGCGCCGGACACGACGATGTCGCGGAAGCGGCGGAAGAAAGCGTCCTCGCGCGCCCGGAAGGGCGGCCAGAAATCCGCGGAAAAATTGGTGATGGCGAACAGCGGCACGCTCTTCGCGTCCAGCTCTTCGACCAGCGCTTGTACGCCGGGGACCGGATCGGAGATGGTTTCGCCGAAGCGGTCGCCCCAGGCCGAGATGTGCTCGGCATATTGGGGGAATTTGCCGGACAGTTCGTCGGCGGCCTCACGAAAGGCGCGGCCGCCGTCCAAGGTGTCGTGCCATTCCCAAAGCCCAATGTCGTCGATGAAACGCAGACGCGCCTCATCCTCCGGTATCTGCCGGGCGAGAAAACTGTGGGGATCCCAACCGTAGAGGACGTTGCCGACGTCGAAGACGGCGGCGGTCGCAGCCAAGAGGGCTTAGCCCTGGCGCGCCTTGAAGCGGCGATTCGTCTTGTTGATGACGTAGGTGCGGCCCCGGCGGCGGATCACGCGGCAGTCGCGGTGGCGCGACTTGAGGGACTTGAGCGAGTTGCGGATCTTCATGGCCTTGAGGACCTTGCCTGTTCTGATTCAAAAGTGCTGGAAAATGAGGCGCCCACCTATGGCCCGTGAGCCGCGAAGTCAAGGCTGCGCGAGGGCGGAGCTCACCGCACCGGCGCGGGCGCGGGCGGCGCGGTGCCCGGCGGCGGCGCCTTGCCGCGCGGCGGCGGGACCGCGTCCACCGGCCCCTGCGGGTCGTTGGCGGGGGTCTCCGATTTCACGCCGCCAAGGCTCATCCACAGGATGATGCCCGCCAGAACGGCAAGGAGGGCGAGGAGGCCGAGGCACGAACGGCGGTTCTGCTTTTCTAGACGCATGGCCCGCCCAACGATTGCGGCGGCGCGTGGCTCCCAAGCTTTTGCACACTTTTCAACGCATTGCGCAGCGTGTTGCGCGCGCCTACCTCCCGGCCATGCTCGATGCCCAGAATGCCCTCGCCGCCCCGTCCGTTATCCGCCGCGAGGCGTATCGGCCGCCCGACTGGCTGGTTCCCGAGATCGTGCTCGACTTCCAGCTCGATCCGGAGCGCACCCGGGTGCGCTCGCGCCTCAGCGTCGAGCGCAACGGCGCCCACGACCGGCCGCTTCGGCTCGACGCGGAAGCACTGACGATCCTCTCCGTGGCGGTGGACGGCGCCGAAACGCCCTACCGCTACGAGGGCGATGTGCTGACGGTGGCCGTCGCACCGGCAAGCGCAACCGTGGAAATCCTGGTCGAGACCGCGCCGCGCGCCAACACCCAGCTCATGGGCCTCTACGAATCGGGCGGCATCCTGTGCACCCAGTGCGAGGCCGAGGGCTTCCGCCGAATCACCCCCTTCCCGGACCGCCCGGACGTGCTCAGCCGCTACCGGGTGCGGATGGAAGCGGACAAGGCGGCCTATCCCGTCCTCCTCTCCAATGGTGATCCGATCGCGCAAGGAGAAGCGGACGGCGGCCGCCACTGGGCGGAGTGGCACGATCCCTTCCCCAAGCCGTGCTACCTGTTCGCGCTCGTTGCCGGCGATCTCGTCGCCAACCGTGACCACTTCACCACCCGCTCAGGCCGCGAAGTCGCACTCGGCATCTGGGTGCGCGAGGCGGACCTGCCCAAGACCCAGCACGCCATGGACGCGCTCAAGGCGTCGATGAAGTGGGACGAGGACGCCTATGGCCGCGAGTACGACCTCGCCGTGTTCAACATCGTCGCGGTTGCCGATTTCAACTTCGGCGCGATGGAGAATAAGGGCCTCAACATCTTCAACTCGCGCTACATCCTGGCCGACGCCGAAACCGCCACGGACGGCGATTTCGACGCGGTGGCCGGCGTCGTCGCCCACGAATATTTCCACAATTGGTCCGGCAACCGGATAACCTGCCGCGACTGGTTCCAGTTGTCGCTGAAGGAAGGCTTCACCGTCTTTCGCGACCAGCAATTCTCCTCGTTCATGGGCTCGGAAGCGGTCAAAAGGATCGAGGACGTGCGCATTCTGCGCGCCGCCCAGTTCCCGGAGGATGGCGGCCCGCTCGCCCACCCGGTGCGGCCCGAAAGCTATATCGAGATCTCGAACTTCTACACGGCGACCGTCTACAACAAGGGCGCCGAGCTGATCCGCATGATGCACACCATGCTGGGCGCGGAGCGCTTCCGCGCCGGCACCGATTTGTATTTCGAGCGTCACGACGGCGAGGCCGCGACCTGCGAGGATTTTGTCCGCTCGATGGAGGAAGGCGGGGGGATCGACCTGACGCGCTTTCGCCTTTGGTACGCGCAGGCCGGCACGCCCCGGGTGACCGCCGCGCTTGCCCTCGAGGACGGCCGCGCCGTGCTGCACCTGACCCAAAAGGTGCCCGCCACCCCCGGTCAGCCGGAAAAGCAGCCGATGCCAATCCCGCTGCGCGTTGCCCTGTTCGACGAGCGTTCGGGTACGAAGATCGAGGAGCGGCTGGTGCTGCTTGAGGAGGGGGAGGCGGAGATCGCTTTTGAAAGCGTTGCCGAACGCCCGATCCTGTCGATCAACCGCGGCTTCTCCGCCCCCGTGATCCTCGAAACCGACCGAAGCGTCGCCGACCTCGCCTTTCTCTCGGCGCACGACGACGATCCCTTCGCCCGCTACGAGGCGACCCAGCAGCTCATGCTGAATACCCTCATCGAAGCGATCGCCGGCAACCAGCCCGATCACGAAACGGTGGCCGAAGCGGTGCGCGAGACGCTGGCCGACGAAGCGCTCGACCCCGCCTTTGTTGCCGAAGCCGTGCTCCTCCCCAGCGAGGCATTCCTTGGCGATCACATGCTGGTGGTCGACCCCGAAGCGATCCGCGCCGCCCGCGACGCCCTTCGCCGCCGCCTGGCCGTTGCCCTCGAACCGCAATGGCGCGCGGCCTACGCCGCCAACGCCGCCAACCGCTTCGAATATTCGCCCGCCGCCAAGGGCGCCCGCCGCCTGCGCACCGTCGCCCTGAACTACCTGATGGCGGCGGACGCCCCCGACGCCCCCGCCCTCGCGATGCGCCAGTACGAAGACGCCGACAACATGACCGACCGGCAGGGTGCGCTCGGTGCCCTCGCCAATTCGGATGCGCCCGAGCGGCAGGCCGCGCTTGCCGCATTCTACGAGCGCTACCGGGGCGACGCCCTGGTTCTCGACAAATGGTTCACCGTCCAGGCCGTCTCCACCCGCGACGACGCGCTGGAGCAGGTCGAGGCGCTTGCGGCGCATCCCGATTTCACCCTCACCAACCCGAACCGGATGCGGGCGCTGGTCGGCGCCTTCGCCTCCAACCAGCGCGCCTTTCACGACCCGTCCGGCCGCGGCTACCGGTTCCTGGCCGACACCATCCTCAAGGTGGACGGCCTCAACCCGCAGACCGCCGCGCGCTTGGTTCCCGCGCTCGGCCGCTGGCGCCGCTTCGACGAGGCCCGGCAAGCGCTGATGCGCGCCGAGCTCGAGCGCATCGCCGCCACGCCGGGCCTGTCCAAGGACGTGCTGGAACAGGCGTCGAAAAGCCTCGCCCCCTGACCCGCCTCAATCGGCGGGGTTGTATTTCTTCAGGAAGGCTTCGAGCCGGTCGTAATAATCCTTGTTGTTGACCGGATCGGTGAGCCCGTGGCCCTCGCCGGCGTAGACCTTGTATTCGTGCGGCTTGCCGGCCTTGGCCAGCGCCGCGGCGTAGAGCGACGACTGCTTCAACGGCACGCGCTGGTCGTCGTCGCCATGGGTGATCAGAACCGGCACCTTGAGCTCGGCCACCCGCTCGATCGGTGAGATGTTGGCAAGCTTGAACCGTTCGTCGCCGCGCACCCGGTCGCGAAACTCCCGTGCCTTGCTTGCGCTTGCAAAGTAGCTGCGGGAATATTTGAGCTGCCGCTGCAGGTCGCTGACCCCCGCGAAGCTCGCCGCGCAGCGATAGCGTTCGGGATTGCGAGTCGCGCCCCACATCGCCGCATAGCCGCCATAGGAACCGCCGACGATGCAGACGCGCTTGGCGTCGGCGATGCCATCCTTGACCAGCCAGTCCATGCCGTCGTCGAGATCGTCCTGCATGGCCCGGCCCCACTGGCCCGTGCCCTTGTCCTCGAATCCCTGGCCGTAGCTGCCCGAGCCGCGGTAATTAGGCTGGAGCACCGCATAGCCGCGGTTGGCGAGAAGCTGCACTTCCGGATCGTAGTCGCCGACGTCGCGTATTCCATAGGGGCCGCCGTGCGGCAGGACGATCAGCGGCAGGTCCTTGGCCGCACGCCCCGGCGGCAGCGTCAGATAGCCCTGGATCGTGAGCCCGTCGCGCGCCTTGTAGGAAACCGGTTTGGACGCGGCGAGGGTGTACGGCTTCATCGCTTCGTTGATCGTCGCGAGCCGCTTCATTTTTCCGCTTTCGGGCTGGAAATAATAATAGGTGCCGGGGTGGTTGGCGCTGGTGACCAGCACCAGCATCGCACTTTTGTCGCGGCTGCTTGCAACAATCCAAGCCTCGCGGCCCGCCACCGACTTGTCGATGGCGGCCTGCACCTCCTTCATCGCCGGATCGAACCAGTGCACCCGGTCGCGCACATCGCTGAAGAAGGCTGCGTCAACCGTCTTGCCGTCCTTGGCGGGGAGAAAGCTACTTACGTCGTTGGCGGGCGCGGCGAAGACCATCTCGCCCTTGGTAAGCGTCGCGAAATCGAACGCGTAGAGGGCATCCCGTCCCCCTGCGCCTTCCGAGATCACATAACCCCGGTCGCTGTCCGGCGCGAAGTGCAGGTCGCCAAGCGGCACGTTGTTGCCGCGCGAATTGTTAACGCTGCGGAAGCTACCGCCCGGCGAGCGGTAGATCATCGACCATTTGTCGTGGACGCGTTGGTAGCCGATTCCTGCCCGCACCACGCCTGTGCTGTCGGCATACCAGCCGGCGATGCCCTCTCGCGGCATGATGACTTCCTTCATGCCGTTGTCCGAAAGATTGACCCGGTAGACTGAAGGCCATTCGTACACCGTCTTCTGGATGGACAGCAGCAACCAGGCGCCCTCAGGATCGACATAGAGGATGTCGTCGCCCCTCAGGCCCTGTTCGCGCTTGCCGACGAATTCCGATTTGCCGGTTGCAACATCGTAGACGACGAGGCGGGTCATGTAGGCATCTTCGGCGAAATAAACGGTGTTCTTGCCGAGGCTGATCAGCACCTTGTTGTCGCCGGCCCAGGAATAAGACGCGATCTCGAAGCCCTTCGGCAGGGCGAACATGCGCGACTCTCCGGTTTCCACGAAGACTAGGCCGAGGCTCGCCTTGCCGGTGCCGCCGAGCATCGCCAGCAGCTTGCGCCCGTCCGGCGACAAGCGCGGACGCGAAACGAGGGGTGACTTCGCGAACACTTCGGTGGGAATAAGTTGCGGCCCGGCCTGCGCCGCCGCCTTCTCGCCGCCCTGCGCGAGCGCTGCACCGGGGGCGCAAAGCCCCGCCGCCGCAACCGCGGCAAACCACATCTTCATTCAAAAGCCCCCTTGCCAAGTCCCTGAAGCTTAACGCCAAACCAGCGGAAGCCAAGCGGTAAAGGCTAAACCAGGCGAAGCGCGTTCAGGGCGACGATCAGCCCGGCGATCAGAAACAGGATTCCACCGCCGATTCGGATCGCCTTGATCGGCACCGCGGCCTTGAGCTTCGGCCCCAGCAAGACTGCCGGGACGCTCGCCGCCATCACTCCGGCCGCCGCTCCGAAGGCGGGGAGAAGCATCGAATCGGATCGGGCGGCGAGCGCGAAGGTGATGAACTGGGTGCGGTCGCCGAACTCGGCAAGAAAGACGCCTAGCGCGGCGGCGATGACCGCCGGCCCGGCGAGGGTTGCCGCATAGTCCGGCGCCTTGCGGGCGAGGAAGGCGGACGCGCCGGCGAAGATCAAGGCGACGCCAAGCAGCAGCGACAGCGCCCGCAAGGTGACGGTGCCGTGGACCAGCGTTCCCGCAAAGCCGGCGAAAAGCCCGCTTGCCATTGCTCCGATGGCGACGCCGATCAGCAGCGGCCCGGGACGGCCGTAGCGGATGGCAAGCGCGAGGATGACGAGCTGGGTCTTGTCGCCCCATTCCGCCAAAGCGGCGGCGATAAACGCAGGAAGGAGTGCTTCCAATGGGCGACCCTACAGCCGCACGGAGACGGAGGCGAGCAGCGCCTGGCTTGCCGCTTCGTCGAGCCGGCCGCAGCCGATCGCGTCGCCCAGCCGGGTCAGATACAGCGCCGTCGGGCAGCGGCGCAGGTCGCGGCCGCTCTCGCCGACCGCTCGCTTGAGCGCTTCGGTGACCCGCACCACGGGGACCAGGCCGTACGCGGCGGCGAGCGACCGCATGCCCTCCACCTGGACGGCAAAGGCGGCGGCGGAAAGCCGGGTGCCGGTTTGCTGCAAGGCCTCGAGCTGGTCGCACAGCTCGCCCCTGACCAGCATCATCGCGTCTTCGCTGTGGTGCATCGCCGCCTCCCGCCTGTGTGCCTTTGGGAAGCATGGGCGCTTATGGTTACCGAACGGTTAAAGCCGCCGCGCTTGACATGGCCGTCCGCACACGGCAGAGGCCCCGGTCAGGGAAGCGGCGCTAAACGGCCGCTTTTTTTCATTCAATTTCCATTCGAGAGGCTGTCATGGCCAAGCCGACTACCGTCAAGATCAAGCTCGTCAGCAGCGCCGACACCGGCTTCTTCTACGTGACGAAAAAGAACCCGCGGAACATCACCGAGAAGATGACCTTCCGGAAGTATGATCCGGTTGTCCGCAAGCACGTGGACTTCAAGGAAGCCAAGATCAAGTAAGCCGCGGGGGCTCGTCGCCCCCATGGGCTTGATCATCCGGCAGGCGGGGGTCCCCATCGGGATTCTCCGCCTGATCCACGTTGGGGGCGGGTGATTCGGGCTCGGGCTGAGCGGGCTCTTCAGCGTCTTCGGCTGGCTGCGGCTCCTCGGGAACGATGGGCGAGTCACCCCGCTCCTCCTCCGCGGCAGCCTCTTCCTCCTCGGCCCGCTCCGCCGCGGCCTCAAGCAGCGCGCGCACCGATCCGATGAACTTCATCAGCGAAATCGGCTTGGACACATAGCCCTCGGCCCCCGCGTCGCGGATCCGCTCCTCGTCGCCCTTGGCGGCATAGGCGGTCACCGCCATTATCGGCATCCGCTTGAGCTCGGCGTCGCCCTTCAATTGCTCGATCAACTCCAGGCCGCTGATATAGGGCATCTGGATGTCCATCACGATCAGGTCCGGCTGGAAGCTGCGGGCGCGTTCCACCGCCTCGCGGCCGTCGCGCACCGGCTCGGCCGCGTAGCCGTGCGCGCGCAGCAGGTCGCAGAACAGTTTCAGATTGAGCTCGTTGTCCTCGACAACCAGGATTTTTTGTCCCACGCGCCACTCTCTAGGCGATGACGATTCCCGACACAAACGATCCCGAAGCGCTTGCGCTCTCCGCCCTCGGCTGGGCCTTGTCCGATCAGGCGCGGGCCGAGCGGCTGCTTGCGCTCACCGGCCTCACGCCGCAGGATCTTCGCGCCCGCCTCGGCGAGCGTAGCGTGCTTGCCGCGATCCTCGGCTTCCTTGAGTCGCACGAGCCGGATCTCCTCGCCTGCGCCGACGAACTCCGCGTCTCGCCCACCGCTTTGGTGAACGCCCGCGCGAGGCTCGAACGGTGAGCGGTCGCCCACTGCTCGTCACCGATTGCGACGAAGTGCTTCTCCACATGGTGTCGCACTTCGCCGAATGGCTCGGCGAAGCGCACGCCTTGAGCTTCGATCTCTCCGCCCCCGGCTTTCGCCACGCGATTCGCGACTCGGCCGGCCAGCCGGTCGGCGAGGAGCGCGTCTGGCCGTTGCTCGACGGCTTCTTCGACACCGAAATGCACCGCCAGAACATCGTTCCCGGCGCCGCCGAAGCGCTGGCAACGATCGGCGAAGACGCCGACATCGTGATTCTCACCAACATCGGCGACGATTATCAGGCGGGCCGGGTCGGGCAGCTCGGGCGTTTCGAAATCCACCACCGCGTGCTGTGCAACCGCGGCGGCAAGGGTCCGCCGCTCGCCGAACTGGTCGGGACGATGAAGCCGAGCGTCACCGTCTTCGTCGACGATCTTGCCGTCCACCGCCACTCGGTGGCGAAACACGCGCCCGAGGTCTGGCGCCTGCATATGATCGCCGAGCCGCGCCTCGCCGCCCACACGCCCCCCTCGCAGCACGCCCATGCCCGGATCGACGACTGGGCAGAGGCCACCAACTGGATCCAGGCCCGTTTTGCCGAGGGCCGCGCACCCAAGATCAAGGAACCCGCATGACCGGAACCATCCTCATCACCGGCGCTACCGCCGGCATCGGCGCCGCTGCAGCCCGCCGCTTTGCCAAGGGCGGCTTCAGGATCATCGCCACGGGCCGGCGCCAGGAGCGGCTCGACGCGCTGGTTGCCGAACTGGGTGCCGACATCGTCCACCCCGTCCAGCTCGACATGCGCGACGAAGCCGCGATGGAGGCCGCCCTCGCGGCGCTCCCGGAGGCCTTTCGAAACATCGACGTCCTGCTCAACAATGCCGGCCTCGCCATCGGATCCGGCCCGGCCCAGGAAGGCGACATGGCCGCCTGGCGCACGGTGATCGACACCAACGTCACCGCTCTGGTTTCGGTGACGAGGCTGCTCCTTCCGCGCCTGATCGAGCGCAAGGGCGTGATCCTCAACCTCTCCTCGGTCGCCGCGAATTATCCCTACCCCGGCGGGAACGTGTACGGCGCCTCGAAGGCGTTCGTCAGCCAGTTCTCCTTGAACCTGCGGGCCGACCTCCACGGCACCGGGGTTCGCGTCACCGCCATCGAGCCGGGCATGATCGAAACCGAATTCACCCTGGTCCGCACCGGCGGCGACCAGGCCGCCTCCGACGCGCTCTACAGGAACATGAACCCGATGACGCCCGAGGACATCGCCGAAACCCTGTTCTGGATCGCCACGCTGCCCCCGCACATCAACATCAACGCGCTTGAGCTGATGCCGGTCAGCCAAAGCTTCGGCGGCTTCCAGGTGGCGCGCGCCGAGGCTTGACCCGGCGGGCGCGCGGGTGCTTGAGGGCGGACATGACCAACATCGCTTCGCGCCTCGCCGAACTCGGCATTTCGCTCCCCGCGCCCGCCGCGCCCGTTGCCGCTTATGTGCCGACGGTGCTTGCGGGCAACCTCCTCCACATTTCGGGCCAGGTGTCGTTCGAGAGCGGCCAGCTCCTCACCGGCCGCCTCGGCGAGGACCGTGACCTCGACTACGGCGTCCGCGCCGCCCGGGCCTGCGGCCTGATGCTGCTTGCCCAGATCGAGCGCGCCGTCGGCCTCGACCGGGTCGAGCGGGTCGTGAAGCTCGGCGTGTTCGTCAACAGCGCGGGAAGCTTCACCGATCAGCCAAAGGTCGCCAACGGCGCCTCCGAGCTGATGGAACAGGTGTTCGGCGAGATCGGCCGCCATGCCCGTGCCGCGGTGGGCGTGCCCGCGCTGCCGATGGGCGCCGCGGTCGAGATCGATGCGGTGGTCGCTGTCCGCCCAGCCTGATCTCGAGCGCCTCGGCGCGCTGCCCTTTGCCCATCGCGGCCTGCACGGCGGCGGGGTGGTCGAGAACAGCCGCGCCGCATTCGCAGCGGCGATTACGGCGGGTCACGGCATAGAGCTCGACGTTCAGGCCAGCCGCGACGGCGAGACGATGGTCCTCCACGACTACAAGCTCGACCGGCTGACCGGCGAAACCGGCGACGTTGCTTCCCGCAGCGCCGCCCAGCTCGGCGCCATCCGCCTCAACCGCACGGACGAGACGATCCCGAGCCTGCGCGAAATCCTCCAGCTCATTGCCGGGCGCGTGCCCCTGCTGATCGAGGTCAAGGCGCCGGAGCGCAGCGTCACCCGGCTCTGCATGGCCGTATATCGATCGCTGGAAGGCTATCGCGGCCCGGTGGGTATCATGTCCTTCAACCCCGAAGTGCCCCGCTGGTTCGACGCCCATGCCCCCCGGGTGCTGCGCGGCCTGGTGGTGACGGAGAACGGCAAGCGCGGGCTTCGCGGACGCCTGGAGCGCGCCTTCGCCCTGTGGCGCTCCAAGGCGCAGTTCCTCGCCTACGACGTCCGCGACCTGCCTTCCCGCTTCGCCAAGGCACGGCGCAAGCGCGGCATGCCCGTCTTCACCTGGACAGTGCGCAGCGACGCCGAGCGCGATCGCGCCGCGTTGCACGCCGACCAGATCATCTTCGAGGTGCCGGCGGCGTGAGCGAGATCATCGCCCGGCTCGGCCAGGGCGTCGGCAGCTTCCCGGCGGCTGAGTGGGACGCCTGCGCCGGCAGCGGCAATCCCTTCCTTTCCCACGCCTTCCTGTCGGCGCTGGAGGAATCGGGCAGCGCCACCGCCGAGACCGGCTGGCACCCGGTGCCGATCGCCATAGATGCGCCCGACGGCAGCCTCGCCGCCGTCGCTCCGGCCTATCTCAAGAGCCACAGCCAGGGCGAATATGTCTTCGACCACGGTTGGGCACAGGCCTGGGAGCGGGCCGGCGGACGCTATTACCCGAAGCTCCAGATCGCGGTACCCTTTACCCCCGTCCCCGGCCGCCGGTTACTCGCCCGCAACCCAGCGGATGCAACCGCCCTCATTGCCGCCGCCGAAGCGGTGGTACGCCAGCATGGCCTTTCCTCGGCGCACGCCACCTTTATCGCCGAGGAGGAAGTGCCGCTGTTCGAGGCGGCCGGCTGGCTGATCCGCACCGACAGCCAGTTCCACTGGCACAATGACGGCTACGCCAGCTTCGACGATTTCCTCGCCGCTTTGTCCTCGCGCAAGCGCAAGACCATCCGCAAGGAACGCGCCGCCGCGCTGGAAGGCTTGAGCGTCGAGCACGTCACCGGCGCCGACATCAGCGAAGCGCATTGGGACGCCTTTTGGGAATTCTACCAGGACACCGGCTCCCGCAAATGGGGCCGGCCCTACCTCACCCGCGAGTTCTTCTCCCTCCTGGGCGAGCGCATGGCCGACCGGATCCTCCTCATCTTCGCGATGTACGAAGGCCGCCCAATCGCCGGCGCGCTCAACATGATCGGCGAGGACGCGCTCTACGGCCGCTACTGGGGCGCGGCCGCCGAGGTGCCGCACCTCCATTTCGAAATCTGCTACTACCAGGCGATCGACGCCGCCATCGCCCGCGGCCTGCCCCGCGTCGAAGCGGGCGCGCAAGGCTCGCACAAATTGGCGCGCGGTTACCGGCCGGTCCCCACCTGGTCCGCCCACTTCATCCCCAACGCCTCCTTCCGCCGCGCCGTTGCGGATTTCCTGCGGCAGGAGCGCGAAGCGGTGGAGCACGAAATCGAAGCGCTGGAGGAGATGACGCCTTTTCGAAAAGGCGGCGACTCTTCATAACCAAAGACAACAAACCCAAGGGGATGCCTCACATGCTGAAACCGCTCGCCGCCTTGCTCCTCCTCAGCGCCGCCGCCGCGCCGGCCGCCTTCGCCGCGCCCGCCGAAGGGCCGAGCCGCCTGCTCGAAGGCCGTGACCTGTTCAGCCTCGAAGTCGCGGCCGATCCGCAGATCAGCCCGGACGGATCCAGGATCGCCTACGTCCGGCGCTCCGCCGACATCATGAACGATCGGATGCGCAGCACCATCTGGCTGATCGACACCCGAAGCGGCGAGCAGATGCCGCTCGTCGCCGGCACCGGCGGCCACTCAAGCCCGCGCTGGTCGCCCGACGGCAAGCGCCTCGCCTACGTCTCCTCCGCGGAGGGCGCGAACCCGCAGCTCTTCGTGCGCTGGATGGAAACCGGCGAGGCAGTGCGGATCACCGGTTTGCCGCAATCGCCTTCCTCCATCGCCTGGTCGCCCGACGGCAAGCGCCTGGCGTATTCCATGTTCGTGCCCGACGAAGGCATGAAGCTCGGCTCTGCACCGGCCAAGCCGGAAGGCGCGAAGTGGGCCGAGCCGCTCGAGGTCCACACCGCAATCAACTACCGCTCCGATTCGGACGGCTATGCCAAGCCCGGCTTCACCCACCTGTTCCTGGTCTCGGCCGACGGCGGCGCACCGCGCCAGCTTACCTTCGGCGCGCGCAACCATGATGGCCCCGTGTCGTGGGGGCGTGACGGCCGCACACTGCTGTTCTCCGGCAACCGCCGCGCCGATTGGGAGCGCGAGCCGCAGGACAGCGAAGTCTACGCGCTGGATGTCGATGCGGGCACCTTCCGCACCCTTACCGACCGCCGCGGCCCCGACGAGCAGCCGGTCATGTCCCCGGACGGGCGCCTGATCGCTTATGTCGGCTATGAGGATAAGCGCCTCAACTACCACAATAGCCGCCTCACCGTGATGAACGCCGACGGCTCCAACCCGCGCGTCCTCACCGCCAATCTCGACCGCAGCGTTGATACGCCAACCTGGGCCGCCGACGGCCGCTCGCTGTTCGTTTCCTTTGAGGACAAGGGCCGAACCAAGGTCGCTCGAGTCGGCCTCGACGGGGTGATCCGCGAGCTAACCGACGACCTCTCCGGCGCCGCGTTCGACCGCCCTTATACCGGCGGCTCCTACTCGGTGGCGCGCGACGGCACCCTTGCGATCACCGCCGGCAGCAGCAGCCGCCCGGCCGACGTGGCGCTGGTTCGCGGCGCCGGCGAGCCGCGAATGCTCACCCGCCTCAACGCCGACCTGCTCGGCTCGAAGCGTCTGGGCGAGGTCCGCAAGATCCCAGTCACCGCCTTCGACAAGCGGCCGATCGACGCCTGGCTCACCCTGCCGCCGACCTGGTCGGAGGGCCAGCGCGTGCCTTTGATCCTGGAAATCCACGGCGGCCCGGTCGCCGCCTATGGCCCGCATTTCTCCACGGACGACCAGCTCTACGCCGCCTCCGGTTACGCGGTGCTGTCGGTCAACCCGCGCGGCTCCTCCTCCTACGGCGCCGAGTTCGCCCAGCTTATCCACCACGATTACCCGAGCAGCGACTATGACGACCTGATGAGCGCGGTGGACGCGGCGATCGCCGGCGGCTTCGTCGATCCGGACAAGCTGTTCGTTACCGGCGGCTCGGGCGGCGGAGTCCTCACCTCGTGGATCGTCGGCAAGACCGACCGCTTCAAGGCGGCGGCGACGCAGAAGCCGGTGATCAACTGGGTCAGCGAGGCGCTGACGATGGACAACACCGGCTTCACCTCGCGCTACTGGTTCGCCAAGCAGCCGTGGGAGGACCCGATGAGCTACTGGAACCGCTCGCCGCTGAGCCTCGTCGGCAACGTCAAGACACCGACCCTGGTCGTGGTCGGCAGCGACGATTATCGGACGCCGGTTAGCGAGTCGGAGCAATATTACGCCGCGCTCCAGATCCGCG
>DASVUV010000050.1:0-6459 GCA_036386875.1 Allosphingosinicella sp.
GGGGCAGTCCCCCACAAACCCTAACCCCCCACCCCCGCCAACCGCCGAGCATCCCCCAGCACCGCCCCCCAGGGCCCCTCCACCTCCGCCACCGATCCCGTCTCGAACCCCACCGCCAGCGCGATCTTCAGCGCCAGCGCCGCCACGTCCGGCGCCGCCGCCGCCCACACCCCCTCCAGCGCCGAATCGAGCCGGTCGAGCAGCAGCCCATAAGCCTCCTCATCCTCCTCCTCGGCCGAACACCCCCGCTGCCGCCCCTCCTCCCCCGCCACCGCCTCCTCGGCAGCACGAAGGGCGAGAAGAGCGGCATCCCATTCCTCCCCTGCATTTGCAGGGGAGGGGGACCGCCCGCAGGGCGGTGGAGGGGCGGCTGCGAAGACAGCCGAGTCCGGACCAAGCGAAGCCCCACCCACCAGAGGCAACCCCAGCGCCCCACCCAACAGCGCCCGCCTCGAAAAATCCCCGCTCATCCCGAGGACCCGGCGCGCCCGGCGAACCGGCGTCTCGAAGGACGTAGCCCTCCGCCATTCCATCGGTTACCGTAGACGCAAGCCATGCTTCGCCTCCTTCACAAGGCGGTGCGGTGGTTCAGAGCCGGCGCAAGGCCCACCCTTGCTCCGGATTGTTGTTGAGGTTGCAGGTACCACTAACCTATGACGGGCGCAAGAGCTGACGGCGAGAAAAACAAGGGCGGCCGCCCGCGCACCGGCATAGGCCCCCACATCGGGTTGCGGCTGTACCCAGACATTGAGGAAGCGCTGGAAGCTTGGATTGCCCAGCAGCCGGCCCCGAAGCCGAGCAAGCCTGAGGCGATACGGCGGATATTACGGCAGGCGCTTAGCCGAAATGCCGGCACTTGACGGAGTTGGGGCAGTGTTGACTCAATTTTGACTCTTTCCTGGTTAACGAACGGAAAAACCGCCAGAGGGGGCTCCAATGCCAGCGCTTTACACCATCGGCTATGAGGGCGCTTCCGTTCCGGATTTCTTGGCTACGCTAAAGCTCGCGGGCGTTGAACATGTGCTCGACGTGCGCGAGCTCCCTCAATCGCGCCGGCCCGGGTTTTCAAAGAATGCACTTACTGCAGCGCTTTCAGACGCTGAGGTGACATACTCCCACCTGCGACAGCTGGGCGACCCGAAACCGGGCCGTGACGCCGCCCGCAGCGGAAACATCGTCGAGTTCACCCGCATCTTCGAAGCACATTTGGCGCTCCCGGAGACGCAGCAGGCCCTCTATCAAGCTGTGGATATCGCGACTAAAAAAGTCACTGCACTTTTATGCTTCGAGCGTGACCCCCGCACCTGTCATAGAACACTTGTAGCGCGCGCAATTAACGAGCTATGTTCGCTAAACGTTCGAAACCTCGGAGTCGCGCGAAATGCAGGACAATGTAGCCGGAGTGTTCGACAGGCGGCTTAGCGCCCACAGCAATGCGGGAGAGAGCGAGGCCACCATCTTGGTCAAGGCTCTTCCGCAAGTCGGTGAAAAGCATGGCGAAACGGTCTGCGTTGCAGCCATCGACGCATATAGAAATTGGGTGCGCCTTTACCCTGTCGCGTTCCGCCAGTTAGAAGACGCACAAAAATTCAAGCGCTGGCAGCGCATAAAATACCGGTGGAGGTTGCCCCCCGCCCATCGGGACAATCGACGTGAATCAAGGAATATCTCCCAGGAAAGCATCACCACAGTCGGACAGTTGAAACCCGATGACCGTGCAGCGTTCCTGGAACCTCTAGTCGTAAGCAGCACGAAGAGAGAGTTCGAGGCAGGACGAAGCTTGGCACTGGTGCGGCCTGAGGCGCCCGAGTTTTTTATCCGCCGCAGAGACCCTGAAGCAATTAAAGAGCGGAGACAAAGTTACAAGAAACTGCTAGCGTCTCCGGACATGTTTGGTGCCAGAGACATCGTGCCTCTTGAGCCCGCACCTTATGATTTTGGCTTCCGATATAAGGACGCTGATGGCAAGCATGATTGCCGCTGCCATGATTGGGAGATCGAGCAAACGTTTCTCAGTTGGCGTTCTCGATATGGAGAAGCCGAGACTCTGAGGTTGATGGCCGATACCTTTGGCGAAAGGTATCCCTCGGAAGGGATGCTGTTAGCGATGGGCACCCATTCCCGGTATCCGGACAAATGGATGATCGTGGGTGTCTTAAAGGTACCCCGCCCCACCCAACCCCCTCTCTTCTGAGAGAACAGCTCCACGCACATTCAGATGCCGTGCTCTTGTGGCACCAGGCCATCCGCTTTTGAGACCGCTCCCGTGGCACCTCCGTTCCACGCGCGACAGAGGCCACTTAGCGATGAGTCGAATATCGAATCACTGGGGAAAAACACGCCTTTCTGGTAAGGCACGTCCGAAGGGATTCGGGGCTTGGTTTTAGGAACATACTTACTCTCTGCGCCGCGCAGTTCGAATGCGCTGAAGCGCGCTTCGCGAACGGAAACTCGCTACAGCTATCAAGCGCCGATTGGGCTCAAGGAACTAGCCAAAATCGATCCGCTGTTCTCTCGTCTAGCAGAGACACGCGCATTCCTCCGGCTAAAGGACATACGGTTCCTAGGTGGAATCGACTTCCTGCTCGTTCCAAATCCCAACGGTGCGGAGGCGAACCAGCGATACACGCGCTATCAGCACAGCTTAGGTGTAGCGGGCTTAGCTCTTTTGTACTGCCAGATCCGTGACGTTCCGGATGCCCAGCGCAAGCTCGCGTATGCCGCCGCACTCCTTCATGATGTGGGACACGGACCCTTATCACACTCTCTAGAGCCTGTCTTTGAAGAGGTGTTCGAGATAAATCACCATCAGGCAACTGAGGAGATCATACTGGGTCGAAACCCATTAGGTAAGGAACTTTGCGCAGCGTTAATGCAGAGCGGCGTCGATCCTCAAGCGGTGGTAAGCGTGTTGGAAGGACAGCACGACCCCTTCGAGGGATTCTTCAGCGGCCCGATCAATTTTGACACTATCGAGGGTATTTTAAGGTCACGGCGCTACGCCACGCGCGCAACCATTCCGATCAGCCCGGTGCGAGTAGTTCAAGCTGCTACGCTCCGGCAAAGCCTTAATGACCGAGAGGTCGTAGATTCCTTCTGGGCCTACAAGGATGAGGTATACAAGCACGTCATCCGTGCTCCAGCAGGCGTTCTCGCGGATTTTGTGTGCCAAGAGACGATGCGGAAAAACTTGGGTAAACTTGGCCGCGATGATTTTTTTGGCACGGAAACCACCCTGTTCCGCAAAGTGCCCGAGTTACGAACCTTGTTGGCGGACAAGCGCAAGTTGGAAGCGGCCGGCGCCTGCGCGACGATCAAATATAAGGTTCGAGAATTTACGGTTCAACAGAGCGGTGACTTCTTTACTCGTGCCGACAAAACGCGCTACGTCCAAAGGAAATGGGACAGCAGCCTGACGCTTCCGCCAGGACAAGAGCTGCTTCAACCTCAGGGGGGGATGCTTTTCGATGACCTTAGCGGCGTACAATCGAGCGAGGGCGTTTTCTGAGAAGAAGCTCTCCGATCTTCGGAGGGAGCTAGCAGCCGTCACTCCCGACGGTGTATCGGTCCTAACGTTCGGCTCGTATGCACGCCGGGAGGCTTCAGAAAATTCTGACCTCGATTACTTAGTCGTCATTGGCGGCGAAGGGCCTCTAGAGGAACCAGAAGGCACTCCGCGTATACGGGAGGCTATAACTGCTCACGTGCCGATTGATCCGGGTGCAGGAGGTCCGTTCGGTGGCCACATTGCCAGTGCAGAGCTGCTGCGGAACGTTGGTGGAAACGACGACACAAACATGGCCATCACGCGCCGCATTCTTCTTCTGCTTGAGGGAGACTGGCTCTGCTGCGGCGAGGAGACGTTTCGTGCGCTACGCAGGTCCCTGATAGAAAAATATGTTTTAGCCACTCCGCCTCGGGATCATCAGCTAGCACTATTCCTGCTCAATGATATCATTCGCTACTGGCGGACGATTACCGTCGATTATGCCTTTAAAATATCAGAAGAAGGCAAGGATTGGGGGCTTAGGAATATAAAGTTGATGTATTCCCGAAAGTTAATGTACGCGAGTGGCATCTTTGGAGTGGCCATGACGGCTGACAGGACCAAGGCGCGAAAAATTGATTTTCTAGATTCCTACTTCAACATGCCGGTGATTGACAGAATCATCTCTGTCGCAGGCGAGTTAGAGTCCCGGCGCGTTGTGGAGCTTTACGATCAGTTTTTGGAGAAACTTGAGCAGAAGAGCGTTCGAGATCATCTGAAAGGCCTTAAGCCGGTGGACCGCGGCGACGCGATATTCAGGGAGCTAAAAAATGAAGGGCATCGTTTCACCCGTGAACTTTTGAATCTATTTGAAAAGACTTTCCACTCTACGCACCTCATTCACCGGGCTATTGTGTTCTAGTGGTTATCTCCCCCTGAATCTCATCGCTTGATGCCTATGAATCCATCACCGAGTTTCTACCGCGAGGAATGATGGATCGGAGCGGCGTCACCTGAGGATTCGTCGCTGCTAGGTCTGCGCCCTCTTGCGACGATTACTCCTCCCCCATCCGCAACGCCGCGATGAAAGCCTCCTGCGGGATGCTCACGCTCCCATACTCCCGCATCCGCGCCTTGCCGGCCTTCTGCTTCTCCAGCAGCTTCTTCTTCCGCGAAATATCGCCTCCGTAGCATTTCGCCGTCACGTCCTTCCTCAGCGCCGCGATCGTCTCCCGCGCAATGACCTTGCCGCCGATTGCCGCCTGGATGGGGATCTTGAACAGGTGCCTCGGGATGAGGTCCTTGAGGCGCTCGCACATGCCGCGGCCGCGGGCTTCGGCGGTGCCGCGGTGGACGATCATGGAGAGCGCGTCGACCGGCTCGTTGTTGACCAGGATGCTCATCTTGACGAGGTCGCCCTCGCGGTGGCCGACCTGGTGGTAATCGAACGACGCATAGCCGCGGCTGATCGATTTCAGGCGGTCGTAGAAATCGAACACCACTTCGTTCAAGGGCAGCTCGTAGGTCAGTTGCGCGCGGCCGGCGACGTAGGTGAGGTTCTTCTGGATGCCGCGGCGGTCCTGGCAGAGCTTCAGGATGGGGCCCAGATATTCGTCGGGGACGTAGACGGTGGCCTCGATCCACGGCTCCTCGATCACCGCGATTCGGCTGGGATCGGGCATGTCGGCGGGGTTGTGGAGCTCCAGGCTCTGGATGCCTTGCGCGTCCTTGTGGTTGAGCTGGATCTTGTAGACCACGCTTGGCGCGGTGGTGATGAGATCGAGATCGTATTCGCGGGTCAGCCGCTCCTGGATGATTTCGAGGTGAAGGAGGCCGAGGAAGCCGCAGCGGAAGCCGAAGCCGAGCGCCGCGGAGGTCTCCATTTCGAAGGAGAAGCTGGCGTCGTTGAGGCGCAGCTTGCTGATCGATTCGCGCAGTTTCTCGAAATCGGCGGCGTCGACCGGGAAGAGGCCGCAGAACACCACCGGCTGGACTTCCTTGAAGCCTGGCAGTGCTTCGGTGGCGGGGCGGCGGGTGTCGGTGATGGTGTCGCCGACGCGGGTTTCGGTGATGTCCTTGATCTGGGCGGTGATGAAGCCGATTTCGCCTGGGCCGAGCTCGGCGAGCTGCTCGATCTTGGGGCGAAAGGCGCCGACGCGGTCGATGAGGTGGGTGCTGCCCGCCTGCATGAACTTGACGCTCTGGCCCTTGCGGACCGAGCCGTCGATGACGCGGATGAGGATCACGACGCCGAGATAGGGGTCGTACCAGGAGTCGACGAGCATCGCCTTCAAGGGCGCGTCGCGGTCGCCCTTGGGCGGGGGGATTCGGGTGACGATGGCTTCCAGCACTTCGTCGATGCCGATGCCGCTTTTGGCGCTGGCGAGGACGGCGTCGTCCGCGGGGAGGCCGATAATGTCCTCGATCTCGGCCTTGACCTTGTCCGGGTCGGCGGCGGGGAGGTCGATCTTGTTGATGACGGGGACGATTTCGTGGTCGTGCTCGATCGACTGGTAGACGTTGGCGAGGGTCTGCGCTTCGACGCCCTGGGCGGCGTCCACCACGAGCAGCGCGCCTTCGCAGGCGGCGAGGCTGCGGGAGACTTCGTAGGCGAAATCGACGTGGCCGGGCGTGTCCATCAGGTTGAGGACATAGGCCTTGCCGTCCTTGGCGGTGTAATCGAGGCGCACGGTTTGCGCCTTGATGGTGATGCCGCGTTCCTTCTCGATGTCCATATTGTCGAGCACCTGGCTCGACATCTCCCGCGCGGTGAGGCCGCCGGTTTGCTGGATCAGCCGGTCGGCGAGCGTGGACTTGCCATGGTCGATATGCGCAATGATGGAGAAGTTACGGATAATGCTGAGATCGGTCATTTTCGGCTTTTCTGAGGGGTTGCTGGCGCCCTAGCATCGCCGCCTCCCAGCGCCAAGCGGTGGGCGGCGGAGCCGGGAGGTGCGGCGGTTGTTCTGCTA
>DASVUV010000051.1:0-3973 GCA_036386875.1 Allosphingosinicella sp.
CCAGCACCCGCGGCAGCCCGGGCGCCACGTCGGCGATGGCCTTGGCGGCGGCGATGCCCATCTCGCTGAACTTGGACCAGTCGGGGTCGACTTCCGGGTCCCAGTGACTCTTGTTGTTGGGCTCGTTCCAGATCATCGCCGCTTCGATCATCGGCGGTTCTCCCCGGGCCGCGCCGGATAGACCGCGCCGTACCAGTCGGCTGGGCGCTCCGTCTTGCGGCAGAGGTAGACCTCCGGCTCCGGGTGCTCGAGCACCTCGAACCCTGAGCTGCGCAGCATCGCCAGCGACCCGGCGGAGTTCGGCGCCCACCAGTTGGTGGGATCCCCCGCGTAGTGGTGCTCGATGAAGTGCATCTTCGGGTAGCCGGGCCGGTCGAAGTGGTCCTGCTCCCAGAAGTCGTAGTCGCCGCGCACCGGCTCCACGTCGTCGCTGCCGCGCTGCATGGTCTGGAACAGCAGCAGGTCCGAGGCGACGTGCTCCCAGATCAGGTCGAGCGCCAGCAGCGGATGCCGCAGGTGGTAGAAGACGCCCATGAAGACGACGAGGTCGAAGCGCTCGCCGAGCGCCGCCACGTCGTAGACCGACAGTTTGCGGAACTCGATGTCCGCCCCGGTCACCTCGGCGGCGAAGCGGGCCTGCTCGAGGTAGGCGTCGTCGTAGTCGAGGCCGAGGACGCGGGAGGCGCCGCGCCGCTTCATCTCCATCGAGTAGAAACCGGCGTTGCAGCCGATGTCGAGCACGCTCTTGCCGGAAAGGTCGGCGGGCAGGTGCGGCGCGAAATGCTGGAACTTCACATTGGGATAGTCGCCAAGGAAGTGCTCCGGCGCGGTCCTGACCCCGCCCAGGTCCATGTTGTGAAACCAGGGGGCGAGCGCCTCGATCCGCGCGCGAAGGTCGTTTGGCTCGGGGCTTCTTGCGGCCTGGGTCATTGGTACAGCCTTTCGTTGAGGGTCATGACCCGGGCGCCCCAATCGCCAAGCGCGATCCGGGACACGGACGCCGGGTCCACGTCGAAGCGCAGGAGATTGTCGAGCGGCAGGCCTAGATAGAATGCGATCGCGCCGCGGATGATGTCGCAATGGCTGACGCAGGCGATGGTCCGGCCCGGATTGTCGTGGGCAAGAACGGCAAGCGCGGCCGTGGTGCGCCGCACCGCTTCTTCCATGCTTTCGCCGCCGGGCGGGCGGGCGGTGGCGCGTGCCTCGTTCCACTCCATCCAGCCCGGATCGCCTTCCAGCGCGCTGAACGCCATTCCGGTCCAGCCGCCGAAGTCGAGTTCGTCGAGATCGTCGACCACCTCCACGGTGATCTCATGCGGCTCGGCAACCGCGCGGGCCGTGTAGTAAGCGCGCTCGCGCGGGCTCGAATAAACCGCGGTGATCGGCTCCACCCCGAGCAGGTCGCCGACGATCTCGGCCTGCTCCAGCCCGTCCTTGCTGAGCGCCACGTCGCGCCGGCGGCCGGACAAGGTGCGGCCAAGCTCGACATGGGCGGCGTGGCGGATAAGGAGAATGTTGGCGGTCACGCGTGCTTCGGAACCCTGGTGAAACGAACGTTCATCTGCCGCGCAACCGCCCGGCGAGCAAGGCGGTTCCATCCGCAAGGCGCGCCGCGATTCGCCACGGCCAGCCGGCGCGACTCTTTGCGGACACGGAACAAAGCTGTATGAACGGGTGTTCAGGGTTCGGAAGAAGAAGAAGCAGCTAAGTTGCTCAATATGCTTGTCTAACATAGATCAACCTGGGGGTAGATTTGCCGGAACGGATACTCATCACCGGCGGCGCCGGCTTCATCGGCCGTGCCGTTACCAAGGAACTGCAAGCCCGCGGCCACGAAGTCCGCATCCTCGACAGCCTGATCGAGCAGGTCCACGGAGACCGCGAGCGGCCCGAGGATCTTTCACCCGACGTCGAACTGATCCGCGCCGACGTGCGCAACGGCGATGCCGTCGCCAAGGCACTGAACGGCGTTGACAGCGTCGTCCACCTCGCCGCCGAAGTCGGCGTGGGCCAGTCCATGTACGCGGTGGAACGCTACACCTCGGTCAACGACGTCGGCACCGCCGTGTTGTTCGAGAAGCTGATCGACCAGCCGGTCCGCCGGGTCGTCACCGCCTCCTCGATGAGCATCTACGGCGAAGGCCTGTACCGCGACGCCGACGGCGCCGACGTGCAGGACGCCAGGCGCCAGCCGCGCACGTCCGACAGCCAGAGCTGGGACCCGGTCGACGCGCAGGGCCGCCCCCTCACGCCTTTGGCAACGCCCGAATGGAAGCGCCCGGACCTCGCCTCCATCTACGCGCTCAACAAATATGTGCAGGAGCGCACCACCCACATCATGACCGAGGCCTACGGCATGGAAGGCGTGTGCCTCAGGCTGTTCAACGTCTACGGCCCCGGCCAGGCGCTTTCCAATCCCTATACCGGCGTGCTTGCGATCTTCGCCTCCCGGCTCTTGAACGGCCAGCAGCCGATGATCTTCGAGGACGGCGAGCAGCGCCGCGACTTCGTCTACGTCGGCGACGTCGCCCGCGCGTTCGCCGACTCGCTGGAGCTTCCCCAGGCGGTCGGCCAGACCTTCAACATCGGCTCGGGCCACGACCGTTCGGTGACGGAGGTGGCGCGTGAGCTCGCGCGGGCCATGGGCAAGAACGACATCCGCCCCGGCATCGTCGGCAAGACCCGCGTCGGCGACATCCGCCACTGCTTCTGCGATGGTTCGAAGAGCGCCGAAGTCTTGGGCTTCACGGCGAAGAAGGACTTTGGGGAGGGCCTTTCCGAGCTGGCCGAATGGGTCGCGTTGCAGACTGCGGATGACCGGGTGGACCAGGCCAGGGCCGAACTCGAAGCCCGCGGGCTGGTGGCATGAGAGGCGCGGCCTTCTTAAATCCTCCCCTGCATTTGCAGGGGAGGGGGACCGCTCGAAGAGCGGTGGAGGGGCCGCCGCAACGCGGCGGTCTTCGCCCGCCGCGCCCCTCCACCGCGCTACGCGCGGTCCCCCTCCCCTCGAAATCGAGGGGAGGATTATCATGACCAATCCCTCCGACTCCCGCCCAGTCCTCGTCACCGGCGGCGCGGGCTTTATCGGCTGCAACATCGCCAACGCGCTCGCCGCGCAAGGCCACCAGGTTCTCGTCTACGACGCCCTCTCCCGCCCCGGCGTCGAGCGCAACCTCGCCTGGCTGAAGGACAGCCACGGCGACCGCATCCAGTCCGTCACCGCCGACGTCCGCGACGAAGACAGCCTCGCCCGCGCCGCGCGCGACGCCAAGGCCGTGTTCCACATGGCGGCGCAGGTCGCGGTCACCACCTCGATGGTCGATCCCCGCGAGGATTTCGACATCAACATGCGCGGCACGCTCCACCTGCTGGACGCGGTGCGCGCGAAGAACGACGGCACGCCGGTGATCTTCGCCTCGACCAACAAGGTCTATGGCGATCTTGCCGACCTCGAATTCCGGCTCGACGGCGACAAATACGTCCCCGTTGACGCCCACGTCGCCGCCAACGGCATCGGCGAAGCGCGCCCGCTCGATTTCCACACGCCCTACGGCTGCTCCAAGGGCGCCGCCGACCAATACGTCCTCGATTACGCGCGTAGCTTCGGCGTGCCGACCGCGGTGCTGCGGATGAGTTGCATCTACGGACAGCGCCAGATGGGTACCGAGGATCAGGGCTGGGTCGCCCATTTCCTGATCCGCGCGCTCGAGGGGCGGCCGATCACCTTGTACGGCGACGGCCAGCAGGTTCGCGACATCCTCGACGTGTCCGACGCGGTCGCCGCTTATGTCGCCGCCTGGCAGCGCATCGACAGCGTCGCCGGAACCGCGTTCAACCTGGGCGGCGGGCCGGACAATGCGGTGAGCCTGCGCGAGCTGATCGCCTATATCGGCACGCTCATCGGCCG
This sequence comes from Allosphingosinicella sp., assembly GCA_036386875.1. GTDB lineage: Bacteria > Pseudomonadota > Alphaproteobacteria > Sphingomonadales > Sphingomonadaceae > Allosphingosinicella. Next base: position 3,908 of record DASVUV010000051.1, read on the forward strand.
CGACGTCGACGTGCAATCGGGCGAGTGGCGCGCTGGCGACCAGCGCTATTTCGTCGCCGATACGCG
>DASVUV010000052.1:0-3195 GCA_036386875.1 Allosphingosinicella sp.
CTTGGCGCCTACGCCCACCAGGACCTGCCGTTCGAGAAGCTGGTCGAGGCGCTTCAGCCGGCCCGCGAACTCAACCGCCAGCCGATCTTCCAGACGATGTTCGTGCTCCAGAACACGCCGCCGTCGGGAGGCAGCCTGCCCGGGCTCGAGGTGACTCCGCTTCGCCAGTCGACCACCACCGCCAAGTTCGATCTCACCCTCGCCGTTAACGAGACCCCGGAGGGCCTCAAGGGATCGATCGAATATGCCACCGACCTGTTCGGGTCCGATTCGATCGAGCGGATTTCGAAGCATCTGCTCAACGCGCTTGCCGAGATCGCCCGCGACCCCGACCAGGCCGTCAACCGCATCCCGCTGATCGGCGGCGAAGAGCGCCGCCTCCTCCTTGAGGACTGGAACCGCACTGGCGTCGCAACCGATCCGGTGCCCTGCGTCCATACCTTGTTCGAAGCGCAGGCCGCTCGCAATCCTCTGGCCACTGCGCTGAGCTGGGACGCAGGGTCCCTGAGCTACGGCGATCTCGACCGCCGGGCAGGCCGCCTTGCCCTCCATCTCCAGAGCCTCGGGGTCGGCCGCGAGGTGCTCGTCGGCATCTGCCTCGAGCGCTCTCCCGAGCTGATCGTCGCCATCCTCGCGGTGCTGAAGGCAGGCGGAGCCTATCTGCCGCTCGATCCCGATTCTCCACGCGACCGGATGGCCTTCATCGTTGAAGATGCCGGGGCCGGGCTCGTCGTCACCAGCGAGGCCCTGTTGCCGGGACTGGCATCGGGCGGGGCGCGTCTCCTTCGCATCGAGGAGCTTGAATCGCAGCCGCTTCCGGAACCGGAAGGCAAGCCGGCCGGCGAGGCCGCGCCGGCGGACCTTGCTTATGTGATCTACACTTCAGGCTCGACCGGCAAGCCCAAGGGAGTGATGATCGAGCATCGCCAGATCACCCGGTTGTTCACAGCCACGCAAAACTGGTTCGGGTTCGGACCCGACGACGTCTGGACCCTTTTCCACTCGTCGGCGTTCGACGTGTCCGTTTGGGAGATATGGGGGGCCCTCGCCCATGGCGGCCAGCTTGCTATCGTGCCCTATCTGGTCACCCGGTCTCCGGACGAATTTTACGAACTTCTCTGCGATCGCGGAGTCACCGTCCTCAGCCAGACTCCGAGCGCCTTCCGCGGCCTGATGCCGGCGCAGGCGCGCTCGTCGCGGGGCCATTGCCTGCGTTGCGTCGTCTTCGCCGGCGAGGCGCTCGACGTTCCGGCCCTCGCGCCCTGGCAGGCCGACCCGCGCAATGCCGGGACGAAGCTCGTCAACATGTACGGGATAACCGAGACCACGGTCCATTCCACCTATGTCGAGATCGAGGCGGGCGAGGCGGCGTGCAGCAGCCCCAGTCCGATCGGACGCCCGATCCCGGACCTCAGGATTTACATCCTTGACAAGAATCTGGAGCCGGTGGCCACGGGCATTCGCGGCGAGATCTATGTTGGCGGCGCCGGCGTCGCCCGGGGCTATCTCAATCGGCCCGAACTCAGCGCGGAACGCTTCATCGCCAGCCCGTTCGTCGAGGGAGACCGCCTCTACAAAAGCGGAGACATAGCTCGCTACCGAGCCGACGGAAGTCTGGACTTCTACGGCCGCAACGACAGTCAGGTGAAGGTCAGAGGCTTCCGAATCGAGATCGGCGAGATCGAGGCTGCCCTCGCCGCACACCCCGACATCATCCAAGCGGTCGTGCTCGCGCGCGAGGACAGGCCAGGCGACCGCCGTCTGGTCGGCTATTATCGGGCCGCAACGGAGATCCCGGTAAAGACGCTGCGCAACCATCTTCTCGCCATCCTGCCGGACTATATGGTGCCCTCAGCCTTCGTCCGACTCGACGCCATGCCGCTGACGCTCAATGGGAAGCTGGATCACCGGGCCCTCCCGCCGCCGGGAACCCAGGAGGCGGGCAGCGACTCCTATGAGACTCCGGAAAGCGACGAGGAAGCAGTCCTTGCCGGGATCTTCGCCGAGATACTCGCCGTCGAGCGCGTCGGCCGCAATGACGGCTTTTTCGAGCTCGGCGGCCACTCGCTTCTCGCGACCCGCCTGGCCGTACGCATCCGTGAGATCTTCGGTCTCAACCTGCCGCTCCGCGCGATCTTCGAGGCGCCGACTCCGGCGGGCCTGGCGGCACGGCTCGGCACGCTGGAGGCGGCGAGCGATGCAATCGAGTTGGCCGGCCGTCTGGAGGCGCTGCCGCTTTCCTTCACCCAGGAGCGGCTCTGGTTTCTGGACCAGCTCGGCGGCTCGGGCGGGGCCTATCATGTGCCGATGGCGGCGACGATTGCTGGAGCGCTCGACGTCGCGGCGCTTGGCCAGGCCTTCACCGATCTCGTCGCGCGCCACGAGGCGCTGCGGACCCGCTTCGCGGTGTCGGGGGAGGGTGCGGTCCAGCGGATCGACGCTCCCTGGACTTTGGCGCTGGCGGCCGAGGATATTGAGCCGGCCCTGGTCGAGGCTCGTCTCGTCGAGTTCGTCCAGCGCCCGTTCGATCTCCAGAACGACCGGCTGCTTCGGGTTGTGCTGTTCCGGGTCGCGCCCGATCGCCATGTGCTGGCCTTCGTCCTCCACCACATCGTCACCGACGGCTGGTCGATGGGGGTCATGATGCGCGAGCTCGGCCTGCTCTACGCCGCCCATCTGTTCGGCCGGCCAAGCCCGCTTGCTCCCCTGCCGGTTCAATATGCCGACTGGGCGGTGTGGCAGCGAAGCCAGCTCCAGGGCGAGAAGCTCGAGCGCCAGCTCGGCTGGTGGCGCGAGAAGCTCGCCGGCGCTCCGGCCGCTCTCGATCTTCCGACCGACCGGCCGCGCCCGGCGGTTCAGAGCTTTGCCGGCGACATCCACCGCTTCACCGTTCCCGCCGAACTCGCCGGGCAGCTGCAGGCGCTCGCCCGGCGCGAAGGCGCCACCTTGTTCATGGTCCTGCTCGCCGCCTACCAGCTCATCCTCTCGCGCTGGAGCGGCCAGGAGCAGGTCGTGGTCGGGACCCCGATCGCAAATCGCACACGGGCCGAGACCGAGGGCCTGATCGGCTTCTTCGCCAACACGCTCGCGCTTCCGGCGGACCTTGCCGGAGCGCCGACCTTCCGCGAGCTCCTCGCCCAGGTCCGCGAGACCGCCCTTGGCGCCTACGCCCACCAGGACCTGCCGTTCGAGAAG
>DASVUV010000053.1:0-46327 GCA_036386875.1 Allosphingosinicella sp.
CGAAATCGCCGAGAGTTGCCGGATCGAGGTCGTTGATCGACGGATAGGGCCTGCCATCCAACAGCGAGACCCAATAATTGTAGGCGCGCACGTGCATGCGGCGCTCGTCGACGCCGATCTCCGGCGGCGCTTCGATCGCGACCTCATCGTCGTGGGACGCGCCGTAATACGGCTCGTCCTCGAATGCGCGCAGGCTGTCCATCAGCGGTCCCAGAGCCCCTCGTGGCCAAAACTTCAGCCGTGACCATGGACGATGCGTGGTTGAAATTGAGTTAAGTCTGACACTCGTGCGGGCCGATGCCGTGACTTGCGGCCAAAGGAGAGACGCAGCGCTTGTCATGCGGGTCCCGCATTGCTAGAGGGCCGGCTCCTTCGGGAGCGCCGCTTTAGCTCAGCTGGTAGAGCACATCATTCGTAATGATGGGGTCAGGTGTTCGAGTCACCTAAGCGGCACCATTCCTTCCACGGGGTTCCACCAGGACACTCGCCGAAAGCGCCAGTCTTCCCCTCGGGCGGAGAAGCGTGCACCATGTTCATGCCGAGTGGCTTCGGCGCTGGGGGCGGCCGCGGCCGATGCTGGCCTGCAGCGCATCATATTGGTCGAGCGTAAAGCCCGCCGCCTTGAAGGCGCGCAGCTCGGAGGTCGGGATGGCATAGCCGCTTTGCCAGGCAAGCACCGCCATCCGGCGCAGCGCTTCCAGGCGCTGGTCGGGCAGGCGGGAGTCGCGGCCTGTGCCGAACAGGCTACCGAGCGCCTTCGCGATCCGTCCCGGCTCCTTCAGCGTGGAGGGACCCTCCCGGCGGGCAAGAGCAACCACCGACCACTCCAGACCGGAAAAGCCGCTCTCTGGACGGCGAACAACGGGTTCGGGAGCGGCGGGTGCGGGAGGGACGGCGTGACGCTCTCCGAATGCTGCGGCGCCGGCGAGGGTGAGATCGAGATAGGCCATGGTGAGTTCCTCCCTGTTGCGTGTGGCGGACGCGGTCCGCCGTCCCGGGCGACACGCCGCCCGGCTGTTCTATGATGTGTGCGAAGATGCGGCACGTTGGATGCACGGCGACCCGTCCGCCGGGTTTGCCCCGGCGCTGCGAGCGTGCTGCTGATGTGTTGGTGAGGCGGAGACGCGCGTCCCAGGCTTGCTAGCCGGCGGCGCGGAACTCCCGTCTGGTTCTGATCGGCATTGCGGTCCTTCCCCTCAGCGGGTAGTGTTTAACCTACCGCATGGTATAGAAAGCGGAGAGATGCTGATCAAGCTGTTTTTTGTACCGACCGGTACTTTTCCAAAAAGGCGCGTTTCACCGGGTCGGCCAGAGGGACAGGCTGGTGGAAACCATGGCATCGAGCTGCTCGCGGGTCGCGCCGCCGCCGGCCTGAACCATCAGGCCCTGGAGAAGGGCCGAAAGATACTCGGTGAGCCCAAGCGGATCGACCTCGGCCGGCAGATCGCCCTCCGCCTTGGCGCGGTCGAACCTTTCCGCGAGGGCGGTGTGGACGGTCCGCCGCCGCGCGATCACTTCCTCGCGCACCGACTGCGCTTCCGATCCGCACGCTACCGAGCTGATCACGCCAAGGCAGCCCTTCGGCTCCGAATCGCTGGCCTGGTTTTCCAGCGCGCCGCGCAGCAGCCGCTCGGCAACGCCGCGCGCGGTCGGCGCATCCAGCGCTTCCTGGACGTAGGCAAGCTTCTCGCGCTCGTAGAGGTCGAGCGCCTTGCGAAACAGCGCCTCCTTGTTGCCGAACGCTGCATACAGGCTCGGCCGGGTGATCCCCATCGCTTCGGTGAGGTCGCTCAACGAAGCGCCCTCATAGCCCTTGCTCCAGAACACGCGCAGCGCCGCGGCCAGCGCGCCATGGACGCAGAATTCGCGGGGCCGTCCCTTGATCACGGGGCAGGAGGAAGTTTCCATAACGTCCGGTATATAAGTTCAAGCACCGAAATATCCAGGGCTTTTGGCGATGGGCTCCGCGCCGCCGCGTCACCGCAGGAGGAGAAGTAATCGTGGCTTCCGTCTCTTTGTACAGCTTCGATACGGACCCGAAAGGGCGTGCGCCTGGGATCGTGAAGGTATAGGCTTTCCGCTTGCTGACGAGGGGGGATGCGATGAGCCGGGACGCCAAGGATTTCTTGCTGGGGGTTTTGCCGCTTGAGGGAGCGGGGGACGGGCTTGAATCGTTCACCGCCGCGCCCGATCCCGCGGAGGCGATCCTGCCCCAGGGCCCGGTTCCCGAGGAGCATCAATCCGCCGTCGAGCGTACCGCCGGCAAGATTGCCGAGGATCGGCCGCTCGATCGCCATGAAGACTTCATCCTTGAGGCAATTATCATCCCGGACAAGCGGCCCGCCGTGACAATCCGCGGCGGCGACTACCAGGTCGAACATCCGATGTGGATGCACCTGAACGGCGATGCCGCCAAGGCGAGCCTTCGCGCGGCAATCCCCTCGGTCGGCCGAATCGAGCTGCCCGATAATCCGGGCACGCCTTATGGCGGCACCGGCTTCGTGGTCGGCGAAGGGCTGGTGATGACCAATCGCCATGTCGCCGAAATCTTCTGCTCGGGCCTTGGCCGAAGCGGCCTGCTGTTCAGCCCCGGCCAGACCGCCGCGGTCGATTTTCTCAAGGAAGCGGACAGCGACGCCGCGCTGCTTCTCCATGTCCGCGACGTAGCGATGATCCATCCATATTGGGACATGGCCCTGCTCCGGGTCGAGGGCCTGCCCCCGGGCGTGCGCCCGCTGCGCCTGTCCACCGCGGCGCCCGAGACCTTGGTCGATCATGACGTGGCGGTGATCGGTTACCCCGCCTTCGATCCGCGCAACCGATCGGATGTCCAGAACCAGGTGTTCGGGGGCGTCTATGACGTGAAACGGCTGATGCCCGGCAAGCTCACCGGCCGCGCGTCCATCCGAAGCTTCGGCAAGGACGTCGCCTCGTCCTTGCACGACAGCTCCACCCTGGGCGGCGCATCGGGATCGGCCGTGATCGATGTGGCGAGCGGCGAGATCGTCGCGCTGCATTTCGCCGGCATATATCTGAAAACCAACTACGGCGTGCCGACGGCGGACCTCGCCCGCGATCCCCGGCTGGTCGATGCCGGGCTTAACTTCACCGGCTCCGTCTCTGGCGGCGGTGCGGGGCCGTGGGACAATTATTGGGCGCAGACGGGAAACCGGGAATCACCGGCCGTCCAGGTTCCGGCAAACCTGCCGACCGTGGGTCCGGCTACGGCAACAGGCGCGGTATCCCTCCAGGCCGTTGTGGGCGGCACCCGAGTCACCATTCCGATCGAAATCAGCATCGATGTTGGCGTGCCCGTCATAGCCGCCGCGGCTCCGCCGGCATCGGCAGAGGGCAGCACCGAGCGGCCGGTGGAGCCGTTTCACCAGGAGGATTATTCCAACCGGCGCGGCTACGATCCTGCCTTTCTGGGCCTCGACGTTCCGCTCCCGGAGATCACCGACGCGGACGCGGTGGCGCTGCTCGAGGACGGATCGGGGGTGGTCCCGTATCATCACTTCTCGCTCGCCATGCACCGCCGCCGCCGGCTCGCCATCTTCACCGCGGCCAATGTCGATGCGAGCCCCGCGCGCCGCAAGCCGGATCCCAAAGCCGCTTATGGCCGCAATGCGCTGAGCGGCCTGGGCGAGACCGACATGGAGCGCTGGTTCACCGATCCGCGCCTGCGCGGGCTTGACCAGCTTCCCGACAAGTTCTTCGAAAAGGACAACAAGGCCTTCGACAAGGGTCATCTCGTCCGCCGCGACGACGTTGCCTGGGGCGACACCTATGAAGAATTGCAGGCGGCGAACGGCGACACCTTTCACACCACCAATTGCTCGCCCCAGGTCAGCAACTTCAACCGTTCGAACCTGAAAGGCCTTTGGGGCCGGCTTGAAAACGATGTGCTTGGTCAGGCGGCGGCCGAACGCTTGTCGTATTTTGCCGGGCCGGTGCTGAAGGAGAGCGACCGCCTGTTCTCCGGCGTCGATGATGGGGGCAAGGTCAAGATCCAGATCCCAGAGGAATATTGGAAGCTCATCCTGTCGAGCGAGGGCGGCACGCTGCGCGCTTACGCCTTCGTGCTGCGCCAGGATCTTTCGAATGTGGACCTGGAATTCGCCGTTGCGCCCGAATGGACCGGGCACATGGTCTCGGTCGCCGATCTGGAGAAGAAACTCGGAATCGTCCGCTTCCCGGACGTGGTGCACAGCGCCGACCAGTTCGGCGTGGCGCAACCCTAGCGAGGATGCGCGCGGATTGACGGGCGGCGCGCTTGGTTTAGCGTGCCGCCGATGACCCTGCCCATCCTCTTCGACTATTGGCGCTCTTCCGCCAGCTACCGCGTCCGAATTGCGCTCAACCTGAAAGGCGTGGCGTACCAGGCTCAAAAGGTCGATCTCGCCGCAGGAGGTCAAAGCGAAGACGCGTACCGGGCGCGCAACCCGCAAGGCTTCGTGCCGCTGCTCGAGATTGACGACAAGCGCCTGACTCAGAGCCTGGCCATCATCGGCTACCTAGACGCGACTCGCCCCGAGCCGCCGCTTCTCCCGGCCGATCCCGCCGACGCGGCGCATATCCAGGCGTTGGCGCTGACGATCGCGTGTGACATCCACCCACTCAACAATCTGCGCGTGCTGAAGCAGCTCACCGGCCCCCTTGCACAGGGGGAGGAGGCGAAGAGCGCCTGGATCGCGCGCTGGATTTTGGAAGGCTTCGCTGCGCTGGAGGCGCTCGCCGCGCCCCACGCGGGCCGCTTCCTGTTCGGCGATGCGCCGACGCTGGCGGACATCTGCCTGGTGCCGCAAATGTATAACGCCCGGCGCTTTGGCGTGCCGCTCGACACCTATCCGCTGCTGGTCCGCGCCGATGCAGAGGCGGCCGCGCATCCGGCCTTCGCCGCGGCCCATCCGGACGCTATAGCGGCGGCAACGGCATAAAGGAGATGGTGACGATGGGCAGGGTGGACGCAATCGGCGCAAGCATGGCGAACCTTTCCCCGCTCGCCTCGGTGGAAATACCCTCGCTCGAGGGCAAGGTGTCGCCCGAGGAATGGAAGGTCCGGGTCGATCTCGCCGCAGCCTACCGCCTGATCGCCTATTACGGCTGGGACGACCTCATCTTCACCCACCTCTCCGCCCGTGTTCCGGGCCCGGAGCATCAATTCCTGCTCAACCCCTACAACCTCATGTTCGAGGAGGTGACCGCTTCCTCATTGGTAAAGGTCGACACCGCTGGAATGCCGGCGGGCCCATCGCCCTTCATCACCAACCCGGCGGGCTTCACCATCCATTCGGCGATCCACATGGCGCGGAGCGATGCCCATGCGGTGATCCACCTCCACACCCCCCACGGGCAGGCCGTCTCGGCGCACGGCGAGGGCCTGCTGCCGCTCACCCAGACGGCGATGCTGGTGCGCCAGGATGTCGCCTACCACGATTATGAAGGCGTCGCGGTAGACCTCGACGAGCGCGAGCGGATTGTCGCCGATCTTGGCGACAAGGGCGCGATGCTGCTGCGCAATCACGGCACCCTCGCGGTCGGCGAGACGGTCGGCGAGGCGTTCCTCAAGATCTACTTCCTGGAGCGCGCCTGCGAAGCGCAGATCCTCGCGCTCTCAGCCGGGGAGAGCGGCCTCAACCACCCGCCCCAAGGCTCACCCGAAGTCACCGCTCAGCAAGGCAAGATGGGGCTCAAGATGGCCGCCGGCGCGCTCGCTTGGCCCGCGTTGCTCAGAAAGGCGTATCGGCTGGACCCGAGCTTCGCGACCTGACCCGGGGCAAATACCTGAACCGAGGCAGTAAATCCGAAGTTGATTGAAAATCCTTTCGCACCGCCTTTGCACATTCTTGCTTCCGTCACGAATTGCACACATGATCCAGCCTGGGGATGAAGCGGTGGGCGCTTCAAACGTGGGGGGGATTTATGGAACTCGACATCGCAGTGGTGGGCGGAGGCGTTGCCGGCACGTATGCGGCCTGGCGCCTGCAGCAGGATCGGGGCGCGGACAGCAGCATCGGCCTGTTCGAATATAGCGACCGCATCGGCGGACGGCTTTATTCGGTGACGGTGCCGGGCGTCCCCAGCGTGAAAGCGGAGCTGGGCGGGATGCGCTACATTCCCGACCAGCACAAGCTGGTCGCCGACCTCGTCGATCACCTGAAGTTGCCGACCCGCAAATTCCCGATGGGGGCTCCCGCTCCGGTGGGGCCGGATTGCAACATCTTCTACCTGCGCGGCAAGCACCTGCGGCTGCACGAGCTTTCGGACCCGGACAAGGTCCCCTACAATCTCGCCTGGTCCGAGCGCGGCCTGGGCCCGACGCAGCTTCAGGTTCAGGTGATGAACAACCTGTATCCGGGCTTCGCCGATCTGTCGCTGTGCGATCAGATGAAGGTGAAGGTGTTCGGGCGGCACATGTACGAATACGGCTTCTGGGACCTCATGTACCGCGTGCTTTCGAACGAGGGCTACCAGTTCATGAAGGACGCGGGCGGCTACGACGCCAACGTTGCGAATGCGAGCGCCGTTACCCAGCTTCCCGCCACCGAATATGGCGACGAAACCGAATATCTCACGCTCTGCAACGGCTACCAGTCGCTCCCGGTGACGCTGGCCGAGCGCTTCGGGGCGGCCAAGGGGAAGACGGAGGCCGCCGACCGTGTCTTCATGAACCGCCGCATCGCCGAGATCCGGATCGGCACCGGCGAGCACCGCTACGAGCTCATCGTCCAGCCGACGGTGACTGTCGACGGAGAGACCAAGGACGCTGAGGAGGCGGCCTACAGCGTCTTTGCGAAGACGCTTGTGCTGGCGCTGCCCCGCCGTTCGATCGAGCTTATCAAATGCCCGGTATTCGAGCGGCCGGAGATCGCGAAGAACATCGGCTCGGTGCTGATCCAGAGCGCGTTCAAGCTGTTCATGGCGTACGAGCAGCCCTGGTGGCGGAGCCTCGGGCTTGTCGCCGGCCGGTCCGTGACCGACCTTCCCATCCGCCAGGTCTTCTATTTCGGGACGGAAGGCGAGCAGGAGGGCGGAGAGCCGACGATGAACTCGCTGATGATGGCGAGCTACAACGACATATCCACGGTTCCGTTCTGGAAGGGCCTGGAGATCGGCGAGCGCTACGTCGGCCCCAACAACCCCTGCATCGGGGAGGACCCGGAGCAGGCGGCGCCGATAACGGAATTCAACGCGACCCGGCTGATGGTGGAAGTGGCCAACGAGCAGATCGCCACCGTTCACGCCTTGCCGTCGATTCCGATGCCCTATGCGGCGGTCTACCACTCGTGGAACGAGGATCCCTATGGCGGCGGGTGGCACGAATGGAAGGCCGGCTACCGGCTCGACAAGATCATGTGGGAAATGCTCAAGCCGGCCCCGGACGAGAACATCCACATCGTCGGCGAAGCGTGGTCCTACTCCCAGGCATGGGCGGAGGGATCGCTCCAGACCACGGAGCAGATGCTGCAGACCCATCTGGGGCTGAAGCCGCCGAAATGGCTCGACCCCAGCTACCAGCTCATGCCGAGCCCGCCGGGCGGCTGCGACAGCGTCGAGGGCTGCATCCGCAGCTTCAACACTGCCGAGACGCTCGATGCAGCGACTCCGGACTGCCTCAAGGGACGCGAGGTCAACTGAGATGGATGCGCCCCCGAGCTACACGGTCGCCCAGTATCTGGCCGACCGGCTGGTCCAGTGCGGCCTCAAGCACCTCTTCGCCGTGCCGGGCGATTACGCCTCGCACTTCCTCGATGCGGTCGACGGCACCCCCGGGATCGTCCGAGTGCCCAACATCAACGAGCTCGGCACCGGCTATGCCGCCGACGGCTACGCGCGTTTCGCAGGCATCGGCGCGGCGTGCGTTCAGTACGGTGTCGGCACCTTTTCGGCGCTGAACTGCGCCGCCGGATCGTGGGTCGAGCGGGTGCCCGTCGCTTATATCTCGGCAAGTCCGGCGACCAAGGACCGGATGCTGGAGAATGAGGAGGATATCCTTTTCCACCATTCAACGGGCGATCTCGATGCCGATCGCTCGATCTTCGCGGAAGTCACCGTGGCTTCGGAAATCGTCCACGATCCCGACGAGGCGCCCGCCCAGATCGACGCGGCGATCGTCGCAATGCTCACCCACCGCCGGCCGATCTACCTCGAGGTGCTGCAGGACGTGTGGGGGATCGATTGCGCCCGCCCGGAAGGCACGCTTGCCGCCCTGCAACTCGCCAGCGAGCCTGCCGCGCTCGAGGCCTTGCTTGACGCCGCCTGGGGGCGCATCACCGCGGCGGAGCGGCCGGTGCTCTGGCTGGGCGTCCAGCTCCAGCGCTTCGGCCTCCAGGATCGGGTCCAGCGCCTCGTCGATGCCAGCGGCCTTCCCTTCACCACCACCAGCCTCGGCAAGACGGTGCTGGATGAAGCGCAGGGACAGTATATCGGCACCTACGCTGGTCCGGCCTCGCCCGCCGCCACCCGCGAGATCGTCGAAAGCTCCGACTGCCTGATCACCCTGGGCGCGATCATCACCGACGATTATCTCGACATCATGAAATCGAGCTACGGCGAAATGATCTGCGTCGACGACATGGACGCGCGGATCGGCCATGCGCGCTACCACGACATCTTCTTCGGCGATTTCGTCAACGGCCTGCTTGCCCGTTTCGAAGCCGGCGAAGGCTGGCCGCGCGCCTGGAGGCCGCTTCCCCCGCCCGTGCCCGAGCCCGATCCCGCGCTGGACGGCCAGCTTACCTACAACCGCTTCTTCCACCAGCTCACCGGATTCCTTGGAACGGAAGGCCTCACCGACGAAACCGTGCTGGTGCTCGGCGAAAGCACCTCACTCTACGTCTTCGGCAACCTCTTCGGCCTGCCCCGCGATTCCTTCGTCGCCCAGGCGGCCTGGGGCTCGCTCGGCCACGAGACCGGCTGCGCGCTGGGCGTCGCGCTCGCCTCGGGCAAGCGTCCGTTCGTGGTTGCGGGCGACGGCGGCTTCATGATGATCTGCCAGGAAATCTCCAGCCTGGTGCGCGCTGGCGCGGGCGCCGCGGTTTTCGTCATGAGCAACAAGGGCTATGCGATCGAACAGGCTTTCGTGAACCTCGACGCGTTCGAGCCCGGCGGCGCCTTTGCACCGTTCGACGTTCTGCCCACCTGGGATTATCTCGCCCTCGCCAAGGCGTTCGGCGCCCAGGGTTACCGGGTGGAGAATGAGGAGGGGCTTGCCGGTGCGCTCGCGGAGATCAAGGCCTGTCCCGGCGTCACCGCTTTGGTGGAGGTCGTCATCCCCGAAAACGATCTCGCCCCGCAGCTCAAGCGCCTTGCTACCCCGCCCAGCAGCCTGCGCAAATATTCCCGGACCCCGAGTCCAGAGTGATCAAATCCTCCCCTGCCCTAGCAGGGGAGGGGGACCACCCGAAGGGTAGTGGAGGGGCCGAGCGAAGCGAGGAGAACGGCTCCGGCTTCACCTCCGCCGCCCCTCCACCATGCTGCGCACGGTCCCCCTCCCTGCTTTGCAGGGGAGGATCAGGACTCAGTCCCGGTCCGGCGCGCCGAGCGGGAACAATGGCCTGTATTCCCGCGCCTGGTCCACCGCCCGGGCAAAGCTCGGCCGGGCAAGCAGACGGGCGCGATAGGTCCTCAGGGTCGCGAAGCTTTCGGGGATCGGATGCGTCCAGTCGGCGTAGAACAAGGCCGGCGCCGCCGCGCAGTCGGCCATCGTGAAGTCCGCCCCCGCCGCCCATTCGCGCCCGGCAAGCTCGGTTTCGAGCCATGCGTAGGAGCGCTCCAGCTTCTTCTCGGCCATCGCCATGCCGTCGGCCCGCTTCACGGGATCGCCGGTGAGCGCGCCGTCCACCGCATGCTGCGCCGCGTTCATGACGTGGAGGTCGAAGAAGCGGTCGAGGAACCGCACCTCAAGCGCCGCCGCCGGGTCGGCGGGGAGCAGCGGCACCGGCCCGGGATGGTTGAGCCCAAGATACTCGATGATGATGCTCGTCTCGACCACCGTCCGCTCGCCGTCGGCAAGCACCGGGAACTTCGCGAGCGGCCAGCGCCGGAGCCATTCGGCGGTATCCGCCGACTCCGGCCAGACGTTGCGAAAGTCGAACGGCGTTTCGTTCTCGTAGAGCGCGATCAGCACCTTCTGGGTGTAGGAGGAGAAGGGGTGGCCGTAGAGGGTGAGGGTCATGGCAATTTCTACCTCAGAAATCCTCCCCCGGATTTCCGGGGGAGGGGGACCATGCGTAGCATGGTGGAGGGGCCGGAGCGAAGCGGAGGACTGCTAAAACGCTCGCTTCGCTCACGCCCCTCCACCGCACTTCGTGCGGTCCCCCTCCCCTGCAAAGGCAGGGGAGGATTTTTCAGCCCCTGTACCAATCGCGCTTCAAACGAGTGCTCGCAACAAAATACAGCGCCGCGCTGAGCAGGTAGAAACCCAGCCCGTACAAAATCGAATATTGCAGCGAATCCTCGCCGTGCGCGGCCTTCATGGTGTCGGACATGAAGCCCAGGAAAAAGATGCCGAAACCGATGCCGATGAGGTTGTTGATGAACAGGAAGCTCGCCGAGGATGTCGCCCGCATGTTGGGGGGGACGATGTGCTGGACGGCGGCGATCACCGGGCCGAGCCAGGCCAAAGCGAGCATCTGGCCGATCGTGAAGAGCAGCCAGGCGAGCTCCAGCGGCGCGAACAGCCCGAAGGCGAAGCAGGGCGCGGCGAGCAGGAAGCAGACCGCCGGAACGAGCGCGTAGGCGGCCGGGTTGGCCTGGCCGGTGCGGTCCCCGATCCAGCCGCCGAGCCAGGTGCCGGCGACTCCGCCGACCAGCACGATCGAGCCGTAGAAGTAGGAGACTTCAATGAGTTCGAGCCCGAAGCTGCGCGAAAAGAAGCTCGGCAGCCAGAAGATGAGGCCGTAGCCGAGGATTGAGCCGGACGCGGCGCCGAAGGAGAGCAGCCAGAAGCTGGGCGTGCGGGCCAAGGTTGCGGCGACCACCGAGAAGGGCGGGGCAGGCGCGCTGGCGCTGCCGTCGGCGCTGTCGAAACCGCCGCGCACCGGCTCGCGGATGAAGAGCTTGACCAGGAGGGCCGCGGGCAGCCCGGCAAGGCCGACGATGAGAAAGGCCGAGCGCCAGTCGAGGTGGGAGGCGATCCAGCCGCCGAAGAACACCCCCAGCGCCGACCCGATCGGAATGCCGAGCGAGAACAAGGCCAGCGCCCGCGCGCGCCGCTGCTTGGGAAAGTAATCGGAGATCAGCGCGTAGGACGGGGCAACGCCGCCCGCCTCGCCGATGCCGACGCCCATCCGCGCCAGGAACAGGTGCCAGAAGTTCTGCGCGAAGCCGCACAGCGCGGTGAAGGCGCTCCACAGGGCGACGGAGAAAGCGATGATGTTGACCCGGCTCTTGCGGTCGGCAAGCCATGCCACCGGGATCGCGATGCCGGAGTAGAAGAGGGCAAAGGCGATGCCGCCCATCAGGCTGAGCTGCGTGTCGGAAAGCTGCAGCTCGGCTTTGATCGGCACGGCGAGGACGCCGATGATCTGCCGGTCGATGAAGTTGAAGATGTAGGCGAGGAGCAGGATGAAGAGGACCCGGCCCCCGCCGGTTGCCCGCATTGCGGCCGAATCGCTGCTCCTCGCCATCATCGCGTCCTTTAGAACTTAACCGCGGCGGAAACGGTGAAGGTCCGCGGCGGGCCGTAGAAGGCGATCAGCGAGTTGCCCGTCAAGGCCCCCGGGAACACATAGCCGCCGACCCGGTAGCGCTCGTTGCTGATGTTGCGGGCATGGGCACCGAGCTGGAACCGGTCGTTCTCCGACGTCCACACCAGACTCGCATCGAACAGGGCATAGCCATTCTCGTCGAGGGTCGGGTTGGCGATCTCGAACAGGGTGTAGCTGCTGCGGAACGACACGGCCGGGGTGAAGGCAACCGAGCCGCTGCCGCCGAGATCGTGGACGTAATTGGCCGTGAGGTTGCCGTTCCACTTGGGCGTGTTCTGGAAGTTGCGCTCGTCGGCCAGCTCGCGGACGGTGAGGCTGACCGGATCGAAAGAGATGAAGCTGTCGAACTCGGCATGGGTGTAGCCGAGCGACCCGGTGATCGAGAACGCGTCGGACAGAACGGCGCGGCCCTCGAACTCGGCGCCGTAGATCGTGGAGCGGCCGACATTGACCACTTCGCTGGCGACGGTGGTGCCGACCAGATACTGCTGAGTGACCTGCTGGCCCTTATACTTCGACAGGAAGCCGGCCACGTTAAAGAACAGCCTCCGCCCGGCATTGCCCTTGAGGCCGAGCTCGTAGGCGTCGACCTTTTCCGGATTGTAGCCGTTCACCGTGTTGGGAACGAGCACCGCGTCGCCGCGCGGATCGAAGCCGCCTGATTTGAAACCGTTCGAGTAGGACGCGTAAACCATCAGATCGTCGGTCGGCTTGTAGCTGATCGAGGCGCGCGGCGTGAATTCGGAGAAGGTGCGCTCGTTGGTGTAGTTGGTGCGCGGCGCGCCCAGCGGCACGGCGGCGGCATTGCCGAAGGTTGGGCTGCGGATGCCGAGATAGTTCTGGCGGAACACCGTGCCTTCGCGCTCGTCGCTGGTGTAGCGGCCGCCGACGGAGACCGCGAGCTGATCCGTGATGTCGAAGCTGACGTCGGCGAAGGCCGCGTAGCTCTTGGTATCGACATCGCCGGTGGTGAGGGTGGTGAGGCCGGCATTGCCGATCACCGTGTCGAACCCGCCGGACGCCGAATTGTTGATGTAGTAAAGGCCGGCGACACCCTGGATCCGGTCGCCGGTGAACAGCAGCTGCAGTTCCTGGGTGAAAGCGTGGTCCTTGTAGAAGGACGGAATGTCGAGGACGGGCCCGGGCGTGCCGTCGAAATCGATTACGGTTTCGGTGTGGCCCTTGCGATAAGCGGTGATCGACTTGAAGGTCAGGTCGTCGGTCAGCTCAAACTCAAGCGTTCCGGACACGCCCGAGGTTTCGACATTGTTGTCGTCGCCGACGCCCGCGCGGGTGTCGTAGACGCTGGGCGGCGGCGCGAAATTGGCGAGAGTGCCATTCCCGACTTCGCGGTGGCCGTGTCGCGGGTTGGATTCGTCGTCGGTCTTGTCGGCGGCGATGCGCACGAAGAGGCGGTCGGTGGGCTGCCATTCCAGGCTGAGACGGCCGGCCATGACATCCTTGTTGTAATGCTCGGCGCCGGTGAGCAGATTTTCGCCGAAGCCGTCCCTCTTGTAGTAGGCGAAGCCGGCACCGATCGACAGGGTGTCGTGCACGGGAATGGTGATCGTGCCGGACAGGTCCGTCTGGTTGTAGGTGCCGTAGGCGCCGCGCACCCGCGCTTCGAAGTCGTTGCCGAGGCGGCGGGTGACGTACTTGATCGCACCGCCGATCGTGTTGCGGCCGTAAAGCGTGCCCTGCGGCCCGCGCAGCACTTCAACGCGCTCGACGTCGAAAATGTCGAGCACCGCGCCTTGCGGGCGGGCGACATAGACGTCGTCAATGTAGAGGCCGACTCCGGGTTCGAAGCCCCACACCGGATCCTGCTGGCCAATGCCGCGGATGAAGGCGATCAGCGTCGAGTTCGAGCCGCGGGCGATCTGCAGGGTAAGGTTGGGGGTCTGCTGCTGAAGGGCGGTGATGTCGACGGCGCCCTGGTTTTCGAGCGCTTCGCCGCTGAACGCGGAAACGGAGATCGGAACGTCCTGGAGGCTTTCCGCGCGGCGGCGGGCGGTGATCACGATATCGTCCCCGAGCATCGCCGCGTCCGCGCTTCCGGTTGATTCCGACTGGTCCGCGGCGTCGGTCGCCGCGGCGGCCACTTCCTCCTGCGACTGCGGGTTCTCGACCGACTGCTCCTGCGCAAAGGCGGGAAGGGCGGCGGTGAGCGCTGCAAGGGCGGTGCCGAGGCGAAGAACGGTGATGGTGCGGTTGCGGTTCATTGGCTTACTCCTGGTCATGCGGTCTGGGTTTGGAAAAGGGGCGGCAGGCTCGCCGCGAATTCGCGAAAAAGGCTGTTGAAGCGCTCCGGCTCCTCGAGGTGCGGGGCGTGGCCGGAGCGTGGAAAGGTGACCGCCCGGGCGTTCGGCAGGGCCGCCACGAGGTGCTCGGCGGTGTCCGAACCGTAGAGCTGACTGTGCGCACCATGGACCACCAGGGTGGGCTGTTCGATGCGCGGCAAGGCGGCGCGCAGATCTTCCTCGACCAGCGAGGTCCAGATTGCCGAGATCGCCCCGGGATCATTGCCGGCGAATTCGGCGCCCGCCCACGCGGCGAGGTCGCGAAGCTCCTCGCGCACCGGCTGCGCGAAGATCGCCGATCCCGCCGCCTGGCCGAACGCCTGGTAATCCTCGGCCATCGCCTGGCGGCGCGCGTCGCACAGATCGGGGGACAGGCCGAGCGTCCAGCCGTCGCCGTTCAGCACCCGGGGCGTCATATCGACGATCACCGCGCCCGAGAACCGGCGCGCGGATGCGCCCGACAGCAGCCGCCACAGGATGGACGCGCCAAGCGACCAGCCGACTCCGATCGCACCCTCCAGATCGAGCTGCTCGGTCAGGTCCGTGACGTCTTGCGCCAAAGTCTCGATGGTGAGGCCGGCGCCGTCGCCGCGCGACATTCCGTGGCCGCGCAGGTCGACGCTCACCAGCCGGAAGTCGTCGGCCAGTGCCGCTTGCTGCTTCCAGAAGCCCGCATGGGCCATCATGCCGTGCAGCAGCACCACCGGACGCCCGGTTCCATCCTCGCGAAACGCGATGCGCGTCCCGTCACGGGCGGTGATATGCGGCAAAAATAGATCCTCCCCAAAGCGGTCCTGTTTTCAGGATCTCGCGTCCGGTCCAGCTTCGCTCACGATGAAACCCGAGTCAAGGTTCAAGTTGACGGTTGGTTCAGGTTTATTCCGGATTTGCGCCGCCTGCCCAGAAACATGGAAAGCCTACTTGACGGAAAGGAAGCTTGTCATGTAAAGGTAACTTCACACACAAGGGAGGATGAAATGAGCAAGTCCACGGCGCGCAAGCGCTACAATATGGCGGTTCTGGGGTGTTCGGCAGGCTATGCCTGCGCGCTGTTCGGCGCGGTGAGCTATTTCAACAATCACCCGGATGCCCGTTCCGTCACCGCTTACGCCGCTGCGATCGTTCCCGCGCTTCTGGTTGTCGGCATATTTGTCGCGATCGGACGCTACCTTGTCGAGGAATGCGACGAGTTCCAGCGGCTGCTGATGGTGCGCCAATCGCTTGTCGCCTCGGGCCTGGCGCTCAGCGTGGCGACGATCTGGGGCTTTCTTGAAAGCTTCGGCCTTGCCCCGCACGTCGATGCGTATTGGATTGCGGTGATCTGGTTCGGCGGCCTTGGCGTCGGCGACTGCGTCAACAAGCTGACCGTGGCGCGCGGCGCATGAAGAACCGGTTGCGCGAATTGCGGGCCGAGCGCGGCTGGAGCCAGCAGCATCTCGGCGAGCTCCTGGAGGTGAGCCGCCAAAGCATCAACGCCATCGAAGCGGAACGCTATGACCCGTCGCTGCCTCTAGCCTTCAAAATCGCCGAACTGTTCGGCCTCACCATCGAAGGCGTGTTTGCAAGCCCCAGCAAGGAATCCTGATCCGGGAGGGTAAGCGGGCGGCGAGGCCGTGAAGCGGCTCCCCGCCCGCGTGCACCCTTGCATCCCCCGGCGCGCGGCCTAAAAGCGCGGCCAACAGGAGCCGCCATGCACCGCAACCCGTCCCGCCCCTTGTCGCCCCACCTCAGTATCTGGAAATGGGGCCCGCATATGGCGGTCTCGATCCTGACCCGCATCACCGGCGCCGGCGTGGCAACGGTGGGCGCGGCCGTTCTGGTCTGGTGGCTGGTCGCGGCCGCAAGCAGCCCGGAAGCTTATAGGAGCTTCACCGATCTGGCGACGAGCTGGTTCGGAATCGCCCTTGCGGTCGGCCTGTCCTGGGCATTCTTTCAGCACACGCTGGCCGGCCTTCGCCACCTTGTCATGGACATCGGCGCCGGGTTCGAGCTGCGCACCAACAAGTTCTGGGCGAACATGACCATGATCGGCGGCATTGTGCTGACCGCCTTGTTCTGGTTCCTCATCCTGGGGGTGAAGTGATGAGCATGGAAACCCCGATCGCCCGGGTCCGCGGGCTCGGCTCGGCCAAGGCCGGCGCCCACCATTGGTGGCTTGAGCGGCTGACGTCTGTCGCCCTGCTGGTGCTGTTCGTGTGGCTGATCGCCTCGATCCTGCGCCTGCCGGACCTGTCCTACGGAACGGTGCGCGAATGGCTCGCCGATCCGCTCGCCGCGGTGCCGATGCTGCTGCTCGTCGCCGTCACCTTCTGGCACGGCAAGATGGGCCTTCAGGTGATCATCGAGGATTATGTCCACGAAGCGGGCACCAAGGCCTTTTCGATCGCCGTGCTGAACTTCTTCTCGATCGGGGGCGCCGGTCTGGCGCTTTTCGCAATCCTGAAGATCGCATTTTCCGCGACGGCCGCCGCGACCGGCGCCCCCGCGGCCTGACCCTCCGCCGAGGCTTAGCCGCGCGAGTCCGCAACGGTCTTTTTCGGCACGAGGACGAGCGTCCGCCCCTCCACGCGCCAGCTTTGGAGCTTGGACAGGAAGTTCATGCCGATCACATCGACGTCGCCCAAACCCGGGGCGACGACGATTTTCAAGTCACGCGCAGTGATCGGCCCCATGCGCAATTCGTCGAGGGTGCCGGTTTCGGCTTTGGTGACGCCGTTGGCGGTCTTGAGCAGGATCGGGGCGACTCCGGCACTTGCCTCGACGCCGGCGGCCGCGGCGGTGCGGGGGGAGACGGTGGTCATGGTCGCGCCGCTGTCGATCAGCATGCGCCGCTCGAGGCCGTTCAGCTTCGCGCGCGCCCAGAAATGTCCGTCGGCCGCCATCCGGATTCGCACCTCGCGGCCGACCACTTCCTGTTTGTCGAGGCCGAGGCCGCCCATCACTCCGGCAAGCTGCGGGTGAAAGGGCGCCTGCTGGATCAGGATGAAGATAAAGAAGCCGAGCAAAGCGAGCGACAGCGCGAACCGCACAATCTTGCCGATGAACGGCAGCCGGGAAAGCACCATCAGGAGCAGCGCCGCGACAAGCGCGTAGAGCGCCATCTGCTGCCATTCGGGGGAAATGCTGATCGGCATGGATTTGGGCGCTCGCGTCGGTGAGCGCCTGATCTAGGGACTGCGGGGGCGGAAGGGGAGGGGCAGCGGCATCTGGGGCGGCCCCCACCAGGGATATCCGCAGGCTTTATATCACGACGCCACTTGCCATGCCCCATCCCAGCCCGGCCGCGGCGCAGGCCAGGAGAACCTTTATCGCTCCCACTTTGAAGCGGAACATCGCGATCGCCGCCGCGGCCGTGAGCACCACCGCCGGCCAGTTGACGGTGAGCAGCACAGGCAGCTCCAGGCCAAGTCCCGGCACGTCCCGCACTTCGCCGAACAGGGTGTGCAGCGCGAACCAGATGGCGAGGTTGAGGACGACGCCGACGACCGCCGCGGTGATGGCGGACAGTGCAGCGGTAAGCGCCCGGTTGCCGCGCAACGCTTCAATGAAGGGTGCGCCGAGGAAGATCCACAGGAAGCAGGGCAGAAACGTCACCCAGGTGGTGAGCAGGCCGCCGAGCGTTGCCGCAAGCATCGGGTGCATCGCCCCACCCGCCCCCCGGTACGCGCCCATGAAGCCGACGAACTGGGTGACCATGATCAGCGGCCCCGGCGTCGTTTCGGCCATGCCAAGCCCGTCGAGCATCTCGCCGGGCTTCAGCCACCCGAAATTCTCCACCGCCTGCTGCGCGACGTAGGCGAGCACCGCATAAGCGCCGCCGAACGTCACTACCGCCATCTTCGAAAAGAAGACGGCGATCTCGCTGTAGACGTTGTCGGGCCCGAGGAGCGCGAGGAGCATCGCCACGGGCGCGAGCCACAGGAACAGGAAGGCGCCGGACACCTTGAGCGACCAGCGGAGGTTCGGGCGTGCGTGTTCGGGGATGTGCTCGCCCAGCGCGCTCTCGCTGTCGAGCAGCGCCGGGCCGCCGGAGGGGCCATGGCCGCCGCCGCCCGCAAAGGCCCTTGCGCCGGCCTTGCCGCCGATCCAGCCAACGGCGCCGGCCGTCAGGATGATCAGCGGGAAGGGCACCGCGAAGACGAAGATGGCGAGAAAGGCCGCGGCGGCGATTGCCCGAGTCGCGTTGTTCTTGAGCGCGCGGCTGCCGATGCGCTTCACCGCCTCCAGCACGATGGCGAGCACCGCTGCCTTGAGGCCGAAGAACAAGGCCTCGACGGCGCCGACATTGCCGAAGCCGGCGTAGAGCCAGGAAAGCGCCATAATCGCCAGCAGGCCGGGCAGGACGAACAGCCCGCCGGCGACGAGCCCGCCTCTGGTCTTGTGGAGCAGCCATCCAATGTAGGTGGCGAGCTGCTGCGCCTCGGGGCCGGGGAGGAGCATGCAATAGTTTAGCGCATGGAGGAAACGCTCCTCGCCGATCCACTTCTTCTCCTCGACGAGGATGCGGTGCATCACGGCGATCTGCCCCGCCGGCCCGCCGAAGCTCAGGGCCGCGATTCGCGCCCACACGCGCACCGCCTCCCCGAAGCCGATGCCGTGGCCTTCCGCGCCGCTTTGTTCGCTCGTGTCCATGTCTCCCCCCTTAGAACTTCTTCGACACGCTGAGGCCATAGGTGCGCGGATCGCCGACCTGGCCGACGACCAGGCCGGTGCTGCCCGATTGGGTGGCCAGTACCTCGTAATAGCGGGTGTCGAGCGCGTTCCGCACCCAGCCGAACAGGTTCCAGCCGCTGTCGCTTCGGAAACCGAGCCGCAGGTTGGCAAGCGTATAACCGTTGATGTCCGTGTAAGCCGAGCGCGACGGGTTGGACGAGAAGCGCGAGCGGTAGTTCGCGTCCACCCCGGCGTAGACCTCGCCCGCCGTGCCGAGCAGCGTCGCCGGGGTGTGGAACTCGCCGCCGATCGAAGCCGCCCAGCGCGAAATGCCGGGGAGCCACTGGCCGGAGATGTCGCAGTTCGCCGGGCTGAAGCCGCCGGGCGTGCCGGGCGCGCTCGGCGCATTGCTGCCGCCCGCCGTTGCGCCGCCGGAAAGTTCGGGCGGGCAGGGCGCGTCGGTGAACTTCACGTAGCGGTGATCGCTGAAAGCGCCCGCTGCGTAGAGGTCGAGAAAGCGGTGCGCCTTTACCGAAAGATCGGCCTCGACCCCGCGCACCCGAACCTTGTCGGCATTGGCGAGATAACCGCGCAGCACGCCAAGCTGGCCGTTGGTGACGGTCGCCTGATAGTCGCTGATCTCCGTCCAGAAGCCCGCAATGTTGAGGGTCGCGCGCTTGCCAAACAGCTGCGACTTCACGCCCAGCTCGAAATGATCGACCTTCTCCGGCTTTACCGTCGCGGCGCTGGCGATCGGCTGGTTGGCGGCGTCGAGCGGCAGGCCGGCGAGATTGATTCCGCCCGATTTGAAGCTCTTGGCGTAGGTGCCGTAGAGCAGAACGTCCCGGCCGACGTCGTAGGAGACGGTGAGGTCGCCCGAGACGTTCCAGTCGCTGAACCGCGCCTCGTAGGATTGCGGCGCAAGCACGCCGCGCTGGTCGTTGGTGAGCGGGGTGTTGGTGCCGTTGGTCACCACCGCAACGTAGGTGCCGATCTTCTTGTCGTAGTTCAGCCGAAGGCCGGGCTCGAGCCGCAGCCGGTCGCTCAGGTGCCAGGTCAGCCGTCCAAAGGCCGCGAGGCTGGTCGTCTCCAAGGTGATGTCGTTTTCCGAGCGAAGGCCGTTCAGCACCGCCGGATTGCACGCGGCGGTTGTCGGTGTTGCGCAGCCGCTTGAGCCCGGCGCGACGTTGCCGGGGTTGAGCAGCCACCGGCTCGCCGCTGCACCCTGTTCCTGCGCTCCGGTGGTGTGCTGCTTCTGACCGTAGGCGAACAGGCCGAGGACGTAGTCGAACTTGCCCCCGGTCGCGGCGTAGCGCAGCTCCTGCGAATATTGGTCCTGCTTCGACGGGTTGGCCGAGACGGTGGTGATCGGGAGGCCGGTGAAGTCGCGGTCGTTCGACGGGCCCCAGTTCCAGAAGCGCCAGGCGCTGACGGAGGTGAGTTCGCCCGGCCCGATGTCCCACTTCGCCCGAAGTGACACGCCGCCAATCTCCTGAAAGGCGTCGAGCGGCGTGTCGAGATCGGTCAGCCGGTCGAAGGCATTGGTGCTCGGCGGCGCATAGTTGAACGCGGCCGCAAGCGCGGCATACTGGCGGTTGAGCGGGCGCTGGGTTGCGCCGGTGCGCACGTAGATCTGGGCGCAGCATTCCGGGTTCTGCCGGTTGTAGTCAGCCGACAGGGTCAAGTTGAGCGCCGGTGTGGCGCGGAGCAGGAGCTGGCCGCGAAGGCCAAGATTGTCCTGCGCGTTGACCCAGCGGTTGCTGGTGACGTTGTAGACCGTGCCGCGGCGCGTGGTGGCGGACGCAGCCACCCGGACGGCGAGTTTGTCCGCCACGAGGGGGCCCGAGATAGAAACTTTGCCGTTCAGAAAGCCGAGGTTGCCGGCGGAAACTTCGACTCGGCCCTCGGTTTGAAAGGTTGGCGCGCGGGTGGTGATGTTGATCGCGCCGGCGGTGGTGTTTTTGCCGTAAAGCGTGCCCTGGGGGCCGCGCAGAACCTCCACCCGGTCGACGTCCAGGAAGTCGAACGTCGCCGCCGCGATCCGGCTGTTGTAGACCTCGTCGATATAGACGCCGACGCCTTGTTCGATGCCGTCGTTGGTGAGGCCGAACGGCGCGCCGAGGCCGCGGATGTTGGCCGCCGAGTTGCGCGGGTTGGTGGTGTAGAATTGCAGGGACGGCTGAAGCTGGGTCAGCTTCTGGACGTTGCTGTTGCCGGTCGCCTCGATCTGGTCGCCGCTGATCACCGAAATCGCGATCGGCACGTCCTGTACGCTCTCCTCGCGGCGGCGGGCGGTGACGACGATCTCGCCGCTGTCGTCCGCTGCGGCGTCCGGAGCGGCTGCCTCTTCGCTGGGAACGGCGAGTTCGGGCGGTTGCGCCCAGGCGGCGCCGGAAGTCAGCAGCAATGCGGTTCCGGCAAGTAAGTGGAAGCGTGCGATCACGTGATTTCTCCTGGGTGGGGATCGCGACGCCTCCGGTTGTCCGGTCGGCACCGATTAGTCAGGTGTGAGTGGGGCGCTCAGCCGAGCGCCTTGTAGACTCCGTAAAGGCTGGTGAGGGTGAGCAGGCAGCCGACCAGCACGAGCAGGCCCTTGGCCGGCGCCCGCTTGGCGACGAGGGCGCCGAGCGGTGCCGCCGCGACGCCGCCGATTAGAAGGCCGAGCGTCGCCACGGTGAAGGCCGCCCAGCCGAGCGTGGCGATAAAGGTCGCCGAGATGGTCAGCGTCAGCACGAATTCGGATGCGCTCACCGTTCCGATCGTCCGCCGCGGCTCCGCACCCTGTACGAGGAGGTTGCCGGTGACCACCGGTCCCCAGCCGCCGCCGCCCGCCGCGTCGAGAAATCCGCCGGTGAGGCCGAGCGGCTCCACGATCCGGGGTGACCGCGCCTCGGGCGGATAATGGAGGCCGCGCCAGACGAGGTACAGGCCGATGGCGGCGAGATACGCGAGAACGAACGGCCGGGCGACATCGGCGTGGATCTGGGTCAGCACGTAGGCGCCGAGCACGCCGCCGATCACGCCCGGAATGGCGAGGCGGGCGAACAGCTTCCAATCGACGTTGCGGTGATAGATGTGGCTCGCGCCGGAGACGGCGGTGGTGAAGGTTTCCACCGTGTGGACTCCGGCCGAGGCTGCCGCCGGCGGCACGCCTAGGCTGATCAGCAAGGTGCTGGAAATAACTCCGAAGGCCATTCCAAGGGCGCCGTCGACAAGCTGGGCCGCAAAGCCCACGGCGATGAATGGCAGAAGATCAAGCATGCCGAAGCCGGCGAAATCCATGTTCGATCTTTCTTTAGCTGGCCATGAGCAAAGGACGCGAACGGGCGGTCACTGCGCGAACCGGCGCTTTTCGCTGACTTCGAGCTGGGTGAGCTTGCCATCGTGGATGGTCAACGTGATCGTCCCGAACCGCACATCGCGCGCCTTTTCCCGGATCACGGCGAACGCCTCGTCAAAGGCGGGAAGCGCCTTGGTGGGGGCCACGAACTCGAGGTCGTTCATTGTCCGTTTCTCCTGTCGCCCTGCGGCCCGCGCCGCTCGGGATCGGCTGCCTTGATGTTTACTCAACCGATTTAGTTGACAATAGGGTTGCGACGAAACGGTTCAGATCGGAGCCGGTCTGATGTTGACCCGGTTTACGTACCCGCGTGCTGTGCCGAGCAAGGCTGCTCGCGGATGGTCAGGCGGGCGAAGGCCGGGCGCGCAGCCGGTCCGGCGAGTCTCTTGCATCCGCAAGCCCAAAGCCTAAAAGCGCGCCAAACCAACGCGGGGCGCTCCCTCACATCGGGGCCGCCGCCAAGCACCACTTTGTGGGGATTGTTTTTCCATGGCCACCACGCCTTCCGCCTACAAGATCATCGACCATGTGTACGACGTCATCGTCGTCGGCGCCGGGGGCTCCGGGCTTCGCGCGACCATGGGCTCGGCGGAAAAGGGGCTGAAGACGGCCTGCATCACCAAGGTGTTCCCGACCCGCAGCCACACCGTCGCTGCGCAGGGCGGCATTGCGGCGTCCTTGGGCAACATGGGCGCGGACCATTGGACCTGGCACATGTACGACACCGTCAAGGGATCGGACTGGCTCGGCGACCAGGACGCGATCGAATATCTCTGCCGCGAGGCGCCCGCCGCCGTTTACGAGCTCGAGCATTTCGGCGTGCCGTTCAGCCGCACCGCGGAAGGGCGCATCTACCAGCGCGCGTTCGGCGGCATGATGCAGAACATGGGCGCCGGTCCGCCCGCCCAGCGCACCTGCGCCGCCGCCGACCGCACCGGCCACGCCATGCTTCACGCGCTCTACCAGCAGAGCCTGAAGTATGACGCCGACTTCTATGTCGAATATTTCGCGCTCGACCTGATCATGGAAGGCGGCGAGTGCCGCGGCGTGATCGCCCTGTGCCTCGAGGACGGAACGATCCACCGCTTCCGCGCCCATGCCGTGGTGCTTGCCACCGGCGGCTACGGCCGCGCCTATTTCACCGCCACTTCGGCGCACACCTGCACGGGCGACGGCAACGCGATGGTGCTTCGCGCCGGGCTGCCGCTGCAGGACATGGAGTTCGTCCAGTTCCACCCGACCGGCATCTACGGCGCCGGCGTGCTGATCACCGAAGGCGCGCGCGGCGAGGGCGGCTACCTCACCAACTCCGAAGGCGAGCGCTTCATGGAGCGCTACGCGCCGTCGGCGAAGGACCTCGCCTCACGCGACGTCGTCGCCCGCTCGATGGCGATGGAAATCCGCGAAGGCCGCGGCGTCGGCAAGGAGAAGGATCATATCCACCTCCACCTCGATCATATCGACGCCAAGATCCTGGCCGAGCGCCTGCCGGGCATCACCGAGACCGGCAAGGTCTTCGCCGGCGTCGATCTGACCCGCCAGCCGCTCCCGGTCGTGCCCACGGTGCACTACAACATGGGCGGCATCCCGACCAACTTCCACGGCGAGGTCGTCACCCTTCGCGACGGCAATCCGGACAGCGTCGTCCCCGGCCTGTTCGCAATCGGCGAGGCGGCCTGCGTCTCCGTCCACGGCGCCAACCGCCTGGGCTCCAACAGCCTGATCGACCTCGTCGTCTTCGGCCGCGCCGTCGGCCACCGCGTCGGCGACATCATCAAGCCGGGCACCGCGCTGCCGCCGGTGCCGAAGGGCTCGGACGAAATGGCGATCTCCCGCCTCGACCATTTCCGCTTCGCCAAGGGCGGCAGCCCGACCAGCGTCATTCGCAACCGCATGCAGCGCACCATGCAAGCCGATTGCGCCGTGTTCCGCGCCGAAGAAACGCTGCAGGAAGGCAAGACCCGGATCGACGAGGTCTATCGCCAGATGGCCGACATCGACGTCACCGACCGAAGCCTGATCTGGAACACCGACCTGGTCGAGACGATGGAGCTCGACAACCTCATCGGCCAGGCGGTGGTCACCATGCACTCGGCCGCCAACCGCAAGGAAAGCCGCGGCGCCCACATGCATGAGGATTATCCCAACCGCGACGACGTCAACTGGCTCAAGCACACGATCAGCTGGTTCGACGGCTGGGGCGGCAAGGGCGGCGGCGTCAAGATCGACTACCGCCCGGTCCACGAATACACCCTCACCGACGAGATCGACTACATCCAGCCCAAGGCGCGGGTGTACTAAGACCGGCGGCGGTGCGCCTCAGGCGCTGACCGCCTCCAAAGCCTCGCGGATACGCCCCATGTCGGCCGAGAAGCTTCGCTGGAGGGCGCTGTCGTCCAGCGCGGCGCGTTCGGTGACCATGGGCATGGAGAGGCCGATGCGCAGGGTGGCGCCCCACTCGCCGTCGGGGCGCTTGACGCATTTTACCGGCTGGCCGAGGCGGACATTGTGGGCGAGGAGTTGCTTGTGCCAGCGCGCCGCATCCTCGAAGGTGGCGCCGCCGCCCATACCGGACAGGTCGAGCGTGGACAGCGTCCGCATTTCCACCGGGTGGGTGTCCGCGGTCTCCTTCTGCCCAAGCGGATAAGGCGCTACTCGCCGGGCCGGCGTTTTCTCGATGATGCAGTCGCGCACCGCCTGGTGAAAGGCGAGGATCACCCGGGTCACTTGGCTGAGGCTGAGCTGCTGGAACCGCTCAAGCTCGAACAACGACGCTTCCAGGCGAAGCAGCAGGCCAAGGTTGGCGCCGTTCTCCAGCGCCCCACGGCCCGCGCAGCCATCCGGCCACTCGCCGCGGCGGAAGATCGTGGCGAGGCCGGCGGCGAGGGGCGCCATGCCGCGCATCTGCCCGGCGGGCAGAATCGCGAAGCCGCTGAACGGCGGGCCGCCCATGAATTTGGAGCCGGTGACGAAGACCATGGCGTCCCGCGCCAGATAATCCGCGATGGCGGGTGATGTGATCCGCGCCTGGCAGGCATCGACCACGAAGGTGATCGCCGGGCCGTGACGCGCGCGCAACCGGTCCATGTCGGCGAAGCAGGGGAGGATCAGCCCGGTCTTGGAGCCGTGAACGGCATGAACCAGCACATGCCGCCCCTGCGCCACCGCTGCCGACGCCGCCTCGTCCATGGCCCGCGCGATTTCCCCCGAAGGGCGGGCGCGGCCCTCGCCATCGCGCACCGGAATGTCGATCATCTGGACGTGCGTGTCGCCCAGGCCGGCCACCGGCCGGCCAGGCGACACCGCGATGTCGAGCGCCGTCTCGTTGGCGAAATAGCGCCCGAAGGCGGAATGGATGCAGCCGCTTCCCACTTCATCGGCGCCCAGCAAGATGTTGTGCGTCCCGCCCGCGCCGCGGCCCTGCACGCAAGCCAAGGCGACATATTCGAGATCCGTGCCCGAGGGCGCGAAGACGATCTCGGCGTCGGCAGGGAGGGCGTAAGCCTTGCGGATACGGCTGCGCAGGCCCTCCAGCCGCGCCCCATATTCCTCGCCGCTCAGCTCCGGCCCGATCTCGGCAAGAAGCCGCTCGGCACGCGCATAAGCAGCCGGGGAAACATCGTTGGCCGTGGAGGAGGCGTAGGCCAGCACATCGCTCGGCCGCGGCGCCGAAAGGTAGCGGTTGAGGCCCGTTGCCGGGTCGAGCACGATCCGTGCATCGCCGCCCCTTGTCATCACCGCGCACGCATCGGGCTCGACTGTCGGCACCTGCTTCTCCCCTTTCGGCCTCACCATCCGTAACCCGGCACTTGGCTGGGGACCAAGGCCGGATTATGACGCCCCGCCGGCGCCGTTCTCGCGCGCCTTACGTAAGGCTGCCCGCTTTGTCCGAAACGATTAGACCGATCACCATTCCGGACGAGGCCAAAGAGCGCCTGCGCATCCTGTTCATCGCCAAGCACGCGCTTTGGGAAGGCGGCCTTCATCCCGAGGACGGCAACCACGCATTGTACCATGTCGAGGTGCGCGAGATCCTGAAAGGCCTTGGCCTCAACGTCAGCCTTGCGAACCGGTACGAAGCCTTGTTCGACAAGCCGGACGTCGATTTCGTGTTTCCGCTGCTCAACCGCGGCGGTTTCCTGAACAGCGAAATGATGCTGCCCTTGCTGTGCACTCGGCACGGCATTCCGTTTCTTGGCGCAAGCCCGATCCTGCGCGGCGTTTCCGACGACAAGCATTTCACCAAAATGGCGGCCGCGTCGCGCGGCGTGCCGACGGCGCCCTGGACGATCTACCGGCGCGGGGCGCCGGTTCAGCAGGATCGCTGCCCGGCGGGCGAACGGCTGGTGATCAAGCCCAACGCGTCCTCGGCAAGCTGGGGCGTCCAGGACGCGCGCGACTGGGCCGGCGTCGAGGCCGCCGTCGCCGATATCCACAGCCAGGGCCACGACGCGATCGTCGAGCCGTTCCTGAACGGCAGCGACGTCGAAGTGCCGGTGGTGACGATCGATGGCAAGCCGACCATTCTACCGATGGTGATGTTCGAACAGGCCGATCCGTCCCACCTGCGCACCTATTACGAGAAGCGCGACCTGGTGGACCGCTCGCAGAAGTACGAGCTGGTGACCTTCGAGGATGCCGAGTGGATGCCGGTGATCGCGGATTATACGCGGCGCATGGCGGCGGAATTCCACCCGTTCGATTACGGCCGCTTCGAATTCCGGCTGGACCGGGAAGGCGGCACTGTTCAGTTCCTGGAGGTCAACCTCAACGCCAATCTTTGGTCGCAAAAGGTCTATGGCCGCTCCGCCAGGCTGGCCGGCTGGACTCAGGAGCAGCTGATCGAAACGATCCTGTGCGAAAGCCTGGTCCGTAACGGCCTGATCGACCGGGACGCCGTGCGTGCCGGCTGACGCCCCGGCGAACGGAGTGCGGCCGTTCACCGCGATCGTCCTCGCCGCCCAGCGCGACGGCAAGCTCGATCCGATGGCGGCCGAAGCCGGGGTGTCGCACAAGTGCCTGCTGCCGATCGTCGGCCGTCCCCTGCTCGAATATGTCATCGAGGCGCTGGTCGCCGTGCCGGGGCTTGAGCGGATCCGGATCTGCATCGAGCCCGCTGCGGTCGAGGCGGTGCGGACCGTGAAGGGTGCGTCCGGCGAGCTCGGCGTGCCGGTCGATTTCGTGCCCTCCGCACCGACGATCACCGAAAGCGCCTATGCGTCGGCGGAGGGGGTAGCCGGGCCGATTGTGATTACCACCGGCGACAATGTGAACCTGACGCCCGGCGCGGTGCGGCAGATGCTGGACGCGCTGGCAGGCGGTGCCGACGCGGTGCTTGCCATGGCCAGCCGCGAGGCGGTGCTTGCCGCCCACCCGGAGGGGCAAAGGCGCTTCTACGAGTTCAAGGACCGGGCTTATGCCAATTGCAACCTGTACGCGATGGCCGGGCCGGACGCGCTCAAGGTTGCCGAGACGTTTCGCGAAGGCGGGCAGTTCGCCAAGAACCGCAACCGCCTCATCCGCGTCATCGGGCTGGTCAACATCGCGTTGTTCGTGCTTCGGCTGGCACCGCTCCATTGGGCGATGAAGCGGCTGTCGCGGCGCCTCGGCGCCCGCCTTGCAGCGGTGGTGCTGGAGGACGGCGCCCATGCCGTCGATGTCGACAATCCGCGCACCTACAAGGTCGCCGAGACGATTTTGCTGCGCAAGGAAGCACTTCGCCCTCGATAGCGCCCTTTCGCAGGGGCCTTTCAGTCGCTATCTGCGCTGGCAGACGAAGGTAAGGACACCATGGCCGAATTCGCCCTCCCCAAGAACAGCGTCATCAAGCCCCGCGGCAAGGACCATCGCGCCCCCGCCGGAGCCGGCCGGGTGAAGCGCTTCAAGATCTATCGCTACGATCCGGAAACCGGCGAGAATCCGCGTTACGATACGTTCGAGCTGGACCTCGACGACACGGGGCCGATGGTTCTCGACGCGCTCTTGAAGATCAAGAGCGAGGTCGATCCGAGCCTGACCTTCCGCCGCTCGTGCCGCGAGGGGATTTGCGGTTCCTGTTCGATGAACATCAACGGCCGCAACGGCCTCGCCTGCACCACCGCGATCGAGGATTATAAGGGCGAGGTTCGCCTCACCCCCTTGCCGCACATGGATGTGGTCAAGGATCTGGTGCCCGATTTCACGCACTTTTTCGCGCAGTACGCCTCCATCGAGCCGTGGCTGAAGACCAAGACTCCCACCCCGTCCGGCAAGGAGCGGCTCCAGTCGCCGGAGGACCGGGCGAAGATCGACGGCCTGTACGAGTGCATCCTGTGCGCCTGCTGCTCATCGTCCTGCCCGAGCTATTGGTGGAATTCGGACCGCTTCCTTGGCCCGGCGATCCTTCTCCAGGCCTTCCGCTGGCTTGCCGACAGCCGCGACGAATATACCGGCGAGCGTCTCGACCAGCTCGAGGATCCGTTTCGCCTGTACCGCTGCCACACGATCATGAACTGCGCCAACGTGTGCCCCAAGGGCCTCAACCCGGCCAAGGCGATCGCGGAAACCAAGAAGCTGCTGGTGGAGCGGGCGGTCTGACCCTCCCGGTGACCGAACGCCGTCTTCACCCGCTAATCAGCCACGAGCCCGATCCCGAACACCCCGGCTGGTGGACGTGGGATGTGGGCGAGCATCCTCCGGGTGCGGAGCGCTATAACACCACCTTGGGCAAGCTCCTCGTGCGGCCGGACGGCGAGGGGCGGGCGCGGTGCCGGATGTTTCCGAAAGTGCCGCAGAGCAATTTGGGGGACGTGACCCATGGCGGAGCGATCCTGACCTTTATCGATATGGCGATGTTCGCCGGCGGCCATGCGGCGGGGTGCGACCTGGGGCCGGCGGTAACCCAGGATCTGGCGTGCCAGTTCCTTTCGGCTGCGAAATTAGATGTGCCGCTGGACTGCGCGGTGGAGGTGCTGCGCGAGAGCAAGCGGCTCGTGTCGCTGCGCGGGCTGTGCGAGCAGGAGGGGGCGATCGTCGCTTCGTGGACGGGGACGCTGCGCAAGCTCAGCCGCTCGTGACCGCGGTTTCGGACTGTTATGCGAAACTGCTCGCGGCCGGTGAACTTCGGGAGGATGTGGACCAGGCGGCGGCCGTGACGGTGCTCGACCGGTTGGCGGCGCAACTCGCGGTGAAGCCGAAGCGCGGGCTGTTGGCGCGGCTCACCGGCAGAGGCGAGGCGGAGCCGGTGCGCGGCGTCTATATGTGGGGCGGGGTGGGGCGCGGCAAATCGATGCTGATGGACCTTGCCTTCTCCTCCATTGCGGTGGAGCCGAAGCGGCGGGTTCATTTCCACGAGTTCATGATCGAGGTGCACGAGCGGCTTCGCGCCGAGCGGACCAAGGAGAAGGGCGACCCGATACCGCCGGTCGCCAGGGCGATCGCGGACGAGGCGCGGCTGCTCGCCTTTGACGAGATGGTGATCAACAACAGCGCCGACGCGATGATCCTGTCGCGGCTGTTCGCCCAATTGCTCGGCCAGGGGGTGACGGTGATCACCACCTCCAACCGCCCGCCCAGGGACCTGTATCTCGGCGGCTTGAACCGCGAGCTGTTCCTGCCCTTCATCGACCTGATCGAGCGCGCGCTGGACGTGGTGCCGCTTAACGGCCCGACCGATTACCGCCTGCAGCGCCTCGGCGGGCACCCGACCTGGTACGTGCCTAACGGCCCGGAGGCGACCGCCGCCCTTTCGGCCGCCTTTTTCCGCCTCACCGACTACCCGCCGGAAGACCGCACCAACGTCCCCTCCGAGGACATTGCCCTTGGCGGAAGCCGAACCCTGCACGTGCCAAAGGCGCTGAAGGGCGTCGCCGTCTTCTCCTTCAAGCGCCTGTGCGGAGAACCCCGCGGCGCGGCCGATTACCTCGCCATCGCCCGCCGCTACCACAGCGTCATCATTGTCGGCATCCCTCGCATGGGGCCGGAGAACCGCAACGAGGCGGCGCGCTTCGTCACCCTGATCGACGCCCTCTACGAGCATAAGGTGAAGCTCCTTGCGGCAGCGGATGCGGAGCCCCAGCACCTCTACGAAGCGGGCGACGGCGCCTTCGAGTTCGAGCGCACCGCGTCTCGCCTGATGGAGATGCAGTCCGACGACTACCTCGCCGCAGGGCATGGCGACGGCTGAGGCTGCGGGTTTGGGAAATTTCCCAAGCCTGCCGGTTGCCCCTCGCGCGCGGGGGGTCTAAGCGGACGCCACATTTGCGGCCGCTCCCCTGCGGCCGGACCCCGACTTTTGGAACATGAAAGGATTGGGAGTCGCATGGCTCGTAAGAAAATCGCGCTGATCGGCGCAGGCATGATCGGCGGAACCCTGGCCCACCTGGCCGCCGTCCGTGAAATGGGCGACATCGTCATGGTCGACGTCGCTGAGGGCATTCCGCAGGGCAAGGCGCTCGATCTCGCCCAGGCCGGCCCGGTTGAGGGCTTCGACGTTCGCCTGACGGGCACCAACGATTATGCCGACATTGCCGGCGCGGACGTGTGCATCGTCACCGCCGGGATCGCCCGCAAGCCCGGCATGAGCCGCGACGATCTGCTCGGCATCAACCTCAAGGTGATGAAGGCCGTCGGCGAGGGCATCAAGGCCCATGCGCCGGACAGCTTCGTGATCTGCGTCACCAACCCGCTCGACGCCATGGTCTGGGCGCTGCGCGAATTCTCCGGACTTCCGCATGAGAAGGTCGTCGGAATGGCCGGCGTGCTGGATAGCGCCCGCTTCCGCCACTTCCTTGCCGAGGAATTCGGCGTCTCGGTTCAGGACGTCACCGCCTTCGTGCTCGGCGGCCACGGCGACACGATGGTGCCGGTGGTGGAATATTCCACCGTTGGCGGCATCCCGATTCCCGACCTCATCAAGATGGGCTGGTCGAGCCAGGAGAAGATCGACGCCATCGTCCAGCGCACCCGCTCGGGCGGCGGCGAGATCGTTGCGCTGCTCAAGACCGGCTCGGCTTATTACGCGCCGGCGACCAGCGCTCTGGAAATGGCCGAGGCATTTCTCAAGGACAAGAAGCGTGTCCTCCCCGCCGCGGCCAACCTCACCGGCCAGTACGGGCAGAACGACCTTTATGTCGGCGTTCCGGTCGTAATTGGTGCCGGTGGCGTGGAGCGGATCGTGGAGATCGAGCTCAACGAAAGCGCCAAGGCGAACTTCCAGGTGTCCGTGGACGCGGTGAAGGAACTGGTCGAAGCGTGCAAAGGGATCGACGAGAGCCTCGCATGATGAGGGGCCGCAGCATCCTTGTCGCTGTGTTGGTTGCAGCTGTGGCCGTGCCCGCAGCTGCGCAAAAACCGGTGGGGATCATGCCCGGCTTCAGCGATGAGTCGGGCCGACAGGCGGTCTTCCTGGTCCAGTTTCCAGAGGCGCCGCCGCTGACTCCGGGCGCGATCGGCGCGGCCCAAGCCGCTGCCGAATTCAAGCGGCTATGTCTGGACGCGGGGCTCGACGCGGCGCGGACCGGGGCCGCTGCGGAGGCCTCGACGCTTCAGCTTTCCCCTTCCCCGCTGCGTTATTCCGGCGACCGGAACACGGCCGCGTTCAGCTTTGAGGGATGGCATGGCCCATCTGCGGACGTGCGCGTTTGGACGGGCGACCCTCGCGCATTTCGCCGCTTGCCGTTCCAAGTCATCGATTCGGGAGTGGTCATCTCCGGGCCGATGAAGAGGCTGCTCCCGCAGTGCAATCTCGCCCTTGAATCCGTTTCTCTTGCCGACTTCCAGGCTCTGGTCGCCTCGGTGAGCGCTGCGGCCGGAACTCAACCGGCGGCCTCCAAGAGCGGCAAGCGCTGGGGACAGGCGCGGTGGTCTGTCCAGGGACCGAACGGATCGTTTACGATCGGCCTGCGGGTCGATGGGTTGAACAAAGGGAGCCAGACGCTTCACCTCGGTGTCGTGCAAGCAGCAAAGCAGGCAGACCAATGAGCATTCTCGGCAACGCCGACACCAAGGTCATCGCCCAGGGGAAGACCGGCGAAACCGGCACCTCTTATGCCGAGCAGGCGCAGTCGAACTTCACGGTGTCCGTTGACGCGGTGACGGAGCTGCTTGAAGCCTGCAAGGGTATCGACAGCTCCCTCGCCTGATGTTGCTCGGTGCCGCCCTTCTTCTGGCCTTGCAAAGCGCGCCGGCGGTGCCGGCAGCGCCTGCACCGGAACGGCCGATGCTGGAGGCCTTTCGCACCGTGTGCGACAAGGTGGACAGCCTGGATGGGATGAAGGCGGCGGCGCTGGCGAGCGGCTGGGAGGAAATCTCCGACGACGCCGAGCCGCGGCTCGGCCGCCTGATCCGGCTGGGCAAGGAAGCGACCAAGGACGACGGCACCAGCAGCGGCGTCAACTTCCGGCGGCCGATGAACGGGCGGACCTTGATGCTGGTGGCGTCGCGCTTCGAAGACAAAAGCGGCGTCTGGGGCAATGGCTGCCGCTTGTACGATTTCGATGCGACGGCGGCGATCGACCCTGAGCTTCTGTCGAAGTGGATGGGCCGCGACCCGACCGGGGTCCAGGAACTCGGGCCGACGGTCGGCCTCAAGAGATTGTGGGAACCGGGCTGGCGCAACGGCATGACCGTTGAGGTCAACCACGTTCCGCCTCAAAGCAAATTGAAAGACATATTCGGGCTCAGCGGCAATGTGCTGGTCGCGACCGCTCTTGGAGGATTTTGAATGTCCATTCTCGTCAATTCGAACACCAAGGTCATCACCCAGGGGATGACCGGTAAAACCGGCACCTTTCACACCGAGCAGGCGCTGGCCTACGGGACCAAGATGGTCGGCGGCGTGACGCCCAAGAAGGGCGGGACGACCCACCTTGGCCTGCCGATGTTCGATACGGTCGCCGAGGCGGTTGAGAAGACCGGCGCCGACGCAAGCGTGATCTACGTGCCGCCGCCTTTCGCGGCCGCCTCGATCCTGGAAGCGATCGACGCCGAAGTGCCGCTGATCGTTGCGATCACCGAGGGCATTCCGGTGCTCGACATGGTGAAGGTGAAGCGGGCGCTGCAGGGCTCGAAGTCGCGGCTGATCGGGCCGAACTGCCCGGGCGTGCTGACTCCGAACGAGTGCAAGATCGGCATCATGCCCGGAAGCATCTTCAAGAAGGGCTCGGTGGGCGTCGTCAGCCGCTCCGGCACGCTGACCTATGAAGCGGTGTTCCAGACCACCAATGCCGGCCTCGGCCAGACCACCGCGGTCGGCATCGGCGGCGATCCGGTGAACGGCACCAACTTCATCGACGTGCTTGAGCTGTTCCTGGCCGACGAGGAAACCACCTCGATCATCATGATTGGCGAAATCGGCGGCTCGGCGGAAGAAGACGCCGCGCAGTTCCTCGCGGACGAGGCCAAGAAGGGCCGTTCCAAGCCCACCGTCGGCTTCATCGCCGGCCGTACCGCGCCTCCGGGCCGGCGGATGGGCCATGCCGGCGCGATCGTCTCGGGCGGCAAGGGCGGCGCCGAAGACAAGATCGCCGCCATGGAACAGGCTGGAATTCGGGTGTCGCCGAGCCCATCTGAGCTCGGCAAGACCCTTGTCGCGCTGTTGAACGGCTGACGAGGGAGAGCCGGGCCCTTTGGGGCGTTACCCACCGGCGGACCTGACACGGACGAGGCGACATAGTGGAAATCTTCGACGGCGAGCGCGAGCAGGGCCCAAGCTGGGCGCGGGACAATTGGCCCGTGGTGGAGCTCGACCCGGTAAATGCCGGGCTCGATCCGACGCTGATGGAGATCGCCGCGCCGGTCGCCAGGCAAGCCAAGGTGGAAGCCAAGGCGGCGGGCAAATCGGACGCCGAGGTCGAGCAGGCGGCGCGGGATGCCATCCAGGCGATGATGCTGATCCGCACCTACCGGGTGCGCGGGCATCTTGCCGCCGATCTCGATCCGCTCGGCCTCAGCCAGCGCGAACTGCCGGCCGATCTGACGCCGGAGTTTCACGGATTCGGACCGGACAGCCTCGACCGCAAGATCTTCCTGGGCGGAACGCTCGGCTTCCAGTGGGCGACGGTGCGCGAGATCGTGGGCGTGCTGCAGGCCAATTACTGCGGCAAGATCGGCCTGGAATATATGCACATCAACGACCTGGAGGAGCGCCGCTTCCTTCAGGACCGGATGGAGGGCCGCGACGCCGAGATCAAGTTCACGCCCGAGGGCAAGCAGGCGATCCTCGCCAAGGTGATCGAAGGCGAGCAGTGGGAGAAATTCCTTGCCCGCAAATATGTCGGCACCAAGCGCTTCGGGCTGGACGGCGGCGAATCGATGGTCCCGGCGCTCGAGGCGGTGATCAAATATGGCGGGCAGTATGGCGTGCAGGAGATCGTCTTCGGCATGGCCCATCGCGGCCGCCTGAACGTGCTCGCCAACGTGATGGCCAAGCCGTACCGGGCGATCTTCTCCGAATTCGCCGGCGGCTCGGCCAATCCGGAGGACGTCGGCGGATCGGGCGACGTGAAGTACCACCTCGGCACCTCCTCGGACCGTGAGTTCGAGGGCGTGAAGGTGCATCTGTCGCTGCTGCCCAACCCATCGCACCTCGAGGCGGTGAACCCGGTGGTGCTCGGCAAGGCGCGGGCGAGCCAGACGGCGCGCGGCGACAAGGAGGGCACGCAGGTGCTTCCGGTGCTGCTCCACGGCGACGCGGCCTTTGCCGGGCAGGGGATCGTGGCCGAGATCATGGCCTTTTCCGATCTGCCCGGATACGGCACCGGCGGGACCCTGCACTTCGTGATCAACAACCAGGTCGGCTTCACCACCTCGCCGCAGTTCGCGCGTTCGTCGCCTTACCCGTCGGACATCGCCAAGATGGTCCAGGCGCCGATCCTGCACGTCAACGGCGACGATCCGGAAGCCGTGACCTTCGCCTGCAAGCTCGCCATCGAATACCGGCAGGAATATAAGCGCGACATCGTCATCGACATGTGGTGCTACCGCCGCTTCGGCCACAATGAAGGCGACGAGCCGAGCTTCACCCAGCCGCTGATGTACGCCGAAATCCGCAATCATCCGCCGATCAGCGACATTTACGGCGCGCGGCTGGTGGCGGAGGGCGTGGTCGACCGGGCCTGGATCGACGGGCGCATCGCCGAATTCACCGCCTGCCTGGAGAATGAGTTCGAGGCGGCCAAGGCCTATCTGCCCAACAAGGCGGATTGGTTCGAGGGGCGCTGGAGCGGCCTTGGCCGCCCGGATACGCCGGAGACCGGGCGCCGCAACGCCGAGACCGGGCTGGACGAGGAGACGGCGCGCGATCTCGGGCGAATCCTCACCACCGTGCCGGAGGGGCTGACGGTTCACAAGACGCTGCAGCGGATCGTCGATGCGCGGCGGGCGATGTTCGAGACCGGCGCGGGCTTCGACTGGGCGACCGGTGAGGCGCTGGCGTTCGCGGGGCTCGCGCGGGAGAATTACAACGTTCGCCTGTCGGGCCAGGACAGCGGCCGCGGGACATTCTCGCAGCGGCACAGCGTCTGGGTCGATCAGGCCGATGGGCATAAATACATCCCGCTCGCCGAGGTCGGCCCCGGGCGTTTCGAGGTGCGCGACAGCCCGTTGTCCGAATTCGGCGTGCTCGGGTTCGAATACGGCTTTGCGCTGTCGGACCCGCACACCCTGGTGCTGTGGGAAGCGCAGTTCGGCGACTTCGCCAACGGCGCGCAGGTGATCATCGACCAGTTCATCGCGTCCGGCGAATCGAAGTGGCTTCGCGCCAACGGGCTCGTGATGCTGCTTCCGCACGGCTATGAGGGGCAGGGGCCGGAGCACAGCTCGGCGCGGCCGGAGCGCTATCTGCAGCTCTGCGCCGAGGACAATATGCAGGTCGCGAACTGCACCACGCCGGCGAACTACTTCCACATCCTGCGCCGGCAGATGCATCGGGAATTCCGCAAGCCGCTGATCATCATGACGCCGAAGTCGCTGCTCCGGCACAAGGCGGCGGTGTCGCCGCTGTCGGACTTCCTTGGGGACAGCCACTTCAAGCGGCTGCTCTCCGATCCGAACGCGCCGGCGGACGCCGAGGTGAAGCGCCTGGTGCTGTGCTCGGGCAAGATCGCCTACGAACTGATGGAAGCGCGCGACAAAGCGGGCGACCGGAACACGGCGATCGTGCGCGTCGAGCAGCTTTACCCGTTCCCGTCCGAGCCCCTGGTGGAGCGTTTGAAGCGCATGCCGAATCTGGACGAGGTGGTGTGGGCGCAGGAAGAGCCGCGCAACAACGGCTATTGGGGCTTTGTCGAAGGCTTCGTCGAGCAGTGCCTGGCCGACGCCGGAGCGCGGGTGGCGCGGCCGCGTTATGCGGGCCGCGTGGCTTCGGCCTCGCCGGCCACCGGGCTTGCCAAGCGCCACGCGGCGGAGCAGGCGGCCTTGATCGCCGACGCGCTCGGCCATAGCGATGCCGCAGTGCAGCGCGCAGCGGAGTAAGGACACAATATGGCCACCGAAGTAACCGTCCCGACGCTCGGGGAATCGATCACCGAAGCGACGCTCGGCCAGTGGCTGAAGAAGCCGGGCGACGCGATTGCCGCCGACGAGCCGATCGCCAGCCTGGAAACCGACAAGGTGGCGGTGGAAGTGCCGTCGCCGGTGGCGGGCACGATGGGCGAGCAACTGGTTGCCGAGGGCGATACGGTGAACGTCGGCGCGGTGATCGCGCGGGTGGAGAGCGGCGTCGGAGCGGCCGCTGCGCCTGCGCCTGCTGCCGCGCCTGCTCCGCCGGCCGCAACGCCGGTCAACCCGATCGGCCCCGGCGAGAATGTCGAAGTGCGCGGTGACGACGAGGAAGGCGACGCCGAGTCGCATCTGACGCTGTCACCGTCCGTGCGCCGACTGGTGCTGGAGTTCGGGCTCGACCCTTCCAGGATCAAGGGCACCGGCAAGGACGGCCGCCTGACCAAGGACGACGTGCTCAACGCCGCCCGCAACCAGCCGGCGCCCGCCGCCGAGGCCGCCCCCGCTCCAGCGGCGGGCGCTGCTGCTCCCGCCCCGGCGGCTGCCGCCTCCGCTCCGGCGCCTGCGACAGGCGAGCGCCGCGAGGAGCGGGTGCGGATGACGCGCCTGCGTCAGACGATCGCAAAGCGGCTCAAGGAAGCGCAGAACACCGCGGCGCTGCTGACGACGTTCAACGACGTCGACATGACCGAGGTCATGGCCGCGCGCGGCCGCTACAAGGACCTGTTCGAGAAGAAGCACGGCATTCGCCTCGGCTTCATGGGCTTCTTTGTGAAGGCGGCGGCGCTGGCCGCGCGCGACGTGCCGTCGGTCAACGCCTACATCGAGGGCGACGAGATCGTGTATCACGATTATCTCGACGTCTCGGTCGCGGTGTCGGCGCCGAACGGCCTGGTGGTGCCGGTGATCCGCAACGCCCACGCGATGAGCTTCGCCGAAATCGAGAAGACCATTGCCGACTTCGGCAAGCGCGCCAAGGCCGGCACGCTGACCATGGACGACATGAAGGGCGGCACCTTCACCATCTCCAATGGCGGCGTGTTCGGCTCCCTGCTGTCGACGCCGATCATCAACCCGCCCCAGTCGGCGGTGCTCGGCATGCACCGCATCGAGGAGCGGCCGGTGGTGCGGGGCGGCCAGATCGTCGCCCGGCCGATGATGTACCTCGCCCTTTCCTACGATCACCGCCTGGTCGATGGCCGCGAAGCCGTCACCTTCCTGGTGCGGATGAAGGAAGCGCTTGAGGACCCGACGCGGCTGCTGATAGACCTGTAAGCATGGACTGGCGCGAGCATATCCATTCGGACCCAGCAATCCTCGGCGGCAAGCCGGTGGTGAGGGGCTCGCGGATATCGGTGGAATTGATCCTGGAGTATCTCTCCGACGGCGCCGGCATTCCGGCGATCCTGGAGGCCTACCCGCACATCACCGAAATGGATGTTCGCGGCGCAATCGCCTTCGCGCATGACATGATCGCCGACGAGGGCGTGCTGGCCCAGAGCCGCGCCGCCTGACTTTGCGGATCCTCGCCGACGAGAACATGCATCCGCTGGTTGTCACGCAACTGCGGCAGGCGGGGCTGGATGTCGACTATGTGCGCGACACCGCACCGGGAATGTCCGACGAGGAGATACTCGCACGGCCGGACATCGGGGAGATGGTGCTCATCACCCTCGACCGGGATTTCGGTGACTTGATCTTCAATCGGGGCTACCCGCAGCCCCGCGCAATTCTTTATAGCCGCCTCAGCCGGGCGTTGCCTGAGGCGATTACGCAACGAATCCTGAAGATCGTGGAAATCGGCGTGCCGGACCACCATCTGGTTACCATCACCCCGGACAAGGAACGGTTGAGGCCGTTTCCGCTTGGAGTTCAGAATGGCTGAGACGAATTTCGACGTTATCGTGATCGGCGCGGGCCCCGGCGGCTACGTTGCGGCCATTCGCGCCGCGCAGCTGGGCCTGAGGACCGCTTGCGTGGAGAGCCGGGAGACGCTGGGCGGCACCTGCCTCAACGTCGGATGCATTCCATCCAAGGCGTTGCTTCATGCCTCCGAGCTGTTCGAGGAAGCCAGTCACGGCACGCTTGCCAAGTGGGGCGTCAAGGTCGGCAATGTCGAGCTCGACCTCGACGTCATGCACGCTGGCCGCCGCGAGGCCGTGGGCGGGCTCACCAAGGGCATCGAATTCCTGTTCAAGAAGAACAAGGTGACGTGGCTCAAGGGCCATGCGCGTTTCACCGGCGCGGGCAGCCTGGATGTCGCGGGCGAGACCTACACCGCCAAGAACATCGTTATCGCCACCGGCTCTTCCGTCACCCCGCTGCCCGGCGTCGAGATCGACCAGCAGCGGGTGGTGGATTCCACCGGCGCGCTCGAGCTTCCCAAGGTGCCGGGCCACCTCGTCGTAATCGGCGGCGGCGTGATCGGGCTCGAGCTCGGATCGGTGTGGAAGCGCCTCGGAGCGCGAGTCACCGTGGTCGAATATCTCGACCAGATCCTGCCCGGCATGGACGCCGAAGTCCGCAAGGAAGCGCGCAAGATCTTCAAGAAGCAGGGCTTCGAATTCC
Organism: Allosphingosinicella sp.; assembly: GCA_036386875.1. Lineage (GTDB taxonomy): Bacteria > Pseudomonadota > Alphaproteobacteria > Sphingomonadales > Sphingomonadaceae > Allosphingosinicella. The sequence goes on from DASVUV010000053.1 coordinate 39,051, forward strand.
TCACCGGCTACAAGGTCACCGGCGTCGCCAACCAGGGCGAAGGCGTGTCCGTGACGGTCGAGCCCGCCGCGGGCGGCGAGGCCAAGCTGATCGAAGCGGACGTGGTGCTGGTCTCGATCGGCCGCCGCCCGAACACCGACGGCCTCGGTCTCGAAGCGGTGGGCCTCGAGGTCAACAAGCGCGGGCAGATCGAGATCGACCACGATTTCCGGACGGGCGTGCCCGGCATCTACGCCATAGGCGATGTCGCGCCCGGCCCGATGCTTGCCCACAAGGCGGAGGACGAGGGCATCGCCGTGGCCGAGATCCTCGCCGGCCAGGTCGGCATCATCAACCATGAGGTGATCCCCGGCGTGGTCTATACACATCCGGAGATCGCCTCGGTCGGCCGCACCGAGGAGGAGCTTCGCGAGGCAGGCGTCGACATCAAGGTCGGCAAGTTCCCGATGATGGCCAACAGCCGCGCCAAGACGAACCGCGACACCGACGGCTTCGTGAAGATCATCGCCGACGCGCGCACCGACCGGGTGCTCGGCGTTCACATCATCGCCAGCCTTGCCGGGACGATGATCGCCCAGGCCGCGCAGGCGATGGAGTTCGGGGCGACGAGCGAAGACATCGCCTACACCTGCCACGCCCACCCGACCCATTCGGAAGCGATCAAGGAAGCGGCGATGGCGGTAACGGGTCTGCCGATCCACATCTGATCGGCGGCCGCATCGGGGTCGCACGCGAAGCCTTCAGCCTTGGCGGGCCGGGCGCTTCAGATAGTGAAAGGGGAACCAGCCGGCGACATATGTCCAGCCTTCCCCCTCCATCTGCCGCAAGGCTGCGGCGGCGGAAAGGGCGATTACCCGCCGGTGCTCCCACGCAAATTCCGAGGCGCGGAAGCGGAGGGTAAGCAGGTCGATTGCGACGAGCTCTCGCCCGGCGCGGCCTTCTTCCGCCATGATCGCTTCTTCGTTGAAAGCGGTGGCCGTGCGGACATGTTCCGCCTGATCGCCAACCCCCTCGGCCGCGTTGCCGCCGCCGAATCGCTGCTGCGCCGCCTGCTTGGTGATGCCGATCAGACTTCCGATCTCCGCCCAGCTAAGGCCCGCCCGCCGCGCCGCATCGACCCACCGGTGCAGCGAAAGCCGAGCTTCGTCGGACACCACGTGCGCGGTGGTCACCATGACCGCATATTCCTGAGGCGATTTGCCGTTGAATGCGCTTCCCTGCCCCTCATGCCAGGCAATGGGAAGGTAACTCACGGTATCCCTGAGGTCGCGCTCCGCCTTGAAATCCATACCACTCTCCCGTCAATATCTTATTGACGCAATGTCAATGGCGCATTGACGAAATCCTGTCAACCAGACGTTGACGAAACACGAACGAAGGAGCCGGTGAAGGCGAGACGGGCCTGCCGATCCGCGTCAGTCCGGGGCGCTCAGCGGTTGCGGGCGGCCTCGCCTGCGCGCTGGCGGGCGGCAAGCGCCTCGGCCATGGCCGCGGCGAAGGGCGCCTGGACGGCGGGCCATGCCTCCAGCGCTTCGGGGCAAACCTGTCCCGTGTCCGCGAGCGAACCGGCGTGTTCGCGCCAGAATACGTCGATGGCGCCCGCAAGCGCCCGCCCGGTTCTGGTGCCGGTGCTCCACCGGGCGATGTCTTTTTCCTGCACCCGATCTTCGGTGAACCAACGGATCGGCGGGCGCCGGCTGGAGTCCTCGAACGCCATCAGCCGCCTCAGCGGCTGCCACGCTTCCGCGCGCTCCGGGATGCGGCTGCGCGCGGCCAGGAACAGATAGGCCCGCCGCAGACCCTCCGATCCAAGCCGCCGCCGCAGATGCATGGCGAAGCGGCCACGGAACTCGGTGTTGCAGGAACGCCCGAAGCTGATTGCGACACCGAACTCGCGCTGGATTACAGCGGAGCCCTTCGCTTGTGCCAGAACATCCGTTCCGGCGAGTATGTCCTCGAAGCTTTCCTCGCCCGCGGCAAGATCCACCTCGTTGGTGGGCCCGCAGTCGCTTTGCCCGATCGGAACCGGCCGAATGTTGGGAACAAGCATCTCCGCGAGCTCCGCCGGTGCATCCACACCCCGCCGCCAGACCTCCTCGGCACTGGCACGCCGGGCGCGGACGCGCTCCCGCCATTCGTGGATCCGCGCCTTTTCCTCTGCGCGTTCGCGTGCGGCTTCGGTCTTGTAGGTGGGCCCGCCGATCACCGTCACGGGGTTGATGAGGCATGCGGCCGCCTGGCTGCCTATCGGCAGAAAAATGGCAACGGCGCCCCAGGCAGCTAGAAATCGCATCCCGAAAACCTAGCCATCGCTTCTCCCGAGGGCAATTCGCGTGGTGCGCCACGGCCACGCTTGCGCTCGGCGGCGCTCCCTTGCTTTAAGGCCGTATGAAGGTTCGGCACAATTTGCGGCGCTGGCACATCTGGCTCGGCTGGGTGATCGGCATTCCGTTCCTGCTGTGGACGGTGACCGGCCTCGTCATGGTCGCCAGGCCGATCGAGGAGGTGCGGGGCGAGGGGCTGCTGGGCGAGGCGCCGGTTCTGGCGTCGGGGCTTGTGCCGGTGCCGCCCGCAATAGGCCCGCGCGATGTGGCCGGGCTGAAGCTCGAGCAACGCGCCGACGGGCCGCGCTGGGTTGTCACGTATGCGGACGGCGCGTCGCGGCTGGCCGATGCCGCCACCGGCCGCCTGCTGCCGCCGCTTACCGCCGCCCAGGCCGCGCGGGCGGTGGAGGCGCGCTACGCGGGAGCCGCCAAGGTCAGCGGCGTGGACCGGATTTCCGCAGCCAAGCCGCCGATCGACTTCCGCCGGCCGATCGACGCGTGGCGGGTGTCGATGAGCGACGGCGCGCGCTTCTACGTCCACGCCGCGACGGGCGAAATCGTGGCGAAACGCACCTCGTGGTGGCGCATCTACGACTTCATGTGGGGCCTCCACATCATGGACCTGGAGACCCGGGAGGACGCGCATAATCCGTGGCTGATCGGCTTTGGCATCGTCTCGCTGTTGACCACCCTGCTCGCCATCGCGCTGCTGCCGCTGACCATCCGCCGCCGCAAGAAAGCCGAAGCCGAGCCCACGGCGGAGTGATAGGGGGGCGGCATGGCTCCCGCCGCGCTCATCCCGGTTCTCGATCCGTTGCTCAATTATCTCGATTGGGCAGGGGTTGCCGTGTTCGCGCTGTCGGGCGCCCTGGTCGCGGCGGCCAAGCGGCAGACGCTGGTCACGTTCATCTTCTTCGCGGTGATTACGGGGGTGGGCGGCGGCACCGCCCGCGACCTGCTGATCGGCGCGCCGGTATTCTGGATCCACCAGAATGTAACGGTCCTGATCTGCGTTGCGGCCGCGATCCTGGTCTGGCTGGTACCGGTGCGGGTCTGGCCGGCGCGGGCCTTGCTGTGGCTCGATGCGGCCGGGCTCGCTGCGTACGCCACCTACGGCGCCGCCAAGGGCCTCGGCTACGGCGTCGCGCCCATTCCGGCGATCGGCATGGGCGTTCTGACCGCCTGCCTGGGCGGGATCATCCGCGACGTGCTTGCCGGCGAACCGTCGATCCTGATGCGGCCCGAGTTGTACGTCACGGCCGCGGCGTTATCGTCGGCGTTGGTGGTCGGGTTGCTGGTGATGGGCTTGCCCGGGATGGTCGCGGGCACGATCGCGGCGGCGGCCGGCTTCGCGCTGCGCGGCGCGGCCGTCGCGCGCGGGTGGTCGCTTCCCGGCTACAAGGACGATTAGGCCTGGAGGCCGGCGGGAGGCCGAGGCTCGTCCGGCGGGCTTCGCTCGGCGGCAAGCGGTCTTTGCCACAGGCCGACGTCCCGCCACGCGCCGAGCTTCCAGCCGACGCGGCGGTAGGTGCCGGCATGTTCGAACCCCATCTTCTCGTGCAGCCGGGCGCTTGCCTCGTTGGGCAGGGTGATCGCGGCGATCGCCTGGGTGAAGCCCTGTGCCTCGAGGCTGGCGAGCAGCGGCCGGTACAGCGCGCTGCCGAGCCCGCGCCCTTCGCACCCCTGGCGCAGGTAGACTGTGGTCTCAACGGCGAAGCGGTAGGCGAAGCGGCTTCGGAAGGCACAGGCATAGGCAAACCCGGCAAGTGTGCCATCCTCTTCCGCAACCAGCCAGGGGTAGAGCCCGGCGCCTTCGCTCATTCGGCCGAGCATTGCGGCCTCGCTCGGCGGCTCCGTTTCGAAGCTCACCGCGGTGTCGAGCACATAGGGCGCGTAGAGGGAAGCGATGGCGGCGGCGTCGGCGGCGCGCGCGGCCCTTAACCTCACGCGCCGAGCAGCCTTAGCAGCACTCCCGCGAACCTGCCGCTCGGCCCGCGCGACGGCGTCGCGGCGGCGCCGGGGCACTCGACGCAGCGCGCCTGCACCGATCCGGTGGACAGCAGCCGCTCGGCATCGGCGGCGGCGCGGAGCATGAGCTGGCGCTGCTGCATGGCGATGCGGCCGAAAGCATCGAGGGAAGCCTGCTCCTCCTCTTCAGAGGACGCCATCGACGCGAGCAATTCCTCGAAGAAATCGGGCTCGCGCTCAAGCCAGACGGGCTTGGCCGCGTCGCCGTCGAGCTTGGCGAGCCGCGCCGCTTCGGCGATCGCTTCGTCGAGGCCGCCGAACGCGTCGATCAGCTTCAACTGCCGGGCGGTGCCGCCGGCCCAGATGCGGCCCTGCGCGATCCGGTCAACCTGCTCCACCGGCATCTTGCGCTGCTGCGACACAAGGGTGAGGAAGCGGCGGTAGGTTGACTCGACGCCGGCCTGAAGCAGGCGGCCGGCCTCCGGCGATGGGCCGCGCAGCACGTCCGGCTCGCCCGATAGCGGCGTCGTCTTGACGCCGTCGACGCCGACGCCGAGCTTGGCAAGGCTGCCCTGGAAGCTTGGAATGATCCCGAACACGCCGATCGAGCCGGTGATGGTGGACGGCTCGGCGTAGATTTTGTCGCTGGCCATCGCGACCCAATAGCCGCCCGATGCGGCAAGGTTGCCCATCGATACGACGACGGGAAGCCCCTTCTGCTTGGCGGCAAGCACCGCCTGGCGGATCCGTTCCGACGCTAAGGCGGAGCCGCCCGGCGAATCGATGCGCAGCACCAGCGCCTTCAGGTTGCGCTCGCGGAGGCCCTTTTCGAGCGCATGCACGATGGTCTCGGCGCCGGCCGAGCCCGGGCCGGCCTCGCCGTCGACAATATCGCCGGCGACGGTGAGGATGCCGATCGATCCCGGCTCCTCGGTGGCGGGGTAGGCGTCGATCCATTTGTTGTAATCGATGGCGCGGAAGCTGCCCGGCACCTCGGCGTAGCGCGCGCCGCTGATCTCGGCGAGGCGGCGGCCGAACGCTTCCCGGTCGCCGACCTTGTCGACGAGGCCGAGGGCGAGCGCCGCCTTGGCCATGTCGCCGCCCGCCGCCGCGATCCGCCCGGCCGAGTCGGCGACATAGGCCTGGACCTGCGCCTTGGGGCGGGCCTTGCGCACTTCGTCCTGCCAGGATGCCCACATCGTGCCGTAGACCGATTGGAGGTTTTCGCGCGCTTCGGGCGACATGTCGGTGCGGATGAAGGGCTCGACCGCGGCCTTGTGGGTGCCGACGCGGTAGACGTTGGCGGTGACGCCGAGCTTGTCCATCAGCCCCTTGAAGTAGAGGTTGGCGCCGCCCGGGCCGGTGACCAGCACCCCGCCCATCGGGTTGAGCCAGATTTCGTTGGCTTGGGCGGCGAGCAGGTAGGCGTCGTCGTCATAAGCGGTGGCGTAGGCGAGGACCGGCTTGCCGGCGCGCTTGACGTCGCCGAGCGCGTCGCTTGCCGCGGTGATCGAGGCCTGGCCGCCGCCGGCGAAGATGTCGAGATCGAGCGCCACCGCTTTCACCCGCTCGTCGGTGGCGGCGAGGCGGAGGGCGTGAACGACGTCGCGGAGGCGGTATTCGCGCGGGCCGCCCGAGCCGGAAAGCAACTGGCTGGCGCTCGCCTGAGCAGGCTGCTCCACGATCGGGCCGCTGAGCTTCAAGTGAAGCACGCCGGTGTCGGCCGAGCCGATCGTCGGCCGCGACGTCATCGCGCTGTAGAGAAGGCCGAAGAACAGCAGCATGAGCAGCAGGACGAGGCCGTCCTTGATTCCGACCAGAAGCTTCCAGACCTTGCGCGCGAACCTCATGACCGTTCCCTGCCCATCCTTTATGTGGCGAAACCGCTAGCCGCTCGCCGCGCGGCGGGCAATGCGGCGCGAAAATTCCGCTCGCCAAGCCTTGACCGCAGGTGAACCGATCCTAAATCAGAAGCCGTTGGCACTCGCTGTGGCTGAGTGCTAACAACCGATTCACAACAGCGGGCTGCCGCACCTCGCACAAGGGGGGTTTTGGGCAGCCGCATATCAAAGAGGTGACGTGCATGACTTTCCGTCCGCTCCATGACCGGGTGCTGGTTCGCCGCGTCGAAGCCGAAGAAAAAACGGCCGGCGGCATCATCATCCCCGACACCGCCAAGGAAAAGCCGCAGGAAGGCGAAGTGATCTCCGTCGGCTCCGGCACCAAGGCCGAAGACGGCACGGTGACCCCGCTCGACGTCAAGGCCGGCGACAAGATTCTGTTCGGCAAATGGTCCGGCACCGAGGTCCGCCTCAATGGCGAAGACCTGCTGATCATGAAGGAAAGCGACATCCTCGGGATCGTCGGCTGAGACCTCATCGCGCTGACCCATGGTCAGTGCGAACATTCGGAACATTCAACTGAAAGGTAAGCCAAAATGGCAGCCAAAGACGTACGCTTTTCCCGCGACGCGCGTGAGCGCATTCTCCGCGGCGTCGACATCCTCGCCGATGCGGTGAAGGTGACCTTGGGGCCCAAGGGCCGCAACGTCGTCATCGACAAGAGCTTCGGCGCTCCGCGCATCACCAAGGACGGCGTCACCGTCGCCAAGGAGATCGAGCTCAAGGACAAGTTCGAGAATATGGGCGCGCAGATGCTGCGCGAGGTTGCGTCCAAGACCAACGACCTTGCCGGCGACGGCACCACCACCGCGACCGTTCTGGCTCAGTCGATCGTCCGTGAGGGCATGAAGTCGGTTGCGGCGGGCATGAACCCGATGGACCTCAAGCGCGGTATCGACCTTGCCGTTACCCGCGTGGTCGAGGACCTCAAGTCGCGCTCGAAGCCGGTTTCCGGCTCCAACGAGATCGCCCAGGTCGGCATCATCTCCGCCAATGGCGACACCGTCGTCGGCGAGAAGATCGCCGAAGCGATGGACAAGGTCGGCAAGGAAGGCGTGATCACCGTCGAGGAGGCCAAGGGCCT
>DASVUV010000055.1:0-20950 GCA_036386875.1 Allosphingosinicella sp.
GCCTTGGTGTCGCGGATCCTGGCGAGCACCTGGCCGTGATCGCTGCGGACGTGGGCGAGGAGCGCGCTTTCGAAGCGGGTAACGGCGTTCACCGGAACCGTGTCGAGATAGCCGTTCACGCCCGCGAAGATCGAAACGACCTGCTCCTCCATCGGCATCGGCTGGAACTGCGGCTGCTTCAGGAGCTCGGTGAGGCGGGCGCCGCGGTTGAGGAGGCGCTGGGTCGAGGCGTCGAGATCCGAACCGAACTGGGCGAAGGCGGCCATTTCGCGATACTGGGCGAGCTCCAGCTTGATCGAGCCGGCGACCTTCTTCATCGCCTTGGTCTGCGCGGCGGAACCGACGCGGCTGACCGAGAGGCCGACGTTGATGGCCGGACGGATGCCCTGGTAGAACAATTCCGTCTCGAGGAAGATCTGGCCGTCGGTGATCGAAATGACGTTGGTCGGGATGTAGGCCGACACGTCGCCCGCCTGAGTCTCGATGATCGGAAGCGCGGTCAGCGAGCCCGAGCCGTTGGCCTCGTTCATCTTGGCGGCGCGCTCCAGCAGCCGCGAGTGGAGATAGAAGACGTCGCCCGGATAGGCCTCGCGGCCCGGCGGGCGGCGCAGCAGAAGCGACATCTGGCGGTAGGCGACGGCCTGCTTGGACAGATCGTCATAGACGATGACGGCGTGCATGCCGTTGTCGCGGAAATATTCGCCCATCGTGCAGCCCGTGTAGGGCGCGAGGAACTGGAGCGGCGCCGGCTCGGACGCGGTGGCGGCGACGACGATGGAATATTCCATCGCGCCGTTCTCCTCGAGCGCGCGGACGATCTGCGCGACGGTGGAGCGCTTCTGGCCGATGGCGACGTAGATGCAGTAGAGCTTCTGGCTCTCGTCGTCGCCGGCATTGGCCTTGCGCTGGTTGATGAAGGTGTCGAGCGCGACGGCGGACTTGCCGGTCTGGCGATCGCCGATGATCAGCTCGCGCTGGCCGCGGCCGACGGGGACAAGGGCGTCGAGCGCCTTGAGGCCGGTCTGCACCGGCTCGTGGACCGACTTGCGCGGGATGATGCCGGGCGCTTTCACTTCCACGCGCTTGCGCTCGGTGGCGACGATCGGGCCCTTGCCGTCGATCGGGTTGCCGAGGCCGTCGACCACGCGGCCGAGCAGGCCCTTGCCGACGGGAACGTCGACGATGGTGCCGGTGCGGCGAACCGTGTCGCCTTCCTTGATGGCGCTGTCGTTGCCGAAGATCACGGCGCCGACATTGTCCGCCTCGAGGTTCAGCGCCATGCCCTTGATGGTGTCGCCGGTGCCTCCGGCGGCGAACTCGACCATCTCGCCGGCCTGCACGTTATCGAGGCCGTAGATGCGGGCGATGCCGTCGCCGACCGAGAGAACGGTGCCGACTTCGGAGACTTCGGCCTCATTGCCGAAGCCCGCGATCTGATCGCGGATGACCTTGGAGATTTCAGCGGCGCGGATGTCCATGTTCAGCCTTTCATCGCATGCGCGAGGGTATTGAGTTTAGTGCGGATGGAGCCGTCGATCATCTGCGAGCCGACCTTGACGACGAGCCCGCCCAAGATGGTGGGATCGACGGTCAGATCAACCGCGACGTCGCGGCCGAGACGGGATTTGAGGTTCGCCTTGAGAGCCGCGACCTGGTCGTCGTCGAGCGGGTGGGCGGAGGTGACTTCGGCCGTGGTCTCGCCGCGATGGTGGGCGGCGAGCAGGTTGAAGTAGCGGATCACGTTGGCAAGCTGGCCCAAACGGCGGTTCTGGGCGAGCACGCCGAGGAAGTTGGCGGTGATGGGGTCGAGCCCCATCGCTCCGGCGGCGGCCCGGATGCCGTTCACGGCCTCGTCGCGGCCGATCAGCGGGCTGGTGGTCAGCGTCCGAAGGTCGTCCGAGTCGCGCAGCGCGGTGCGGACGGACGCGAGGCTCGCGCCGACGGCTTCGAGCTGCCGCTCATCGCGGGCCAGTTCGAACAAGGCGGTGGCATAGCGCCCCGCCAGACTTGCCTGAATGCCGCCGGAAATCTCCACGCGCGCCTCTACTCCCAGATCGATTGCGACCCATGCGGAAAGGGGGCGGCGCACCGCCCCCGATGGGTTGCGGCCCCCTAGCAGGGGGGTGAATGGGATGCAACCGTGTGTGGCGGGCCCCAACGCTTTGAAAGCAAGGGGCGGGATGTAGCGGGCCGGAAACGCGGCTAGAGACGGTGCATGGACGCCGCGACGAGCATCGATGAGGGGGAGGCCTGGGCGGCCGTGCTTCGGCGCGACCGCACGGCAGACGGACGGTTCGTGACGGGGGTGCTGACGACGGGCATCTATTGCCGGCCCTCCTGCGCGGCGCGGCACCCGAAGCGGGAGAATGTGCGCTTCTTCGCCGATGGCGGCGCCGCGGCGGCGGCGGGGCTTCGGGCGTGCCTCAGGTGCAAGCCGGACGAGGTGAGCCGCGAAGCGCAAGCCTTGGAGAAGGCGCTGCGGGCGATCGAGGCGGCGGAGGAGATGCCGGGCCTGGACGCGCTGGCGGCGGCGGCGGGCTATTCGCCGTTTCACTTCCACCGCTTGTTCCGGCGCGCGACGGGCGTGACCCCGGCCGCGTATGCACGCGCAAGGAGAGCAAAGACCATGACCGACGCGTTGGACAGCAACGACAGCGTCACGAACGCGATCTACGATGCGGGCTATTCGGGACCTGGGCGTTTTTATGCCGACGCCAAGGCGCGGCTGGGAATGACCCCCTCGGCGTGGCGCGACGGCGGCAAGGGGGAGACGATCCGCTGGGCGGCGGCGGAGACCTCGCTGGGCACGATGCTGGTCGCGGCGACCGGCAAGGGCATTTGCCGGCTGGCCTTCGACGAAGGGGAGGCGGAGCTTCGCGCACGCTTTCCGCAGGCGCGGATCGAGCGGGGCGGGGAAGCGATGGCCGAGTTGGTTGCACGCACGGTTGCGGCTGTGGAAGCGCCTGGGCGGCCTCACGATCTGCCGCTCGACGTGCGGGGCACCGCGTTTCAGGAGGCGGTTTGGCGCGAGCTGTCGCGGATCCCCGCAGGCGAAAGCCTCTCCTACGCGGCGCTTGCCGCCAGGGCCGGCAAGCCGGGCGCGGCGCGGGCGGCGGGGACCGCCTGCGGATCGAACAGCGTCGCAATCCTCATCCCCTGCCACCGGGCGCGCCGCGGCGACGGCTCGCCGGGGGGATACGCCTGGGGCCTGGAGCGCAAGGCGCGGCTGCTGCGCGCCGAGCAGGGGCTACGCCGCGATTCGTGAGGCCCTGCCTTAGTCGTCGTCGCTCGACTTGCCGCTCTTCTGCTCCTGCTCCACCCGCGCCATTTCGGCGGCAAGCGTGGTATGCGCTTCTTCGACCTTGCCCGCGTCAAGGAGTTCGACAACCGACCGCAGCGCCTTGGCACTCTTTGTCTGGTGGGGGCCGATCGCGAGCGGCGTCAGTACGGTTCTCGCCAGCTTGCCCTCCTTTTCCATAAGGAGCTGCCGGGCGAGCACCAGCCGGATCTCGGTGGCGAACGGTGCGATGTCAAAGGCACGCTCAAGCGCCGTCACCGCCGTCTTCGGAGGGGACACCCCGGCGTAATAATAAGTGAGGTAGTTGTAGAAGAGCGGCTCGGCATGTTCGCGATCGGCAGCATGGGCCTTTTCGAACCACTTGCGGGCGCTTTCGAACTGCGCCTTGTCCTTCTTCTCCCTGGCGCGTTCCAGATGGGCACGACCGATGTAGAGCATCGCCTCCGCCGATTTGGCGTTCGAAGCCAGCGCGCGATTCGCCGCGGCCTCGGCGGCGTCATACTTGCGGTCGTCGAACTCGGCTTCGGCGAGGGCGATCTGGACGGGATAGCTCGCCGGATATTTGGCCGCTACTGAACGCGCCTCGCCTGCAAGTTCGCCGGCCGCTTTGCGGTCCACCCCGCGCTTCGAGCGCAACGCGACCCGGACGATCGCCTCCTCATCGGCGCCGAGCTTGCGCATCGTCACGACGGGCGGCTCATAGTCCTGCGGCTTGACCAGTGCGCCCGGCAGGGGGCGATTGTTCCTGTAACGCGCCAGATCCTTGTCAAGCACATCAAGGTCGCCAAATGCCTTGCGCGCCGCTTCGGGTGGCGCGGTGCCCGCGTTGATGAGCCGCAGATATTGCTTGAGCTGGCCCTGACGCGACGGTTCAAACGTCAGGTAGTGGTTCAGCAGCCAGCCCAGCGAATAGTGGCTGTAATAAACTTCAAAGGTCGGCGGCAAGGTGTTGGTCAGCATCCGCTTGGCCGACGTGAGCGGCTGAAGGAGTTCGGCCACCCGGTATTGCGGCGGATTGCCGAGGTGAAAGGAGCCGCCCTCCTGAAGATCGATCGTTGCCGCGGTTTCGGCAAACCCTTCCACGTACCAGTCCGGGTAAGCGGCGGAGAAATGCTGGAACATGAAGTGGTGCGCATATTCGTGGAACAGCACGGACTGCGGATCAAGATCGGTGCGGCTGTCGCGGCGGTAGGTGGTCAGCCCGGACCCTTCCGTTCGGGCCGGCGTGTAGGCAACGGAGCCGCCCATCCGGGGGATGTAGAAGCCCGCCACGCCCTGCGAGCCATAGAGCCTGCCGATATATTCGATGTTGCCGCGCCGGAATACGGTGAGCCGGTGGGAATCGGACAGGATCGGTTCGGAGCTGATGTTCTGCAGCGAACGAAGCGCCATGTCGAACCGCTCGAGCCGGGTCGCGAAAGCCTCCGCGTCACGGGACGACGATTCGGAATAGATGATGAAATGCTCGGTTCGCGCCTGCCACCATTCGGCGTGCGCTGCCGCCGGCAAGGCGGCGAGCGCCACCAAGGAGAAGAATTTAAAAAGCCTGTTCACTGTGCCCCCGCCGAAGAAAACCTCACGCAAGCCAAAGATTTAGCGGGCAAAAGCCGACTTGCAAAGACGAGAAGCGCCGCCCTCCGGCTGCGGGCGAAAACGCTGCAGCCTTCACAGGAAGCTGTAGGGATCGACGTCCACGGCAACGCGGACGCCACGCGGCCATTCCAGCTTGCCCAGCCATTCGCGGATAACGTCCTGGACGTCCAGGCTTCGGGCGGCGTGGACGAGCAGGCGCTGGCGGTGGCGGCCACGCAGCATGGCGAGGGGGGCCGGAGCGGGTCCGAACACCGCCATATTTTCCACGATCGGCGCGCTGCGGCCGATCAGGCGGGCGGTTTCCACCGCTTCGTCGAGCTTTTCGGAAGAAACGATGATCCCGGCGAGGCGGCCGAAGGGCGGCATCGCGGCCTCGCGCCGCGCGTCGGTTTCAGCCTCGTAGAAGCTTTCCGAATCACCCGACACGAGGGCGCTGATCACCCGGGCCCCGGGCTCGTGGGTCTGGACCAAGACCCGGCCGGGCTTCTCGCCCCGCCCCGCGCGGCCGGCGACCTGGGCGATCTGCTGGAAGCTTCGCTCGGCGGCGCGCAGGTCTCCGCCCTGAAGGCCGAGATCGGCATCGACCACGCCGACGAGGGTGAGGTTGGGGAAGTGGTAGCCTTTGGTGACGAGCTGGGTGCCGACCACGATGTCGATTGCCCCTTCCTCCATCCGGGCGACGAATTCGGCGGCCTTGGCCGGGGACCAGATGGTGTCGGAGGTGACGATCGCCGTGCGGGCGTCGGGGAACAGCGCGCGGACCTCGTCGGCGATGCGCTCGACGCCGGGGCCGACGGCGACCAGGCTGTCCTCCTCCTTGCACTCGGGGCAGAGGCGCGGCGGCGGCATGACGTGGCCGCAATGGTGGCAGGCGAGGCGGTGCATCAGCCGGTGCTCCACCATCCAGGCGGTGCAATTGGGACATTGGAAGCGGTGCCCGCAATTGCGGCACAAGGTGAGCGGCGCGTAGCCGCGGCGGTTAAGGAAAAGAAGCGCCTGCTCATCGCGCTCCAGCGTTTCCTCCAGCGCCTCGACCAAGGCCGGTGCAAGCCAGCGGCCGCGCGGCGGCGGGTCGGCGAGGAGATCGAGGGCGGTGATTTCGGGAAGCTCGGCGCCGCCATAGCGGTCGGGCAGCTTCACTTCGCGGTAGAGGCCGATCTCCGCCATGTGGCGAGTCTCGATGGCGGGCGTGGCCGAGGCGAGGACGATCGGGATCTTCTCGAGCTTGGCGCGCATCACGGCGACGTCGCGGGCGTGGTATTGGACTCCGTCTTCCTGCTTGAAGCTGCTCTCGTGCGCCTCGTCGACGATGATCAGCCCGAGCTGGGGGTAAGGGAGGAACAGCGACGAGCGTGCGCCGACCACCACCTTGGCCTCGCCGGTGGCAAGCGCCCGCCAGGCGCGGCGGCGCTGGGATTGGCGGAGGCCCGAATGCCAGGCGACCGGCTCGTGTCCGAACCGGGCGGCGAAGCGCTTCAGGAACGGCTCGGTCAGCGCGATTTCGGGGAGCAGGATCAGGGTCTGGCGGCCGAGGCGCAGCGCCTCGGCGATGGCTTCGAAATAAACTTCGGTCTTGCCGGACCCGGTGACTCCGTTGAGCACGAAGGGTGCGAATTGGGGCTCGCGAACCGCCGCGGCGAAGAGGGCGGCAGCGTCGCGCTGCGCGTCCTCCAAGGCAGGCGGAGCGGAGTCCGGGTCGGGAAGCGGGTAGGGATCGTCGACCGAGACCTCCACCGCCTCGATCGCGCCCGCCCTGCACAGGCCGCGGATGACGCCGTCCGACACGTCGGCGGCAAGCGCAAGCTCGCGCACCAGCCCCTGGCGCTCGCCGATCCGCTCCAGCGCCTGAGCACGCTGCGGGGTAAGGCGCTCGGGAACAAGGCCCGTGGCGCGGTATTCGGTAACGGTGCGGGCACCGTCAAGCGCCGAAGCGGAGGCGAGCGCCATGCGCAGCACGGCAGGGATCGGCGCGAGGTAGTAGTTCGAGGTCCACTCGATCAGGCGGCGGAGCGGCGCGGGAAGCGGCGGCAGATCGTACTTCTGGAGCAACGGACGGAGCCGATTGTCGCCGACGGTCTCGGTTTCGAGCTTGTCCTCTTCCCAGACCACACCGGTCATCTGGCGCGGCCCAAGCGGCGCGAGCACGATCGAGCCCGGCTCGACCTCCATGCCGTAGGGCACGCGGTAGTCGAGCGGGCCCAATGCGGGGTTGAGGAGGAGGACGCGGGCGCGGGTCATCGGTGTTCTTCATATGGACCGCGCGCACCGCCGCCGGAAGCCCCCGGCGCCTCGTGACATGCAACAAGCTTTGGTGCAGGCCGTTGGCGCATGCGAAACCTACTTCCGGAGCCGCCGATGGACCTGTTGCTTACCCGCCGCCGCCTGATCGCCGCCGGCTGCACCCTGCCGCTGTTGGCGCTGCCCGGTTGCGCGACCAAGCTTGGCGACCTGTTCAACCTCGAGGATGCGGTGCGGCGGCTGCTCACCATCTCCTCGCAGCGCGCTTTCGCCCGGCTGCTGACCGACGAGGGTTTCTTCGCGGACGAGCTGACCCGGGTGGAACTGCCGTCGCAGCTTGGCGGCAGCCGCATCGCCTCGACGCTCGCGGTGGCGCTGGGCACGCGGGCGGTGCAGGATCAATTGCTGCGGGCCGTGAATCGCGCGGCTGCGGAAGCGGCCGATGCCGCGGCCCCGGTGGTGTACGAGTCGATCCGCGGAATGAGCATCACCGATGCGCTCGCCATCGTGCGCGGCGGGCCGCTTGCGGCGACCGACCATCTCCAGCGCTCGATGGGCGATGCGATCGTCAACGCCATCTTCCCCCAAGTCGGCCAGGCGCTGCGCGTCGCCGACAACGGCCTGGTGTCGCGCGCGCTGCGTTTCGCGACCGGCATCGACTTCGCCGGCCTGCAGGCGGACGTGTCGCGCAAGGCGGCCAACAGCATCTACCGTGCAATCGGCCGCGAGGAAGCGGCGATCCGCGCCAACCCGCAATCGGCCGGCGATCCGGTGCTTGCCGGGGTGTTCGGTATCGTCAGGTGACGCGAAGCCGCGGTCTCGCTAAGGCCGCGGGCAACTTACCGAACGCTTGAGGATCCCTATGAAATTCTTCGTCGACACCGCCGACACCGCCGAAATCCGCGACCTGGCCGAGACCGGCCTGCTGGACGGGGTGACCACCAACCCGTCGCTGATCAACAAATCCGGGCGCAACTTCCTGGAGGTGGTGAAGGAGATTTGCGACATCGTGCCGGGGCCGGTGTCCGCCGAAGTGGTGGCGCTGGGTCACCTCGAGATGATGCGCGAGGCGGAGATACTTCGGAAGATCGCCGACAATATCGCGGTCAAGGTGCCGCTGACGATCGACGGGCTCAAGACCTGCAAGGCGCTGACCGGCGAGGGGACGATGGTCAATGTGACCTTGTGCTTCACCGCCAATCAGGCGCTGCTCGCCGCCAAGGCGGGCGCGACCTTCATTTCCCCGTTCGTCGGGCGGCATGACGACATTGGTTTCGACGGAATGCAGATCATTTCGGAGATCCGCACGATCTACGACAATTACGATTTCGGGACGGATATCCTGGTGGCAAGCGTTCGGCACCCGGTGCACGTGCTCCAGTCGGCGATGATCGGGGCGGATGTGATGACCGCGCCGCCGGCGGTGATCCGCCAGCTCTTCAAGCACCCGCTGACCGACAAGGGCCTCGAGGGGTTCCTGGCCGACTGGGAAAAGACCGGGCAGAAGATCGGCTGAGCCGAGCCGGGGCGCGAAACCATGGCCCTTACGGCTTTCGAGCGGCTGGTGATCCGCCGCTACATCGTGCCGCGTTCGGGCGAGCGGATCATCGTGCTCGTCGCCTCGATCAGCCTGATCGCGGTGACGCTGGGGGTGGCGGCGCTGGTGATCGTGTCCAGCGTGATGAACGGGTATCAAAAGTTCATCCTCGACACAGTGATCGAGACCACCGGCCACGCCATCGTGCGCGGGCCGGACGGCAGCCTGGATGGCTGGCAAGGGATTGCCGAGGCGGCGCGGCGGACGCCTGGCGTAACCGAGGCGGACCCGATGGTCGAGGCGCGGCTGATGGGCTCTGCCGCTGGCCGCGTGGCGCCGGTGCGCGTGCGGGGGCTGCCGCGCGACCGGATCGCGACCCCGGCGCTTCGGGCGGGGTTGCTGGAAGGAACCGCCGACCTCGGGCCGGAAGGCGGCGCGGTGATCATCGGGTCGGAGCTGGCGCGGATACTCCCCGCCTCGGCCGGCGGCACGATCGAGCTTGTCACCGTGGGGGAGAAGGCGGACGGGGAGCTGGACGTGCGCCCCGTCTCCTTCCGGATTGCCGGCGTGGTCGAGACCAAGGCGCCGGACTTCGACCGGGAGGCGGTGCTGATGCCGGTCGAGGAGGCGCAGGCGCTGATGGGGCTCGGCGAGTCGGTGACGTCCCTGGTCATCACCACCGCCGATCCGCGCACCGCCGACGTGGTGCTTGCACCGCTCGCTGGCTCGCTTCCGCGAGGCGTGAAGCTCAATAGCTGGAAGGTGCTGAACGCCGAGCTGTTCACTGCCTTGGCGGTGGACGAGGTGGGCATGTTCCTGGTCCTGTCGATCATCATCCTTGTGGCCGTGTTCAACATCCTGTCCGCCTTGGTGATGCTGGTGCGGGCCAAGGTCGGCGACATCGCGATCATGCGGACCATGGGCGCGAGCCGGGGGGCGATGCTGCGCATCTTCATGGCGATCGGGACAACCATCGGCGCGCTCGGCACGGCAGGGGGGCTTGCGCTCGGCCTGGTCTTTCTGCGCTTTCGCGAGCCGATCGGCATCTTCATCCAGATGGCGACGCAGCCGTCTACCGAGGCGGCGAGCAACTTCCTGGTGTCGCTGCCCGCCGACGTGAAGCCTGTGGAGATCGCAGTGATCGGGGTCAGCGCGCTGGTGCTCAGCATCCTTGCAACGCTGTACCCGGCGCTTCGGGCCGCGGGGACGGATCCGGTGCGGGTGCTGAAGGGGGGCTGAAGCTTCCCGAATTCACCATCGCTTCTTAACCATCTTGGGGTTAGGCTTGGCGCATGGGCACGGTGATCAGCTTCGAGGAAAAGGCGGTGGCAAGCCTGCGCGCGCGCGTCGCGGCCGCGGAGGAGGCAAATCAGGACCTCATTGCCTTCGCGCGCGGCCATTCGGGCGCGGTGACCTCGATCCACGAAGCGGTGCTTGCCGCGATCGAGGCGGAGGGTTTCGACCACCTCATCCACATCGTCACCCAGGAATGGCCGCAGATCCTGGGCCTCGACGCGGTAGCGGTGGGGCTGTTCGTCGGTGACCGCGGCGTGCGCGCCGATGCCTCTGGGCTGCAGTTCGTCGATCCGCGCGTGGTTGAGCGCTCGGTCGAGGGTCTCGAAGGCGTGGTGCTGCGCGGCTGCGCGCGGGGGCATCCCCTGTTCGGACCCGCCTGCGACCTGATCCGGGCCGAGGCCTTGGTGCGGCTCGACAGCCCGGCGCCGTTGCCCGGCGGCCTGCTGGCCTTGGGGCAGCGCGAGGCGCAGGGTTTCGAAACTCGCCACGGGTCCGAGCTTCTTCTCTTCCTGGGACGCGTGCTGACGCGGTGCATGGGCCGGTGCCTGACGTCCTGAGCGGCCACCCGGCGAGCGCAATCGCGCTGCGCTGGCAGGAGCATCTGAGCCGCGACCGCAGGCGGTCGCCCCACACGGTGCGCGCTTACGCCGCCACGGCCTTCCGGTTGATCGCATTTCTTGCCGAGCATCTGGGGGGGGCAGTGGACCCCGAGGCGCTTGATGCTCTTCAGCCTTCGGACTTGCGCGCCTATCTCACCCGCCGCCGCGCGGCCGGTCTCGGCAATGCGTCGGCGGCGCGGGAGCTGTCGGCGGTGCGCGGCTTCCTTGTCTTCGCCGCGGGTGAGCGGGGCGGGGAGCCCAATGTGCCCCGCCTGCGCGGTCCCAAGACGCCGCGCAGCGTGCCCCGGCCGATCTCGCCCGATGAAGTCGTGGCCCTTGCCGAGGAGGTCGAGGAGGATGCCAGCGCCGAGTGGATCGCGGCGCGCGACCATGCCGTGCTGATGCTGCTCTACGGCTCGGGCCTGCGTGTCGCCGAAGCGCTGGGGCTGACCGGTGCGGCGCTGCCGCTCGGCGACACGGTGACCGTCACCGGCAAGCGCAACAAGACCCGGGTGGTGCCAATGCTGGAGCCGGTTCGGGACGCGATCGGGCGGTATCTCGATCTAAGCCCCTGGCCGGTGTCGCGCGACATGCCCCTTTTCAGAGGCGCACGAGGCGGGCCGCTCAACGGCGAGATGATCCGCCGGGTGGTGCGCCGCGCCCGGGCCCGTCTCGGCCTCGGCGAGCGGACCACGCCGCACGCGCTCCGCCACAGCTTTGCCACGCATTTGCTCGGGCGCGGCGCGGACCTCAGGTCGCTGCAGGAGCTGCTCGGCCACGCCAGCCTGTCCTCCACCCAGATCTACACGGCGGTGGACGCGGCGCATCTGCTGGATGTTTATCGGAACGCGCACCCGCGGGCGTAGCGGAGGTCATTCCAACCGCTCATCCTGAGGAGGGACTGAGCTTGTCGAAGGCCCGTCTCGAAGGACCGTTCGCGAGTGGGCCGGGCGTCCTTCGAGACGCGGTTCGACAGGCTCACCGCTCCTCAGGATGAGCGGGGTGGGTTAAGCTTCCTCTGTCGGCCAAGCGCCTCACGCGTCCGGGTGGCGCTTGCGCCAGGTGAGCTGCCGCCAGACGTAGGCGAGCACGATCAGCACGATGATCGCGGTCGAGAGCGGCCCAAGCACCTTGTTGATGTTGTCGAAATGGGTGCCGAGCACGTAGCCGGTAACCGCAAGCGCCGAACTCCACGCCGCCGTGCCGATGGTCGACCAGACGAGAAAGCTGCGCAGCCGCATGTGAAGCAGTCCGGCGGGGATCGAGACTACGGATCGGATGGTCGGCAGCAGCCGGCCGAGGCCGACGATGGCCGAGCCGAAGCGGCCGAAGAGCTTTTCCGATTTCTCGATGTCGGACCAGTCGAGCGTCAGCCAGCGGCCGTGCTTTTCGATAAACGGGCGGAAGCGCTTCAGGCCGATGACCCGGGCAACGGCGTACCAGAACAGATTGCCGAACATCGCGCCCGCTGTGCCGCTGGCGACCACGCCGGCCAGGCTCATCGAGCCCTGCGCCGCGGCGACCCCGGCGAGCGGCATGATGACCTCCGACGGAATCGGGGGGAAAACGGTTTCCAGAAACATCAGCAGGGCAACGCCAAGATAGCCGAACTGCTCGATCAGCTTAGGAACGATGTCGCCCATGCTCAGCGCACCTTTGCTTCGATAGCGTCCCAGATGAGGGCGGGGGTGTCGGTGCCGTTGAACTTGTCGATGGCGACGATGCCGGTCGGCGAGGTAACGTTGATCTCGGTAAGATACTCGCCGCCGATTACGTCGATGCCGACGAACAGGAGCCCGCGGCGGGCGAGCTCCGGGCCGAGGGCGTCGCAGATTTCCTGCTCGCGCTGCGTAAGCTCGGCCGGGTGGGCGGTCCCGCCGGCGGCGAGGTTGGAGCGGATCTCGCCCGCGCCGGGGATGCGGTTGATCGCGCCGGAGACCTTGCCGTCGATCAGGACGATGCGCTTGTCGCCCTGTGCCACCGACGGGAGAAAGGCCTGGACCATGAACGGCTCGACCCAGACCTGGCCGAACAGCTCGACCAGCGAGCCGAGGTTGGCGCCGTTCGCGGGCACCTTGAACACCGCCGAGCCGGCATTGCCGTAGAGCGGCTTGACGACGATGTCGCCATGCTCGGCCTGGAAGGCGCGGGCTTCGTCGAGCGAGCGGGCGATGAGGGTCGGCGGCATGAAGTGGGCGTAATCGAGCACGAACAGCTTCTCGGGCGCGTTGCGGACCGAGGCCGGATCGTTGACCACGAGGGTGCCGTGGCCGTGGACCCGCTCGAGCAGGTGGGTGGCGGTGATGTAGGCGAGGTCGAAGGGCGGGTCCTGGCGCATCAGCACGACATCGGTATCGGCGGCGAGATGGAGGCGCGTGGGCTCGCCGAAGGTGAAATGGTCGCCCTGGTTGGGGCGGACTTCCACCGGCCGTGCCTGCGCAAGCACGCGGCCGTCGCGATAGGAAAGGTCGCCGGCAAGGTAATGGAACAGGCGGTGCCCGCGCGCCTGGGCGGCAAGCATCAGCGCGAAGGTGGAGTCGCCGGCAATGGCGATCCCCTCCATAGGGTCCATCTGAACGGCAATGTTTAGCGGCATGTGGGCTTCCTGATAGCGTTCACCCCCGCTCATCCTGAGGAGGGACTGAGCAGGGTTCCCATCAAAGTATTACTTTGATGGGTGCCCGTTGTCGAAGGCCCGTCTCGAAGGACGGGCACCGTGCGTCCTTCGAGACGCCGGTTCGACAACGGGACCCGCCAAAGTAGTACTTTGGCGGGAACCCTGCTCACCGGCTCCTCAGGATGAGCGGGGCTGTTGCGCCTCTAGGCGAGGCGGCGGGCGCTGTCACGGCTCACCCGCGCCAGACGTCGGCCATGTGGCGGGGCAGGCGGCGGGGGATGATGAACACGGCGTCGATCCGGATGTCGTCGCCGGGGCGGGCGAAGCGGGCGGTGAGCGCTTCGGCGGCGGCGGCAACGCGGCGCAGGCGGTAGTCGTCCAAGGCTAGTGCGGCGTCGCCTTCGGTGGCCCGGGCTTTCACCTCGACAAAGGCGAGGGTGCGGCCGCGGCGGGCGACGAGGTCCACTTCGCCGCGCGGCGTGCGAACGCGCTGGGCGAGGATCGCATAGCCTTTGAGGCGGAGCCACCAGGCGGCGATCGTCTCGGCGCGGCGGCCGCCTTGCTCGGCGCGCCGCCGGTTCATTTCAGCGCCAGCGCCCGTTCGTAAACGGTGCGGCGGGGCAGGCCGAGCTTTTCCGCAACTTCGGCGGCGGCACGGGAGGCGGAGAGGCGGGTCATCGCCTCGGTGAGGGCCGCGTCGATATCGGCCTCGGCCGCAGGCTCCGGCTCGCCGGGCGGGGCGATGACGATGACGATCTCGCCCCTGGGCGGCGCGTCGGCGTAGCGCTCGGCCAGTTCGGAAAGGGTGCCGGTGACGGTTTCCTCGAACTTCTTGCTGATCTCCCGGGCCACCGCCGCGTCCCGGTCGCCGAGGCTATCTCGTAGCGCCCCGAGGGCGGCGGCAAGGCGTGGGCCGCTTTCATAGAGCACCAGGGTGGCGCGGATCGAGGCCACTTCCGCAATGGCGGTGGCGCGGGCGCCCGCCTTGGAGGGGAGGAAGCCGAGGAACAGGAAGCGGTCGGTGGGTAAGCCGGAGAGGGTCAGCGCCGCGACGACGGCCGATGGGCCCGGGATGGTGGTGACCGGAATGCCGGCGGCGCGCGCGTCGCGGACCAGTTTGTAACCCGGATCGGAAATCAGCGGGGTTCCCGCGTCGGAAACCAATGCCACGGCTTCGCTGTGCATGCGGGCGATCAGGTCCAGCCGCACCCGTTCGGTGCTATGGTCGTGATAGGGGATCATCGGCCGTTTGATGCCCATGTAGTTGAGCAGCTTGGCGGTGACCCGGCTGTCCTCCACGGCGATGACGGCCGCCGAAGCCAGGGTAGCGGCGGCGCGGGGGCTCAGGTCGGAAAGATTGCCGATCGGGGTCGCCACGATGTAGAGGCCGGGTGCGAGAGGTGGGTGCATGAGGTTCACGGTCATGGCAGAGCAATCCCACCGGCGGCAAGCGCGCCGCGCCTGCCTGAGCTTCGGCTCGGCGGCTTTGTTCGCCTTGGCGCTGACCGGGTGCGAGCTGGTGCCGACGGCACCGGTCGCCGTGGCCGCCCCTGCGCCGGTGCAAACCGCCGAGGCGCAGCCGCAGGTCCAACCGCAAGCGCCGCCGACGCTGCCGGTGCAGCCGACCTTGCCGGACGAGGCGAGCCTGCACCGAATTGCCGTGCTCGTGCCGACCAGCGGCACGAATGCGGGCGTTGGCCAGTCTATCGCCAATGCGGCGAACCTTGCGCTGCTCGACACCGGCGGCGAGCGGATCCGGATTACGATTTACGACACCGCCAAGGGCGCAGCTAGCGCGGCGGCAAAGGCGCTGGCCGATGGCAACGGCCTGTTCCTTGGGCCGCTGCTCGCGGAGGATGTGCGCGCGGTTGCACCTGTGGCGCGGCGGGCAGGTGTGCCGGTCGTGGCATTCTCCAACGACACCACGGTGGCGGCGAGCGGCGTCTACCTGATGGGCTTCACGCCGGCCAATTCGGTCGCGCGGGTGGTCGATCATGCGCGGGGCGCGGGTGCGCGGCGCTTCGCGTCGGTGGTGCCGGAGGGCGTCTATGGGCGCCGGGCGAGCGAGGCGCTGATCCGCGCGGTGACTCGGGGCAGTGGAACGCTGGTCGGCACGGTGCCCGCCGGGCGTGGCAGTGTCGCTCTGCGCAGCGCGGCAACCCGGCTGGCGAGTTTTGGGGATTATGACGCGCTACTGATCGCCGACAGCGGCCGCACCGCCGCCGCGCTTGCGCCGCTGTTGCGCAGCTCGGACGCGCGGATCCTCGGCACCGAGCTTTGGGCGGCGGAGGAGGGGCTCGGCGCGGCGCCGGCGCTGCGCGGGGCGTGGTATGCGGCGCCGTCCGATGCGATGTTCAACCAGATGCGCACCCGCTACCGCGCGCGCTATGGCGCCAACCCTTACCGGCTTGCCAGCCTTGGCTACGACGCGGTGCTGATGACCTTGCGCATCGCCCGCGATTGGCAGCCGGGGCGGCCCTTTCCCGAAGGCGAGCTGCGCAGTCCGCGCGGCTTTCCGGGACTCGACGGGCCCTTCCGCTTCAACGGCGACGGCGTGGCCGAGCGGGCGCTGGAGGTGCGTGAAGTCACGGCGGAAGGGTCGGTAATCGTCTCCCCGGCACCGCGCGGCTTCGACTAGGCGCGGGCGAGCTCGCCCAGGATGGCGTCGAGCAGCAGCATCCCGGCGGGGGCAACGATCAGGCGCTTCCCTTCGCGGGCGACCAGGCCTTGCCGCTCCATTCGTGCCAGCCCGGCGAAATCCACCGCGCTCTCCACCTCGGCAAACGGGATTCCTTCGCGTAGGCGCAAGCCCATCAGCAGCCGCTCCAGCGCCTCATCGGCGGCGCTCAGCTCGGTTTCCTCGACGATGCCGTGGCCGTTGCGGGCAAGCGCTTGCAGCCAGTTCTCCGGCTTCTTGTGGCGCTGGGTGGCGTGGCCGGCTCGGCGGCCGTGGGCGCCAGGGCCGACGCCGAGATAGGGTTGGTAGCGCCAGTAAGCGAGGTTGTGGCGGCTCTCCTCGCCGGGCCGGGCATGGTTGGAGATTTCGTAGGGGGGAAGGCCGGCGGCTTCGGTCAATGCCTGCGTGATCTCGTAGAGTGAGGCGGCGTGATCGGGATCGGTTTCCGGGAGCTCGCCCCTGGCGTGAAGCGCGGCGAAGCGCGTGCCCGGTTCGATGGTGAGCTGGTAGAGCGAGAGGTGGCCGGTGCCGAAGGAAAGAGCGCGCTTTAGCTCCGCCTGCCACGCGGCTTGGCTCTGGCCGGGGAGGGCGTAGATGAGGTCGAAGCTTACGCGCTCGAAGGCGGCTTGCGCGGTGTCGAGCGCTGCGAGGCCTTCGTCGAGGCCGTGCGCGCGGCCGAGGAAGCGCAGCGCCTGCTCATCCAGCGCCTGGAGTCCGAGCGAGACGCGGTTCACGCCGGCGCTCGCCAGATCGGCGAAGCGGGCGGCTTCGACGGAGGAGGGGTTGGCTTCGAGCGTGATCTCGATGCCCGGCGCGAAGCCCCAGTGGCGTTCGGCGGCTTCGATCAGCGCGGCCACCGTTTCCGGCGGCATCAGCGAGGGCGTGCCGCCACCGAAGAAAATCGAACCCAGGGGACCCTGAGGGTAGGCCCCGGCTTCATAAGCGAGGTCGGCGAGCAGGGCGTCGCGCCACCGCGCCTGGTCCACCGTCTCGCGGACATGGCTGTTGAAGTCGCAATAAGGGCATTTGGAGACGCAGAACGGCCAGTGGATGTAGAGGGCGAGTGGGGGTGGTTGCGCGGCAACAGGTCCTTCGAGACGCCGGTTCGACAGGCTCACCGGCTCCTCAGGATGAGCGGATTGTGGTGCGATCTCGCATGGCACGTTAGGTGCGCCCGCCACCGCTCATCCTGAGGAGGGACTGAGCTTGTCGAAGGCCCGTCTCGAAGGACCTCACAGCAAAGCCGCGACGAGTTTCCGGAACGCGTCCGCGCGGTGGCTCATTTTGTGCTTTTCGGCAGGGTCCATCTCGCCGAAGGTCTGCGCGTGGCCGTTGGGCAGGAACATGGCGTCGTAGCCGAAACCGTGCTGCCCGCGCGGCGGCCAGACCAGGGTGCCGTCCACCCGGCCTTCGAACCACTCGCTGCGCCCATCAGGCCAGACCACGGCAAGGGCGCAAACGAAGTGGGCGTTGCGGCTCGCGTCGGGGCCGAGCGCCTCCAGCTCATCCTGGACGCGCTGCATGGCGCGGGCGAAGTCGCGGTCGCCCTGGATTTCGCCGGGGCTTGCCGCCGGATCGACCCGCGCGTTCTCGGCGATCGCCCAGCGGGCGGAATAGATGCCCGGTCGGTTGCCGAGCGCTTCGACGCACAGGCCGCTGTCGTCGCTGAGCGCGGGAAGGCCGGACAGGTCCGCCGCCTGCCGCGCCTTGAGGTCTGCGTTGTCGACGAACGTGGTGCCGATCTCGTCCGGCTCCGGAAGGTCGAGCTCGGCCGCCGAGACGGGCTCGATGCCGTAGGGGCCGAGCAGGTCGCGGATTTCGCGAACCTTGCCTTCGTTATGGCTGGCGATGACCAGCTTGCCGGCTTCGAGCTTGTTCACCGGCCGGTGGCCTTGTCCTGCGCGGCGAAGATCTCGCCGCAGCCGATGCGGGCGAGGCGGAGCAGGCGGAGCAGCCCTTCCTCATCGTAAGTCTCGCCCTCGGCGGTCACCTGGGCCTCGACGATGTTGCCGTCGCCGGTGAGGACGAAGTTGCCGTCCGCGCCGGCGTTCGAATCTTCGATATAATCGAGGTCGAGGACGGCCGTGCCCTGGTGAATGCCGCAGCTTACCGCCGCGACCTTCGAACGGATCGGGTCAACGGTAAGGAGCTGCTGCTTCATCAGCAAGTCGACGGCGATGCGCAGCGCAACCCAGGCGCCGGAGATCGCCGCGGTGCGGGTGCCGCCGTCGGCCTGGATGACGTCGCAGTCGAGGGTGATCTGACGCTCGCCAAGCGCCTGCATGTCGACCACGGCGCGCAGGGAGCGGCCGATCAGCCGCTGGATCTCTTGGGTGCGGCCGGATTGCTTGCCCGAGGCGGCCTCGCGGCGCCCGCGGGTGTGGGTGGCGCGGGGGAGCATGCCGTATTCGGCGGTCACCCAGCCCTTGCCCTTGCCGCGCAGCCAGGGCGGGAGGTTGGTCTCGATCGAGGCGGTGCACAGCACCCGCGTGTCGCCGAAGCCGATCAGGCAGCTTCCTTCCGCGTGGCGGGTGAAACCGGCTTCCATGGTGATGGCCCGCATCTCGTCGGGCGCGCGTCCGGAGGGGCGCATAGATTTCCTTTCAATGGCTCGGCGCGGCCTTAGCCAGCGGGGCAGGGAATATCTACCAGATTGGCGACGTGAAACTCTCCCTCTCCCATCTCGGGAGAGGGAAGGGCCCCGCTTCGATGGGGCGCCGGAGGCGTGGGAAGGGTGAGGGAATACCTGTTGTCGAGCAAAGTGCCCTCACCCTCCCCCCCGCTGCGCGGGCGGGCCCCTCCCTCTCCCGAGATGGGAGAGGGGCTAACGGAACGCCTCACCTTTGCCGCCGCACCGCCCGTCGCGGCGGCGTCTTGGCGTCACCTCTCGGCGCCACTTTGTTCATCCGGCGTACAGCCGCAAAACGCACCTTGAGGTTTACGCTCGGTGGTTGGTCCGGCGTTGGGATGGGGCAGCAGCTCAAATGACGATGTACGTGTACAGCACGGCCGGAGAGCCGCGCGGTTTTCTGTTTGAAACCACGATCTACGGGCTGGACGGGCTTCCGCTTGGGCGGATCCTCGGCTGCCGGGTGCATCGGTTCGACGGCTCCTATGCCGGCGAATGGTTTCACCAGATGGTGGTCGAGCGGCCGAGCGCCCGCCCGCGCACCATTCCGCCGATCGCATCGCCCGCCGCGCGCGACGCAGCGCCCGCCAGCGGCTGGCGGCGCGACGTCGCCGAATATGGGCTCTATGCCGATGCGTTCGACCGCTTGCTTGCGCCCGGCCTCGCCCACGCGGCGGAATAGCTTCACGCGCGCCGCCGCGCCGCTTACATAGCGGTATATGTCCAACACGCCGGTCAGCGAGCTAAGCGAACGCGCGCGGGAGGTCTTCCGCCTGCTGGTGGAAGGCTATCTCGGCAGCGGCGCGCCGATCGGGTCGCGCACGCTTTCCCGGTTGCCGGGGATCAATCTGTCGCCTGCGTCGATCCGCAACGTGATGTCGGACCTGGAGGAACTGGGCTTGCTCAGCCACCCCCACACTTCCGCCGGGCGGGTGCCGACGGAGACGGGGCTGAGGCTGTTCGTGGACGGCATGATGCAGGCCGCGCAGCCGAGCGCGGAGGAGCGCGCCGCCATTGAAACGCGGCTGGAGCGGGGCGGCGGGCCGATCGAGGACGCGCTGACCGCGGCGACCCAGGCGTTGTCCGGGCTGTCGGCCTGCGCCGGCATCGTGCTGGTGCCGAAGCGGGAGCCGGTGCTTCGCCAGCTCGGCTTCGTGCAGCTTTCCGCGACCCAGGCGCTTGCCGTGATGGTCGGCGCCGAGGGCACGGTGGAGAACCGCGTCGTGGACCTGCCGCCGGGCGTTACGCCCTCGGCGCTCGCCGAAGTCGGCAATTATGTCAGCTCGCGCCTTTCCGGCCTCACCCTTCACGAAGCGCGGCAGCGGCTTGGGCGGGAGATGGAGGACGGCAAGGCCGCGCTCGACGTGACGGCCCAGCAGCTCATCGATCGTGGCCTGGCAATCTGGTCGGAGGACGGCGCGCAGCGGCCGGTGCTGATCGTGCGCGGGCAGGCCAACCTCATCGACCAGGCCGCGGCGGCAGACCTGGAGCGGGTCCGGCAGTTGCTGGACGAGCTGGAGGGCAAGGAGGAGATCGTCCGCCTGCTCGACAGCGCGCGGGCGGGGCAGGGCATGAAGATCTTCATCGGATCGGAGAACAAGCTGTTCGCCTTGTCCGGCTCGTCGGTGATCGCGGCGCCCTATCGCGGCGCGGACGGCAAGGTGGTCGGCGTGGTGGGGGTTATCGGACCGACGCGGTTGAACTATGCGCGGGTGGTACCCATGGTAGATTTCACGGCACAGGCACTATCGAGATTGATGGCATGAACGAAGAACAAGACGTCCAGGATCAGGTTACGCAGGATGAAGCGGGCGAGGCGGAAGCGGCCGACACGGGCAGCGCCCAGGCGGAGCGGATCGCGGCCCTCACCAAGGAACTGGAGGAGGTGCGCCAGCACGTTCTCTACGCGCAGGCCGAGACCCAGAACGTGCGCCGCCGCCTTGAGCAGGAGAAGCAGAATGCGTCGGCTTATGCCGCGACAGGCTTTGCCCGCGACATGCTTTCGGTGAAGGACAATCTCGACCGCGCGCTCGCCGCGATCCCCGAGGATCTTCGCCAGGACGAGCGGATGAAGAGCCTGATCACCGGAATCGAGATGACCGGCCGCGAGCTCGACTCGGTATTCCAGCGCAACGGGATCACCCGAGTCGACGCGATGAACCAGCCGCTCGACCCCAACCGCCACCAGGCGATGGTGGAAATCCCCAGCGACACCGCCGAGCCCGGCACCGTCGTCCAGGAGATGCAGGCGGGCTACATGATCAAGGACCGGCTGCTTCGGCCGGCTCTGGTCGGGGTGGCGCGGAAGCCCTGACGGCGATCCTAGCGTAGCCGCGCGACAGTTTCGCGATTTCCGCGCGGCTACGATTGAATTCAGACAGGTCGAAGACTGCGTAGATCGGGCTGCCAGCCATCACGTCTGCGATATTCTGGAAAAAGGCGACCCGCTCATTGCCGCGGCGGCCC
>DASVUV010000056.1:0-6711 GCA_036386875.1 Allosphingosinicella sp.
CGATCTGCTCGCCGACCAGGAAGGTGGTGTCGCCGCTCTCGGTGATCTCGACCTTTTGCAGCATCTGGCGAACGATCACCTCGATATGCTTGTCGTTGATCTTCACGCCCTGCAGACGATACACTTCCTGGATCTCGCTGACGAGATATTCGGCGAGAGCGACAACGCCCAGCACTTCAAGGATGTCGTGCGGATCGGGCGAGCCGCCGATCAGATTGTCGCCGCGCTTGACGAAGTCGCCTTCCTGAACGTCGATCACCTTCGACTTCGGCACCAGATACTCGACCGGATCGCCCCCGTCCTCGGGGATGATCGCGATCTTGCGCTTGGCCTTATAGTCCTTGCCGAACGCGATCCGGCCGGAGACCTTGGCAATGATCGCATTCTCCTTGGGCTTGCGGGCCTCGAAGAGCTCCGCGACGCGCGGCAGACCGCCGGTGATGTCGCGGGTCTTGGCGGCTTCGCGGGAGACTCGGGCGAGAACTTCACCCGCTTCGACCCGCTGGCCTTCCTCGACCGAGAGCATCGCACCCGGAGCCAGCATGTAGCGCGCCGTTTCGCCGCTGCTCGCATCGAGCAGGGTGACCCGGGGACGCAGATCCTCCTTGGATCGGGCCGAACCGCGGAACTCCGTCACCACCCGCTGGGCGATGCCGGTGGCTTCGTCGGTCTGTTCGGTGAGCGTCTTGCCCTCGACCAGGTCCTGGAACTTCACGATGCCGCCCTTTTCGGTGATCACCGGCATCATGAACGGATCCCATTCGGCGATCCGATCGCCCTTGGACACGATGTGCCCATGGTCGACCATCAGGTGCGCACCGTAAGGGATACGGTGGGTAGCCCGCTCGCGGCCGTCCATGTCGACGATGGCAAGCTCGCCCGAACGCGACATGGCAACCCGGCGACCGCGCGGATCGACGATGGTCGGAAGGTCGCGAAGCTCGATCGTGCCGTCCACCGAAGCTTCGAGGTTCGAAGTTTCGTTGAGCTGCGCGGCGCCGCCGATGTGGAAGGTGCGCATGGTGAGCTGGGTGCCCGGCTCGCCGATCGACTGGGCGGCGATAACGCCCACCGCTTCGCCGATGTTGACGGGCGTACCGCGGGCGAGATCGCGCCCGTAGCACTTGCCGCACACGCCATGTTCGCTTTCGCAGATCAGCGGGCTGCGGATCTTCACCGCCTGCACGCCGAGCTCGTCGATCAGCAGAGCCTGGGGCTCGTCGATCAGCATGCCTTCCTTGGCGAGGACATCGCCCGACTTCTCGTCGATAATGTCTTCGGCCGGGGTGCGGCCGAGGATCCGCTCGCCGAGCGAGGCGATCACCGCGCCGCCCTGAACGATCGGACGCATCTCAAGCGCGTTCTCGGTTCCGCAATCCTCCTGGACGATGACGCAATCCTGCGACACGTCGACGAGGCGGCGGGTGAGGTAGCCGGAGTTCGCGGTCTTCAGCGCCGTGTCCGCGAGACCCTTGCGGGCGCCGTGGGTGGAGTTGAAGTATTCAAGGACGGTGAGGCCTTCCTTGAAGTTCGAGATGATCGGCGTTTCGATGATCTCGCCGGACGGCTTGGCCATAAGACCGCGCATACCGGCGAGCTGCTTCATCTGGGCCTGCGAACCGCGGGCGCCGGAGTGGGCCATCATGTAGATCGAGTTGATCTGGGCCTGGCGGCCGTTTTCCATGATCGGCTGCGCCTTGATCTTTTCCATCATGGCGTTCGCCACCTGGTCGCCGCAGCGGCTCCAGGCGTCGATCACCTTGTTGTACTTCTCCTGCTGCGTGATCAGGCCGTCCTGATACTGCTGCTCGTAATCCTTCACGAGGGCGCGGGTCTCATCGACGAGGCCGACCTTTTCGTGCGGGATGATCATGTCGTCCTTGCCGAACGAGATGCCGGCCTTGAACGCATGGCGGAAGCCAAGGCCCATGATCGCATCGGCGAACAGCACCGTCTCCTTCTGGCCGGTGTGGCGATAGACGGTGTCGATGACGTCGCCGATCTCCTTCTTGGTCAGCAGGCGGTTGACGGTTTCGAACGGCACCTTGTGGCTCTTCGGGAGCGTTTCGCCGAGCAGCATGCGGCCCGGCGTCGTCTCGAAGCGCTTCATGTACTGCTTGCCCTGCTCGTCGGTCTGCGGAACGCGGCTGACGATCTTGGTGTGCAGGGTGACGGCCTTGGATTCGAGCGCCTGGTGAACTTCCGACATGTCGGAGATCATCATGCCCTGGCCCGGCTCGCCTTCACGCTCCAGCGACAGGTAATAGAGGCCGAGGACCATGTCCTGCGAAGGAACGATGATCGGCTTGCCGTTGGCGGGCGAGAGGATGTTGTTGGTGGACATCATCAGCACGCGGCATTCGAGCTGCGCCTCGAGGCTCAGCGGAACGTGGACGGCCATCTGATCGCCGTCGAAGTCGGCGTTAAAAGCCGAGCAGACCAGCGGGTGAAGCTGGATCGCCTTGCCCTCGATCAACACCGGCTCGAACGCCTGGATACCGAGACGGTGAAGCGTCGGCGCGCGGTTGAGCATCACGGGATGCTCGCGGATCACCTCGTCCAGGATGTCCCAGACTTCCTTGCGCTCCTTTTCGACCCACTTCTTGGCCTGCTTCAGGGTCATGGACAGACCCTTGGCGTCGAGACGCGAGTAGATGAACGGCTTGAACAGCTCGAGCGCCATCTTCTTCGGCAAGCCGCACTGGTGCAGCTTGAGCTCCGGTCCGGTGACGATCACTGAACGGCCCGAATAATCGACGCGCTTGCCGAGAAGGTTCTGGCGGAAGCGGCCCTGCTTGCCCTTGAGCATGTCGGACAGCGACTTCAAGGGACGCTTGTTGGCACCGGTGATGGTGCGGCCGCGGCGGCCGTTGTCGAACAAGGCGTCGACGGCTTCCTGAAGCATGCGCTTTTCGTTGCGGACGATGATGTCCGGCGCGCGCAGCTCCATCAGGCGCTTCAGGCGGTTGTTGCGGTTGATCACGCGCCGGTAGAGATCGTTCAAGTCCGACGTCGCGAAGCGGCCGCCGTCGAGCGGCACCAGCGGGCGAAGCTCGGGCGGAATGACCGGAACGACGTCCAGGATCATCCACTCGGGGCGGTTGCCGGATTCCAGGAAGCTCTCGACGACCTTGAGGCGCTTGATGATCTTCTTGGGCTTCAGTTCCGACTTGGTCTCGGCGAGGTCCTTCAAGAGGATCTCGCGCTCGCCCTCGAGGTCGAGGTCGATCAGCATCTGCTTCACGGCCTCGGCGCCGATGCCGGCGGAGAAGGCGTCTTCGCCATGCTCGTCCTGGGCGGAGATCAGCTCGTCTTCGGTGAGGAGCTGATACTTCTCCATCGGGGTCAGGCCCGGCTCGATGACGACGTAGCTTTCGAAGTACAGGATGCGCTCAAGCTGCTTGAGCTGCATGTCGAGCAGCAGGCCGATGCGGCTGGGCAGCGACTTCAGGAACCAGATGTGGGCAACCGGGGCGGCGAGCTCGATATGGCCCATGCGCTCGCGGCGGACCTTCGACACGGTCACTTCCACGCCGCACTTTTCGCAGACGATGCCCTTGTACTTCATGCGCTTGTACTTGCCGCACAGGCATTCGTAGTCCTTGATCGGACCGAAGATGCGCGCGCAGAACAGGCCGTCGCGCTCGGGCTTGAACGTGCGGTAGTTGATGGTTTCCGGCTTCTTGATTTCGCCGAACGACCAGGAACGGATGCGCTCCGGCGAAGCGATGCCGATCTTGATCTGGTCGAACGTCTCCGGCTTGGCGACCGGATTTGCGAAGTTGGTCAGTTCGTTCATGTGCCACTGTCCTCAAAAATCTTGCCCCTCTCCCTGTAGGGGAGAGGGAGGGGCCCGCCGCCGTGAGGCGGTGGGAGGGTGAGGGAGGTTCAGGCCCTCACCCTGGCGCATCGGGACCCCACGAAAGTAGTACTTTCGTGGGAACCCAGCGCCTGTCCCTCTCCCCTGCAGGGAGAGGGACGGATGATCATTCCGCCGCGATGGCGACGCCGTCTTCGTCGACCTCGTGGCTGTTCAGCTCCACGTTCAGGCCCAGGCTGCGCATTTCCTTGACGAGCACGTTGAAGCTCTCCGGAATGCCGGCCTCGAACGTGTCGTCGCCCTTGACGATCGCCTCGTAGACCTTGGTGCGGCCGATGACGTCGTCCGACTTCACGGTCAGCATCTCCTGCAGCGTGTAGGCGGCGCCGTAGGCCTGGAGCGCCCAGACCTCCATCTCGCCGAAGCGCTGGCCGCCGAACTGCGCCTTGCCGCCCAGCGGCTGCTGGGTGACGAGGCTGTAGGGGCCGATCGAACGGGCGTGGATCTTGTCGTCCACAAGGTGGTGGAGCTTGAGCATGTAGATGTAGCCCACCGTGACCTTGCGGTCGAACGCCTCGCCCGTGCGGCCGTCGAACAAGTCCACCTGACCCGAAGGATCGAGGCCGGCCTTGACCAGCATCGCCGACACGTCCGCTTCGCGGGCGCCGTCGAACACCGGCGTACCCATCGGCACGCCCGCAACCAGGATCGAGGCCATTTCCATGATCTCGTCGTCGCCGCGGCTGTCGATCTCGACGTCATAATGCTCGCCGTAAATGTCCTTGAGCTTGGCGCGGACCTGGCTTGCATCGTTGGCGTCGAACTGCGCCGAGCGGTTCGAAATGCCTTCCAGCATCTCCGAAATCTGCTTGCCGAGGCCGCGCGCGGCCCAGCCAAGGTGGGTTTCGAAAATCTGCCCGACGTTCATGCGCGACGGCACGCCCAGCGGGTTCAAGACGATGTCGACCGGGGTCCCGTCCTCAAGGAACGGCATGTCCTCGTTGGGCAGGATGCGGCTGATGACGCCCTTGTTGCCGTGACGGCCGGCCATCTTGTCGCCCGGCTGAAGCTTGCGCTTCACGGCAACGAAGACCTTGACCATCTTCAGGACGCCCGGCGGCAGCTCGTCGCCACGCTCGAGTTTCTCGATACGGTCCTCGAGGCGGCGGCGGATCACGCCTTCGGCCTCGTCATACTGGCCCTTCACGGCTTCCAGATCGGACTGGACGGCATCGTCCTTGACCGCGAACTTCCACCATTCGTGACGCTCCACGCTCTCGAGCAGCTCGAGATCGATGGTCGCGCCCTTCTTGACGCCCTTGGGCGCCGCGGTTGCAACCTGGCCGTTCAGCATGTCGCGCAGGCGCGAGAAGGTGGCACGCTTCAGGATGGTGCGCTCGTCATCGGCGTCCTTCCGGAGGCGATCCTTTTCCTCGGCCTGAATGGCGCGGGTACGGTCGTCGATGTCGATGCCGTGGCGGTTGAAGACGCGAACCTCGACAACCGTTCCGGCAACGCCCGGCGGCAGGCGAAGCGAAGTGTCGCGCACGTCCGAGGCCTTTTCACCGAAGATGGCGCGGAGGAGCTTTTCCTCCGGCGTCATCGGAGACTCGCCCTTGGGCGTGATCTTGCCGCACAGGATGTCGCCCGGCTCGACCTCGGCACCGATGTAGACGATGCCCGCCTCGTCGAGGTTGCGAAGCGCTTCCTCGCCGACGTTGGGGATGTCGCGGGTGATGTCCTCCGGCCCGAGCTTGGTGTCGCGGGCCATCACTTCGAACTCTTCGATGTGGATCGAGGTGAAGACGTCGTCCTTCACGATCCGCTCGGAGATCAGGATCGAATCCTCGTAGTTGTAGCCGTTCCACGGCATGAACGCGACGAGCACGTTCCGGCCGAGCGCGAGCTCGCCCATTTCGGTGGAAGGGCCGTCGGCGATGACGTCGCCGGCGTTCACCACGTCGCCCACCTTCACCAGCGGACGCTGGTTGATGCAGGTGTTCTGGTTGGAACGCTGGAACTTCATCAGGGTGTAGATGTCGACGCCGGACTTGCCGGCCTCGATGTCACCCGTCGCGCGAACCACGATGCGGGTCGCATCGACCTGGTCGACGATGCCCGAGCGGCGGGCCGCGATGGCGGCGCCGGAATCGCGGGCAACCGTTTCTTCCATGCCGGTGCCGACGAACGGTGCCTCGGCGCGGATCAGCGGAACCGCCTGGCGCTGCATGTTGGAGCCCATCAAAGCGCGGTTGGCGTCATCGTTTTCCAGGAACGGGATCAGCGACGCGGCTACCGAGACGAGCTGCTTGGGCGAGACGTCCATCAGCGTGATCTGGTCGCGCGGCGCCATCAGGAAGTCGCCGGCCCGGCGGGACGAAACGATATCCTCGCCGAAGCTCTTGTCTTCCAGCAGCTCGGCGTTCGCCTGCGCGATCGTGTGCTTGGCCTCTTCCATTGCGGAAAGGTAGACCACGTCGTCGGTGACCTTGTGGTCGACGACCTTGCGGTACGGCGTTTCGATGAAGCCGTACTTGTTGACGCGGCTGAACGAGGCGAGGCTGTTGATCAGGCCGATGTTCGGGCCTTCCGGGGTCTCGATCGGGCAGATGCGGCCATAGTGGGTCGGGTGAACGTCGCGGACTTCGAAGCCCGCGCGCTCACGCGTGAGACCGCCGGGGCCCAAGGCCGAAACACGGCGCTTGTGGGTGACTTCGGACAGCGGGTTGGTCTGATCCATGAACTGCGAGAGCTGCGAGGAGCCGAAGAATTCGCGCACCGCGGCCACCGCCGGCTTGGCGTTGATCAGGTCGTTCGGCATCACCGTCGACACGTCCACGGAGCTCATGCGCTCCTTCACGGCGCGCTCCATGCGGAGCAGGCCGACGCGA